>CAWDJA010000024.1:0-330667 GCA_963802485.1 uncultured Actinomycetota bacterium
GGCTCGCCGTCGAGCGCACGCACCGCGCCGCGCGCACCGGCCGCAACCCGCAGACGGGTGCGACCATCGACATCCCGGCCGGTTACTCGGTCAAGGTGTCGGCCGGTTCGAAGCTCAAGGCTGCTGCCAAGTAAGTAGTATCCGAGACTTCCGAAGGGGCGTGCGGCATCGGCCGTGCGCCCCTTCGTGGTCTCCGGGCGTGAACGGCGGGCGGCCGGCGTGACCCCGGGGGAGTGGCCGACAGCGCGGGGGAGTGGCGGATGTCGCGGGCCGCGGCGGCCGCTTCCGGGCGGGCACACGGGCGACGGCGTCTAGGCTGGTTCGGTGCCCCGCTCCGTCCGCGTGCTCGGCCCCGCCGTGCTCCTCGCCGTCGCACTCATTGCGATGTTCGCGGGCCTCGCGTACGGCGGCGGCGCCGCGCCGCTCCCCATCCAGGACCCCGGTCCCATCGCCCGCTACGGCCTGCCCGTCGCCAAGCTCGTCGTGAACCTGGGCGCGGCCGGCATGATCGGCGCGCTCGTGCTCGCCGTGTGGGCGCTCTCGCCGAAGCGGCGCGAGTTCGACCTCGCCCTCGACGTGGCCGCGGCATCCGCTGCGGTGCTGACCGTCGCCAGCGCCGCGACCGGCATCTTCACGTTCCTCGTCGTCACCAGCGAGCCGCTCTCCTTCGGCGCCGCGTTCGGCCAGAAGCTCGGCCAGTTCGTCACGTCCATCGCCCTCGGCCAGGCCTGGCTCACCACCACCCTCGTCGCGGCCGCCGTCACAGTGCTGTGCTTCGCGGTGCGCAACCACACGGCGCTCGTGTTCGTGACGGTGCTCGCCGTCGCCTCCCTCGTGCCGATGGCGCAGCAGGGCCACGCGGCGGGCGCGGCGGGTCACAACGCCGCGATCGCGTCGCTGGGGCTGCACCTCGTGTTCGCGGCCGTCTGGCTCGGCGGGCTGCTCACGATCGTGCTGCTCCGTCGGGAGCTCGACCGGGACCGGCTGCCGATCGTCCTCGCACGGTACTCGTCGGTCGCGCTCATCGCCTTCATCGTCGTGGCCCTGTCGGGGTACGCGAACGCCGCGCTCCGCATCGGCACCTGGGACGAGCTGGGCACGACCTACGGCGTGCTCGTGCTCGTGAAGGTGTCGGCGCTCATCGCACTGGGCCTGTTCGGCGCGGCGCAGCGCCGCTTCCTGATCTGGCGGATGCAGCGACCCACCTCGGCCCACGGCGCCCCGGCCGACGCATCCATCGCCCGTGACTTCTGGGTGCTCGTGGTCGTCGAGCTCGCGTTCATGGGCCTCGCCTCGGGCGTGGCCGCGGCGCTCGCGCGCACGGCGACGCCGGTGTCGGAGGACGCCGCCGGCTCGCTCGCCCGCACACCAGCGGAGATCCTGACGGGCCAGCCGCTCCCCCCGTGGCCCGAGTGGACGCGCTACTTCACCGAGTGGAACCCCGACCTGCTCTGGCTCCTCGCGTGCGGGTTCGGCATCTTCTTCTACCTTGCGGGAGTGCGCCGGCTGCGCAAGCGCGGCGATCACTGGCCCGTGTACCGCGCGGTGCTCTGGGTGGCCGGCCTGCTGCTGCTCGCCTACGTCACGAGCGGCGGCGTGAACGTGTACGAGCAGTACCTGTTCTCAGCGCACATGGGCGCGCACATGGTGCTCACGATGGCGGTGCCCGTGCTCCTCGTGCCCGGCGCCCCGGTCACGCTCGCGGCGCGCGCCATCCACCCCCGCAAGGACGGCTCGCGCGGCGGCCGCGAGTGGATCCTGCTGGCCGTGCACTCGAGGTTCGCCTCGATCATCGCCAACCCGATCGTGGCGGCGGCGCTCTTCGCCGGCTCGCTCTGGGTGTTCTACTACACGCCGCTGTTCCGCTGGTCGATGCTCGACCACATCGGGCACGAGTGGATGATCGGGCACTTCGTGATCACCGGCTACCTCTTCGTGCAGTCGCTCATCGGCATCGATCCGGTGCCGTACCGGTTGCCGTACCCGTTCCGGCTCGTGCTGCTGCTGGGCACGATGGCCTTCCACGCGTTCTTCGGCCTCGCGATCATGTCGGGGACCGGCCTGCTGCTCGCCGACTGGTACGGAGCGATGGGCTGGGGCACCGACGCGCTCGTCGACCAGCAGCTCGGCGGTGGCATCGCGTGGTCGGTCGGCGAGATCCCGACGGTCGCCCTCGCGATCACGGTGGCGGTGCAGTGGGCGCGCAGCGACGAGAAGGAGTCGAAGCGCCACGATCGCCACGCGGACCGCACCGGAGACGCCGAGCTCGAGGCCTACAACGCGCGGCTCGCCGCCATCGCCGAGCAGGACGCGCATCGCAGCTGACGCGGGCATGCGGATGCCGCGGCATCCGGTACCGGCGTCACTTCAGCTGGATCGCGATGCTGCCGTCGGGCCGGATGGACGCGGTGAGGGCGATCTGGAACGGGCGGTCCTCCTCGAGGGTGTAGAAGTCGCCGTCGAAGAGCGACTGCAGCTCCACCGAGATGTGCGCCACCCCCTCGGTGGGCGGCATCTCGAACGCCGTCTCGCCTGGCGCGAGGGTGACGGGGGGATTGGTCACCATCGTCCAGACCGGCGGGCTCACGACCCGGTCGTCGATCTCGATGCCGAAGGGGCATCCGGCCGGCTGCAGCACCGGCTGGGCCGCGCACTGCGCGAGGTAGTCGTCGACCTTGACCTGCACGCGGTCGACGAAGGTCTCGGTGGGCATCGAGTCGACGGTGACGGCGTACCGGGAGGCCGGCGTCATCGCCATCGAGGTGGGCACCGCCTCGAGCAGCGTCGAGGTGTACCCGAACTCGTAGACGGCCGGTGCGATCGCGAGGTACGGCGCGATCTGCGTGAAGGCGGTCAGCTCGTCGCCCGTCTTCGTCGCGCGCGTGTCGAGCGTGAGCGTGCCCACGGTGAACAGCGGGTTGTGGGCGGCGGTGACGTCGATCACGGTGAGCGGGCTGGTCGAGAACTCCCACCGGTTGAGCACGCCGTAGAGCGGAGCGATGGGTCGCACGTCGAAGGTCGTCTCGATGATGGACACGTCGAGGCGGTAGCTCGCGGTCACCGAGTGCGTGCCGTCGGGGTTCGCGACATCGCTCACGATGCGCACGTCCTCGGGGCCGGCCTCGACGACGCCCGAGCGGAACATCGCCGTCGACACGTTCTCGGGCAGGCCCATGGCGGCCAGCTCGGCGGCGTCGAGCGCGACCCCCGGGGTCGTGGATGCGGCGGCGAGGTCGTCGTCGGCGATCGCCTCGAGATAGCGCTCGACGAAGTTCGAAGCCCCGTAGATCGTCTGGTTCAGGGCTCCGAGCGCGGCGAGGAAGGCACCGACGACGAGCATCGCGAGCCCGGCCCACCCGATGACCGCGGCGGGCGACACCCGACCCTGTCGCACGCCTGAGCTCCCCACACGCAAAGTCTAGGCGGGGACTCGGCGCTCACCCGTCCTCCCCGGGCGCCCGGTCGGATGCCGCTCGCGATCCGGTCGGCGTCGCCCGGTCGCCGTCGGCCCCACCGCGGTTACAGTGGGAGCGCGACCCGATGGGCGTCGCCGCCGCGGGAGTCGCCCGCGACATCCGCTCGCCGAAGGCAACCCAGTGCAGAACGTCACCCTCACCCGCGAACAGGCCGCCGTCTTCCAGGCCATCGAGGGCACGCGCGAGCACGTGTTCGTCACCGGCCGCGCCGGCACGGGAAAGTCGACGCTGCTCAACCACCTCAACTGGCACACGCAGAAGCAGATCGTGATCTGCGCACCGACCGGGGTCGCCGCCCTCAACGTGGGCGGGCAGACCATCCACTCGCTGTTCCGCCTGCCGATCGGGGTCATCGCCGACCACGACATCGACCAGAACGACACCGTGCGCAAGATCCTGAACGCCATGGACACGCTCGTGATCGACGAGGTGTCGATGGTGAACGCCGACCTCATGGACGCGATGGACCGGTCGCTGCGCCAGGCCCGCCAGCGGCCGCACGAGCCGTTCGGCGGGGCGCAGGTCGTGCTCTTCGGAGACCCGTACCAGCTCGCCCCCGTGCCCGGCAGCGGCGACGAGCGCCGCTACTTCGTCGACACGTACACGTCGATGTGGTTCTTCGACGCGAACGTGTGGCACGAGGCCGACCTCCGCATCTACGAGCTCGGCGAGGTGCACCGCCAGCACGACGACGAGTTCAAGCTCATGCTCAACGCGGTGCGGCACGGCGCGGTCACGGCCGAGATCGCGGGCGTGCTGAACGACGTGGGCGCGCGCCGGCCGCTGCCCGAGCAGGGGGCGATCACGCTCGCCACCACGAACGAGACGGTCAACCGCATCAACCGCACGCAGCTGCACCGGCTGCCGGGGCAGTCGATCGCGAACGAGGCCGAGGTGAACGGCGACTTCGGCGGGCGCGCGTTCCCGGCCGACGAGCGGCTCGAGCTGAAGCTGGGCGCGCAGGTGATGTTCCTCCGCAACGACAACGCCCTGCGCGGCGAAGGGCCGCGCTGGGTGAACGGCACGATCGGCACCGTCACGTCGCTGAAGCGCGAGGTGCGGGTCGAGATCGACGGCGAGGAGCACGAGGTCGAGCCGGTCACCTGGGAGAAGTTCCGGTACACGTGGGATCCGGCGGCGAAGAAGCTGCATCGCGAGATCGTCGCCGAGTTCACGCAGTTCCCGTTGCGGCTCGCGTGGGCGGTCACCATCCACAAGTCGCAGGGCGCCAGCTACGAGACCGCCATCGTCGACCTCGGCCCCCGGGCCTTCAGCCCGGGCCAGACCTACGTGGCACTCAGCCGCCTCACCGCGCTCGACGGGCTCTACCTGAGCCGCCCGCTGCGCCCGAGTGACATCATCGTCGACCGCGACGTCGAGCGCTTCATGGCCGGCGCGCTCCGCGAGATCGGCGCGGATGCGGCGGCGCCCGGCGCGCCCGGATGAGGTGAGGGGTGCGGCCGGGGGCGTCGTCGCCACGCACCCCCGGTCGCGGTCAGTGATGGTGTCCGCGCGCCGTGGTCGGCGTCGGTCACCGAGGTGCCGCCGTGCTCGGTGCCCCGTGCTCCCCGTGCGGCACGGCGAGCTCGCCCGCCTCGGTCGCGGCGAGTGCCGGCGTGGCGAGACCCGCCACGAGCAGGGCGCCCGCCACGAGCCCCACGAGCGAGAGCCGGCCGTCGACGACCGGGCGGGATGCGACATCGGCTGCCCCGGTCGGGTCGGCGATGGGGTGGGCGGCTCGGGACCGTCGGCGCACCACGAACGCGGTGTGCGCGGCCACGACCGCGATGAAGACGGATGCGGCGACGAGCGGGCCGACCGCGACCCCCGTCGTCGCGGCGAGGCCGGTGCCCACCAGGGCGCCCGTACCCACGAGCAGTGCGGTGCTCATGCCGAGGGCGACCGCGGGGACGATCGCACGCCCGGCGCGGAGCGAGAGGACGCCCCAGCCGAGGCCGGCGATGCCGGCCCCGGTCAGGGCGCCCCCTGCTGTTCCCCCCGCACCGGCGGCGAGGGCGAGCAGCACGAGGCCGCCGCCGAGGGCGGACAGCATCGGCCAGGTTCGCGCCAGCGTCGTCAGTGCGTTCATGGCGAGGCTCCCTAGGCCGTCGCCACGCGTGCGGAGCGCTCGGCTCCGAGTCCCACGCCGAGCAGCACGATGGCGCTCGCGAGGTGCAGGAAGTGGTCGGCGGTGTTCAGCGCCAGGATGTTCGCCGCGGTGCCCGCGAGGAAGAACCCGACGATGCCGAGCAGCAGGTAGGCGCCGCCCACGACGGTGTTGACGGTCTTCGCGGCGGTGGCGTTCGCGAATCCTGCGATGAGCAGCGCCGCGCCGATGAGCAGGTGGGCGATGTTGTGCAGCGGGTTCACCTGGAAGACGCCGAGCAGCAGCCCTCCCTCGGTGGCGATGAATCCGACGCCGCCGGTGACGGCGAAGCCGAGCAGCCCGACGAGCACGTAGACCGCGCCGAAGACGGTTGCGACGATGCGATTCGGGGAGTTGCGCATGAGGTGCCTCCTTCGTAGAGCCCGGTGGTCACCGGGTGTGACGGTGGTTCGGTGCGGCTCACGGCGTGGATTGGTCGACCCGGCGGAACGCACCGATCGCAGGTCGTGCGTCGGGCGGCGATCGGCTGCGCCGCCATTGCGGGTTACAATCACAGCGGACACACGGCTAGGGGGGCTTGGTGGCTGGACGACCGGGGAGGTTCCGACGGCGGCTCGTACCCGTCGTCGCGATGGCCGTCGCGCTGGGGCTCGGGTTGAGCGGATGCTTCGGTGGCGTCGTCGATCCCGCGGCGCAGTTCAGCCCCGTCGACGCGCCGCTCGACGACGACCTCGCGACGAGCCTCGACGCGGTGCTCGACCAGGCCGTCGCGCTCAGCGGTTCGAGCGGAGCCGTCGCCGGTGTCTGGGCGCCCTGGGCCGGTGAATGGACCGGAGCGACCGGCACGGTGGACTTCGGCGAGAGCGCCCGGGCCGCTCGTGCGGACACCGGCTTCCACATGGCGACGCTCACGACCGAGATCACCTGCACGGTGCTGCTGCGACTCGTCGACGCGGGCACCGTCCAGCTCAACGACGAGGTCGGCGACTACGTCGACTGGATCCCGACGCTCGACGGCATCACCCTCGAGCAGCTCTGCCGGCACACCTCCGGCCTCGCCGACTACTACCCGACCCTCCGCAGCCACTTCATCGCCAACCCCGCGCGCCTCTGGCCGGCCAACGAGCTGCTCTCGAACGGCCTCGCCCTCAGCCGCGTGGGCCCGCCGGGCGAGCAGGTGCGGGAATCGCGCACCGGCATCCTCCTGCTCGCGCTCGCGCTCGAGCGGCGCACCGGCAAGCCGTGGGCCGAGCTCGCCGAGCAGTACGTGTTCGGGCCGCTCGGCCTCGAGGACACGCGGATGCCGCAGCCCTCCGTCACCGATCACGCCGGCGTCCTCGGCGCCTACTCGGCCGCCATCGCGCCGAACGGCGCCGTGGACTGCGCAGTACTCGTCGACGCCTCCGACCAGTCGAGTTCGATGGGCGGCGCGGCCGCGGGCGCGGTCTCGACGCTCGAGGACACCCGGGCGCTGAGCGAGGCGTTCGCGACCGGTGCACTGCTCAGCGAGGCAACGGAGCGCAAGCAGTGGGCCGCGATCCCGCTGGGCGGGTCGGCGCCCGCCTGGCAGACGGTCGGCATCGGTGCGCTGCAGTACGGACCGATGCGCGGCTCCGCCGGCGAGTCCGCCGGCGCCCTCACGGCCGCCTTCACCGACCCCGAGAGCGGGCTCACGGTGGTGGTCGCGCTCAACAACTCGACGGCCGGCCCCGACTTCGTGCGGGAGACGGCGTTCGCGCTCGCCTCCCTCGCGTCGAAGGCGAACCCGGTCGACGGCCGCGAGCGCCCGCTCATCGAGCTGCCCTGGTCGGTGGACCAGGCCACGGCCAAGATGCAGGAACTCGGCATCTGCCCCAAGGCGTAGGCGAGGGAGGCCTCGACCTCGAGCTGCTCGATGAGCGCCGCTTCGCCCACGGCGTGGCGTTCCTGCCCTACGCCGTGCGCCGGAGCCGGGCGCTGAGGCGGCATCCGCGCGCCGCTTCCCGTCGGCGCGGATCGGTGGGAGCATCTGACAGAGGCGACCGTCGGGTCGCCGCTGTCGCCTATCCCCTACTGGGGCGGGATCGGGGTCAGAGATGAAGAACTGGCCGGTCATCGCGATCCTCGGCAGCGCGCAGTTCGTGATGGTGCTCGACGGCACCGTCATGAACGTGTCGATCTCCACGGTCGTGGAGGATCTCGACACGAGCGTCGATGCGATGCAGGCGGCGATCACGTTCTACACCCTGACGATGGCGGCGTTCATGCTGCTCGGCGCGAAGCTCGGCGACGTGTGGGGCCGACGGCGGGCGTTCGTCATCGGCTCGATCATCTACGCGATCGGCTCGCTCACGACGGCGCTGAGCCCGAACGTCGTGGTGCTGTTCCTCGGCTGGTCGATCGTCGAGGGCATGGGCGCGGTGCTCGTCATCCCGGCGATCGCCGCGCTCATCGCCGACAACTACGAGGGCCAGGCGCGGGTGGCGGCGTACGCGATCATCGGCGCGGCGTCGGGCGCCGCCGTCGCGGCCGGCCCGCTCATCGGCGGATTCATCACGACCTACCTCAGCTGGCGGTACGTCTTCGTCGCCGAGGTCGTGATCATGGCGGCGTCGTGCTGTTCGCGCGACGGATCGACCGATCGGGCCGGGGCCCGACCGTCGCGCATCGACGTGCTGAGCGTGCTGCTCTCCGCGGCGGGCCTCGTCTTCGTCGTGTACGGGATGCTGCAGAGCAAGACCTGGGGCTGGGTCATCCCGCTGCACCCGCCGATGTCGGCGGCGTGCCGGTCGCACCACTGGGCGTGTCCCTGACGACCTGGTTCATCCTCGTCGGCGCCGCGCTCATCTGGGCGTTCGTCGTGCGCCAGCGCCGCCTCGTGGCGAAGGGCCGACCACCGCTCGTCGACGTCACCCTGTTCCGGATCCTGCGCCTGCGCAGCGGCCTCACCGTGCTCCTCGCGCAGTACGCGATGACCGCCGGCCTCTTCTTCATGATGCCGGTGTACCTGCAGATGACCCTCGGCCTCGACGCGCTCCAGACCGGCATCCGCATCTTCCCGCTCTCGATCTCGCTCATCCTCTTCTCGATCCTCGGCACGCGTCTCGCCCTCTCGTGGTCGCCACGACGGATCATCCGCGTCGGGCAGGTGCTCCTCGTGCTCGCGTCGTTCCTGCTGCTCGGTGCCGTGGACATCGAACTGCAGAGCCCGGCGTTCGGCCTGGGGATGTTCGTCGCGGGTGCGGCACTCGGACTGCTCGCCTCGCAGATCGGCAACGTGAACATGTCGAGCGTGGGCGAGGACCAGTCGAGCGAGGTCGGCGGCCTGCAGGGCGTCTTCCAGAACCTCGGCTCGTCGCTCGGGACGGCGCTCATCGGCTCGGTGCTCATCGGCACGCTCGCGACGTCGTTCGCCTCGGGGGTCGCCACGAGCGACCTGCCGCAGGACACGCAGGTCGTGGTGGCCGAGGCGACGCGAGGGCGGCGTCGACATCGTGCCCGCGGCATCCGTGCCCGATCTCGCGACGCGAGGCGGGCCTCGACGACGCCGAGGCGGCGGAGCTCGAGCGCGTCTACGCGAACTCGCAGATCGAGTCGCTGCGGGTGTCGCTCGTGGCGCTCATCGTGATCGCGCTGCTGTCGCTGTTCTTCTCGCGAGGCATCCCGGCGGAGGTCGCGGGGCGACCACGCGAGCGAGATCCCGGAATCGGATGATGGGTCGGAGGTCAGGACATGAGCACCCAGGGAACGTCGGCGGCCCCGAGCACGAACGAAGCGCTCCGCACCGCCGGCGCCGACGGACTTCGACGCCCGCCGGGAGTACGGGAAGGAGGCACGCCGCCGCACGCCGCGGTCCGTCCACGAAGGGTGGACGCCGCCAGCGGACCGGGCGGATCCGGTCGCCCTGCTCGAGGAGCAGGCGACGACCCGCGTGCCGGAGCTGGTGCCGATCCGGCACGCGCGGATGATGGTGTCGCCGTTCACGTTCTACCGCGGCGCCGCGCTGCTGATGGCCGCGGACCTCGCCGGCACGCCGGTGTCGGGCATCACCACGCAGATCTGCGGTGACGCGCACCTGTCGAACTTCGGGGTCTTCGGCACGCCCGAGCGCAGGCTGGTCTTCGACATGAACGACTTCGACGAGACGCTGCCGGGCCCGTGGGAGTGGGACGTGAAGCGGCTCGCGGCGAGCTTCGAGGTCGCCGGCCGGAATCGCGGCTTCACCGACGAGGAACGCCGGGAGATCAACCTCACCGTCGTGCGCGGCTATCGCGAGCGGATGCTGCAGGCCGCCGAGTCGCGGGTGCTCGACGCGTGGTACGACGAACTCGACACCGACCGATTCATGGCGTTCCTCGAGGAGGAACGGAAGCGGAAGCAGCTCGGTGGCAAGCAGGTGAAGAGCGCCGACGCCGCCCTCGCCAAGGCGCGGACCCGCGACAGCATGCGGGCCGTGGCGAAGCTCACCGAGATGGTCGACGGCCGCCTTCGGATCACCGCCGACCCGCCGCTGATCGTGCCGATCGAGCAGCTCGATCCGAATGGGCGGACGCGTGAGGAGGAGGAGGAGTGGATGCGTGACGTGCTGGCGTCGTACCAGTCGACCCTCCAGCAGAAGAACCATCCGATGCGGGAGTTCTCGTACGTGCACATGGCGCGCAAGGTCGTGGGCGTCGGCAGCGTCGGCACGCGCGCGTGGATCGTGCTGCTGCGCGGCCGCGACGACGCCGACCCGCTGCTGCTGCAGGCCAAGCAGGCCGAGGCGTCGGTGCTGGAGCGGTTCCTGCCGCCGAGCGAGTACGACAACCACGGCGAGCGCGTGGTCAGGGGGCAGCGGCTGATGCAGGCGGCGAGCGACATCTTCCTCGGCTGGCATCGCCAGGCCGGCATCGACGGGGTCGACCGGGACTTCTACATCCGGCAGCTGCACGACTGGAAGGGTGCGGTGGACGTCGACGCGATGGTGCCGGCGGGCGCCCGCGTGTACGCGCGGGTGTGCGGCGAGACGCTCGCGCGGGCGCATGCCCGGTCGGGCGATCGGGTCGCGATCGCGTCGTACCTCGGGCACAGCGACCGCTTCGACCGTGCGATCGCCGAGTTCGCGCGCGACTACGCCGACCAGAACGACCGCGACTACGCCGCGTTCGTCGACGCCGTGCAGTCGGGCCGGCTGGAGGCGGCCGCGTCGGTCTAGCCTGGCCGGCGTCGAACGAGCCGGGCCGCGTCGCCTCAGCGCGGACCGGGCCGTTCGCCCGCCGCGGCCTGCCTGGCGGTCTCGGCGATGCGGCGATCGCGCGTGTCGGGACGCTTGGCGAGGGCGATCGAGCTCAGCGCCCATCGCCGGACCGAGGGCGGGAAGGCGTCCCAGTTCGCCCTGGCCGCCGGATCCGCATCGAGCAGGGCGGCGAGCTCGGGCGGCTCGATGAGCGCGTCGGCCTCGTCGAGCACCGACCACATGCCGTTGGCCTTCGAACGCTCGATCGCCGCACGACCCGCCGGCAGCATGATGCCCTCGGCCTCGACGCGCTCGACGCGCTCCTTGTTGACCGCCGACCACGAGCTCGAGGGGCGACGGGGCGCGAACCACTGCATCGCACGCTCCTCGTCGAGCGTCTTCGCCTGCCCGTCGATCCAGCCGACCGCGAGCGCCTCGAGGACGGCCTCGTCGTAGGTCACGCGCGGCCGCCCGGTGGGCGTGCGCCATGAGACCAGCCACACGCCGTCGGCCGACGCGTGATGCTCGACGAGCCACTCGCGCCAGGCCTCGCGGGACTCGGCGTGGACCCGGTCGGCGGCATTCTGGTCGGCCATGGGCTCAGGCTATCGGCCGCTTCCGACACACCGGACCCAACGTTTCGGCACCCCCGATCGTCTGAATGTGTGAGAGAAGGAGTCGACCATGCCCACCACGACCCCGCCGCTGCGGCGGCATCCGCGGGCCTTCGCCGTGGCCGCCGGCATCGCGGGCCTGATCGCGCTCGCGTCGAGCGGCTGCGCCTCGAACGCGCCGAGCGGCCCCGTCGCGGAGCCCGTCGCCGAGATCGACTGCCGCACCGAGGGCACGTGGATGCTGCCGGATGCGCCGTCCACGCCGGATCCGTCGATCCCCGTGCCGGGTCGCGTGCCCGACGGGTTCGAGCCCGCCGCCGCCCTGCGCTGCACGTCGCTCGCCCCGGACATCGAGGGCACGGCGCCGGTCGACGACCCGCAGCCGGGCGAGGTCGTCGCGCAGGTCGAGCGCTTCGAAGGCGACCTCGCGCCGCTCATGACGGCGCTCGCCGAACCCGACGACCCGGTGCCCGCCGACCTGGCGTGCACGGCCGACATGGAGCTCGTTCCGCCCCTCTGGCTCGAGGGCGTCGACGGGCGACTGATCCCCGTGCACTACCCGCGCGACGCGTGCGGCAAGACGAAGCCGGGCGTGCACGAGGCGCTCGACGCGCTCCAACTCACGTCGGTGAGCGAGGTGACGATCTCCGCCACGACCGAGTGAGGCGCTGCACCGCGCGACGCGGCAGCGACCTCGTGTCGGGGTGCGCGGTGACGGCGGCCAGCTCGGCCGAGGCGTTCCCGAGCTCGACCGCGACCACGCAGGTCAGCGGATGCCGCGCGCCGACGAATCGGGTCGCCGGCTCGTCGAGCCGCCACACCGTCCGGCCGTCACGGCCCGGCCGCCTGGTGCGCACGAGTGGGCCGCGCCCGCCGTGCTGCACCGCGAGGACCACGGTCGCGTCGCGCGGAACGCCGCGCAGCGTGACGGAGACACGGAGCCGCCCGCCGCGGTACCGCAGGCGGAGGCGCTCGGCGGTCGCGTCGATCCGGGCGGCGGGTCGGTCGTGCCGCCGTGCGGCGGCGCGCTGCACGCGTCCCCAGTCGGCGACGATGCGACGATCGTCGTGGCGCGCGGCCGTCGCCCGTGCCGCTTGGCGCATGCGCTCGCGCTCGTCGGGCGCCATGGCGACGAGCTTCGCGACGGCTGCGGCCGCCGCGGCCCGATCGCCGTCGGGCACGAGCAGCCCATCGACCCCGTCGACGATGAGATCGGCGGGGCCGTAGGGGACGTCGTAGGCGATCGGGATGCATCCGCGGGACATGGCCTCGGCGAGGACGAGCGGCGAGCCCTCCGACGCGCTGGTGAGCAGGGTCCACGACGCGGCCGCGAAGGCCTCGGCCGCGTCGTCGCGGTGGCCCGCGAAGGTCACGGCATCGGTGAGCCCGGCGGTCGCGGCGCGCGAGCGGAGCGTGGCGGCATCCGGCCCGTCGCCGTAGACCCGCAGGGTCGCCGGGAGGCCCGCGGCCCGACACTGCCGCACGACGTCGAGGGCGTGGTGGATGCGCTTGCGTCGCGTGAGCCCGGCGACCACGACGCCTGCGCCGGCGTCCCGGGCGCGGTCGGGTGCGGGATCGACGACGGGCGGGTCGACCGCGTTCGGCACGACCGAGAGGTTGCCGGGGTCGGAGAGGAGCGCCGCGGCATCCGCGCGCTGCCGTTCCGTGAGGAAGACGACGCCGTCGAAGCGCTCGAGGCGCGCGAACACCGCGCGCCGCGACGGGCGCACGCGCGCGTAGGGCCGGCCCGGTCCGTCGAGGTGGGAGTTGTGCACCACGTGCAGGGACACGAGGTTCGGGCGTCGATACTCGGCCATGAAGTTCGCGACGGTCTTGCTGTCGGTGAGGGCGAAGGCCCGTTCGGTGCCGATCAGGCCGTCGAACCAGTCGGCGTAGAGCTCCCACGCGCCGGTCCACTGGCGCACGGGCTCACCGGCGTCGTCGAAGGCGGTCACCAGCCGGGGTGGGCCCGACGCCCGCCCGCGCTCGTCGAGCACGGCGAGCGTGCCGTCGGCACGGCGGTGCTCGAGCGCGACCCGACGCCCGGCCCGCTGCGGCACGAGCAGCGCCGAGCCGTCGCGGGCCTCGGTGACGTCGACGGCGTCGGATTCGACATGCCCCGGTCGGAATACGATGCGGCCGGGCTCCGGCCCGGCGGTACGCAGGTCGTCGTAGAGGTTCCGCAGGCGGATGCCGCGCACCAGCTCACCCGTGTCCGCGAGGCGTTCGCGCACCTCGCCGTAGCCGGGGCGAGGGTCGAACGTCAGCACGTCGACGTCCCGCTCCGCCAGGCGCACGAAGGCGCGCGAGCGGTGGAGCAGTGCCGAGGTCATCCCGCCGTATGGGTCGGGGATGCCCCAGGTGACGGCGAGCTGGCGGCCGTCGGGCAGCACGTCTGGCAGCCCGTCGAGCTCGCCGGTCGTACGCCCGGCGGCTCTCGCGGGGTCGTCTCGGAGCTGCATCCGACCACGCTACCGATCCCGCGTCCGCGCGGCTGACGCGCGGTGCATGCACGTCGCCACCCGATGGGCGCTCGCCGGCTGCGGCGGGCGGCTAGCAGGTTCCGGCCCGCCGTGCAATGCTCCGGCGTCCGCTTCGGACTTCGCGCGCCCGGTCCTACTGTGGAGGGACCCGCACCCCCTCGGGTGCCGGCGGAAGGGCGCATCGGTGACCGAGACGACGGAGCAACCCGGGCGGCTGCGGCGGTTCCACGAGAAGTTCCTGGTCGAGGAGCGCGTCGTCCCGGCATCCGCCAAGCGCAACCTCTACATCGTCGCGATCCTGCTCATCGCGGGGGGCCTCGCGGCGTTCTTCTTCATCTTCGACTCGGTGCTCGAGGCCGACGACATCTCCGCCGTCGACGCGCCCGTCGAACGGTGGCTCGAGACCGGCCAGTCGGACTGGCTGACCACCGTCATGACCGTCATCGCGTTCGTGTTCGGGCCGATCGTGATGCCGATCATCATCCTCGTCACCATCGTGACCTGGGGCCTCGTCGCGAAGCACGCGTGGCGCCCCCTGCTCCTCGCGGGCGGCATGCTCCTCGGCCTGGTCATCGTGCAGGTGCTCGCGCCGGTGATCGCCCGCGAGCGCCCGCCGATCGGCGACATGATGCTGGAGATCGACCACACCTCGTCGTTCCCCTCGGGGCACGTGATGGGCGTGGCCGACTTCCTCTTCATCACGACGTACCTCGTGTTCTCGCGGCACCGCAGGCCCGTGATCACGGTGCTGGCGTTCGTCGTGGCATCCGCCATCGTGCTGCTGACCGCGGCCTGCCGCATCTACCTCGGCTACCACTGGGCGACCGATGCGCTCGCCTCGATCGCCCTGTCGCTCGTCGTGCTCGGCATCGTGATCGCCGTCGACACGTGGCGCACGGTGCGGGTCGGCACACCCTCCGAGGTGGACGCCTCGGAGGCGACCCGGACGGAGGACGGAAGTGTCGGCTAGCGAAGACGAGCAGCCTGCCACGCCGGCAGCGCCGACCGAGAACGCGCACACCGCGCCTGCGCCCGTGGGTGTCGCTCGGTTCTGGCCGGTCGTCTCGGGTGCCGCCGCGCTCGCGCTGGTCGTCATGCTCGCGCTCGTGATCTTCTACCGCGAGACCGACAAGCCGTTCGGGTTCGAGATCGAGTTCATGGCCGGCCTGGTGGCGAGTCGCGCCGACTGGCTCACCGTGCCCGCCCTCGTGCTCAACGCCGTCGGCGGGGGCATCCTGTCGAACCTGGTCGTGCCGGCGGTCATCATCGGCGCCCTGCTGCTCTTCCGTCGGCCGTGGGGTGCCGTCTACTACGTGACCGCGGCGATCGCGAGCGCGGCGGTCACCCGGCTCATCAAGGTGCTCGTCGGCCGTGAACGGCCCGAGGACATCCTCGTGACTCCCGACTTCGGCTCGTTCCCGTCGGGGCACAGCTCCAATGCCGCGCTCGTCGCGACCGCACTGGGCATCATCTTCATGCGCACCTGGGTCTGGGTCGCCGGCGCGGTCGTACACGGTGCTCATGATGCTCAGCCGCACCTACCTCGGCGCGCACTGGATCTCCGACACGATCGGCGGGCTGCTCGTCGGCGCGGGCGTCGCGGTGATCATCTGGGCGCCCTTCGCGGAGAAGCTGTACCGAGAACACCGGATGCCGCATCCGCCGATCTGGGTGCGGGTGCACGCGCCGTCGGAGGACGCCTCGGGACGCTGACCGCGCGGCGATCGCCCGCTGATCGGCCCGATCGCCGCTGATCGCCCCTGGCGACACCCCGAACTGGGTGATGACACCTCCGGCGGCGCGGGAGTAGCTTGTGCCCGACCGTTCCTCGTCTGATCGAAGGAGATCATCATGGCAGGTCCTCGTCCGGGCGGGGTCACCCTCGTCGCCGTCATCGCATGGATCAACGGCGTCCTCGGGGTGATCACGGGCATCCTCCTCCTCACCGGCGGCTCCGCGGCCGACGCGCCGGCGGTGACCACGGCCGCGTGGGTGACGATCGTCATCGGCATCATCACGATCCTCGTCGGCGTCGGCCTGCTGCGGGGCAGCAACCTCGCCCGCATCGTCGCAACGGTCGTCTTCGTCCTGAACCTCGCGAACGCGATCTGGACGATGTTCGCCGTGCCCGGCCAGCTCTGGGTGGCGATCATCAACGCGCTGCTCGCCATCATCGGCCTGGTGCTGCTCTACTCCGCCCGCGCGAACGAGTTCTTCCGCGACTAGCGGACCGGATCGATCGTCCGCCTGGAGCCCCGAACCGGCGTGGTCGCCGTTCGGGGCTCAGCCGCATGCCATCATGGGCCATGCCCTTCGGACTGCGACGCGATGTGCTGCGGCCGTCGGATTCGTCGCGCGCCGACCGGGTCACGTACGTCGAGCTCTTCTTCGACCTCGTGTTCGTCTTCGCGCTGACGCAGCTCTCGGCGTACCTCTACGAGAACCAGACGCCGCTGGGTGCCCTCGAGGGCGTGATCATGGTGATCGCGCTCTGGTGGAGCTGGGTCGCGACCACCTGGGTCACGAACTGGCTCGACCCCGTCAGGCTCCCGGTTCGCGGTGCCGTGATCGCGCTCGCGTTCGTGGCGCTCGTGATGAGCATCTCGATCGCCGACGCCTTCGGCGAGCGGGCCTGGGTGTTCGCGATCGCCTACGTCGTGCTGCAGCTCGGCCGCACGGGCTTCATCGTGCTCGCGACGTGGCGGCACGATCGCGCGGCGGCGCTCGACTTCACGCGGGTGTTCGTCTGGACCGCCGCCGGCAGCGTGCTCTGGATCGTCGGCGCGCTGCTGCCGCTCCCCGCCCAGCTGCCGTTCTGGGCGATGGCGCTCGGCCTCGAGGTGCTCGGCACGCTGACCGGCTTTCCCCTGCCCATGATGGGCTCGATGGACATGGGGCGGTGGGACCTCTCCGGCGCGCACATCGCGGAGCGCTCCGCGCTGTTCGTGCTCATCGCGCTCGGCGAGGGTCTGCTCGTGACGGGATTCGCGTTCGTGGACCTCGAGATCACCGTGGAGGCGACGACCGCCATGGTGCTCGCGTTCTTCTCGGCGGCGGCGATGTGGTGGATCTACTTCGACCACGGCGAGCGCATCGGGTCCGAGGCGATGGAGGACTCGGATGCCCCCGGGCGGCTTGCTCGCACCGCGTACACCTTCGTGCACCTGCTCGTCATCGGCGGAATCGTGCTGACGAGCGTCGGCGACAAGGAGATGCTCGGGCATCCCGAGGAGCAGAGCCTCTCCGCGGTCATCACCGTGCTCGGCGGTCCCCTGCTCTTCCTCGGCGGCACGCTCATCTTCCGCCGGCTGCTCGAGCACCGCTGGGTGACGCCGCAGGTGGTCGGGCTCCTCGGGATCGCCGCGGTCGCCGCGGTCTCGCCGCTCCTCACGCCGCTCGTGGTCGGCGGCGCGTCGACGCTGGTGCTCGTCGGCGTGGCCGCGATGGAGACGGTCGACCGGGTCCGTCGCGGGCGGCGCAGCGGCGGCTGAGGTCCGCTCGGCGCCGCACTGCGCGATGATGGACCCCGGAGGGGGCCGAGATGGCGGCGAAGCGGATGCGGCGTTGGGTGCCGCCGGGCGTCGAGACGGCGATGCACTACCGGCGCACCTGGCTCCTGCCCGATCTGCGGGCGGGCCTCGTCGTCACCGCGCTGCTCATCCCCGCCGGCATGGGCTATGCGGAGGTCGCCGGGCTGCCCCCCGAGACGGGCCTCTACGCCACGATCGTGCCGCTCCTCGTGTACGCGCTGCTGGGTCCCTCGCGCATCCTGGTGCTCGGGCCCGACTCGGCGCTCGCTCCGATCATCGCGGCGGCGATCCTGCCGCTCGCCCTCGGCGACGAATCGCGGGCGGTGGCGCTCGCCGGACTCCTCGCGATCATGGTCGGCGCGATCCTGCTGTTCGGCGGCATCCTGCGCCTGGGATTCGTGACCGACCTGCTCTCGAAGCCCATCCGCGTGGGCTACCTCAATGCCGTCGCCCTGCTCGTGCTCATCTCGCAGGTGCCCAAGCTGCTCGGATTCTCGATCGACTCCGGCTCGCTGTTCGGCGACGTGGTCGCCATCGGCGCCGGCATCGCCGCGGGCGAGGTCCAGCCGCTCGCGCTGGTGTTCGGCGTGGCATCCCTCGTCGTCATCATCGGGCTCACCTGGGCGAGGTCGCCGGTGCCGGGCGTGCTCGTCGCGGTCGTGGCGGCGACCGCGCTCACCGCCATCCTCGGCCTCGCCGACCGGCTGCCCGTGGTCGGTGCGCTGCCGCAGGGCCTCCCCGCGCCCGCGCTCGGCGGGCTCGAGTGGGCGGATGTCGCGGCGCTGGCGCTGCCCGCGGCCGGCATCGCGCTCGTCGCCTTCACCGACACCGCCGTGCTCTCCCGCACCTTCGCCGCGCGCCGGGGCGAGACGGTGAGCGGCAGCGGCGAGATGGCGGCGATCGGCGCGGCGAACATCGGCGCGGGGCTCCTCGGCGGGTTCCCGATCTCGGCGTCGTCGTCACGCACTCCCGTCGCCGAGCAGGCGGGTGCCCGCACGCAGCTCACCGGCGTCGTCGGCGCCGTCCTGATCATCGCGTTCATGCTCCTCGTGCCGGGACTCACGGCGTTCCTGCCGTCGGCGACCCTCGCCGCCGTCGTGATCGCGGCGGCCGCCCGCCTCATCGACGTGCGCGGCTTCGTGCGGCTCGTGCGGATGGACCGGGTCGACGCGTTCCTCTCGCTCGCGGCCTTCGTCGGCGTGCTCGTGTTCGGCGTGCTCGCCGGCATCGCGGTGGCGATCGGGCTCTCGCTCCTGGCATTCGTGAACCAGGCCTGGCGACCGTACCGCGCCGAACTGGGGATGGTGAAGGGGCTCCGCGGCTATCACGACCTCTCGCGCAATCCCGAGGGGGAGCGCATGCCCGGGCATCGTGATCGTGCGCTTCGACGCCCCGCTCTTCTTCGCCAACGGCGGCATCTTCGAGGACTTCGTGCGTTCACGGGTGAAGGCGGCCGGTCCCGGCATCCGCACGGTCATCCTGGCCGCCGAGCCGATCACCGACATCGACACGACCGCGATCGACGAGCTCGTCGAACTCGACGACTGGCTCGACTCGCACGGGATCCGCCTCGTGCTCGCCGAGATGAAGGACCCCGTCGTCGACGTGCTGCGCGACTACGGCCTGCTGCAGCGCTTCACGCCCGACCGGTTCGCGCCCACCGTGGGCGCCGCCGTCGACGACATCACCGGGCGACTGCGCGGCGACCTCGACGGCACGAAGTGGGAGGACGATCGGGACGAGTAGCGGCACCGGCCCGCATCGCCGCGAGGCCTTCGGTCCCACGCGGATCCGTCGGGGCGCGTATCGTGTGGCCGGGAGGTCGAGATGAGCGACAGGAGTTCGAACGCCGGGTGCTTCGCCGGCGGGGGCGCGATCTACGGGCTGGGCATCATCGGTGCCTGGGTGTTCTTCTTCCAGCGGGCCGACGAGTTCTGGGAGTTCATCTGGGCGTTCTTCCAGGGGATCTTCTGGCCGGCGTTCATGGTGTACGAGGTGTTCCGGACCCTCGTCGAATGACGCCGGGCTCCCGGGGCTCCCCGGAGAGCGCAGGTCCCGTCGTCGCCGCGGTGAGCGCGGTCGTGACGGATGCCGCGGGCCGGTACCTGCTCGTCCGGCGATCCCACGAGCCCGAGGCGGGGCGGTGGGCGCTCCCGGGCGGCCGGGTCGAACCCGGCGAGACCCTCGCTGCCGCCCTCGTACGGGAGATCCGCGAGGAGACCGGCCTGACCGTGCGGCCCGGGCGAGAGGTGGGCGTCGTCAGGCGCGCGGCGCCCGGCGGCGGAGACTACGAGATCCACTGCTTCATCGCCGAACACCTCGGCGGGGAGGCGGTGGCGGGAAGCGACGCCTCGAGCCTGCGCTGGGTCGCGCCGCGAGACCTCCCGGCGTTGGACACGGCGCGCGGCCTGGTCGAGGCACTCGTCACGTGGAGGGTGTGAGGGCCGCGCCCGGCTGCTGGTGCCTCAGTCCGTGGTGGCGAGGTATCCCTCGGTGACCTCGCCCTTGTGGGCGGCGAATGCGGCCAGCACCTCGTCCTTCTCCCGGTGGGGTACCCCGACGGCGTCGAGCGTGCGGCCCAGTTCGGCGGCCACCTCGTCGAACTCCTCGGGGGAGATGTGAAACCTTCGATGCGCCTCTTCCAGGCCGAGGGCGGTGCTCCCGGCCTCGGTGGCAACGTACTGGAATGGTCCGCCGGCTACGTTGCACACCCACAGGGTGCGCATGAACTTCAGGCCGGGAAGCCTGTCCAGATTCTCCGTGTGCCACGCTCGGAGGGCAGGATTCTTCGACTGCTGACCGACGATCGGGTTCTTCACGACGGCGTCGCTGAAGTGGTCGACGACGGCGGCGATGGCGAAGACGCCGCCGAGCCGTTCGTAGAGGCTTCGCTCTTGCATGGCTGGACACCTCGATCCGTGTTGCCTGCTCCGCAGACGCGTCGCCGGGACGCAGGATCCTTCTATAACAGGATTTCTTAGTTATACAACGGCCCGCCATCCCGCGTCAATGGAGGTCGGGTCGCTCGGCGGTTGCCGCTTCGTTCGTGGGTTGCACGGGGGCTGCTGACGGCGCCTGTGAGTGATCGCGAGCATGCGGCGCCGGAATTGCCTACACTGTTCCGGTCATGCCCGATCTCGAAGGCGCGCTGTCCCCTGCCACGCCTCGTGCACGCACGTCGTCGCGCGGTGGCTTCGGCCGTGCGACCGGCGATGGCGCGTTCCCCGGTGTGCTGCTCGCGGCGCAGTCCGGTGCCGCATGGGCGTGCACCAACCTCTGGGTCGACTACGCGCCCGCGGTCACGGGGTTCCTCAGGGCGCGTGGCTCCCGCGAACCCGAGGACCTGACGAGCGAGGTGTTCCTCGCCGTCTTCGACTCGACTCGATCGCTTCACCGGGAACGAGCAGGAGTTCCGCACCTTCGTCTTCACGATCGCCTACCGCCGCCTCGTCGACGAGCTGCGTCGCCGCTCGACCCGCGGGGTCCACGTGGAGTGGGACGACGAGGCCGACCCGCGGCGCAGTGCGAGCGCGGAGCACGAGGCGATCGGCAACCTCGCGGATGCCTCGGCGAGGGCGCTGCTCGAGGGCCTCCCTCCCGACCAGCGCGACGTCATGGTGCTGCGCATCATCGGCGACCTCACCGTCGAGCAGGTCGCCGAGATCGTCGGCAAGCGACCAGGGGCCGTGAAGGCGCTGCAGCGGCGGGCGCTGGGTTCCCTGCGAAAGAAGTTGGCGGCAGGGCGTACCCCTGCAGCGCCCTCCGGCGATGGCAGGGAATGAGATGAGCGAACGGATTTCGGATGCCACGGCTGAGGCCGTGCTGCGAGGGCACGTCCCCGCGGGCTCCCCTGGGCTCGCGCCGGTGGCGGACGCCGTCGCGGCATTGCGGGCCGTCTCGTTCGAAGCGCCCCCGCGGCCGTCGGCCGAGCTGGCGCTTCGCCTCGACCTCGAACGCGCGGCGAGGCTCTCGACCGACCGACAGCACGTATCGACCGCGGTGGTCGCACGGCCGACAGGGGCGTCGACGCCGAGAAGAGGAAGACGAAGAGTGGCAGTTGGTGCATTCGCGGGTCTCGGACTCGCAGCGAAGATCACGATCGGAGCCGTCGCGGCGGCGGCAGTCGGCGTCGCCGGCGCTGGAGCGGCGGGAGCGGTGGGCGGGTTGCCGGCCCCGGCCCAGGTGGTCTTCGACCAGGTCACCGGCCAGCACCCCGGTGGCGAGCACGTGAGCGAAACCGGCATCGAGAACAGCGAGTTCGGCCAGCAGACCGCCGAGGAGGCGCGTCAGAAGGCCGAGGCGAAGCGCCAGGCGGCGCTCGAGAATGCCGAGGAGCGGCGTCAGGCCGGGCTCGACACCGCCGAGGAGGCGAGCCGGACGGGTGCCGAGCACGCCGAGGGCGCGGGCCAGGCAGGGCTCGAGAACGCCGAGAACGCGGGCGAGAACGGACTCGGGACCGCGGGCGAGGCCGGGCTTCAGACCGCCGGAGAGAAGGCGAACGCCGATCTCCCCGAGCAGGGCGGCAGCAACGAGGCTGAACAGGCGAAGGAGCGCGACTGATTCCTGACGCCGACCGCCTGCGGAGCGAACGCCCCCCGTTCGTTCCGCACGGAAGGAGTGATCGTCCCCCCACGAGAGCTCCCCGGGAAAGGACCCCCGCCATCAGGCGGGGGTCCATTTCCGTCTTCCACGTCCGCATTGCATGGTCCGATCGTGGTGTCGCTGCTCACCGACGACGACGGCCACCACCTGCAGCGAGCCGCATGAGGTCGGTGTCGAAGTCGACGTCGGTCGACCGCAGCGTTCGGCGCGGGTCGCGTTTCCGGCGAACTGGTGCTGGTAGCCGGCCCAGTTGTCGTCGGCGATCGCGCGGCCGCGCCGCTGCGCAGCGAGCAGGGCCAGCTCGGTCGCGGCCCGTGCGATGCGGCTGGCCGAGGTCGGTGGAGCCCCAGTCCTCGGGTGCGGCGTACAGCGACGTCGGCGTCGGGATGCGCGCGGAGGAACGCGAACAGCGGGCGCAGTTGCTCGTCGACCACCATCGCGTGCCGGGCGGTGCCGCCGGTGGCGGCGAGGATGACCGGCTTGGCGATGAGCAGGTCGTTGTCGATCAGGTCGGCGAACGACTTGAACAGTCCGCTGATGCCGGCCTTGTAGACCGGGGTGCTGGCGATGATCGCGTCGGCCGCGGCGAGCCGTTCGATCGCCTCCTGCACGCCTCGCTCGGGGAAGCCGGAGACGAGCGACTGGGCGATGTCGACGGCGAGCGGGACCGAGGTCGATGACGCTCACGGTCGCGGGCGTGCCCGGCGTCGCGCAGCGGGTCGACGGACTTCTGGGCGATCCGGTCGGCGAGCAGCCGGGTGGAGGACGGGTCGCTGACGCCCGCGCTGATGACGACCAGCTGCACCGGCGCAGTCGGATCGACTGCCGTGTCCGGTCGGGTCAGGTCGGTGGTCATGACAGGGTCCTTTCGAGTTTCTGCTGCTGCACTTCCGCTGCGGTGCCGGGGGCCGCGGCAAGGAGCGCGTGGCTGAGGTCGCGGAGCGTTTGGAGCTGCGTCGGTGGTCGAGCGCGCGGGTCATCGCGTCGGCGACGTGCCGGGCGGGTGCGCGCCGACGCGCCGCTGGACCTCGGCGCCCGCCCGGGTGAGGCGGATGCGGCAGGCGCGCGCGTCGTCGGGGTCGCCGCTCGCGCTCGACCAGGCCGCGCGTTCTCGAGGCGGCCGACGAGGCGGGAGATGCCGGCCTGGGTGAGCAGCACGTCGTCGCACAGCTCGGTGATCCGCAGCCCGTTCGGTGCGCGGCGACAGCGCGTACAGCACGCCGTACTCCGGGGCAGCAGGTCGCCCCAGATCGCCCTCGCGCTCGAACTCGAGGGCGAGCGTGGCCTGGGCGCGGAACATCGCCTCCCAGGCCTCGTTGGCAAGCCGGAACTCGCTCGTCGTCCATCAGGCCGCCAGCGGGAAGCGGGCCTCGACGCTCGGGGTCGCTGTCCTGGTAGGGCGAGGTGCCGGAGAGGTTGTCGCCGCGGTTCGGGTTCGGCCGCGGCTGGCGCGGCTCGGCGTCGCCGTACTTGGCCGTGACCAGCGAGGCGTGCGTCGGAGCGTCCGGCACGCCGGGCGCGCGACGGGCCTCCATCTCCTTGCGCAGCACCGGCACCACCTCGGTGCCGAGCAGCTCGACCTGCTCCAGCGCGACGCTCGACCGGCAGCGCGAGGCCGTCGACGGCGAACAGCTGGCGCTGGTAGTCGCCGAAGCCCTCCTGGAAGGTCAGCACCTTGTCGATGACCTCCTGCGGGCTGCCGACGGTGAGCGGCGTGCGGCCATGTGGTCCTCGAGCGAGCTGCCCGGAACACCGGGTAGTTCTCGAAGTACGGGCTGGAACGTCTTCACCGCGTCCTGCGAGCGCTTCGCGATGAACGACATGCCCGCCGAGGCCGACGATCGCCTGCTCGGCGGTGCCGTGGCCGTAGTGCTCGAACCGCTGCCGGTAGAGGTCGACCAGCGGCTTGAAGTGGAAGTTCGGCGCGAGGATGTGGTTGGCGAAGAAGCCGTTGCCGTAGAACGCGGCCTGCTCGGCGATCTCCGGGGTGCGGATCGAGCCGTGCCACACGAACGGCGGCACGTCGTCGAGCGGCCGCGGCGTCGAGGTGAAGCCCTGCAGCGGGGTGCGGAACCTGCCCTCCCAGTCGACCACGTCCTCGCGCCAGAGCCGGTGCAGCAGGTTGTAGTTCTCCAGCGCGAGCGCGACGCCCTGGCGGATGTCCTTGCCGAACCACGGGTAGACCGGCACCGTGTTGCCGCGCCCGACCATGAGGTCGAGCCGGCCCTTCGCGACGTGCTGCAGCATCGCGTAGTCCTCGGCGATCTTCACCGGGTCGTTCGTGGTCATCAGCGTGACCGAGGTGCTCAGCATGATGCTGCTTGGTCAGCGCCGCGATGTAGCGCGAGCAGGGTCGTCGGTGAGGAGGGCACGAACGGCGGGTTGTGGTGCTCGCCGAGCGCGAACACGTCCAGGCCGACCTCGTCTGCCCGCTGCGCGACCCGGATGATGTTGCTGGATCCGCTCGGCCTCGCTCTGGGTGTAGCCGGTCCCGGGGTCGGGGGCGATGTCGCCGACGCTGAAGATGCCGAACTGCATGGTGTCCGCCTTCCTGCGGTATGTCACCAGGTGCAACAACATGACTGCGCATGTATTCCCCGGACACCCGTCGACTCAGTCCGAATCTCATTCGTGTCGACCAAGGCCGCTTGCGTGCCGCCGCCGGCGATTGGTGGAGCACAGGCACACGTCCGAGGGCAGCGGTCCCCCCACTCCGGGGCACGGTTCGGCGTGTCGAGAGAGGGGTGCGCTACGCTCGTCCCAAGCCGAGATTTTCTCGCTTCCTAGTTCCGACGGGACACCGGCTGACTTTTTTCGGTCCTCCGAATCTTCAGTTCGCCCCTGCATCGTGGGCGCCTTTGCGCAGAACGACTCGACGTCCATCGGACGACTCGATGGCGGATCCCCAGACCCCGGATGCCCCGTTTCCTTCGCGCGCGAAGGGCAGCCGCCGACCACTCGTGAAGGGAGTTCCGCATGAAGACGGCAGGAGAGACGGACGTCGGGATCCGCCCGTTCCACATCGACATCGCCGAGGATGCGTTGGCGGACCTGCGTCGGCGCATCGAGGCCACGCAATGGCCCGAGAAGGAGACGGTCCCGGATGAGTCGCAGGGCGTGCCGCTCGCGACGATGCAGAAACTCGCGCGCTACTGGGAGACGGACTACGACTGGCGCAGGATCGAGTCAGCGCTCAATGCGCTGCCGCAGTTCATCACCGAGATCGACGGACTCGATATCCACTTCATCCACGTTCGCTCGCCTCATGACGACGCCTTGCCGATCATCATCAATCACGGATGGCCCGGATCGATCATCGAACAGCTGAAGCTCATCGATCGACTCACGGACCCGACCGCACACGGCGGGAGCGCCTCCGACGCGTTCCACGTGGTGATCCCGTCGATGCCCGGCTACGGATTCTCAGCCAAGCCGACGAGCACCGGCTGGGGTCCGGAGCGCATGGGGCGAGCATGGGCGGAGCTGATGAACCGTCTCGGCTACACCCGCTACGTCGCCCAGGGCGGCGACTGGGGTGCGTTCGTGGTGGATCAGATGGGCCTGCAGACACCGGCAGGCCTGCTCGCCATCCACACGAACATGCCCGCCACCGTCCCCTCGGATGTCAACGCTGCCGCCTTGGCCGGCGACCCGCCGCCGGACGGCCTCTCGGCTGAGGAACGGCGCGCATTCGAGCAGTTGATCAGGACCTTCAAGCAGGTTCAATACGCCGTGCTGATGGCGGCGCGTCCGCAGACCCTCTACGGCATCGCGGACTCACCCGTCGGGCTGGCCGCCTGGCTCCTCGACCACAACGATGCCGACGGCCAGCCCGCCGCGGCGGTCACCGCGGCGCTGGAACGGCCCACGAGCGACGCGGGCGAACTGACGCGTGACGAGATCCTCGACAACATCACGCTCTACTGGCTGACCAACACGGGCGTCTCCGCATCGCGCCTCTACTGGGAATACACGGGCGGCTTCTTCGACGCCAAGGGCGTCACGATCCCCGTCGCCGTGACCGTCTTCCCCGGCGAGCAATACCAAGCGCCGCGAAGCTGGGCGGAGGAGGCATACCCCAACCTCATCTACTTCAACGAGGCCGACAAGGGCGGTCACTTCGCGGCCTGGGAGCAGCCACAGCTGTTCGCCGAGGAGCTCCGGGCCGCGTTCAGGTCGCTTCGCTGACGGTGCCGGTGAAAGGACCACGCTCATGCACACACACAAGATCGGATACTTCGTGGGGAGCCTTTCGAGCACGTCGATCAACCGGACGCTCTCGAAGGCGCTGCTCAAGGTCGCACCGGATGATCTGGAGTTCACCGAGATCCCGATCCGCGACCTGCCGCTGTACAGCCAGGACTTCGACGCGGACTTCCCGCCACCCGCTCGAGCTCTCAAGCAGGCGATCGAGGCATCCGACGGCATCCTCTTCGTCTCGCCGGAGTACAACCGCTCGATCCCCGGCGCCCTGAAGAACGCCATCGACTGGGGTTCGCGCCCGTGGGGCTCGAACTCGTTCGCGATGAGGCCGACCGGCATCATCGGCGCCTCGCCCGGCGGCATCGGAACGGCGGTGATGCAGTCCTCGATGCGCAGCGTGCTGAGCTTCCTGGATGCCCCCCAACTGAACGCGCCCGAGGCCTACATCACGTTCAGGGCCGACGTGTTCAGCGACGACGGCGAGGTCAGGGACACGGCCACGGCGGACTTCCTGCGTCACTTCATGGAGGAGTACGACGCCTTCGTGCAACGCGTGCTCTCCGTCACGGCGCCCGGGCACATCGGCGACATGCTCCCCGAGATCCGGCGTTGACGGTCCGAAGGCCACAACGACGTCGAGAGCCGGACCGAGCTCACATCGCAGCCCTGAGCCGCTCCAGCGCGGCGGACTCGGCCTCGTACATCGCCATCACGAGCTCGCCGACCGGCGGCGGCACGTCGGCGGCTTCGTCGCGGGCACGCTGGAGCTCCCAGCGCGCCGCGGCGGTCTCGGGACCGCCGTCGATCAGCGCGCGCAGCTCGTCTCCGGGCGGGAGCGCGGTGTCGACGATCGGATCCCAGGCGTCGGCGGCGGCCCTCCACGCGGCCGCCCCGAGATCGCGTCCCAGCAGCTCCGCCGCCTCATCGAGGAAGTCCGCGTAGAGTCCGCGGAGGTGTGCGCCGTGGGCGGCGTCGGTGTAGATCGACGCGCGCAGGCTGCCGATGCCGAGCCCGTCGGCGAACACGTTCGGCCAGCCCTTCGTGTTGCGGGTATCGGCGGTCATGCGTGCCCACTTGCGCCACGCGGGCAGCGAGAACGAGTCCGACTTCTCGCTCAGATGCTCGACCTGGAGCCGGATCCCTTCCTCGACGGCCCGACGCAGGTCGAGGTCGACCCGCTCCGGATCGATCGTGACCAGCCGGTGCTTGTAGGAGCCGACGCGCGCCCGCGCCGCGGCCAGCCGCTCGGCAGGCACGACGATCGGCGCCGTCGAGCGGTCGTCGACCGCATAGGAGTCGCCGTTGCGCTCGTAGACGATCACCGGCGGGCCGCCGTAGCCGTCGCGCCACTCCGGCTCGTTGCGGTGCCCGAGCGTGTAGGTGTCGATCCAGGCGATCGCCGGCAGGCCGGCGTCGAGCTGGGCGTCGAGCGCCGCCGCGGCGCCCTTCGCGCCGCCGGTTTCATGCAACTCGGCGTGCAGCCCGAGCCGCTCGGCGGTTCCGCGCGCCCACCGGTCGGGGTACTGCCACTGGCGCCGGAAGCCGAGCGTGAGCACGCGCGCGCGGAACGGGAGCGAGTCGAACTCCCACAGGATGTAGCCCGCGCCGAGCCCGCCGCCGACCCCGAGCACCATCGCCTCGGTGAGTGGCTCGCCTGTGTGCGGCGCGACCACACCGAGGTTGGCCAGGACGTTGGCGAACGCGGCGGTTTCGCCGTCGAGCCCGCCGCGGAACTCCCACGCGGTGTCGCCACCGACGATGTGGCGACGGGCGACGGTGTAGCGCTCGCCGGTCTTGCGCATGCGTTCGCGGACGAGGGACTTGAGGTGCTTGCGAGCGGTCATTTCGTGTTCTCCAAACGGCGTCGGCACCCGGGCTCCACGCGACCGAGGCCCGCCGATCCGGGAACGGTGCACTGCTCGCTCGTTCCCCGAGGACACAGATCCCCTTTGCCCCCGCATCGTCGGCCGGCGTGGACGGCCGATCAGGAGGTCCGGCGTGGAGGAACCCGCCGTGGCGCCCAGAATACGCCGGACCGCGGCCATGGACCAGGGGATTGCATCTGCCCCTGATCATGGAGGAACGGAGCGGATGACGGGAATCGAACCCGCGCTATCAGCTTGGGAAGCTGAAGTTCTACCATTGAACTACATCCGCGCGCGGCATCCGCAGCCCCGCCGGAGCGGGTGACGGTGCAACGGAAGCCATCCTAGCAAGCGTTGCTACGCTGGCTGCGTGCTTCTCTCGGATCGTGACATCAGGGCCGAACTCGATCGCGAGCGCATCCGGTTGGAGCCCTACGAACCGGGGATGATCCAGCCGTCGTCGATCGACGTGCGCCTCGACCGGTACTTCCGGCTGTTCGACAACCACAAGTACCCGTTCATCGATCCGGCCGAGGATCAGCCCGAGCTCACCCACCTCATCGAGGTGCGGCCCGACGAGCCGTTCATCCTGCATCCGGGCGAGTTCGTGCTGGCCTCGACCTACGAGGCGGTCACGCTGCCCGACGATGTGGCGGCGCGCCTCGAGGGCAAGAGCTCGCTCGGCCGCCTCGGCCTGCTGACCCACTCGACGGCCGGGTTCATCGACCCGGGCTTCACGGGCCATGTCACGCTCGAGCTCTCGAACGTCGCCACGCTGCCGATCAAGCTCTGGCCGGGCATGAAGATCGGTCAGATGTGCTTCTTCCGCCTCTCGTCGCCGAGCGAGCGGCCCTACGGCTCGGCCGAGTACGCGAACCGCTACCAGGGGCAGCGCGGGCCGACGGCGTCGCGCTCGTTCCAGAACTTCCACCGCACGGATGTCGGCGTGACCGAAGCGGGCTCAGCCGGTCGTTGAGGCGGCGGATGCCGCGGCTGCTCGGTCGCGCGCGAGAACCGGGAGTCCTCGCGGTGGGCGGCCCGCCGTGCGGAGACCCCACCGGAGTGCCTGAGCGCGAAGAGCGCGGTCCGCAGCCCGAACGCCGACCAGGCGACGAGTCCGAGCAGCTTCGCGCCGTCCTCGACGAGCACTGAGGACTGCGTGGGCGCCACCACGAGGTCGGTGACGAGGGAGAGCCCCAGCGATCCGACCGCGAGCAGGAGGAGTCCGACATCGAGGTCGCGAAGGATCACGTCCCGGAATCGCCCGACGAAGCGGAGGAAGGCGAGCCCGTAGGCGGCGGCGACCAGCGCGCCCGCCCACGGGGCGAACGCCGCAGCCTCGTGCAGGAGGAGGAGGTCGTCGAGGACGAGCACGAGGGACAGCACGGCGGTCCACAGCAGCAGCCGGGGCCAGGGTGCGGGAGCATCATGCAGGATGAGCCGCCCGATCGCCGCCGCGCCGCTCGAGAGCGCCAGAACGACGATGCCGACGTTCGAGAGCAGTCCGTATGCGGGGCTCTCGCCGGCGTGGCCCGCGGCGACGACCTGGCTGTCGCGCAGCAGGTCGCTCGGTGGAATCCACGGCTGCAAGACGGCCGCCGCCATCACCACCACCACCGGGAGGACGACCGCGAGGTACACCGCGGGCGGCGTGCGCGAGAGGACGCCCGGCATCCACACGGCCGGGGGTTCATCGGTTCGAGCTCGACTCATGACTTCTCCACCCCGGCACATGCCACGCTGCGGTCGGGATTCGGGTACGGGAACGTTCGGGGCTGGGCGACGACACCGATGATCGGGGGCTCTCGGGCAGAGCCGACCGACGCGCTGCCGGATGGGGTCAGCAGCTCGTCCGGGTCATCGGCGGGTCCACGCTATGCGCGCGAGTGCGTCGGGTGAAGGGCTTGACAGCACGGGTGAACGGATGCCGCGTCGACGCGGATGCCGCACACGCGACGAACGGGCGCGAGAATGGTCGGGATCCCGCGATGGCGGCTGACCGCGTCGTAGGATTCGGCAGAGACCATGCGGAGAGGGGGGCATGATCGACGTCGTCCTTGCCCATGACTACCTCGTGCAGGTCGGCGGCGCGGAACGCGTGGTCGCCGAGTGGGCCGCCGGGTTCGGCGCGCGCCGCGTGGTCACGCTCGCGTACCGGCCCGAGTCGACGTTCGACGCGTTCCGCGAGCTCGACGTGCGGGCGACGATCCCGGGCACGCTCGCCATGCAGGTCGAGCGGATGCTGCCGGCGCTGCCGTCGATCGCGTCGCGCACGACGGTGGGCGGCGGCGACGTCGCGCTCGTATCGAGCAGCGGATGGGCGCACCGCTTCCGCTTCGAGATCCCGCAGGTGGTGTACGTGCACAGCCCAGCTCGGTGGCTGTACGCGGCAGCCGACTATCACCTCCGGCTCAGTCGGGTCCGACGCGCCGGGCTCAGGATGGCCACGCCGCTCCTGCGTCGCGGCGACCCCGAGGCGATGGGCCGGGCCCGGGCACTCGTGGCGAACTCCGCCGTGACGCGGGACCGGATCCGTGCCGCATACGGACTCGATTCGATCGTGATCCACCCGCCGGTCGAAGCGGTCGCCGCCGTCGAAGCGGCGCCGGCTCGCGACCTGCCCGACGGGTTCGCGGTCGTGGTGGCGCGCGATCGCGGCTACAAGAACGTTGCGCTCGCGGTCGATGCGGCACGCGAGGCGCGGATGCCGCTCGTCATCGTGGGCGCAGGCTCCGCGTCGCTCGACGACCCCGAGACCGGCGTGCACGGCCTCGGCAGGGTCACGGATGCCGAGCTGTGCTGGATCTACCGGCATGCCGCCGTCATCGTGGGCTCCGGCCGCGAGGACTTCGGCCTCTCGGTGCTGGAGGCCGCGCTCGAGGGGACACCGGCCGCCGCCCATGGGGCGGGCGGCTACCTCGAGACCGTTCGTCCCGGGGTCAACGGGTTCCTCGCGGCATCCGAGACCCCTGCCGACCTGGCGGACGCCATGCGCCGTGCCCGTGGGATCGACGCCGAAAGCTGCCGCGAATGGGCGCGCGGGTTCAGTCGGGACGTGCACGTCGCCCGCCTCGCTAGAGTGATCGAAGAGGTGGTGCAGCGGGCGTGAACGAAACCCAGGTGAGCGTGCCGCTTTCGGTGCGCCTGCGGTTCGGACATGCTGCCGTGCAACGCCTCGCCGAGCAGATCGGCGTCGAACTGCTGCACATCAAGGGCGTGGCCGTCGACCGTGAACTGCTGCCCACCACGCACCGCGGCAGCGACGTCGACGTGCTGGTGAGGCCCGAGCACGTCGACCGGCTCGACCGGGCACTGCGCGCCCACGGGTGGCGCCTCTACAGCACCTTCGACTACGGGTCGCCGTTCGGCCACGCCCAGACCTACCTGCACGACGCGTGGGGGTACATGGACATCCACCGCTTCTTCCCCGGCATCCACCTCGCCCCCGGCCCGGCATTCGATCGCCTCTGGGCCGACCGGTGCGCCGTCGAGCTCGCGGGCGTCGGATGCCCCGTGCCGAGCAGGTCCGCGCAGGCCCTGCTGCTCATCCTCAACGCCGCACGGTCCGGCGCCGCCGGCGCGAACGACGTCGCCATCGTCTGGACGGATGCGGCGCCCGAGCGCCGCACGGAGATCGAGCGGCTCGTGGCCGACCTCGACGCCCACGTCGCCTTCGCCGCGGCCACCGGAGGACTCGATCGGTTCCGCGGCGAGCGCGACTACCGGCTGTGGAAGGTCGTGTCCGAGGGCGGCAGCCGCTCGGCGGAGTGGTGGGCCCGGGTGCGGGCAGCACCGACGCTTGCGGCGGCGTTGCGCGTCGCGGCCCGCGCGCCGCTCGTGAACGTCGACCACCTCGCGCATCGGCTGGGCCGCTCCCCGACCACCCGGGAGATCGTCGTCGAGTTCTTCGCGCGCCCGGCACGCGCCGTCGGCGAGGCCGGGCGCGCGCTGCGGCGTCGGGGGGCGGCGCGATGATGCGACTGCGGCCCGCGCGGGGCATCGCCGTGGTCGAGGAGGGCGACGTCGTGTACGCGGCCACCCTGCCCGATGGGCCGATCATCGTGCTCGACGGCGGTGCGGCCGCGATCTGGTTCGCCGCCTGCGACGGCCCGCGAGCCTCGATCGCCGAGCGCGTGGCGGCGGCGACCGACGTGCCGGTCGACACCGTGCGGCCCGACGTGGAGGCGTTCGTCGGCGAGCTCGTCGACCGAGGCCTGTTGGAACCGCACGCGGCGTGACGGTTCGTCCGTTCGCCGGGGGCGCCCGCGCGACGGGGTACCTGCGATACTGGAGCGAATCTCAGCAAAGGACGCGGTCATGGCTTCGACGAGCACGCGCGCGGAGATCTGGCGGGAGCGCATCGCCGATCTCTGGGCCGAACATGTGGCGTTGGGTCCTCATGGCGTTCGCCGCGGTCGCCGCGATCTACCTCCTCCTCGACCGGGGCGTGCAGAACGGGGCGATGCTGGCGGTCGTGATCGCCGTGTTCGTGATCGGCGCGGCCGTCAGCGGTTCGCAGCCGCTCGCGATCGCCCTCCTGTCGATGCCGCTCCTGCTCATCCCGCAGCGGATCGGGCTCGGCGGCGGCGATCTCTCCGTGTCGGACGCGGCGCTCGCCGCGGCCTTCGGGACGGCCGTGCTGCTCGGCAAGCGGCCCTTCAGCGCTCCGCTGCGGAACCTGCTCTGGATCAACCTCTTCTACCAGTTCACGACGCTGCTCACGGTGATCGTCAATCCGTACGCGGCCAACACGATCGAGTGGGTCCACGCCTGGCTGCTGGTGTCGGGTGCGCTCATCGTCGGATGGGCCGTGGGCGCGGGCGGGTACGCGAGGCTCGCCCTGAAGCTCATCGTCATCACCGCCTGCGTGATGGCCGTGCTCACCATCGTGCAGGGCGCTGCTCAACTTCGCGTCGGGCAACTTCGGGCCCGCGTCGCCCACCTGGCCGTTCGAGCTGCACAAGAACTTCGTCGGCACGGTGCTGGCGTTCGCGGCGATCGTCGCCTACCTCAACCCCGACTGGGTGGCGTGGACGAAGGCGCACGCGAGCTTCGCGTTCTGGTTGATGGTCTTCGCCATGCTGCTCACCCAGTCCCGCCAGGCCCTCATCGGGCTCATGGCCGCGATCATCGTGGCCGTGCTCCGTCGCAGCACGACCCGTCGCTCGCGCCTGGTGCTCCTCCTCCTGATCCCGGCGGGCTGGCTGATCATCAACATGGTGATCGAGCAACTCGGGTCCGAGAACCGGCACAACTCCGTGCTCCAGCGCCTCGACTGGTTCAAGGAGGTCTACGCCTACTGGCTGGAGGCGCCCGTGTTCGGTCACGGGCTCCGCTACTGGTACAACGAGGGCGCGATCTCGTACCAGCCGCCGCAGGCCGAGATGGAGATGCTCGCGTCCGCCGGCGTGATCGGGCTCATCGGCTTCCTCGTCATGTGGATCGGCGTGCTCGTGGTGCTCTGGCGCATCGACCCGCGGTTCGGGACGCTCGCCGTCGCGGTCGTGCTCTGCCGTTTCGTGCAGGCGCAGTTCGACCTCTTCTGGATCGCGGCGCAGGTCTCGATCCCGTTCGTGATCGCCGGCATCTGCCTGGGGGCGATGGCGCACGAAGCGAAGCAGAAGGATCCCGAGGGGCTCGTCGACGCCCTGAGATCGGATGCCGCGCTGCGGCGCCTTCCGGTCCGCTAGGCCCGTTCCGGGGCGGGGTCGGCTCCGGCCTCGACCACCAGTTCGACCGTCCCGTCGGCGCCGTCCCGGCGACGCGAACCGCTGCATTGCGCCGGAACAGCAGTCCCGCCGACACCAGCTGCGCGAGCGCGGTGGAGACCGCTTCGACCGGGTCGACCCCGTCGGGGGGCTCGGGGAGCTGGCGCAGCACCACCTCGCGCAGCTCGTCCTCCAGCAGCAGGTCGGCCGCGAGCCACACGATGGGGCCGATGCCCTCGAGCACGAACACGTCGTACTTCAGGAGCACGACGAGCTGGTCGTCGACCATGAGCGCGTCGGTCTGGTTGCTGCGCTGGTAGCTCCCGGGGCGCACGACCACCCCCTCGGGATCGGGGGTCATGATCGGCGCTGTCGGCAGCAGCTCCGCGAAGCAGTCGCAGTCCCGTCGGTACACGGCCGCGACGTCGGAGAGGCTCGGCTGGTCGGGGTGCTCGGCGGCGAGGATGTCGTCGACGAGCCCGGGCAGGGTGTCCGCCTCGGCGTAGACGACCCGGCGCACGCCGCCGGTCGACGCCACCAGTTCCGCGAGCGTGCGGAGGGGTCGCTCGAGTGCGGCCAGGTAGCTCGTCTGGGGGACGAGGTCGCGCAGGGCGTCGATCAGTCCGACCGTCTCGACGAAGGGGTGCTCGACGTCGGGACGACGGTCGAGCAGCACGATCGCGGCCAGCCGGAGGCCGTCGGCGAGGCTCGGGCGCAGGCCCAGCGCCGAGGCGGGCTGCGCCTGCTTCGCGTCGGGGCGCTGTCCGACCGAGAGCGGTTTGGGGTACGGCACGACCGAGCCGTCGGGCCGGATCGCGAGCGTCTCGTCGGTGACGTAGTCGTGCGAGCGACCGAGAGCCTGCGCGGCGGTGGTCTTGCCGCGGCCCGAGGGCCCGACGAAGCCGATGACGCGACCGTCGTCGAGCGCGACGGCGGACGCGTGCAGCATGAGGGCGTCGCCGCTGAGGCGGCTGATCGCGCTGAGCGTGACCTCGGAGGTGAGGCGCTCGGCGAGCTCCGCGGCGGAGCGCACCGTGAAGGACCTCACGTCCCCCTTCTTCGCCTCGGCGAGCTCGGGGGCGACGCTGCCTCGGATCGTCATCGCCGGCTCATCCGATCCGCCCATGATCAGGTCCGTCCAGTTCGACCGGATCGACGCGCGTTCCTCGGAGCTGAGCGTGTCGTCGAGCTCGATCCGGACGGTGGACGTCAGCGCGCGCACGTCGAAGGCTGTTGGCATACCATGGAGCCTACTCAGTGAAGGTCTGCCGCGCCGCGGTCGCACCTCGGACACATCGGAGGTTCCATGGAGCTCCGCGATTACCTGCGCGGCCTGCGCAGGCATTGGATCGCCATCCTCCTGATGACGCTGCTCGGCGTCGGCGCCGGCTACGCCTGGACGCTCGTGCAGACCCCGGTCTACACGGCCGGCGCGAGCGGGTACGTGGCGTCCCGGCAGACCGAGGACATCGGCACCTCGACGCTCGGCGACTCGCTCGCACGCTCGAGGGTGCAGTCGTACCTCGACATCGCGGGCTGGCGCTCCGTGGCCGAGAACGCGATCGACGAGCTCGAGCTCGAGACCACGCCCGAGGCAGCTGGTGCAGCGGATCGCCGTCTCGAACCCCGCCGACACCGTCATCCTCAAGATCACCGCCCAAGCGGATACGCCCGAGGGTGCCCGCGACCTCGCCGAGGCCTGGATCAACGCGATGATCATCGAGATCGACTCGATCGACGGCGACGGCTCCGAGGGATCCGCACCCGTCACGGTCGTGGCCGGGGACTCGGCGTCGCTGCCGACCACCCCCTCCTTCCCCGACGTGCAGACCGCCCTCATCGTCGGCGGCGTGCTCGGCCTCGGCTTCGGGATCGCCTTCGCGATGATCCGCACCGTGTCCGACCGCCGCATCCGGGCGGCGGAGGACGTCGAGCAGAAGACCGGCGTCGCGGTGGTCGGCACGATTCCGATCGTGCCGGGCCTCGATGACCAGACCCGGCTGGTCGACCCGTCGGAGTCGGGCAGCACCGGCAAGGACGGCACGTTCGCCGTCACCGAGGCGCTCCGCGCCCTTCGGACGAACCTCCAGTTCATGGACGTCGACCACCCGCCGAAGACGATCGTCGTCACGAGCCCGCTCCCCGGCGACGGCAAGTCCACCGTCGCGTGCAACCTCGCGCTGACACTCGCGGCCGCCGGCACCACCGTCGTACTGGTCGACGGCGACCTCCGTCGCTCGATGGTCGCCACGACGATGGGCCTTCCCGGCGGTGCCGGCCTCAGCGACGTGCTCGCCGGCCGTGCCGCGCTCGCCGAGGTGCTGCAGCGCACGCCGAAGTCGAACAACCTGCTCGTGCTGGCCGCCGGCAGCGTGCCGCCGAACCCGAGCGAGGTGCTCGGCTCCGAGCGCATGCACACGCTCATCGCCGACCTCACGAAGCACGCCACGGTGATCATCGACGCGCCTCCGCTGCTGCCGGTGACGGATGGCGCGGTGCTCACGCACCAGGCCGATGGGGCCCTCGTCGTCGTCACCCTCCGCAAGACGACCTACGACCTGCTCGACAAGGCGCTCGACACCCTGCGCAAGGCACGGGGGCGTCCCCTCGGCATCGTCCTCAACAAGGCGCCGCTGCGCGGCGCCGATGCCAACGCCTACTCCTACGAGTACCGCCGGGAGTACGCGTCGAAGACGAAGGACGAGCCGAAAGCGCCCGCCTCGGCCGACCTCGAGATCCCGGCCGACCTCGACGTGGAGCTGGTGCCCGACGCGCCGACTCCGGCCCGTCGCGGTCGGCGGGACTGACCACCCTCGCACGGGGAATCGAGACGGATGGCCACGCCCAGGGCGAGCCGCCGCACCCCGAGCGGCGACCCGGCGTCGCACGCGCCGTCGAGGGTCGCCCTCATCGCCTCGTCGGCATACCCGAACCCCGGCGGGGTGGAGCAGCACGTCCGCGCATGTGGCGCGCGAGCTCACGTCACGCGGGTACGCCGTCGAGGTGTGGACGGTGGCGCGCGACGGCGTGCCGGGCCGCCTCGTCGTCGATGACGTTCCGGTGCTGCGACTGCCGGCGCCGCTCCCGGCGATGAACCCGAGGTCGGTCGCGGGGTTCGCGGCGAGCGTTCCTCGCGCCTGGCGTGCGTGGTCCGACGCCGTACGCGCCTTCCGCCCGACGCTGCTCCATGTGCAGTGCTTCGGCCCGAACGGGGTGTACGCGCTCGCGCCTCAGCCGCCGGTTCGGCATCCCGCTCGCCGTGAGTTCGCACGGCGAGACGTTCATGGACGAGGACGCCGTCTTCGAGCAGTCGACGCTGCTCCGCGCCGCCCTCCGCAGCTCCCTCACGCGCGCGGAGTTCGTCACCGGCTGCTCGGAGTTCACGCTCGCGCGACCTGCGGGCCCGATTCGGGCTGCGCGACGGCCATGTCGTCTTCAACGGGGTCGATCCGGTCGACGCCGCCGACCCTGGCGAGGGCGGCGACCACCGGGAGTCAGGCGGCGGGCCGACGGTGCTCGCGGTGGGTCGGCTGGTCCACGTCAAGGGCATGGACCTCCTCCTGCGGGCGTTCGCCGAGGCCTCGCTGCCGCACGGCACCAGCCTCGTCATCGGCGGCGACGGCGCCGAGCGGAGCGCGCTCGAGGCATCCGCCGCCCGGCTGGGCATCGCCGACCGTGTGCGGTTCCTCGGGCGCCTCGACCCCGAAGGGGTGGCCCGCGCGATGGCGCAGGCGTCGGTGCTGGTCGTGCCGAGCCGGGTGGAGGCGTTCGGCATCGTCGTGCTCGAGGGCTGGCGTGCGACGCTGCCGGTGATCGCGACGGAGCACGGCGGACCGGCGGAGTTCGTCACCCACCTGCGCGACGGCGTCCTCGTCGATCCCGACGACCCGTCGACCATCGCGCGTGCCCTGGAGGACGTGCTCGGCGATCGCGCCCTCGCGGCCCGCCTCGCCGACGCGGGCGCCGACCGCGTGCGGGCGTTCACGTGGCAGGCCACCGTCGACGCCTACGAACGCCTCTATCGCGAGCGCGCCGCGCTCCCCGGCACCCTGCCCACGCGATGACGGCGGGCGACGCGCACGGGCCGCACGACGGTCGAGACCCCCGACCGTCGCCGGCACGGTCGCTCCGGATCGCCATGATCTCGAACTACCTGCCGAGCGACAGCAAGATGGGCGTCGGCTACCAGGCCCACGCCATGGCGACGGAGCTGGCCGACCGGGGACACGACGTCGTGATGTTCAGCCCCAGCCCGGCGGTGACCGGCGCACGGTACGAGCACCGTGCCGTGCCCCTGACCGGGTCGCTGCGCACGTTCAAGTTCGCACTGGCACTGCGCGAGCAGGACTTCTCGGGATTCGACGTGATCCACGCGCACGGCGACGACTACTGGCTGTGGCGGAGGCGGGCGCCCGTGCACGTCCGGACCATGCACGGGTCGTGCTTCGAGGAGGCGTTGCGCATCCAGGGCGTCAAGGAGCGGCTCAGGATGCTGGTGCTGGGCGTGACGGAGACGATCGCGAGCGTCGTGGCCGACCGGACCGTGCTCGTGTCGCCGCGCACGCGTCGCTGGATGCCCTGGGTCTCGACGGTCGTGCCGAACGGCGTCGACGTGGACCGCTTCGCGGCCCCGGTCCCGAAGGCGGAGCGACCCACCGTGCTGTTCGTCGGCACCTGGGGCGGTCGCAAGCGGGGCTCGATGCTCGCGGACGCCTTCCTGCGCGACGTGCTGCCGGGGGTGCCGCAGGCCGAGCTCCGCATGGTCACGCGAGACGCACCGGCCGATCTTCCCGCGTCGGTGCGCGCGCTCGGCCGGCTGAGCGACGAGGAGCTCGTGGCGGAGTACGGGCGGGCCTGGGTCTTCTGCCTCCCGTCGACCTACGAGGGGTTCGGCATCCCCTATGCCGAGGCGATGGCCGCGGGCCTTCCCGTGGTCGCGACGCCCGAACGTCGGGGCCCGGTTCGTCACCGACGAGGGCCGCGCGGGCCTCCTCGCCGAGCCCGGCGAGATCGGCTCCGTCCTCGCCGAGCTGCTCACGGACGATGATCGCCGCGCCGCCGTCGGCGCCGCGGGGCGTCGGCGGGCGAGAATGTTCGACCTCGGCCGGGTCGTGGACGCCTACGAGCGCATCTACCTCGAGCGGCTCGGTTCCCGCCGCCGGGGCCGCCGCTAGCATCCATGGAGCCCGAGCGCTCAGGTCTCCTGGTACCTGAAGTCGGCGAGCACCGTGCCGTGGCTCCACGCGTCCTCGGTCGCGGACTCGGGATACGGGAGCGTCGGGAGCACCTCGAACGCGGCCGCAGCCTCCCACGCGTCCATGACGCCCGTGGCGCAGACGAAGACGTCGACCGAGTAGCGCCCGGGCCGGAGCATCAGGTCGTCGATCGTGAGGACGAGCTCGTGCGGGACCTCGGGGTCGAGCCACGTGCCGACCAGCCGGGAGTCGCACTGCACGACGGTGACGCCGTTCGCGTCGGTCACGTGGCACGAGACGTAGTACCGGCCGATGTCGACGGAACCGCTCGGGAGCTGGATCGTGACCTCCTTGCGCTCCGCCGAATGGAATGCGGCCTTCGAGACGCGCACGGTGTCGGCCCGCAGCCGGCCGTTGCCGGGGCGTCGGGACGCCTCGAGCTGGGCGATCGCGTGGTCCTCGAACGTCTCGCGGTACCGCTGCATGGCCGTGTCGACGTCGCCGTGGAAGGCGAGCTCGCCGGCCTGCAGGAAGAGCGCCGACGTGCACAGGTTGAGCACGGTGTGCATCTGGTGGCTCACGAACAGCACGGTGCGGCCGTGCGCAGCGGCATCCCGCATCTTGGCGATCGACTTGCGCTGGAACTCGGCGTCGCCGACCGCGAGCACCTCGTCGATCGCGAGGATCTCGGTGTCGAGGTGCGCCGCGACCGCGAACGCGAGTCGCACGTACATGCCCGACGAGTAGCGCTTCACGGGGGTGTCGAGGAAGCGCTCGACCCCCGCGAAGTCGACGATCTCGTCGAAGCGCCGCGTGATCTCACGGCGGCGCATGCCGAGCAGCGTGCCGTTCAGGAAGATGTTCTCGCGCCCGGTGAGCTCGGGGTGGAAGCCGGTGCCCACCTCGAGCAGGCTGCCGACCCGGCCGTGCAGCTCGATGCGGCCGGTCGTCGGTGCGGTGATGCGGGTGAGCAGCTTCAGCAGCGTGGACTTGCCGGCGCCGTTGCGGCCGATGATGCCGACCGCCTCGCCCTGGGGGATCGTCGAAGTCGACGTCGCGGAGCGCGTCGAAGGACTCGACCTCGGCACGCTTGAAGGGACGGCGCACGAACTCGACCATCGCCTCGGTGGCACGGCTCGTGCGGTGGCGATGGCTGATGCGGTAGGTCTTCGAGAGGTCCGAGACCGCGATCGCCGTGCCGTCCGACATTCGATTCCTCGCGCTCGAGGCGGCGCCGAAGGCCGCAAGGGGTGGGTCGTCATACGCTAACATTCCCGCGCTGTCACCCGAATGCGGGGTGTCGCGAAGGTGACTGAGGATTGCTCTTCCTCTAGAGTTGGCCCGGCAAACCCGATACTCTCAGCGGGAGAGCCGAAGACTCTCAGCTTTTCAGTTCCCGAAACATGCGGGCGCCACGGCGTCCGCTTCCCCGTCCACAGCATCCAGGAGGACCACGCAATGAGCGACCTCGAAGAACCGAAGGCCGGCGTCTCCCGACGCACGGTCGCCAAGGCGATGGCGTGGTCCGTACCCGCGATCGCTCTTGCCGTCCCGGCCCCCGCGTACGCGGCGTCGGGTGGCCCGCCCACCATCGTCGTCGGCGACGCCTGTAAGTTGCCCGGCAACTCGTGCGGCAACGTGTTCGTCAAGGGCTACGTCTTCGACGTGACGATCTCGAACAACACGGGCAAGACGATCTACCTGTACAACCAGGCGGGCTTCCTGATCACGTTCACCGACACGAACCCCGACATCACGCTGTTCTTCCAGGCGGCGGTCGACGGCAACGGCGACGTGATCACGTTCCCCTACGCACTCGCCGACGGGGCCTCCATCTCGGTCGTCATGAACGCGGGCGAGAACGGCAACAGCGCGAACCAGTCGCTGACGGGTTCGATCTCGATGCCGTGGGGCCACACGCCCACGCCGCCCGACCCCGACAACCACCCGCCGGCCGTCGACGACTTCTCGTTCGCCGTCGACGCCGCCGATCCAGAACCCCGGCTGCACGGTCGTGCTGCCGCCGAACTGCGGCCAGTAGGGTTCAACCCCAGCTACGAAGCGGATGCCGCCACGATCAACGTGGCGGCATCCGCTTTCGTCGTACGTGGCATCCGCTCGTCGTACCGGCATCGCGGTGCATCGCCGAACAGCGGCCGCTGCAGCCGGCGGCGGGTGAAGCCGACTAGATGTTGTCGGCGAACGACCGCTCGTTGCGCTGGAACACGATCGCGCCGAGCAGGAACGCCCCGACGCTGACCACGACGGCCCCGACGATCTGCCACGTGGGCGGGAGCGCGGTGCCGAGCAGCGAGAAGCGCCAGAGCTCCATGAGCCAGGTCAGCGGATTCGCGAGGAACAGGGCCTGGAGGTCGGCCGGCACCGCGTCGAGCGAGTAGGCGATGGGCGTCGCGAAGAGCCCGACCTGCAGGATCCACGGCAGCACGTACGCCACGTCTCGGTAGCGCACCATCCACGCCGAGGTGGCGAGCCCGATGCCGAGGCCGAGGAGGGCGAACAGCAGCACCCAGACGGGCAGCAGCAGCACGCCCCAGCCCGGGTTCACGCCGTAGATCACGAGCAGCACGATGCCGAGGCCGAGGCCGACGGCGAAGTCGAGCAGCGCGGACATGGCGGTCGAGAGCGGCACCAGCATCCGCGGGAAGAAGACCTTCGAGACGAGGGCCTGGTTCGCCACGAGCGACGGCGCCGACCGGCTGACGATGCTCGAGAACAGCGTCCACGCGAGCATGCTGATGAACGAGAACAGGAAGTACGGCACACCGCCCGTGGACAGGCCGGCCACGGTGCCGAACACGAGCGAGAAGATGCCCGCCGCGGCGAGCGGCTGGATCAGCACCCACGCCACGCCGATGGCGGTCTGGCGGTAGCGCAGCACCACGTCGCGCTGGCCGAACCGCACGGCGACCTCGCGCGCCTCCCACAGCTCGCGCCACGGCGGCAGGGCGAGGCGCCCCGGTGGGGTGATCACGGTCGGTCGCACCATCGAATGCTACCCGGCGGCGGACCCCGGAACGAGCCGGTCGAGCACCGCGGCCATCTGCCGCACGCGCTCCGCCCAGCTGGCGACCTCGCCGTCCGCCCCGACGGGGAACCGCGTGCGCGCCGGCACGGCGTCCACCACGGCCGCCACGAACGCGTCGCCGGCGGCGACGGTGATGCGCGGGTCGGCGGCATCCCGGAATCCGGCCACCGGGGTGGACACCACGGGCCGGCCGACCGCTTGGTACTCGTAGAGCTTGATCGGGTCGAGGCTGTCGGTGAACCCGGTCACGACGTGCGGCACCACGAGCACGTCGGCGTGCTGGAGGTAGCCGACGACCTCGTCGCGTCGCCGGGGGCCGAGCAGTCGCGCTCCGGCGCGCTCCAGCCGCTTCGACTCGTCGGAGGTGAGGAGGTTCGGTCCGACCAGCATCAGCGTGCCAGCCGGCCCCAGGGCGCGCGCCGTGGCCTCGCACAGGTCGACGTCGATCCGGTCGGCGTGCACCGTGCCGAGGTAGAGCGCCGACGGGCCGTCCGGCAGGTCCGCCGGGCGCGGGGCGGGGCGGCGATACGCCTCCACGTCGACGGCGTTCGGGATGAGCACCACCGGCCGGGTCGCCCCCTTGCGGCGGGCGAGCTCGGGCGAGCACACCACGACCTCGCGGGCGAGGTCGAGCAGGCAGCGCCTCGTTCGCGGCGGTCCGCTCGAGCTCCGCCCCGGGGCGGGCGGCGGCGAGCCAGTCGTCGGTGATGTCGTACAGCGGTCGGCCATCCGGAGCGCTCGGCGAGTCCGGCCATGCCGGGGTCGTTGATCCAGAGCAGCGGATGCCGCATGCCGAGCCTCGTGGCGGCGCGCATGACCGCACGCGCGAGCCGTTCATCGGCGCGGGGGTCCACGCGCCGCGGAAGCCACTTCACGGGCCGGAGGGTCCACAGCCGTCCGGGCGCGGGCTCGCCGACCTCGGTCACCGACGTGCCCAGGCTCGGCGAGCGTCGGGAGGCGAGGTCGTGCGTCGGGTCCGCGGGCGGCTCGACGAACAGCACCCGCAACCCGGGATCCGCCTCGAGCAGGCCGGCGACGAGGTGCTGGTTCCGGCGCCACACGTCGTCCCAGCGCTCCAGCGACACCACCACGAGATCGGTCACAGCACGCCTCCGGTAGACGGCGTCGGTGCCGTCGGCCTGCGCCTCCAGCGAGAACTCGCGCCGCTGGCGTTCCAGCGCCGCGTGGGCGAGCGCCGTCGCGGCCGGCGTTCGTCGCGCGCGAGCGACCGGAGGTGCGCGGCCGCCTCCGCCACGTCGTCGGGTGCGTAGAGGGCCCGCGGGTCGAGGCCCGAGAGCGTGTCGAGGTGGCCGGCGGCGGCCGCGGCGACGACCGGGAGCCCGCTCGCCATCGCCTCGAGCAGCGAGAGGCCGAAGCCCTCGACCGGGCATGGCGCCACCAGCAGGGCCGCCCGGCCCATGAGCTCGGGCAGGTCGCTGCGGAAGCCGAGGAAGCGCACCGCGTCCTCGACGCCGAGGGATGCGGCGAGGGCGGTGAGCGCCTCGCGCTCCGAGCCGTCGCCGGCGATCTCCAGGCTCCAGCCGTCGTCGACGAGTCCGGATGCCGCGAACGCGCGCAGTCCGACGTGCGTGTGCTTCTCCGGCTCGAGTCGCTGCCCGATGAGCACCGTGCGCTCACGCGACCGCGTGTCGGGGGCGGGGCGGGCGTCGATGCCCGGATGCACGACCGTGCTCGGCCCGTCGATCGTGGCCGCGACGGCGGTGCTGATCGCGATCTGCGCGTCGATGCCGCGCCGGACGATCGACGGCGAGGGGGACGGGCCCGATGCGCCCGCGCGGCTTCGCGAAGTGGCGGGTCGCGACGACCGAGGGTCTCGTGCGCCTCGGGGCGAGCGCGAGCACGGTGCCCAGGTCGGCCGCGGTCATGTGGGTGTTGACCACGTCGACGTCGCGCGCGAGCCGGCGCACCGCTCGGGTGACGTCGTCGGTGCGTGCGGCCGGGACGTGCCCGACCCCGACCGGATCGAGACCGGCGCGCATCGGCTCGGTCGCTCCGCCGATCACGGTCACCTCGTCGCCGCGCTGCTGCTGCGCCCGCGCCAGGCGCAGCACGAACTGCTCGACCCCCGCGAACCCGTCGGACCGGATGGCGTGGAGGATCCTGAGCCGCTCGCTCACGGGGCCTCCCGCTCGGCTCGGACGGCGTCGACGAGGTCGAGGTACCGCTGCGCGATGTCGGGCCACGTGTGGCGCTCGGCCGTGCGACGTGCGCGGACCCGCCACTCGGTGAGGTCCGAGGCGGCGAGGTCGCGCAGCCGCTCGGCCACCGACGCGGCGTCGCGGTCGACGAGGAAGCCGTTGTCGCCGTCGACGATGATGTCGGGCGCGAAGCCGACGTGGGTCGACACCACCGGGAGGCCGCAGGCGAGCGCCTCGAGCACCACGAGGGCGTTCGCCTCGTACGCGCTCGGCAGCACCAGGATGTCGGACGCCTGGAAGCACGGCACGGGGTCGGGGCGCTCCCCGGCGAACACCACTCGGTCCGCGACCCCGAGCCGTCGCGCCCGGGATGCGGCGGAGCGGATCATCTCCGGCGTTGCCGCCGACGACGAGGAGCGTGACGCCGGGCGCGTCCGCGAGCGCCTCCATCGCGATGGGCAGGCCCTTGCGCTCGAACTCGTGGCCGACGAACACCGCGACCGCACCGGCATCCGGGAGGCCGAGCTCGGCGCGGGCCGCCGCTCGCTCCCCGGCCTCGGGCGGTCGGAACCGCTCGACGTCGACGCCGTTCGGGATGACGTGGATCGGCGCCCGGACGCGGCCGTAGGTCTCGACGAGCAGCGCCGCCTCCGTCGTCGTCAGCGCGACGATCGCGCGGTGCGCGCGTCCCCGGTACCGCACGCGGTCGCGGAGCGCCGTGAACAGGTGCACGCGGGTTGCGCACCATCCGCCATGCGTAGCCCCCGCGGGCCCGCATGGCCGCCTGGACGCAGGCCGTGGTTGACGTAGATGTCGCCGGTCATGACGTCGTTGTGGCAGATGGCGACCGCGTCGGGTCGCTCGGCGAGGAAGCGACGGGCCCGCCGCGTGCCGACCGTGCTGAACCACACGACGTTCCTCGCGCCCTCGAGGTGCGTGGCGATGCCGGATCGCCGGCGCGACTCGGGACGGCGGCGCCCGGCCTCGGCGGCCGTGAACCGCTCGACGGTGACGCCGGCCGCCGCGAACTCGCGCTCGAGGTTGAACGCCACACCGGCGACGCCGCTGCCGGGGCTGATGGTCGGTGCGATCTGGACGATGTGCGTCATCCGCCGGCCTCGCGTGCGCCGGCTGCCGCGCGCGACGGGTCGCCGACGTTCGGCGGCCAGTTGCTCGGCGAGGTCGAGGTAGCGCCGGGCGGCGGCGCGCCACGTGTACGGCTCGGCGCTGGCGCGAGCGCGTCGGCTCCAGTCGGAGAGGTCCTCGTCCGCGAGCTGCGCGAGGCGCTCGCCGACCTCGCGTGCATCCTGTGCGACGAGGAACCCGTTCCGCCCGTCCTCGATGATCTCGGGCGCGAATCCGACGCGGGTGGTCACCACGGGGAGGCCGCTGGCGAGGGCCTCGAGCACGACGAGCGCGTTCGCCTCGTAGGCGCTCGGGAGCACGAACATGTCGGATGCGGCGAGGTACGACCCGAGGTTCTGCCTCGGTCCGAGGAAGAGCACCCGCTCGCCGACGCCGACGGCCTGGGCCTGCGCGTACGCCTCGGCGATGATGTCGTCGGAGCCGCCGATGATCAGCAGCAGCACGCCGGGAGCGTACCGGAGCCCCTCGATGGCGTACCGGAGGCCCTTGCGGTGGAACTCGTGCCCGACGAAGACCGCGACGCGCTCCTCGTCGCCGAGGCGGAGCAGGTCCCTCCCCTTCCGGCGCTCCTCCGGCGTCGGCGGGTGGAACCGCTCGAGGTCCACGCCGTTCGGGATGACCTCGAGGCGGGGGCGCACGCGGCCGTACGTCGAGCGGAGCTCGGCGACATCCGCCTGCGACAGTGCCACGACCGCCCGGTGGGTGCGCCCTCGGTACCGGATCAGGTCGCGCAGGTGGATGAAGACGTGGAACGGGTTGCGGATCATCAGCCACGCCGGGTTCCCGCGGGCGCGCATCGACGCCAGGATGACGCCGTGGTCGACGTAGACGTCGCCGGCCATGAAGTCGTTGTGGCAGATCGAGACGGCATCGGGACGCTCGGCGAGGAACCGACGGGCCCGCGCGCCGCCCACGGTGCTGAGCCAGACCACCCGCCAGCCGCGCGCGAGGCGCCGTGCGAAGCTGCGTCTCGGCCACTGCCAGGCCTTGCCGCGCCGGGCGTCATCGAACGTGTACCGCTCCACGGTCGCGCCGAGCGCACGCAACTCCTGCTCGAGGTTCCACGCCACGCCGGCGACGCCGGACCCCGGGCCGATGAAGGGGACCACCTGGACGATGCGCGTCATCCGCCGGCCCTCGCCTCGGGACGCAGGAACCGCGCCTCGACGCTCGTCGGCCCGAGGCGGTAGAGGGCGGCTCGCCTGCGGGCCTCCCGGCCCCGCTCGCCGCCGAGCACGACGGAGCGGGTCATCGCGCCGAGCCACTGGCCGAGCCGCGCCGCCTGCCAGCCCAGCGCGCCGTAGTGCTTGCGCAGGTACCGCTCCTGCGACGCGTGGAAGTGCGCCTCCCGCCGCGTGGCGTCGCGGCTCGTGCCGGCACCCGCGTGCACGGCCCTCGCCGCGGGCACCTCGGCATGGGCCCAGCCGAGGCGGTGGGCCCGATACGCCCAGTCGGTCTCCTCGGCGTAGAGGAAGAAGCGCTCGTCGAGCTCGCCGACCTGCTCGAGCGCCTCCGCGCGCAGGAGCAGCACCGACCCGATCACGAAGCGGGGACCGCGATGCAGCCGCGAGAGGCCGACCGCCTCGAGCCATGTCGAGCCCGGCGACGGGAACGTCCACTCCACCTGCGCGAGCGATCCGTCGTCGTCGACCTGGGCCGGCCCGACGCTCGCGAGGTCGGATCGCGCCCGGAGCGCGGCGTGCAGCACCGCGACGTCGGCCGCGGAGATGACGGCATCGGGGTTCAGCAGCAGCACGTCGGCGCCGGGCACGAGCCGGTCGCGGAGCGCGGTGTTGACGCCGGCGGCGAATCCGCCGTTGCGTCGCGGGTCGAGGTAGCGGACGCCGAGCTCGTCGCAGATCGCGGCGATCTCGGGCATCGAGGAGTTGTCGACGACGGTGACGGGCAGTCCGGTCAGTGGCTCCAGCGCCCGCCGCAGGAGCTCGGGGGCGCCGTACGCGACGACGACGACCTCGAGGCCGGGCTGGTCGCCGACGGCGACGGATGCCTCGTGCAGCACCGAGCCGTACAGCTCGAGGTAGTCACGGCCCACGGCGTCCCAGCTGCATGTCGCGGCGCGCTCGAACCCGCGCGCCCGCAGCGCCTCGGCGCCCTGCGCCGGCGGCCTCGACCAGCGCGTCGCCGAGTGCGCCCGCGTCGCCCGCCGGGACGACGATGCCGGCGCCGCCGACGACCGCGGGCAGTGCGCCGGCATCACTGGACACGACGGGCACGCCGCACGCCATCGCCTCGATCGCGACCCGGCCGAACTGCTCCGTCCAGCTCGGCGTCGGCAGCGACGGCACGGCGAGCACGTCGAGCGAGCGGTAGAAGGCGGCGACCTCGTCGGGTGCCAGCGCCCCGACGAACTCGATCCGCTCCGCGAGCCCCGCGTTCGCCGCGACGCGCCCGCAGCTCGTGCTCCATCGGGCCGGCGCCCGCGATGCGCAGGTGCATGTGCGGATCGCGCGCGGTGGCGTCGAGGAGCACGCGGAGCCCCTTCTCGGGCACGAGGCGTCCGGCGAAGCCCACGACGATGCTCGACGAGGTCGATTCGCCCCCAAATCGAGGGCCAGCGGCATCCGTCGTGGTCGTGTCGTGCGATCGGAAGCGCTCCTCGTCGATGCCGAGCGGGATGACCCGCGCCCGGCCCGCGAAACCCTTCGCCTCGGTGATGCGAGCGGCCTCGTCGTTGCACGCCGAGACGCCGGCCGCGCTGCGCAGCGCCAGCCGCTCGAACCAGCGGAACGGCACCGGGTAGCGCTTCGGCAGGTTCTGCGCCGTGTAGAGCACGACGGGCGGGCGACGGCGTCGCAGGGCCCGAAGGGCGAGGATCTCGGCGGTCGCGAGGGCGAACGGCTCCTCGTGGATGTCGATGACGTCCCACCGCTCGCCGAGGGCGCGCCACAGCGGTCGCGGATCGTAGAGGAACAGGGCGGGATGGCGTCCCGCGGTCGCGACGCCCGTCACCTGCTCACCGCGTTCGGGTTCGAGCCGCACGAGGGCCCCGCCCTCGACCCATGCCCGAGCGCTCAGCAGCGAGACGTCGACGCCGAGTTCCGTGAGGGCGCGCTCGCGCCCCCTCCACTCGCTTACGACGGCGCTATGCGATATCCTCAGCACGCGCACGCCGCCCCCCAACGTAGACTCTTCCCGACAGATACAAGATATCCGGGCGACGATGCGTGGATTGATGCCCTCGCGGCCCGAAGCAAGGGGAATACAGTGGTCAAAGGTGCCTTCACTGTACCCGCCGTACGTGCCGGTGAGATCGCATGAGCGCGAGAGCTGATGGATTCGACGAGCGAGATGGCGTGACGCAGCCCCGCGTGCTGCACCTCGACCACACGACGGTCGCCGGCGGCGCCGAGTTCGCACTGCTGCGGATGCTGCAGGCCGGAGCGCCGTGGTCCCCGTTCGTGATGCTGGCGCCGACCGACGATGACGGCCTCGGCGTCTACGAGGGCCTCCCCGCCGACGTGCCGAGGCGCTTCGTCGGCGTGCGCCAGCCGGCCGGCGTGAGCTGGGGCGGGTTCGGGGCTCCAGCTCGTCGCGGGGATCGCGACTCGTGACCCAGGCGATCGCCACCGGCATGCACCGTGCGTTCCGTCGCGCCGACCTCGTCGACGCCAACACGGCTCGGGCGGCCGCCTACGGCGCGCTCGCCGCCCGCTTCTCCCGCGTGCCGTTCGTCGTGCACGTGCGCGACATGACCGACCTCGACGCCCTCGGGCGCACCGGTCACTTCCTCATGACCCGGGTGATCCTGCCGCGTGCCGACGGGATCATCAGCGACACGCACCCGCCCCTCGACTCGGCGCGGCCGTACCTCCGGCCCGACGCACTCGTCAGCGTGATCCCGAGCGCCTCGGGGATCCGCTTGCGGGCGTCCCTTCCGCCGCGCGCGCCGGGCGGCGTGCGCATCGGCATGCTGGCGCGCATCGATCCGTGGAAGGGCCAGCGCGTGCTGCTCGACGCGTTCGCCGAGGCGTTCGCCGGCACCGACGCCCGACTGGAGTTCGCCGGGGCGGCGCCGTTCGGCCACGAGGACTTCCTCGCCGAGCTCCACGCGCGCACGGAGGAGCTCGGGATCGCCCACCAGGTGGTCTTCCACGGGCACGTCTCCGACGTCGACGCGCTGATCGAGCAGTGGGACGTCGCGGTGCAGGCCTCGACGCGGCCCGAACCGCTCGGCCAGAACGTCCTGCAGTACCTCGCGGCGGGGCGCGCGGTCGTCGTGGCCGACGAGGGCGGCCCGACCGAGTGGGTGCGCAACGACCTGAACGGCCTGCAGTTCGCCGCTCGCGACGTGCACTCGCTCGCCGGCGTGCTCGCCCGCCTCGGTTCCGATGCGGAGTTGCGGGCCAGGCTGGGGGCCGCTGCGGCGGCGACACCCGGCCTCCTCGACGACGCCGAGGTCGCCGAGGCGCACGCGGAGTTCTACTCGGAGGTCATCGAGACCGTGCGTGCGCGGTCCACGCGAGGCAAGCGCCCCGACGACACCATCTACGACGAGGTCGTGCGCCGCACTTCACGTGTGAGCAGCGCGACGAGCCGAGCGTGACGGCGGCCACGAGGCATCCGGCGGACGGAGGGGCGGGCACGGGCCCGTTCACCGTGCTCGTCGTCTGCACCGGCAACGTCAACCGGTCGGCGCTCGGCGCCGTGCTGCTCGACACGTGGTCCGGCTGGTACCTGCCGTCGTCGACGACCGATTCGGTGCGGGTGACGAGCGCCGGCCTTCGCGCCCCCGTCGGATCGACGATGGGATCCCGGTCGCGGCTCATCGCCGCCGCGCTCGGCGCCGACGGCACCGGGCATCGCGCCGCGCAGATCACCGAGGACGTGATCCGGTCGGCCGACCTCGTGCTCGTCTCCTCCGCACGCCAGCGCGAGAGCGTCCTCGGCCTCGTGCCGGGCGCGCTGCACTCCACGTTCACGATCCGCGAGGCGGGCCGGATCGCCGCTTCCCTGCCCGAGATGCCGACCCCGACGACCTCGGACGAGATGCGCGCGAGGGTGGCCACCCTCGCGCAGAACCGCGTCGTCGACGCCGCCGACGACGGCCTCGACGACATCGTGGACCCGCAGGGCAGGGACGACGACGCCTACCGGCTCATGGCGCGTCAGGAGGTCCCGCCGCTTGCCGGCATCGCCGCCCTGCTGTTCGGCATGCCCGCCGCCGAGGTCGCCGCCTACGGCGAGGCCGTCGAGGCCGCCGTGTTCGGGCTGGAGGACGAGGAGCCGCCGTCCGACGACGCCGGGCCCTCCCGGGGCCGCCGCCGGGCCTGAGCCCTCCCGGGTGCGCCGGCGAAGCGGTCGCCGTCGCGCGGCGGATCGCGGAGCCGGCTGCCGGTCAGCCGTGCTCGCCCTGCGGCGGCAGCGCCGCCACGACCGGGTGGTCGAAGCTGAGCGCCCCGACCTTCGCGGCGCCGCCGGGCGAGCCGACCTCGTCGAAGAACTCGACGTTGGCCTTGTAGTAGTCCGACCAGACGTCGGGGAGGTCGTCCTCGTAGTAGATCGCCTCGACCGGGCAGACCGGTTCGCACGCACCGCAGTCGACGCATTCGTCGGGGTGGATGTAGAGCGAGCGCTCACCCTCGTAGATGCAGTCGACCGGGCATTCGTCGATGCAGGCGCGGTCCTTGACGTCGACGCACGGCAGCGCGATGACGTAGGTCACGACCCGACCAGGGCGCCGGCGCGCGAGATCTCCACCTGCTCGTCGCGGGGCACGACCTTCACGCGCTCGCGCGCGACGTCGCCGGCGAACGCCTCGCCGAGCCCGCGCTCGTGCGCGTCGAGCTCCAGCCATCCGGCCCAGGTCGTGAAGCGGATGCCGCGGGCCTCGAGCAGCTCGAACACCTCGTCGCCGTCGGGCCCCGCCGAGACGACCGGTGCGGGCAGCGCGCCCGCCGCGGCATCCGCGAGCAGGTTCGTGATGGTCTCGAGGGCGTCGCCCTTGGTGTGGCCGATGAGGCCGACGGGGCCGCGCTTGATCCACCCGGTGGCGTACACGCCGGGAAGCGGGGTGCCCGTGGCATCCGTGACCCGGCCGCCGTCGTTCGGGATCACGGCCGCGCGCTCGTCGAACGGCACGCCCGGCAGCGGCGAGCTCGCGTAGCCGACCGCGCGGTAGACCGCCTGCACGGGCACGTCGACGAACTCGCCGGTGCCCTCGACGGAGCCGTCGCCCACCGGACGCGTGCGCTCGAACCGCACGCCCTCCACCCGAGCGGAGCCGAGCACCTCGACCGGGGTGTGCAGGAAGTGCAGGTGCAGGCGGCGCGACGCCGTGGGCTGCCAGTCGGCGGGCTTGCGCCAGCCGTTCAGCGTGCGGGTCATGACCTTCACCTGGTTGTTCGACGCGAGCAGCTGGTCGGCGTGCGGGTCGCCGGCGGCGCGCTCGAAGTCGTCGTCGTACACGATCACGTCGACGTCGGGCACCTCGCCGAGCTCGCGCAGCTCGATGGGGGTGAACTTCACGTGGGTGGGGCCACGGCGGCCGAACACGTGCACGTCGGTCACGGGCGACGCCTCGAGGCCCGCGACCACGTTCGCCGGGACGTCGGTCGACAGCAGGTCCTTCGGATGCTTCGCCAGCACGCGGGCGACGTCGAGCGCGACATTGCCGTTGCCGATGACCGCGATCTGCTCGGCCTCGAGCGGCCAGTCGCGCGGGACGTCGGGGTGGCCGTCGTACCAGGCGACGAGGTCGGCGGCGCCGTAGGAGCCCGGCAGGTCGATGCCGGGGATGTCGAGCGGGGCGTCCCGCAGCGCGCCGGTGGCGAAGACCACCGCGTCATAGCGCTCGCGCAGCTCGTCGACGCTCACGTCACGGCCGACCTCGACGTTGCCGATGAGTCGGATGGTGCCCGCGTCGAGCATCTCGTGCAGCGAGTTCACGATGCCCTTGATGCGCGGGTGATCGGGCGCGACGCCGTAGCGGATGAGCCCGTAGGGCGCGGGGAGCGACTCGAACAGGTCGATCGCGACCTCGCCGCCGGCCTCGGAGACCTGGCGGTTGAGGATGTTGCCGGCGTAGATGCCGGCGGGGCCGGCGCCGACGATCGCGACGCGGAGGGGACGGGTCATTGCTGCGGGGCCTTTCGGTGGGTGGACCGGGGGTCGTCGGGGTCAGACGGCGTGCCGGGGCGCTTCGGCGTGCCCGCCGATCGCCTCGGGGGCGTACGGGCTGAGGGTCACGACGTCGCCGACGACGACGACCGCGGGCGAGCGGATGCCGCGTCGCGCCGCCTGCAGCGCGATCGTGTCGAGCGTGCCCACGGTGACGCGCTGGCCGGGCCCGTAGCCGTCCTCGATGATCGCGACGGGGCACTCGCCGCCGCGCTCGCCGCGGGCGAGGGTGATCGCGGAGTTCGCGAGGGTGCCGATGCCCATGAGCAGCACGACCGTGTGGTCGCGTCCGCCGCCGAGGGACTGGATCTGGTCGTGGCCGGTGACGACGGTGAACGTCGTGGCGAGGCCGCGGTGGGTGAGCGGGATCCCGGCGATCGCCGGCACCGAGATGGCGCTCGTGATGCCCGGGACGACCTCGACGTCGACGCCGGCGTCGCGGCAGAAGGCGACCTCCTCGCCGCCGCGGCCGAAGATGAACGGGTCGCCGCCCTTGAGGCGCACGACCTGCCGGCCGTCGCGGGCGAGGGCGACGAGCAGCTCGTTGATGGCGTCCTGCGGCACGGCGTGGTGGCCGGGGAGCTTGCCGACGTCGACGACCTCGGCGCGGAGCACCACGCCCTCGGCGGCGAGCCCGTCGAGCACCCCGCGGGCGCCGAGCCGGTCGGCGACGATCACGTCGGCCGCCTCGAGCGCGCGGAGGCCGCGGAGGGTGATGAGGCCCGGGTCGCCGGGTCCGGCGCCCACGAGGGTGACCGCGGCCCTTCAGGTCGGCGGTCATCGGGTGCCTCCCTGGAGCAGGCCGCGGCGGCGGAGCATCCGTCGCTCGAGGGGGGCGAAGAACACGAGCTCGATGAGGATGCCGATGGCGAGGATCACGAGGACCGTCGCGAGCACCCCGGCGATGTCGGCGAGCTCGCGGCTCTGGTTGAGCATCGAGCCGAGGCCGAAGCCGATCGACCCGCCGGCTGCGATGATCTCGGCGGCCATGAGCGATCGCCAGGAGAACGCCCAGCCCTGCTTGAGGCCGGCGACGTAGCCGGGCAGCGCCGCGGGGAGCACCACGAGGGTGGCGAGCCGCGTGCGTCCGGCGCCGAGGACGGTGCCCACGCGGCGGAGCTGCGGCGGCACCTGCTCGACGCCCGCGATGAGGCCGTTCACGATCGAGGGCACCGCGCCCATGAGCACGACGAAGTACACCGTGGCATCCGTGAGGCCGAACCAGAGGATGGCGGCGGGCACCCATGCCACCGACGGCAGCACCTGCAGGCCCGAGATGATGGGGCCGACGGCCCGGCGCAGCGGCTTCACCTCGGCGAGCAGCAGGCCGAGGGGCGTGCCGATGATCACGGCGATGAGGAAGCCGACCACGCCGCGTTCGAGGCTCGTGAGCACCGCGAGCTGCAGGCGGCCCGACTCCCAGGCGAGCACCATGGCGTTGAACACATCGACGGGACCCGGCACGATGTCGGGTCGCGGCTGCGCGATGACGACGTAGAGCTGCCACGCGACGAGGAGGGCGAGCACGAAGACGATGGGCGGCACGACGCTCGTGGTGAAGCGGCGCCAGGCGCTCGGAGCGCGGTCGGGAGAGGTCTGCAGGCGGTCGAGGCCGGCCTCGAGGCTGCGCAGGTCGTCGTGGGCGGAGGTCGCGGCGGTGGTAGGCGCGCCGGCGGCCTCGGGGCCAGGTGCGGCGTCGCGGTCGCGGCCGGTCGCTCCTGCGTCGCTACTCGAGCAGGGCGGTGTCATGCGGCATTTCGGCGGATCTCCTTCCGGAGCTGCTCGGTGATCTCGATCGAGAGCGCCGCGACCTCGGGCGACTCGATGCGGCGCCCCTCGGTCGTGTCGATGCGCCACTCCCCGGCGACCCGGCCGGGTCGGCTCGAGAGCAGCACGACGCGCTGGCCGAGACGGGCCGCCTCGCGCACGTTGTGGGTGACGAAGACGATCGTGCGGCCGGTGCGGCGCCACACGCGCTCGAGCTCCTCGTGCAGCAGGTCGCGCGTGATGGCGTCGAGCGCGGCGAACGGCTCGTCCATGAGGAGCACGGGGCGGTCCTGCGCGAGGGCGCGGGCGAGGGCGACGCGCTGGCGCATGCCGCCCGAGAGCTCGTGCGGGCGCTTCTCCGCGGCATCCGCGAGGTTGACGACGTCGAGGAGCTCGAGCGCCTCCGCACGCCGCGCCGTGCGCGCGACGCCCCGGAGGCGCAGCGCGAGCTCGACGTTCTGCCGGGCGGTGAGCCACGGCATGAGCGCCGACTCCTGGAACATCACGGCCGCACCCTCGGCGGGCACGTCGATCGACCCGGTCGTCGGCCGGTCGAGGCCCGCGATGAGGTTGAGGAGGGTCGACTTGCCGCAGCCGGAGGCGCCGAGCAGGCAGACGAACTCACCCGTCTCGATCGACAGGTTCACGTCGTCGAGCACCAGCGGCCCGGCGCCGAAGCGCTTGCCGAGCCGGTCGATGCGGATGGCCGTCTGCCCGCTCATGGTGGCTCCTACTCCTCGCCGAGGCCGCCGGCCGAGACCGGCTCGGCGTCGTCGGCTTCGAGCAGCCCGTTCAGCAGTCGCAGGTCGAACAGCCCGTCGATCGAGCCGTCCTTCTGCGTGCCCGCCTCGAGGCCGTTCTCGACGAGGGTCTCGAACGTCTCCGCGTGCGGGTCGACCGAGAAGGTCACGTGCTCGAGGGAGCGGGTGATGACCTCGTCGGCGAGCGGCTTGCCCGTCTCGGCCTCGAGCGCCGCGTTGATCACGGCCGGCGCCTCGTCGGCGTGCTCGTCGAGCCAGGCGACGGATGCCACGTGGCCCTCGAGCAGCGCCTCCACCGTCTCGGGGTGCTCGGCGAGGAACTCGGCCCGCACGAGCAGCACGGTCGTCGGGAACGCGCCGTCCTCCCAGAGGTCGGCCTCGTCGACGAGCACGTGCGCGCCGGCGTCGACGATGAGGCGGGAGACCCAGGGCTCGGGCAGCCAGGCGCCGTCGAGGGCGCCCTGCTGGAAGAGCGTGAGGGTCTGCGCGTTCTCGGTGGGCGTGATGTGCACGTCGCCGCCGCCGGTCGTGTCGGTCGTGTAGCCCTCATCGGCGAGCCACGAGCGCAGCGCCACGTCCTGCGTGTTGCCGAGCTGCGGCGTCGCGAGGGTGGTGCCCTCGAGGTCCTCCGCCGAGTCGATCCCGTCGCGCACGACGAGCGCCGCTCCGCCGGTGGCGGCGCCGGCGACGATGTGCGCCGACTGCCCGCCCGACTGGATGAACGTGTTGATCGACGGGTTCGGTCCGATGTAGGTCGCGTCGATCGCGCCGGCCGAGAGCGCCTCGATCGCGGCGGGTCCGGCGTTGAAGACCTGCGTGGTGAGCTTCGTGTCGCCGAGGGACTCCGCGAAGAGCCCCTCCTCGAGGCCGACCAGGGCGGGCGCGTGGGTGACGTTCGCGAAGTAGCCGAGGCGGAGCTCCGCGGCGGGCTCGGTCGTCGCGGACGCCGCGGTCTCACCGGCGGCGGGCTGTGCGGCGCATCCGGCGAGAGCGGCGGAGGCGACGATCGCCGCGGCCATCATCATGCCGCCCACCAGGCCGAGGCGGGAATTGACGCGGGACGTTGCGGTCATGCTGCTGCTCCTTCGGTGTGGGTGGTCGTGCGGATGATGCCGGCAGGGCCGGTGGTGGGCGTCACCGGTGCGGTGACGATCCCGGCGGCGAGGGTGGCGCCCGACTGCGGGTCGATGACGAGGAACGCGCCGGCGCGACGGTGCGCGGCGTACTCCTCGACGGGCAGGTCGGCCGCGAGGCGCACGCGCACCTGGCCGATGTCGTTGATCTCGAGGCCGTCGGCCGGCTCGAGGGCGAGCGAGTCGAGGTCGCGGCGGCCGACGATCTCGGGAATGAGCGCCTGCACCGTCGTCGTGCCCGACTTCACGAGCACGCGGGCGCCCGGGCGCAGCGGCTGGTTGCCGAGCCAGAAGAGCGCGGCATCCAGCTCGCGGCGGGGCTCGGGCAGCGCACCCGCCGCCACGACGACCGCACCGCGGGCCGCGTCGAGCTGGTCGGCGAGGCGGAGCGAGACCGACTGCGGTGCGGATGCCGCGTCGAGCTCGCGCGGCCCCGCGTCGATGCCCGTCACGGTCGTCGTCGCTCCGCCGGGGAACACCTGCACCCGGTCGCCGACGCGCACCGTGCCCGAGGCGATGCGCCCCGCGAAGGCGCGGTAGTCGCGGAACCGCTCCGCGTCGTCGACGTCGTGCGCGAGCGAGCCCTGCGGGCGGATGACGAGCTGCACCGGCATCCGCAGCGCCTCGAGCTCGGTCTCGAGCTCGTCGAGCGACGGCAGCGTCTCGAGGAGCTCGAGCAGGCTCGGGCCGTCGTACCAGGGCGTGTTCGCCGAGCGCTCGACGACGTTGTCGCCGGCGAGGGCCGACACCGGGATGACGTGCGCGTCGGGCAGGCCGAGCTCGCGGGCGAGCGTCGTGACCTCGTCGGCCACCGACGTGAACGCCGCCTCGGAGTAGCCGAGCAGGTCGATCTTGTTCACCGCGACGATGACGTGCGGCACGCGCAGCAGCTGCACGACGGCGAGGTGGCGGCGGGTCTGCTCGAGCACGCCGTTGCGCGCGTCGACGAGCACGACGACCGCGTCGGCCGTGGTCGCGCCCGTGACCATGTTGCGCGTGTACTGCACGTGGCCGGGGCAGTCGGCGAGGATGAACGACCGGCGCCCGGTCGAGAAGTAGCGGTAGGCGACGTCGATCGTGATGCCCTGCTCGCGCTCGGCGCGCAGTCCGTCGGTGAGCAGCGCGAAGTCGATGGCGCCGGGCTCGCCGCCGAAGCCGCGCTCGGCCGACGTGCGGGCGACCGACTCGAGCTGGTCGGCGAGGATCGCCTTCGAGTCGTGCAGCAGGCGGCCGACCAGGGTCGACTTGCCGTCGTCGACGGAGCCGGCGGTCGCGAAGCGGAACAGTGCGTCGCTCATCAGAAGTACCCGTCCTTCTTGCGGTCCTCCATGGCGGCCTCGGAGATGCGGTCGTCGGCGCGGGTCGCACCGCGCTCGGTGAGCGTCGAGGTCGCGACCTCGACGACGACGTCGGCGACGGATGCGGCATCCGACTCCACCGCCCCGGTGCAGCTCATGTCGCCGACGGTGCGGTACCGCACGGTGCGGCGCTCGACGGCCTCGTCGGCGCGGGCGGGCGACACCTCGGAGACCGCGCGCCACATGCCGTCGCGGCGGTACACCTCGCGCTCGTGCGCGTAGTAGAGCGGCGGGAGCTCGATGCCCTCGCGCTCGATGTAGCGCCACACGTCGAGCTCGGTCCAGTTCGAGATGGGGAACGCGCGCACGTGCTGGCCGACCGTGTGGCGGCCGTTGTAGAGGTCCCAGAGCTCGGGGCGCTGGTTGCGCGGGTCCCACTGGCCGAACTCGTCGCGCAGGCTGAGGATGCGCTCCTTCGCGCGGGCCTTGTCCTCGTCGCGGCGGGCGCCGCCGAAGACCGCGTCGTGGCGGCCGGCGGCGATCGCGTCGAGCAGCGGCTGCGTCTGCAGCGGGTTGCGGGTGCCGTCGGCGCGCTCCTGCAGGCGGCCGTCGTCGAGGTAGTCCTGCACGGCGGCGACCTCGAGGCGCAGGCCCAGGCGCTCGACCGTGCGGTCGCGGAAGTCGATGACCTCGGGGAAGTTGTGGCCCGTGTCGACGTGCAGCACCGGGAACGGCACCTTCGCCGGCCAGAACGCCTTGGCGGCCAGGTGCAGCACGACCACGGAGTCCTTGCCGCCCGAGAACAGCAGCACGGGCCGCTCGAACTCGGCGACGACCTCGCGGATGATGTGGATCGACTCGGCCTCGAGCGTGTCAAGCGTCGAGAGGCTCGCCGGTGACTCGACGGGCGTGGTGATCATGGTCTCGCTCACAGGTGCAGCCCGCATTCCGTCTTGGCGAGGCCGGCCCAGCGGCCCGACCTCGGGTCCTCGCCCGCGGCGACGGGCCTGGTGCACGGCTCGCAGCCGATCGAGGGGTAGCCGTGCGACATCAGGAGGTTCACGGGCACCTGGTGGGCGCCCGCGTGGTCGAGCAGGTCGTCGAAGGTCCACGCCGCGAGCGGGTTCACCTTCACGAGCCCGTTGCGCTCGTCCCACTGCACGAGCGGCGTGTTCGTGCGGGTCGGCGCCTCCTCGCGGCGCACGCCCGTGAACCACAGCTCGTAGCCCGACAGCGCGTGCTGCAGCGGTGCGACCTTGCGTCGGGCGCAGCAGAGGCCGGGGTCGCGGGAGAAGAGCTCCGCGCCGAACTCGGCGTCCTGCTCGGCCACGGTCTGCTCGGGCAGCACGTCGACGACGCGCACGTCGAGGGCACGGGCGACCTCGTCGCGCGTCACGTAGGTCTCGGTGAAGTGGTAGCCCGTGTCGAGGAACAGCACGTCGACGCCCGGCAGCTCCGCCGCGACCACGTGCGGCAGCACGGCGTCGGCCATCGAGCAGGCGACCGCCGCGGCATCCGTCGAGAAGTTGCGGGCGACCCACGCGACGACCTCGGCGGCGGATGCCTCGTGGTCGGTGAAGTTCCCGAGCTCGGCGTTGCCCGCCTCGGCGAGGGCGCGCAGCTCGTCGTGCGACCGCAGGGCCGCCGCGCGGGGCGCGAGGGACACGCTCATCGGAGCACCTCCTCGTCGACGCGGTGCGCCCACTCGGCGAACGTCTCGTCGGCCGCGACGTCGCGCTGGTCGAGGAAGCGCTTGACGACACGTTCGACGTAGTCGGCGATGCCGTCGGCGGTGACCTTGAGGCCGCGCACGGTGCGGCCGAGGCCGGCCTCCTCGCGGTCGGCCGTCGCCAGTCCGCCGCCGAGGTGCACCTGGTACCCGGGCACCTGCTCGCCGTCGTCGTCCATGATCAGCTGCCCCTTGAGGCCGATGTCGGCCGTCTGGATGCGCGCGCACGAGTTCGGGCAGCCGTTGACGTGCAGGCTGATCGGGTGCGGCAGGTCGAAGCCGTCGAGCGTGCGCTCGAGGTCGAGCACGGCGGCCGTCGCGAACGCCTTGGTCTCGACGATCGCGAGCTTGCAGAACTCGATGCCGGTGCAGGCGATCGTGCCGCGACGGATGAGGCTCGGGCGGGCCGACAGGCCGAGCTCGTCGAGGCCCGTGATGAGCGACTCGACGCGGGCTTCCGGGATGTCGAGGATCACGAGCTTCTGGTGCGGCGTCGTGCGCAGGCGCGAGGAGCCGTGCGCCTCGATGAGGTCGGCGAGCTTCGCGAGCGTCGGGCCCGAGACCCGGCCGACGATCGGCGTGACGCCGACGTAGAACCGGCCGTCCTTCTGGCGGTGCACGCCGACGTGGTCGCCGTGCGCGAGCGGCTTGGGAGCCGCGGGGCCGTCGGGCAGCGGTGCCGCGAGGTACTCGGTCTCGAGCACCTGGCGGAACTTCTCGGTGCCCCAGTCGGCGAGCAGGAACTTCAGCCGCGCCTTGTTGCGCAGGCGCCGGTAGCCGTAGTCGCGGAAGATCTGGGCGACGCCGTGCCAGGCGTCGGCGACGCGCTCGGGCGCGACGAAGACGCCGAGCCGTTCGGCCAGCCGCGGTGCCGTCGAGAGCCCGCCGCCGACCCAGAGGTCGTAGCCGATGCCGAGCTCGGGGTGCTCCACGGCGACGAACGCGACGTCGTTGATCTCGTGGACGACGTCCTGGCTGGGGTGGCCGGTGATCGCGGTCTTGAACTTGCGGGGCAGGTTCGCGAGCGACTCGTCGCCGATGAAGCGGCTCGTGATCTCGTCGATCTGCGGCGTGGGGTCGATGAGCTCGTCGGCGGCGATGCCGGCGACCGGCGAGCCGAGCACGACGCGCGGCACGTCGCCGCACGCCTCGGTCGTGCCGAGGCCGACGCCCTCCAGGCGGCGCCAGATCTCGGGCACGTCCTCGACGCGGATCCAGTGGAGCTGGATGTTCTGGCGGTCGGTGAGGTCGGCGGTGTCGCGCCCGAACTCGGTCGAGATGCCCGCGATCACGCGCAGCTGCTCGGTGGTCAGCTGCCCGCCGTCGATGCGCACGCGGAGCATGAAGTACTCGTCCTCGAGCTCGTGCGGCTCGAGGGTCGCGGTCTTGCCGCCGTCGATGCCGGGCTTGCGCTGCGTGTAGAGGCCCCACCAGCGGAAGCGGCCGTGCAGGTCGGTCGGGTCGATGCTCGCGAAGCCGCCGTCGGCGTAGATGCGCTCGATGCGCTCGCGCACGGCGAGGCCGCCGTCCTCCTGCTTCCACACCTCGTTGGCGTTGAGCGGCTCGGTGCCGTCGACCTTCCACTGTCCGTGCGGGCGGGAGGCGGGCCGCGCGGGGCGATCGGGGCGCTCTGCCGCGCCCGGGCGGTCGGGTCGGGCCGTGTGCTCGGCACCGGCGGGCCGCCCGGCGGGGGTCGGTCGTGCGGGTGCGGCATCCGTCGTCGTCGGGGTGGTCACGGGCGTCCTCCTCTCCATGGCCGGCGCTGCTGCGCGATGCTCGTGTGCGGTCGAAGCTAGGCGAGGCTCGCGCCGGCGGCACGTTCGTGACGCCGGGACCCGTCACGTGACGTCACGACTCGTCGCAGTTCGCCGCATTGCGTCACAGGCTTGACAATCGCGCCACTCGCGCGGCCCGGGATCGCCCGCGACGCGAATCATCCTCACGTTTGCTTGACCTTGTGGAAAGTACTTGCCAAAATGGAAAGTGACAAGGAGGTCGCCATGAACGAACCGACCGGATCGGATGCGGCGCGGTCCCTCGCCGACGCCGAGCGCATCGCCACCCTCGTCCGCGCACGCACGTCGCAGAACGTCGTCGCCTGGCTCGCCGCGACCGCGGTGGCCAGCGCCTTCTACCTCACGGGCGTTGGCGCGGCGGGGCGCGACTTCGTCTGGGTCGCCATGCTCTCCGGCCTGCTCGGCACGGCGGTCGTGAGCGTGACCGCGCAGTTCTTCTCGAGCGACGTCACGGGCGCCCGGGCGCAGATGCGTCGGTGGTGGCGCGCGGTGCTCGTCTGGCTGCTCGTCCTGGGGGCCGCACTGGGCGTCGGACTTCCGCTCTTCCCCGGGCAGCTGTGGTTCTGGCTCCCCGTCGCGGTCGTGAGCGCCGTGCCGCTCATGGTGGGCATCGCCCTGGAGGTCCCGCGAATGAGACCGTGCCCGGCACGGGCGCGCGCGGTGACGGCGGCGAGCACCCGCGACACCGACTCGAGCAGCAGCTCCTGCATGCCGTGCGGTTCTCGATCGTCGCCACGCTCGCGGCGACCGAGATGGCCGAGTTCGCGTTCGTGCGCGACACCGTCGAGGTGAGCGACTCCGTGCTGAGCAAGCAGGTCGCAGTGCTCGAGAGCGCCGGCTTCGTGGCCGTGCTGAAGGGCTACGCCGGCAAGCGTCCGCGCACCTGGCTGCGGCTGACGCCGAGCGGCCGTGAGGCCTTCACGCGCCATCTCGAAGCACTGCGCGACATCGCGCGCGACGGTGGATGACGTGCGGACCGCCCGGTCGGCGTGCACTCAGCCGAGCGTCGCGGATGCCGCGTCGTAGCGGTCGAGCACGATCTCGACGAGCTCCCGCGGCGCCGGCTCGTCGGGCACGAGCAGGGGACGGGCCGTGACGTCGGCGCCCGCCGCGCGGGTGAGGTCGTCGAAGAAGCCCGGCGCGAGCAGGTAGTTCGCGACCACGACGCGGCCGCCCTCGGCGGCGGCATCCGATCGGGCTGCGGCGACCGCGTCGGGCAGGCGCGGCTCGGCCGCCGAGAGGAACCCCAGCGACACGTCGCGATCGGATGACGCGGCGAGCCGGGCGGCCATGTCGCGGCAGTCCTCGACCGCGCGACGATCGCTCGACCCGGCGACGGCGAGCACGATGCGGTCGTCGTCGCGGAGGCCCGCCTCGCCGAGCCGTCGCAGCAGCACCGCCGCGAGCCGGTCGTCGGGGCCGAGGGCTCCCGCGAGCGCCACCGGGCGGGACGTCTCGCCCTCGACGGCCTCGGTGAGGTCGACGTACACGTGGTAGCCCGCCGAGAGCAGCAGCGGCACGACGACGGCGGGCTCGCCGGGTTCGAGCGAGGCGAGGGTGGCGGGCACGTCGGGCTGCTCGACGTCGACATGTCCGAGCCGCACCGACGGCGTGGCATCCGGATGCCGCTGCGCCATCGCCGCGGCCACGGCGTCGTGCAGGCCGCGCACCGCACGACGGCCCTCCTCGGATGAGGTGCCGTGCGAGATGCCCACGAGCGCCGGCGGATGCTGCGTCATCCCCCCATGCTCGCACCTGGCGGGTGGCGCGCGCGGTCGACGAGGTGCTCGCGCACGTCTGACGCGGCCGGGCCGCCCGTCGCGATCGGCTCAGGCGGACGCCGCGGCCACCGGCTCCGCGAGTCCGGCGCGGTCGAGCGCCGGCAGGCCGCCGGTCGCGAACGCCGTCACCGCGTCGAGCGTCGCATCGGCGCCGAGCACGCGGGCGTGCCCCGCTCCGTCGGTGAGGAGGAGGCGCGAGCGGTCGCCGTGGGCGGCGTGCAGTCGCAGCGACTCGGATGCCGCGACCTCGCGATCGCCGCGGTCGTGCACGACGAGCAGCGGCACGTCGGCGGGCAGCGGGTTGGCGACGGCGTCGACGCGGGCGTACGGCTCGGGCACGTCGGGCACCACGCGCCGTGCGAACTCGCGGGCGAGCACGTCGGCGGTCGCCGCGCCCACGCCGACGCGGTCGGCGAAGGAGTCGACCAGGTAGCGGGCGTCGGCCATGCCGGCGATCGCCACCACCCCGCCGGTCGCGGTGCCCTCGCGCACGGCGGTGAGCGCGGCGAGCGCACCGAAGGAGTGCCCGATGACGACGCGGAACATCCCGTGCCGCTGCTGCATCGCCTCGATGGCGGCCAGGTAGTCGCGGATGTCGGTGCGCCGGCCCGCGGAGTCGCCGTTCGCGGGCGCGTCGAAGCCGACGACGCGGTAGCCCTCGGCGCGGAGCTCGCGGACGATCGGGGCGAACTGCGAGGCGCGGCCGCGCCAGCCGTGCACCACGAGCACGGTCTCGGGCCCGCGACCCCAGGCGTAGGTGACGAGTTCGCGGCCCCGAACGGTGATCGTGCCGCGCTCGGCGTGCTCGTGCACGGCCCGGTCGGCGGGTCGCACGGGCAGCGCCGGGCGCACCTGCCGGAACAGGGGCAGGGCGAGCCGGCCCGCGAGCGCCGGCGTGACGCGATCGGCCGCGCGCACGGTGGCGACGAGGGCGGTGGTGGCGGGGTGCATGACGGCCTCCGGTGGTGATGTGTCGTGGAACCCGTTCTATGAATACGAACGGTCGTACGTACACTATACGAACGATCGTGCGTAAAATACAGACCATGAACGAGATCGATGGACGACGCGTCCGCGGCGACGCCTCGCGCAGGGCGGTGCTCGAGCGTGCGGCCGATCTCGCGTCGGTCGTCGGGCTCGACGGCCTGTCGATCGGCCGCCTCGCCACCGCCGCGAAGGTGAGCAAGAGCGGCGTCGCGACGCTGTTCGGCGCGAAGGAGCGGCTGCAGCTCGCGACGGTCGAGGCCGCCACGCAACGATTCCGCGAGGCCGTGCTCGAGCCGGCCCGCGTCGAGCCCCGCGGCATCCGTCGCATCGCCCTGCTGCTCGACCTCTGGATCGCGTACTCGCGCGACCGCGTCTTCCCGGGCGGGTGCTTCTTCGCCGCCGCCGCCGCCGATCTCGACGCCAAGACCGGGCCCGTGCACGATGCGGTCGCGCAGGCGTTCGACAGCTGGGGCGACTACGTGAGCGTCTCGCATCGGCTACGCGATCGAGCCGGCGAGCTCGACGCCGACACCGACGCCGACGCAGCTCTCATTCGAGGCGACCGCCCTCCTCGACGGCGCGAACGCGCGGTCGGTGCTGTCGGGGTCGAACGAGCCGTACGTGCGCGCGCGGCGCGCGCTCGTCGTGCGGCTCCTCGCCGCGGGCGCCGATCCCGAGGCGATCCGGCTGCTCTCCGAGGGCGACGACCTCGGCTGAGCGCGGGTCAGGCGCGCGCTGCATGTCCGAGCGCGCGGCGCGCGCCGCGTGCGCGGCAGCCGGCCTCGCGCCCGGCGCGTCAGGCCTCGAGCACCAGCGCGAGCGACGTGTCGCCGCACGGCACGACCGCCTCGCCGCCGGGCAGGCTCGCGGCATCCGTCACCGTGACGGCATCGCGCAGCGGCGTGAGCGCCTCGGCCAGCCCGTCGAGGCGCAGCAGCGCACCCGTGGCCCGTCTCGCGTCGGTCGAGGCGACGATGCGACCCGACGCGTTCACGAGGGTGCACGGATGCCCCGACTCGCGGATGACCGGCAGCAGCACCTGCTCGAGGCGCGCGACGTACAGGTCGGTGCCCACGAGGCCGGCCATCTCGCCCTCCACCCGCACGGGCGTGGTGATCGTCACGGTGTAGTCGTCGGTGCAGAGGTAGTCGACGTAGGGGCCGGTGAGGTGCCGGGTGCCCGTGCGTGCGGGGACGCGCCACCACTCGAGGGTCGTGTAGTCGCGGAACTGCTCGGAATCGGGATCGCTCACGGCGTCGAGGCGCCGGAGCTTCGGGTCGGGCCCGGCGCCGAACGTGTTCGAGCCGCTCAGCCACCACGCGAGATGCCATGGCGCGTCGGCGAGGAACCCGGGCGCCGCGACGAAGCCGGCGCCCGTGATCAGCGTGCCCTCGCGCTCGAGCTCGGCGCTCACGAGCGCGGCGACGACGGGATCGAGGGTCTCGGCGGTCGGCTCGGTGCTGCCGGTCAGCGCGCCGGCGAGCGGGCCGGAGAGCTCGCGCTCCAGCACGTCGCGCCACCCGTCGATCATGGCGAAGACGGGGTCGATCGTGGAGGCGATGCGCCGGGCGATGTGCTCGGCGGTGACGTCGACGGTGACGCTCATGGCCTCCCTCCTTCCGGTGTTGCGGCCGCGGATGCCTCGTCGGACTTCGATCGGCGACGCCTGCTCGAGGCGCACCTTCTCGTCGATGAGCCACTCCACGGCTGAGGCGATGTGCTCGGTGGTCGCGCGTCGTGCACGTTCGGGTTGCACGGTGCGGATCGCCTGGATGACCTCGAGGCGAGCCGTGCGGCTGCGGTCACGAGAATCCTGCTCCCTCAGGCACAGCCAGAGCAAGGGCCCGGCCTCCGCCTGGAGCCGCAGCTCCTCGTGCACGAGGCGCGGCGACTGGCTCACCGCGGCGATCTCGAGCTGGAACCGGCCGACCGCGCGTCGCGCGCCGCCCGGGGTGGTGAGGTCGGCGCGGGCGTCGACCTCGACGAGGCTGGCGAGGTCGTCCTCGCTGGCACGATCGGCGGCGACCTCGGCCGCCATGCCCGCGATCGCGGCGTAGTGCAGCGAGAGGTCGCGGAGCTCGATGCGGCTGAGCGACTCGCACGCGCTCGTCGATCATGCGCATCGACGCGTCGCGGTCGTGCGTGACGAAGCTGCCCCCGTCGCGCCCGCGCCTGGTGTGCACGAGGCCCTTGTCGCGCAGCGCGACGAGCGCCTCGCGGGCCGTGACGACGGCGACGCCGAGGCTGCGGGCGAGCTCGGATTCGCTCGGCAGGCGCTCGCCGTCGCGCAGCACGCCGGCCACGATCGCGTCGGTGAGGCGCTGCTCGACGAGCTCGGCGCGGCCCGCGCCGTCGAGCGGCGAGAAGACGACCGCGCGCGTGGCGTCGGCGCGGCCGGTGGCCTGCGGCATCCGACCTCCCGGCATTCGATCTCGTCCGTCATCGGAACTGTGACAAGACCGTAACACGCGAGGCTGTATTAAGACATCTGGATCCATATGATTTAGACACGCACATCGAAGGAGACGTCATGACCGACCAGCAGCCGGCCATTCGGCTGACCGGACTCACGAAGGAGTTCGGCGCCGTCACCGCCGTCGACCACGTCGACCTCGAGATCGCGGCGGGCGAGTTCTTCTCGATGCTGGGGCCCTCGGGCTCGGGCAAGACGACCGTGCTGCGACTCATCGCCGGCTTCGAGCAGCCCACGGGCGGCACCATCGAGCTCTTCGGGGAGGACGTCACCAAGCGCGCCCCGTTCGACCGCGACGTCAACACCGTCTTCCAGGACTACGCGCTCTTCCCGCACATGAACGTGCTCGACAACGTCGCCTACGGACTCCGCGTGCGCGGCATCGGCCGCAAGGAGCGCAACGAGCGGGCGGAGCGCGCACTCGCCTCGGTGCGACTCGAGCAGATGGCCGGCCGCAAGCCGTCGCAGCTCTCGGGCGGCCAGCGCCAGCGTGTCGCGCTCGCCCGCGCCACCGTCGTCGAGCCGAAGGTGCTGCTGCTCGACGAGCCGCTCGGCGCGCTCGACCTCAAGCTCCGCGAGCAGATGCAGGTCGAGCTGAAGGAGATCCAGCGCGACCTCGGCATCACCTTCATCTTCGTCACGCACGACCAGGAGGAGGCGCTCACGCTCTCCGACCGCATCGCGGTGTTCAACAACGGCCGCATCGAGCAGCTCGGCACGCCCGACGAGCTCTACGAGCGGCCCACCTCGCGCTTCGTCGCCGACTTCGTCGGCACGTCGAACCTCTTCGACCACGAGCGGTCGGTCGCGCTCCTCGGCCGCGACGGCCACCACTCGGTGCGCCCCGAGAAGATGACCGTCACCCACGACGGCCTCGACGGGGAAGGGGTCGTCAACGTGCCCGGCACCGTCGTCGAGGCGATCTACCTCGGCAGCGGCGTGCGGCTCGTCGTCGACCTCGACGACGGCACCCGCGTGACGGTGCTCGAGCAGAACGTCCGCGGCCGCGTCCACGACGACGAGCGCGGCGACCGGGTGGTCGTCTCGTGGCACGACGACGACGTCGTGCCCCTCGGCACCGAGGTCCTCCCGGGGATCTCCGGCTGAGGCACTCCGGCCGCCGACCCGGGCGGCCGACACCGACCTGCACCACACTGCACCACACACAGAAACAGGAGAGAACCATGAAGCGGAACCCGCGCACGGTACGCCGTGGCGCCACCGTCGGGCTCGCGATCGCCTCGGTCGCGCTGCTCACGGCGTGCGGCACGACCCAGGGCGGCGGCTCGGACAGCGGCGAGGCCGCCACCGAGCTCGGCGAGATGGAGGGCCAGGTCTCGCTCCTCGCGTGGCCGGGCTACGTCGAGGACGGGTCGAACGACCCCGCGGTCGACTGGGTCACCCCCTTCGAGGAGGACACCGGCTGCGAGGTCACGACCAAGACCTTCGGCACGTCCGACGAGGCGCTCAACCTCATGAAGACCGGCGACTACGACGTGGTCTCCGCGTCGGGCGACGCGTCGCTCCGACTCGTCGCCGCCGGCGACGTGGCTCCCGTCAACACCGACCTCATCCCGAACTACGAGAACATCTACCCCTTCCTCAAGGACCAGGCGTGGAACTCGGTCGACGGGGTGCCCTACGGCGTGCCCCACGGCTACGGCGCGAACCTCCTCATGTACAACACGGAGGTCTTCCCGACGGCGCCCACCTCGTGGGACGTCGTGTTCGACAAGTCGGGCGACTACGCCGGCAAGGTGACCGCGTACGACTCGCCGATCTACATCGCGGATGCCGCGGTCTACCTCATGGCGCACAACCCCGAGCTCGGCATCGAGAACCCCTACTCCCTCGACGAGGAGCAGCTCGCCGCCGCGGTCGACCTGCTGAAGCAGCAGCGCGAGAACATCGGCGAGTACTGGTCGGACTACCTCAAGGAGATCCAGGCCTTCACGACCGGCGACACCGTCGTCGGCACGAGCTGGCAGGTCATCCAGAACGTGCTCGAGGGCGAGGGGGCGACCACCCAGGTCGTGCTCCCCGACGAGGGCACCACCGGATGGTCGGACACCTGGATGATCTCGTCCGAGTCGAAGAACCCGAACTGCGCCTACGCGTGGCTCGACTACATCGCGAGCCCCGAGGCGAACGCGGCGGCCACGTCGTACTTCGGCGAGGCGCCCTCGAGCGACGAGGCCTGCGAGTACCGCGAGGACTGCGAGGCGTACCACGCCGGCGACGAGGACTACGCGTCGCAGATCTGGTACTGGTCGACGCCCATCGAGGAGTGCCTCGACGGACGCACCGACGTGCAGTGCACCGACTACGCCGCCTGGACCGAGGCGTGGCAGGAGATCAAGGGCTGACCCGGCCCTGAGACCGGGGCGGCCCGGCCCGACGAGGCCGCCCCACCCCTGCGGGTCGAGGATCCCGCGCACCCGATGCGACTCCTCGGCCCGCAGCACCCCGTTCGACACGACAGGATCCCGCATGACGACGCACGCCCCCGCACCGCCCGGAGCACCCGTGCCGGCGCCCGATCGCACCCACTCGCCGGTGCCGCGGCCGCGCCGCACGCCGGCGCGCGCGGCATCCGTCTTCCTCAGCACCCACCCGCGCACGCGGCTCGCGCTGCTGCTCAGCGCGCCACTGTTCTGGCTCGGCGTCGTCTACATCGTCGCGCTCGTGCTGCTGCTCGTCACCGCGTTCTGGACGGTCGACAGCTTCACCGGCGAGATCAGCCAGGAGTGGACGCTCGACAACATCATCACCGTGCTCACCGGCTCGCTGTACCAGACGGTGACGCTGCGCACGCTGGGGGTCGCACTGCTCGTCACGCTCATCGACGTGGCGCTCGCGCTGCCGATCGCGTTCTTCATGGCGAAGGTGGCGACGCCGCGGATGCAGCGCATCCTCGTCATCGCGGTGCTCACCCCGCTCTGGGCGAGCTACCTCGTGAAGGCCTACGCCTGGCGCTCGGTGCTCTCGCAGGACGGCATCCTCGAGTGGCTCGTGGCGCCGTTCGGCGGCAGCACGCCCGGCTACGGACTGCCGGCGACGGTCATCACGCTGTCGTACCTCTGGCTGCCGTACGTGATCCTCCCGATCTACGCGGGACTCGAGCGCGTGCCCGACTCGCTGCTCGAGGCCTCCGCCGACCTCGGGGGGCGCACGTGGCCGACGATCCGGCTGGTCGTGTTCCCGCTCGTGCTGCCGGCCATCATCGCCGGCACGATCTTCAGCTTCGCCCTCTCGCTCGGCGACTACATCACCGTGAACATCGTCGGCGGGGCGAACCAGATGCTCGGAAACCTCGTCTACACGAACGTCGGCGCCGCGAACAACCTGCCCCTCGCCTCGGCGATCGCGCTCATCCCGATCGTGATCATCTTCGGCTACCTCTTCCTCGTGCGCCGCACCGGCGCCCTCGACAACCTCTAGGGGCGACGGATGCGACTCTCCCGACTCTCCCGCACGACGCTCGGCATCGTCACGGGCCTCATCCTCGTGATCGTCTACGTGCCGCTGTTCGTGGTGCTCGTGAACTCGTTCTCCACGTCGACGTCGCTCACGTGGCCGCCGCCCGGCTTCACGCTCGAGTGGTGGGGCCGCGCCTTCCAGAGCGCCGGTGCCATGGAGGCCGTGTGGACCAGCGTGCAGATCGCGGTGATCGCCACGATCATCTCGCTCGTGCTCGGCACGCTCATCTCGATCGCCCTGCAGCGGTTCTCGTTCTTCGGCCGCGACGCGATCAGCCTGCTGATCATCCTGCCGATCGCGCTGCCGGGCATCATCACCGGTATCGCGCTCAACAACTTCTTCCGCACGATCATGGGCGTTCCGCTCTCGATCTGGACGATCGTGATCGCGCACGCCACCTTCTGCATCGTCACGGTGTTCAACAACGTGATCGCGCGCCTGCGTCGCCAGGGCACGAACCTCGAGGAGGCGTCCGCCGACCTCGGCGCGGGCGTGTGGACCACGTTCCGCCTCATCACCTTCCCGCAGCTGCGGTCGGCGCTCCTCGCCGGGCGGCCTGCTCGCGTTCGCGCTCTCGTTCGACGAGATCATCGTCACGACGTTCACCGCGGGTTCGGGCGTGACGACGCTGCCGATCTTCATCCTGAACAACATGTTCCGGCCGAACCAGGCGCCGATCGTCTCGGTGATCGCGGTGGTGCTGGTCGTGGTGTCGATCATCCCGATCTACATCGCCCAGCGGCTGTCGGGGTCGGAGCAGCAGCGACGCTAGTGGCGGATGCCGCGGGCGTCGTGCTCGCGGATCGATGACGGATGCCGCGTGGCCCGGCATCGCGCTCACATGTGGGGTCCCGGCATCCGCTCGTGCACATTCGAGCACGTTCACCGGAACTTCGCCCCGGTGGGCTTCCGCCGTGTCCGACGGCTCCCATAGTCTGACCGCGATCCGGGGACCCGAACCGCACCCGGGCGCGTAGCAGGGAGCCGCCATGCACCGGTCCGTCCGCCGCATCACCGTCACCGTCGTCGCCGCCGCGCTCGCCGCGGTCGGGCTGGCCGCGCCCGCGACTGCCGCGTCAGCGGCCGAGCCCACGGACCTGATCATCACCGAGTACATCGAGGGCTGCTCGACCAACAAGGCGATCGAGATCGTACAACCCGACCGAGGCGCGCGTCGAGCCTCGGCGGCACGTACACGCTGAGCTGTACTTCAACGGCGGCACGACGCCGACCAACTATCGCCCTGACCGGCACCGTCGCGGCGGGCGACGTCTTCGTCTTCGCCCAGGCGACGCGGCTCGCGGCGATCCTCGCGCGGCCGACCAGACGACCGGCGCCGCGCTCTGGTCAACGGCAACGACGCGATCGTGCTCGTGCAGGGCGACCCGGTCGTCGACTCGATCGGCCAGGTCGGGCATCGACCCCGGCACCGAGTGGGGCACCGGCCTCACCTCGACGGCGGACAACACGCTCCGCCGTGACGCGACCGTGTGCGTCGGCGACACGAATCCCGACCGACGCGTTCGACCCGGCGGCCGAGTGGCAGGGCTTCGCGCAGAACACCTTCGACGGGCTCGGCTCGCACACCGCGGAGTGCGACGGCATCGCCGATCCCGTCGACCCCGATGATCAACGAGTTCTCGGCGAGCACGGCCGGCACCGACGTCGAGTACGTCGAGCTGCTCGAGGACGCCCGGCGCCGACCTGTCGCGGCTACCGGGTGCTCGAGATCGAGGGCGATGGCGGGCTCGGCCATCGGCACGGTCGACGAGGTGATCTCGTTCGGAACCGCCGATGCCGACGGGCGCGTACCTCGCGTAACTGGCCGCGGACACGCTCGAGAACGGGACGCATCTCGCTGCTGCTCGTGCACGGCTTCACCGGGGCGTCGGCGACGACCTCGACGCGGACGACGACGGCGTGCTCGACGCCGGGCTCGACGGTTCGCGGTCGTCGACGCCGTCGCCGTGCGCGACGGCGCGCCGAGCGACGTGACCTACGGCGGCACCGTGCTCGACGCGGCCGACGGCAGCTTCGGCGACTTCGCTCCCGGCGGCGCCTCGCGCATCCCCGACGGCACCGACACCGACTCGCCGCCGACTGGGTGCGCAACGACTTCGACCTCGCCGGGCATCCCCGGCTTCACCGGCACGCCGGTCGCTCGGCGAGGCGCTGAACACCCCGGGTGCGGCGAACGCGCTCGTCGAGGTCGTCGAGGAGCCGCTCTGCGAGGCGCGCCACCGTCGACCATCGGCTCGGTGCAGGGCTCGGGCGCGGCGTCCCCGGTCGTCGGATCGACGGTCGACGTCGAGGGCGTCGTCACCGGCGACTTCCAGGGCGGCGGGTGAACTCAGCGGCTACTACCTGCAGGACGCGCGGTGACGGCGACGCCGCCACCTCCGACGGCATCTTCGTCTATCGCGCCGAGCGGCGTCGACGTCGCCTCGGGCGACGTGGTGCACGTCCGTGGCGCGGTGAGCGAGTTCAACGGCCTGACCGAGATCACCGCCGGCAGCACCGAGGTCTGCGGCACGGGCGCGACGCTGCCCGCCGCGAGCGCAGCTGCAGCTGCCCGCCGACCGACGTGCTCCGCGAGTCGCTCGAGGGCATGCGCGTGACGCTCCCGCAGTCGCTCGTCGATCCTCGACCTCTTCACGTACGGCCGCTTCGGCGAGCTCTCGCTCGGCCCCGAGCCGCCAATTCGAGCCGACGGCGGTCGTCGAGCCCGGTCGCCGACGAGCGCACCGCGCCAGCGCGAACGCTCGCGGACGCGGATCTCGCTCGACGACGGCCGCGGCGTCCAGAACCCCGACCCGCTGCGGCACCCGAACGGCGCAGGCGTTCAGCCGCGACGAACAGCGTTCGCAGCGGCGACCGTCGTGACGAACGCGACCGGCGTGCTCGACTGGCGGTTCGACGGAGCTGGCGCGTCCAGCCCACGCAGGGCGCCGACTTCACGGCCGCGAACCCGCGTCCCGCGGCCGTGCCCGAGGTCGGCGGCACGACGAAGGTCGCGAGCTTCAACGTGCTGAACTACTTCACGACCCTCGACGCCGAACTCCGACGACCAGCGCGGCGCGAACGACCAGGCGGAGTTCGACCGCCAGGAGGCGAAGATCGTCGCGGCGCTCGCCGCGATCGACGCCGACGTCTTCGGCCTCATCGAGATCGAGAACAACGACGACGGCTCGCGCTCGACACGCTCGTCGCGGCCCTCAACGACGACGTCGGCGCCGGGCACCTACGCGGCGATCCACACCGGCAAGCTCGGCACCGACGCCATCACGACGGCGTTGATCTACAAGCCCGCCGAGGTCGGCCCCGTCGGCGCCTACGCGGTGCTCGACTCGACGCGTCGACCCCGACTTCCGTGCGAACAACCGGCCGGCGCTGGCGCAGACCTTCACCGACCTCGAGGTCGGCGGCGAGGTGACGGTCGTCGTCAACCACCTGAAGTCGAAGGGCTCGGACTGCGACGCGTTCGGAGACCCCGACACCGGCGACGGCCAGGGCAACTGCAACCTCACCCGCACGGCGGCTGCCGAGGCGCTGGCCGAGTGGCTCGAGGGCGACCCGACCGGGCAGGGCACGGTCGGCCGCGAGCTGATCATCGGCGACCTCAACTCGTACGACCACGAGGACCCGATCGACGCGCTCCGGGACGGCCGGCTACACCGACCTCGAGCTCCGCGAGCCAGGGCGAGTACGCCTACTCGTACAACTTCGACGGCGAGCTCGGGTACCTCGACTACGCGCTCGCCGGCACCGACCTGGCCGACGACGTGACCGGGGCCGGGGCGTGGCACATCAACTCCGACGAGTCGGCCCTGTACGACTACAACCGCGAGTTCAAGATCGGCGGCGCAGGACGCGCTCTGGGCGCCCGACCCGTACCGCTCGAGCGATCACGACCCGGTCGTCGTCGGCCTCGACCTCACGCCGCCCGACACGACGGCGCCGACCCTCGAGCTGACCGCGGACCCGGCGTTCATCTTCCCGCCGAACGGCAAGTTGCGCACGGTCGACGATCGACGTCGATGCGACCGACGAGTCGGGCACCGGTCGCGGTGCAGTTCCTCGGCGCGACCGGCCTCGGGTCGCCGAAGGCCGAGATGCAGCAGGTCTCGACAACGAGTTCCGGGTGCTGGCGGCGAAGGGCGCCGTGTACACGTTCACGTACGAGGCGCCGGACGGCGCGGGCAACACGACGACCGAGTCGGTCACCGTCGGGCGGGTAGCCGTGACCCGCTAGCTCGAGCACGGATGCCGCGCAGCCATGGGCTGCGCGGCATCCGTCGTCTCACGCGGCACCGTCGCTCGCCTCGGCGCTCACGAGGATCGGCGCTCCACGAGGGGCGGCGACCGAAGCGACCGGATCTCAGAAGCTCGTGACGAGGTCGCCCAGCACGTCGCCGACCTTCGTCGGGTCGGTCGCGTCGTAGTAGTGGGCGCCGGTCGCGCTCGAGATCGACTGCAGCGTCGCGACGTCGGCGTCGGCGCCGTACGCGAGCGTGAAGACGAGCACCGGGTTGTGGTCGTGGTGACCCTTGAGGTTCGCGATCATCTGGTCGGCGGTGACGGTGGGCGTCAGCGTCTCGTTCTTGCCGTCGCTCAGCAGCACGATCGCGTTGATGCGGTCGGCCTGCCAGTCGTCGGAACGCTGCTGGACGAACGTGTCGACCGCCGCGTAGAGCGGCGTGAACTCGATGGGCTTCAGGGCTCCGAGCGCCTTCAGGAAGGCGGCGCGCTCGGTGCCGATGTCGGCCACGGGGCTGACGAGCCCGGGCGTGATGACGCTGTCGTCGTCGGCCGAGAAGGCGGCGAGGCCGACGTTGTCGCCCGGCGTGAAGTGGCCCAGCGCCTGGGTGATCGCGTCCTTCGCGGCGGCGAGCTTGGTCTTGCCGCCCGCGATCGGCTCCTCCATCGAGCCGGAGACGTCGACGAGGAACAGCACCTCGGCGCGCTTGCGCACCTCGGGGAACGCCTCGTGGGACGCGCGGATGATCCGGGCGCTCGGGAAGGGCAGCGCGCCCGTCTGGTCGGTCGACAGCGCGCCGACCTCCGCCACGAGCGGGTCGAGCTCGCCGTTGAGGTCGCGGTACCCCGATTCCCGCACGATCTGCTGGCCCTGCTTGGTCGTCGCGTAGCGCAGGAAGTCCTGGCCGGCCGCGGTCTCGGCGTCGTCGACCCACGTGCCGGTCATCACCACCGCGGGATTGTCGGCCTCGTAGTAGCCGTCGCTCGGGTAGATCGGCACGAGCTGCTCCTCGGGAGGATCGCTCTGCACGCGCGTGACGCCGTCGCGGCTCGTGATGCCGCGGTTGTAGTCCCACACCGACTTCTCGTCGACGATCACCGCGGAGAGGAAGTCGGACACCGATCCGGCGTCCTCGGACTGGCGCGCGTGCCAGAGGAAGTGCTCGGGGGTCGCCATGTAGTGGCTCGTCGAGAGCTCGTGCTGCCGGACTTCGTCGGTGACCTCGGCGTCCTCGATCTGGTCGGCCGTCAGGTCGGCCAGCGAACCCGCGGCCGAGCCGTAGGAGGCGAGGAGCGCCGCCTCGCCGGAGCTGGCGATGAGCGGGCTCGTCTTGCCGAGCTTGAAGGTGCCCCACTCGGGGTGGCCGAGGTCGGTCCAGGCGTTCTCGTCCTCGGATGCCGCGAAGACCTCGTCCCACGTGGGGGCCTCCGCATCCCAGCCGATCGCCGCCGCGAGGCCCGCCGGCATCGCGAGCACGATGTCGGACGACCCGACGCTCGCGCTCTCGGCGGGCACGCTCGCGCCGCCGCCGGTGTTGCGGGCGATCCCGATCCACGAACTGGCGTCGGGGATCCACACCGTCGGACGCTGGTCCTCGGGGAGGTTCTGGAAGTTGGCGGCCGCGTCCTCGGCGGCGAGGCCCGACTTGTCCTTGGTCGCGACGACGGTCACGCACGTGCCGTCGACGTCGCGCGGCTGGCCGTTGTAGCCGTCGACGAGCCGGGAGACCATCTCGGAGTTCTCGAGCGACGAGAGCACCGTCACGGTCGTGCAGGGCGCGGCGCCCGCGGCTGCCGCGGGCTCGTCTTCCGCGAACACCACCGGCTCGACCGCCACGGGGGTCTCGGTGGCGCCACCCGCGTCATCCGACGAGCCCTGGTCGTTGAGCATCAGTGCCGTTGCGGTGCCGCCGGCGACGAGCACGAGAACGAGGGCGCCGGCGATGACGATCCACCGGGTGCGCGAACGACGGCGACGCTGCTCGCGCTCTCGGCGCTGTGCGCGCCGCGATGCGGGACCCCCGGCGCTCATGAGCTCGCTCCGGTGCGGAGATCGCGATCGTCCGCGAGGTCGCCTGACACCGCGTACGGCGATGGCCGTGACGGATGCGCGACAAACGGATGCGATGGGCAACGTTCTGTCCTCGGATGGGGGGTAGGGACGAAGGCGAGCTTATATCGAGGACCTGAGCGGACCCAAGGGTCCACCTTGGTGAATGCCGTGAGGATGCCGTGCGTGACCTGACCGGGCGCGTCGTGGGACGCGTCTCCGGCGGCGGCGATTCGCGATCAGGACGTGGAGTTCAGCATGCCGATGATCACGGCGGTCCACCACGCGATCTGGGAGAGGATCGCGCTCCCGATGAACCGCACGCGCGCCCGCTTCGGCAGTGCCTGGAAGCGCATCTTCCGCGGGAATCCGGCGAAGTACATCGTCCAGCGGGTGAGTGCGACGCCGTTGAGCGAGAGCACGAGCACGGCGCCGAGCTTGACGAGCGTCGCCGGCGACGAGAGGTCGGGATGGAGCAGGGCGCCGCTCGCGAGCAGGCCGATCAGTCCGGCCCAGATCGGCAGCTTCAGCGTGAGGTCGACCTGGCGCAGGTCGCGCACCGATCGCCACTCGGTCATCCACAGGAGGCCGTACCACTCGACCACCAGCACGGCGCCGAACCCGACGATGAGCGAGGCGAGGTGCACGAAGAGGGCGATCGCGTGCAGCCACGGCGGCGCGACGATGAGCGTGCTGAGCCAGATGGATGCCGCCCAGCCGGCCGCGATCGCGACGTAGGCCACCGCACGTCGGCGTCGCCGGTGCCGCTGTTTGGCCTTGAGGGTCATCGTCACGGATTCAGCGCCGGCCTCTCGATGTTGATGCGCATGCATGCACGCTATTTGGGTCCGTCGTCAGATTACCGAACCCAGGGGAGGCCGAGGCGCGGCAGAATGGGTCGCATGGACGCAGCGCCCGCCTCCACGTTCACCGCATCGCTGCCGCCGTGGCTGATCGAGGAGCTGCCGGCGCTCGCCGAGGCCCCACCGCCCGCGACCGCGGAGGAACGCGTGCGGCTCGTGAACCGCCTCGCCGACCGCAACTGGCGGGCGGGCAACGGGGGTCCGTTCGCGGCGATCGTGGTCGACGCGGCATCCGGTGCCCTCGTCTCGGTGGGGGTCAACGTGGTGCTCGCGACCGGGCTGAGCTCGGTGCACGCGGAGGTCATGGCGCTCAGCCTCGCGCAGCGCGCGCTCGGTCGATGGGACCTCGGCGCCGACGGCGCCGACCTCGAGCTGGTCGTCAACTGGCGCCCGTGCGTGATGTGCTTCGGCGCGACGATGTGGTCGGGAGTTCGGGCGCTGACCATCGCGGGCGAGGGCGCCGAGGTCGAGGAGCTCACGGGGTTCGACGAGGGCCCGATGCCCGAGGACTGGATCGGGGAGTTCGAACGGCGCGGCATCCGCGTCTCGGTCGGGGTCGGGCACGACGAGGCGATCGACGTGTTCCGCGCGTTCGGTGCATCCGACGCCGTCGTCTACAACGCCCGCGGCGCGAGCGAGGTGTAGGCCGGGCGGGCGTGGCCGCATGCCGATCGACAACGAGGTCTACGACCGGCTCGGCGCGGGCTGGTGGGACGAGGACAACCCGCTGAACATGCTCCACGGCAGCTGCACGCCGGGACGCATGGGGTACTTCCGCGAGATCCTCGATCGCCGGGGCATCGTCGGCGGCCGGGCGCTGGACATCGGGTGCGGTGCCGGCTTCATCGCCGAGGAGCTCGCGACCGCCGGATTCGCCGTGACGGGCATCGACCCGTCGCGGGTGGCCATCGATGCGGCCCGCGCCCACGCGGGTCAGCACGGCCTCGACATCGCGTACCTGGTCGGTGCGGGTGAGGAGTTGCCGTTCCCGGATGCCGCATTCGACCTCGCGTCCTGCTGCGACGTGCTCGAGCACGTGCGCGACCTCGACCGGGTCATCGCCGAGACGGCCCGTGTGCTCAGACCGGGCGGGATCTACCTCTTCGACACGATCAACCGCACGCGGCGCAGCAAGGTGCTCGCCATCAAGGCCATGCAGGAGTGGCGGCTGACGCGCATCATGGACACCGCGATCCACGAGTGGTCGATGTTCATTCCACCCGACGAGCTCGGGCGGATCCTCGATCGCCACGGGATGGACGTCGTGGAGGTGGCGGGGCTGGCGCCGCGCGCGAGCGTGTTCACGATCCTCACCGCCCTGAGCAGCGCCCGGCGCGGTCGGATCAGCTACGGCGAGCTGAGCCGGAGGCTCGACTTCGGTCGCGTGACGTCGCTGGGCCTGTCGTACATGGGATTCGCCGTCCGTCGTCCGTAGCGGGACGGGATGGTGGGTGGGGCAGGCGCGACCGCCCCCGGACGGCGGAGCCGGGAGCGGCTCGGTCGAGCGCTCCCGGCTCCGGGTTCGAGGCCCGTCAGGCCTCGGGGTGCGGCCGTCCGCGGTGACGACGGCCGTGGCCCTCGTGCCGGTCGTCATCGTGCAGGTGCACGTGGACGTGGACGTCCTGCCGGCCCTGCTGCGGAGCCGAAGCCCGGACGAGGACCGAAGCCGGCGTGCGGGTGGAAGGCGTGCGGGCCGAACGGCTGCGGCGCGTCGGCGCCCTCGAATCCGTGGCCGTGCCCGAATCCGTGGCGCATCCTGGCGCCGCGCCATCCGCCGAAGCCGTGGCGACGACCGCCGCGGTGGCCGCGGGGCATCGGGTGCGACTCGTCCCAGCCGAGCTCGCGGGCGATCGCCTCGAGGCTGCGCAGCGTGGTCGCGAAGTCCTCCGCCGGGACGGCGCCGGCGACGCGCTCGCGGAGCGCGCTCACCTGGCCCTCGAGGCGGTCGCGGGCCTCGCGGCCGGCGTCGGTCAGCACGGGCGGGGCGCCCTGGATCCAGCCGCGCTCGGCGAGGCGGTGCAGGGCGTGGGGCTTGGCGCGGAGCCGGTCCGCGAGCCGCTCGTCGCGAGCCTCGCCCGCGAGGAGGTTGAGCATCCGCCAGTCGCGGCGGGTGATCCCGTCGGCGGCGAAGAGCGTCTCCATCTCCTCGGAGAGGCGGCGGTCGACGAGCTTCAGCCAGAAGCCGAAGGGCCGGGCGGTGCCGGCGGATGCCTCGGGCCGCTCGTCGTCGGAGCGGTCGGGCTGGTCGGGGTTGATCTGATCGGTGGTCATGGTGTGTGCCTTTCTCGGTGCGCCCGTCGGGCGCCCGGCGCGCGTTGCGCGGTATCTCTTATTGCATGTCAGGTGACATGTATATGTACAATGACATGTATGACCCCGCCTCGTCAAGACGGTCCCGGCGAATCCTCAGGTTCGGTCGACTCCGGGAGCTCCGAGGGCTCCGGGAGCGCTGATCGCGACGACGCGCAGCCCGCTGATCCCATCGCCGCGGTCGAGGCGGCTCTCGGTGCATTCCGTGGACGAGGGCCCGGGGGCCCATTCGGGCAGGGCCCGTTCGGCGCCGGGGCCGGGCCGGGGCCCTTCGGACGCGGACCCGGCGGCTGGGGCGGACCGCCCGGGGGACACGGCCAGCATGGCGGGCCGTTCGGCGACCAGGACCACCAGGCCCACCACGAGCACGGCGGCCGCGGTCGTCACGGCGGCCACGGCGGTCCCTGGGGCCCCGGCGGACGCGGAGGCCACGCTGCGATGCGCCTGCTGATCGTCCTCGCGAACCACGGGCCGAGCTCCGTCAGCGATCTCGCCGGCGCCATCGGCGTCGACCAGCCGAGGGCCAGCCGCCTCGTGCAGGCGGCGGTCGACGCGGGCCACGTCCGGCGCGAGGTCGACCCTGCGGACGCCCGGCGCAGCATCCTCGCGATCACCGAGGCGGGCGCGCCACCCTCTCGGCCGTGATCGGCCACCGCCGCACCGCGATCGAGCGCGCCCTCGCCGACTTCACGCCCGCCGAGCGCGCCGAGTTCGCACGGTTGCTCACTCGGTTCGCGGAGGCGTGGGGCCGCGGACTCACTGACTTGTAAGTAAGTTGGGAAGGTCACAGTTCGGTAACGTCGTGTCCGGGTCGCTTACCGGCCCGCGGCACGAGTGCTGCACTCGACTCGCGAACGTCGTCGGCGCATCCGGCAGCGCAGCGGATGCCGCGGCGGCGAGCCGCACAGAAAGGGAACCCGTGGTGGACACAGCGCGAGACGACGCGCGCGGCAGGCCCGCTGCCGAACGCGTGCAGCGCCCCCAGGCCAGGACGACCGAGCGGCGCGAGGCCGTGCTGAAGGCGGCGATGAACGTGTTCGGCGCCCGCGGCTACAACAAGGGCGCGCTCGTCGAGGTCGCCGAGCAGGCGGGAATGACCCACGCCGGCGTGCTGCACCACTTCGGCAGCAAGGAGGGCCTGCTCGTCGCGATGCTCAAGTACCGCGACGGCGAGGAGGTCGCCGGCGTGCCCGCGCGTGCGCAGACCGAGGGGCCCGCGTTCCTGCAGCACCTCGTCGACACCGTCGAGGAGAACACCCACCGGCGCGGCGTCGTGCAGGCGTACTCGGTGCTCTCCGGCGAGTCCGTGACCGACGGGCACCCCGCCCACGACTACTTCCAGGACCGCTTCCACATCCTGCGGGCGAAGATCGCCGGCGTGCTCGGCGAGGTGTCGGGCAGCACCGACGAGCAGGAGCTCGCCGACGCGGCATCCGCCCTCATCGCCATCATGGACGGGCTGCAGGTGCAGTGGCTCCTCGAGCCCGACGCCATCGACATGCCGCGCATCCTCAGCACGACGATCGACGAGCTCGTCGCGAGGCTGCGCCCCACGAACTGAATCGAGCGGATGCCGCTGGCCCGCGGCATCCGCTCGGCGACGTCATCCCTGCTCGGCCGGCACCTTCACGAAGACCATGAGCACGAGGCCGGCCGCGAGCACGACGACGATGCCGAGGATGCCCCAGTAGGTGGCGCCGAACACGGCGATGAACGTCGCCCACAGCAGCGGCGAGAGGAAGCTCGCCGCGCGCCCGGTCGTCGCGTACAGGCCGAAGATCTCGCTCTCTCGACCTGCGGGCGTGACGCGGGCGAGGAACGAGCGTGACGCCGCCTGGGCGGGCCCGACGAAGAGCGTGAGCACGAGGCCGAAGACCCAGAACACGAGCTTGCCCGAGTCGTGGAGGAAGAAGACCAGGAGCCCCGCGGCGACCAGGCCGCCGAGCGCCGTGAGGATGACGGCCCGCGGGCCGAAGCGGTCGTCGAAGCGGCCCGCGACGATCGTCGAGACCCCCGCGAGCAGGTTCGCGGCGATGCCGAAGATCAGGACCTCGTTCGAGCTGAAGTGGAACGCCACCGCCGCGATCACCGCGCCGAACGCGAACACGCCGGCGAGCCCGTCGCGGAACACCGCGCTCGCGAGCAGGAACCAGAACGTGGGCCGCGAGCCGCGCCACAGCGCGACGATGTCCTGGACGAGCACGACGTAGCTGCGCCAGAACGACACGCGCTCGCGCCGCGGCGCCGGCGGAGCCTCGGGCACGTACACGAGCACGGGCCAGGCGAAGAGCAGCGTCCACACGGCGCAGCCGAGGGCGATCACGCGGTAGGCGAGCCCGTTGTCGGTCGGCATGCCCCACCAGTCGAACGTCGTCGCGACGACGACGAGCACGAGCGCGACGATGCCTCCGACGTACCCGAGGCCCCAGCCGAGTCCCGAGACCTTGCCGACGGTCTTCGGCGTCGACACCTGCACCAGCATCGCGTTGTAGTTGACGCCGGCGATCTCGCTGAACACGGTGCCCGCCGCGACGAGCGAGATGCCGAGCACGAAGTACGCCGGGCTGCCCTGCACGAAGAACAGCGCGATCATGCACAGCACGAGGGCGGCCGTCGCGCCGCCGAGCCAGACCTTGCGGCGCCCCGCGACATCCGCTCGCTGGCCGAGCACCGGGGCGAGCACCGCGATGAGGACGCCCGCGATGGTGATCGCCCAGCCGAGCGCGCTCGCCAGCTCGGAGAGCGCGAGCTCGTAGGCGGGGTCGCCCTCGCCGAGCGCGGCGACCGCGGGGTCGAGGAAGGTGTCGCTCGTCAGGTACAGCGCCGTGAACACGAACGTGAGGATGACCGAGTTGAACGGCTGCGTGGCCCAGTCCCACAGCGCCCACGAGAACACCTGGCGCCGCGGGATGACGCGCCCGTCCTGCAGCTGCAGGCCCATCACCCGGATGGCGCCGGAGTCGGCCGTCGGCGGCGGGGTGGGCACGCCGCCGCCCTCTGCGGAGGCTTCGGTGGGCGGCCGAGGGGGAACGGTCATGATGCAAGCCTCGTTCGGTCGAGTGAACGGAAGATGACGTGCCCGCTGGGGCCCGTCGGTCCGGTGGATCGGCGCTGATCTCGGCACACTGTAACGCCAGCGGATGCCTCGGCGGTAGCGGCCCGCGCAGGCGAACGGGGGCTCGCGGCATCCGCTCGCCGAATGCTTGACTCGAGCATGGCCACCGACGACGACCTCACCGAGTTCCTGCGCGTCACCGACGTGGTGCGCATCGTCACCACGACCCGCGACGGCCGCAGGATCGACACCCCGATCTGGGCGGTCGACGTCGACGGCGCGAGCTTCATCCGCTCGGAGTACGGGCACGATGCGAAGTGGTTCCGGCGGGCGACGACGAACCCGGGCGTCGGGTTCCAGACGCCGTTCGGCACCCGCGCCGTGGAGCTCGAGGCGATCGATGAGACCGACCCGCTGGAGGCCGCCGTCGACGCGGCGCTGCGGGCGAAGTACGGGCATCGACGGGCGTCGCTGGCGTCGATGCTCACGCCGCTCGCCCACGGCACGACGCAGCGCGTGGTGCCGCTCGGGCGCCTGCTCTGACCGCCCGCGAGCGGGCCGAGTCGCGCCGGATCGGGTCCCTGAGTGAGGGACTTTCGGCCTATTGACGAGATATACAGTTCGGGAGCATCCTGAGTACCAGATCCGCATTCGATGCGTACGGTGATCCTTGGCCGGTGCCTGTGGGGGGCAGCGCGGAGATGCGCCGTATGGGGAGGCGGTCGTCATGGTCAAGCGGTTGAGGTCGGATCTCGGGGGGCGCAGTCGCCTGCACCCGATGATGCCCCGATCGGGGTGGGCACGATGAGCGCCGCGGATGTCCCGGCCGGTCGCTCCGACGCGGCGGGCATGGCACGCGCCAAGGCACCCGCGGTGGCCTACATCTCGTGGGTCGCGCTCGCACTCATGACCACGGCGTCGGTCGCGAGCCTGCGGCCCGCGCCGACGATGGCGGTGTACGGGCTGGCGTGCATCTTCCTCTACCTCGTGCCCGCGATCGTCTTCCTCATCCCGACGTCGCTGGTGTCGGCGGAGCTCGCGTCGGGGTGGACGGGCGGCGTCTACAACTGGGTGGCCACCGGCATCTCGAAGCCGATGGGCTTCCTCGCCGTGTGGTGCCAGTTCGCCATGACGATCTTCTACTACCCGACGCTGCTCGGGTTCGTGGCCTCCACGCTCGCGTACGTGATCAATCCCGAACTGGCGAGCAACGGCGTCTGGACGGCGCTCGTGATCGTGGTCTGCTACTGGTCGGGCGTGTTCATCTCGTCGCGCGGCACCAAGGGCGTCGCGGGCCTGGCGAGCGGCGGACTCATCATCGGCACGCTGATCCCCGGTGCCCTGCTGATCCTGCTCGGCGCCGTCTACCTCGGCCAGGGCAACCCGTCGGCCGCTCCGATGACCGCGGCAGAACCTCCTCCCGCAGTGGGCCGGCCTCGCGAGCCTGGTGCTCATCGTCAACAACTTCCTGTCGTACAGCGGCATGGAGATGAACGCGGTGCACGTCTCGTCGCTGCGGAAGCCCGCGAAGGAGTACCCGCGCGCGGTCTTCCTCGCGATGGGCCTGGTGCTGCTGATCTTCATCCTGCCGGCGCTCGCCATCAGCTGGATCGTCCCGGCCGATCAGCTCTCGCTCACCGCCGGCGTCATGCAGGCGTTCGACGCGGTGCTCGCGGTGTTCGACTGGCAGTGGCTCACCCCGATCATCGGCCTCGCGCTCGTGGCGGCCTCCCTCGGCGGCATGCTCACCTGGCTCGCCGGGCCGTCGAAGGGCCTGCTGCTGATCTCACGCCAGGAGGGGTACCTGCCGCCGTTCCTGCAGAAGCTGAACAAGCACGGCGTGCAGCAGAACCTGCTCGTGACGCAGGGGATCATCACCACGGTGATCGCCCTCGGGTACGCGCTCATCCCGGATGTCTCGAGCGCGTACTGGATCTTCTCGGTGATCACGACGCAGGTGTACCTGATCATGTACCTGCTGATGTTCGTCGCGGCCGTGCGCCTGCGGCGCAACCACCCCGACCACCCGCGCGGATACCGCGCGCCGATGCTCATCGGCCTGTGCGGCGTCGGCTTCGCCGCCTCGCTCGCGGCGCTGCTCGTCGGGTTCATCCCGCCGTCGCAGTTCGGCGGCGGAAACCCGTGGATCTACTTCGTCATCGTCGCCGGCGGCGCCCTCGGGCTCGGCCTGCTCGTGCCGTGGCTGTTCTACCGGTTCCGGAAGCCGTCGTGGAAGCTGCCGGACGCCGCTGCGGCAGCCGGCGAGTCGGAGGAGGTGGCGAAATGAGCACTGGGAACGAGCAGTCGACCCCGCGCCAGCGCTCCGTGCTCTACGTCGTGGTGTCCGTCGTGCTCGTGATCCTCGCCGTCTGGGCGGTGATCGCGTTCAGTTCCGCACGCGGGGAGCAGCGGGCCGAGGAGATGGCCGAGGAGCTCGTCCAGCAGCTCGAGGACGCCGGCGCGACCGCGCCGCAGCCCGAGGTCATCGCCCGCGTGCTCGGCGACGACGGCGGTGCGGTGTGCGCCAATCCGAACCAGGCGCTGAGCCGTGCGACGCTGTACGGAATGCTGACGACCGGCGCGGGCGGCACGGGCGAGCGCCCGGTCATCGCCGACAACAAGGTCCTGCAGGGCCAGCTGGCGATCATCGAGGTGTACTGCCCCGATGAGCTGGCGGACTTCCAGGAGTTCGTCGACAGCCTCGAGACCACGGATTCGGCGAACGGATGAGCGTGGACCTGCGCGCTCGTGTCCGCGAGCTGATGGAGCGCGTGCGCCCCGAGCTCGCCGAGCTCGTCGCCATGCGGTCCGTGGCCGACCCGCTCCAGTTCCCGCCCGAGGAGTGCACGAAGGCGGCGGAGTGGGTGCGCGACCGGTTCGCCGAGCTCGGCTTCACGGACGCGCGCCTCGAGCCCACCCCCGACGGCAGCCGCGCCGTCGTGGGGTCGCGCCCCGCCGCCGATCCGGATGCCCCGACGGTGCTGCTGTACGCGCACTACGACGTGCAGCCGCCGCTCGACGAGTCCGCGTGGCGCACGCCGCCGTTCGAGCTCACCGAGGTCGACGGACGCTGGTACGGACGGGGTGCCGCGGACTGCAAGGGCAACATCGTCATGCACCTGCTGGCCCTGCGGGCGCTCGGCGACGACATCCCGGTGAACCTCAAGCTCGTCGTCGAGGGGTCTGAGGAGCAGGGCACCGGCGGGCTCGAGGCGTACGTCGAGGCGAATCCCGAGGTGCTGCGGGCCGACACGATCCTGGTGTGCGACACCGGGAACGCGGCGGTCGGGCACCCGGCCGCGACCGTGAGCCTGCGGGGCATGGCCAACGTGGTCGTCTCCGTCGAGGCACTCGCCTCCGAGGTGCACTCGGGCATGTTCGGCGGCCCGGCTCCCGACGCGCTCGCCGCCCTCATCGAGATGCTCGCCGACCTCCGCGACAGCGAGGGCAACACGACCATCGAGGGGCTCGACGCGACCCGGACGTGGCACGGCGAGCCGTACCCGCCCGAGCAGTTCCGCACGGACGCGGGCGTGCCCGACGGGGTCCGCCTGCTCGGCGACGGCACCGTCTCGGACATGCTGTGGGCGCGGCCCGCCGTGACGGTGCTGGGCATCGACTGCCCGCCGGTGATCGGTTCGTCGGCCTCGATCGTGCCGCACGCCGCCGCGCGACTCAACCTCCGGATACCGCCCGGCATCAACGCGAACGACGCCCACGACGCCCTGGTCGCCCAGCTGCACGACGACGCCCCGTGGGGGGTGCACGTCGACGTGCGAACCGAGGCCGTCGGCTCGCCCTTCGAGGCGTCGGTGGACGGACCGGGGTTCCGCGCGATGGGCGCGGCGATGCAGGAGGCCTACGGCACGCCGATGACCACCCTCGGGCAGGGCGGATCGATCCCGCTGTGCAACGTGTTCGCCGACACGTATCCGCGAGCGGAGATCATCCTCCTCGGCGTGGAGGAGCCCCTGGCGCTCATCCACGCGCCGAACGAGAGCGTCGATCCGTCCGAGATCGAGCGGCTCGCGCTCAGCCTGGCGCTGTTCCTGCGCAGCTACGGCACCGCGCGCGGCTGAGCATGGCCGAGATGACGGATGCCGCGGCATCCGTCATCTCGCGCCCGACGCCCGGACGCCCTCAGAACCCGACCTCGCCGACGAGCTCGCCGAAGAGCTGCTCGGCGTCGCACTCGAGCCGCTGCCGCGTGAACCAGTCGCACACGTTCACGCAGTCGCGGTGCAGCAGGTCGAAGCCCTGCGGGTTCGACACGAGGTCGACCACCTGGGGCAGGTCGATCGCGACCACGCGTCCGTGGTGCACGAGCAGGTTGTAGGGCGAGAGGTCGCCGTGCGCGAGCCCGCCCCGAGCGAGGAGCCGCATGAAGTCGGCCACCTGGTGGAACAGGTCGCGCAGCTCTGCGGCATCCGCCCGCACCTGCGCGAGCCGCGGCGCGGCGACGCGGCCGTCGCCGATGAACTCCATGAGCACCTCGGTGCCGTGCACCTGCACCGGGTACGGCACGGATGCCCCGAGCTCCGTGAGCCGGGTCAGCGCCTCGAACTCGGCGTTCGCCCACTGCACGCGCGCGACGGCGCGACCGAACGACGTGCCCTTCGCGACCGCGCGCACGTCACGGGTGCGGCGCAGTCCGCGGCCCTCGGTGTAGACCGCCGAGCGGTGGAAGTCCGAGTGCTCGCTCGTGCGGTACCGCTTGGCGGCGAGCAGCACCCGGTTGCCCGGCACGTCGGGCGGAGCATCCGGGATCGCACGCTCGATGAGGTCGAGGTTCGCCTCCTTGCCGGTCTTCACGACGCCGAGCTCGGTGTCGATCGCCGCGGCGGAGGTGACGAGCCAGTCGGGGCGCGGCTCGGGGCCGCGCTCCGAGGGGATGGTCGCCGGCCAGGTCGACCAGCGTTGGCCCTCGCCGGGCTCTGCGGCCTGGAACACGAGGGCGGACGGCGCGCCGAACGGCGCACCGGATGAATCGTCGAGGGACGAGAGGAAGGTCACGGTGGTTCTCCGAGGTTGCGGAGGCCACCGGATGCGCCGGCCTTGACGGCTAGCGGCGGGCGGCCTCACAGGGAAGGGTGTCTGCGATGCGCACGACGATGACGGCGTTCATCGTTCTCTCCCTTCGCTCGGTGTTCCGGATGCCGCGTGGCGCGGCCCGGAGGCGAGCATACGCCCGGCGCGGGGCCCGTGTCCATCATCCGCTCGACGAGGCTCGCCCGAGGGCCGCTTTCTCGGTTGCTCGCCTTCGGTGCCCGCTCAGCGCACGACCGCGGCCTCGATGATGCGGGCGCTCGCCGCGGCCCCGTCCTCGCCCTCGAACGCCTGCTGCATGCGGGTCGCGGCGTCCCGCATCGCGGGATCGGCCAGCACGCGCTCGACCGCGGCGCGGAACTCGGGTCGGCCGACGCGCTTGGGCGGGATGCGGATCGCGTTCCCCTGTCGCACGCACACCTCCACGTTCCACACCTGCTCGGGCTGCAGGCCGAGGCCCACGAAGGGCACCCCGGTGGCGCACGCCGTCTGCACGGTGCCCTGCCCGCCGTGGAGCACCGCGGCGTCGACGAGCCCGCCGAGGCGGTGGGCGGGCAGCAGGCCGGTCACGTGCACGTTCGCCGGCACCTCGTCGCCGGGATCGAGGTAGTGGGCGATGGGCGCGACCACGTTGATGGGCAGGTCGCCGAGCACCCGGGCGGCGGCGAGCGCGAGCCCGCGGTCGGCGGACGAACCGAGTCCGAGGTACACGAGCGGCTCGGGCGCGGCGGCGAGCTCGTGCACGAGCGGGGGCACGGGGGTGTCGATGCGCGCGAAGATCGGTCCGACGCGTCGGTAGCCGGCCGGCAGGTCGTACCCGTCGAGCTCCCAGGGCATGACCGTGAGCAGGTTGACGTCGGCCTCCAGCATCGAGGCGACGGTGCGCAGCGGCGGCACGCCGTTCGCCTTCGCGACCTTCGTGAACGCGCGCGGGGCGACCGGTGCGCGGGTGTACAGCCACCGGAAGGCGGCCGTCGCGACGCGGTCGGCGGTGCGGGCGACCGCGCTCGACCCCTGCACGAGATGCATGCGCCGGGTCTGCGCGACCTGCGGGCCGGTCAACGCGAACGGCACGGGGTAGAGGAGCGGCACCCGTTCGGCGCGCGCCGAGAGCAGCGACGTGATGTTCGAGCCGATCACGACGGCGGATGCCCCGAGCTCGCGGATCAGGCGACGCTCCGCGTCGACGCGCCGCCCCACGAGCTCGACCGTGAACGGGCTGCGGATCGTCCGGCCCTGGTCGAAGTCGAGCGCCTGCTGCCGCTGCTCACGGGTCCAGGCCGGCTGCAACGCGCGATACGCGAACCCGGCCTCGCGGATGAGGTGCACGAAGTCGTCCTCGTAGCCCATGAACTCCGCCCGATGACCGGGGCCGAGTGCCCGGGCCACCTCGATCATGCGGGTGGTCTCGGCGAGGTTGAACGTCACCGGAGCGAACAGGATCACCGCCACGCCAGCTCCCTTCCGTCCGATCATGCCCGCCGCCGGATCGAGACCTCGCGCGACACCCCGGACCGGCCTCGGTATCGTGCTGGCATGAGCGCGGAGTCCACCGTGGTGCTCGTCGAGGGCGAGAGCGACCGGCGAGCGGTCGTCGCGGCCGCCCGTCGGCTCGAGGTCGACCTCGCGGCGGCGGGAGCCGACGTGGTGGCCATGCACGGCGTGACGAACCTTCGCCGCCACCTCGCGGAGCTCGACGCGCGGCCCGCGCCGCCCCGGATCCTCGGGCTGTTCGACATCGGCGAGCAGGACCACGTGGCGCGCATGCTCGCCGAGGCGGGGCGCGAGGCGGCCGGCTCCGCGCGCGACCTCGAGGCGCTCGGCTTCTTCGCCTGCGCGCTCGACCTCGAGGACGAGCTGATCCGGGCCGCCGGTCCCGACACCGTCGAGGGCGTGCTCGCCGACCACCGCGACCTCCTGCGCTTCCGCACGTTCCAGCGTCAGCCCGCCCAGCGCGGCCGGCCGATCGAGGCGCAGCTGCGCCGGTTCGCGGGCACCGCGAGCGGTCGCAAGACGTGGTTCGCCGCCGACGTCGTCGAGGTGCTGCCGCTCGATCGGGTCCCGGCTCCGATGCGGCGCCTGCTCTCGGCGCTGGCGGGCTGACGGCGCGCCGCGCGCACTGGGTCTATCGCCCCGCCGTCGGACTGTGGTTGTGTTCAGTCATGAGTGGGGCTGAGAGCGCACCTGGGACGCCGTTCAACTTCCGACTCGCGATCCTCCTCGCGATGGCGATGTTCGTGCTGGTGGTCGACACGTCGCTCATGAACGTGTCGATCTCGGCGGTCGTGCAGGACCTCGACACGACGGTGAGCGGCGTGCAGGGGGCGATCGCGCTCGAGGCGCTCGTCTCGGCGGCGTTCATCCTCATCGGCGGCAAGACCGGCGACCTCATCGGGCGCAAGCTCGCCTACATCCTCGGCCTGCTCGGCTACGCCGTCGGCGCGATCGCGATGGTGTTCGCGCAGGACCTCGCCGCGATCATCGTGTTCTGGGCGATCATCGGCGGCATCGGCGCCTCGCTGCTCCTGCCCGCCATGCAGTCGCTCATCCACGGCAACTTCGAGGGCGCCCAGCAGAAGCGGGTGTACGCGCTCGTCGGGGCCTCCGCCGCCATCGCCGCCGCGGTCGGCCCGCTCCTCGGCGGATTCATCACCACGTTCCTCTCCTGGCGGGTCGGCTTCGCGCTCGAGGCCGTGATCATCGCCGTCGTGCTGGCCGGCATCGGCCTCGTGAAGGACGTGCCGTACCACGGCGACCGGTCGATCGACCTCGTGGGTGCGCTGCTGTCGATCGTCGGCATGGGCGGCGTCGTGACCGGCATCCTCGTGTGGCAGGAGGGCGGCGGCTACGTCGGCCTGATCATCGGCATCGGCGTGCTCGGCCTCGGCCTCTTCGTGTTCTGGCTGCGCAGCCGCAAGCGCCGCGGCAAGCCCACCCTGCTCGACCCGGCTCTGTTCGAATCGAAGATGTTCCGAGCGGGGGCGAGCGGCCAGCTGCTGCAGCAGATCGCCCTCGGCGGCACGATGATCGTGCTCCCGATCTACCTGCAGATGGTGTTCGAGTACAACGCGCTGCAGGCGGGACTCTCGATCGCTCCGCTCTCGCTGAGCATGTTCGTCGTCGCGCTGCTCGCCGGACGCGGCCTCAAGCGGCGGCCGGCGAACATCATCCTGTGGGGCTTCGCGCTCGCCGTGGCGGGCATCGCGATCATCGTGCCGATCGTGCCCATCGCCGACTCGGGCTGGTACCTCACGATCCCGCTCATCATCTCGGGCTGCGGCCTCGGCCTGCTCGTCTCGCAGCTGAACAACTACACGCTCTCCCCGATCTCCGACGAGCGGGTCAGCGAGGCGGCGGGCGTGAACTCGGCCGCGGGCTCGTTCGGCCTCTCGTTCGGCCTCGCGTTCGCCGGCGCGATCATGCTCGCGACCCTCGCGTACACGTTCACCGCGAGCGCCGAGGCGAGCACCGTGCTCTCGCCCGAGGAGGCGCAGCAGGTCTCGTCGGTGCTCGAGGAGGATGCCGAGATCATGACGAACACGGGTCTGGAGGAGCTCCTCGTCGATCAGCCGCCCGAGGTGCAGGAGGAGATCCTGGCCATCAACACCGACTCCCGGTTCATCGCGCTGCAGGTGGCCCTGTTCGTGCCGATCCTCGCGGGCCTCCTCGGCATCCTGAACGCGCTGCGGATGCGGCGGCTCCCCGATCCGAAGGCGTCGCCGGCCGCCGAGGGCACGATGCTCGGCTAGCCCGGCCTGCGCGATCAGTCCGGCGAAGGCCGGCGAGCTGACGTACGTCAGCACCTCGCTGCCCGGCAGGGCGACCGGCGTGATGCCGTTCGCCGCATCCGCAGGGCCGCTGTAGGCGCCCGGGATCGGAGCGTCGGTGAGCACGTACCCCGATGTCGTCGAGGGCCTGCGACCACGTCGCCTCCTCGGCGGGCGCGACGCCGACCTGCACCACCGTCAGCACGAGGTCGCGTGTTCGGCCTGCCCCAGGCGCAGGCGATGCCTCCCGCAGTCCACCATGCGGATGGCGAGCTCGTCGAACGACCGGCGGTGAGGCGAGCGGCTCGAGTCCGTCGCTCGTGACCTTCTGGTAGCCCTCGGCCGAGAGCACGGTGTCGCAGGTCGCCGCGGGGTCCGGCGAGGTCTCCGCGACGGGCTCGGGAGTCGGCGTGGTCGCCGTCGGCGCGGGCGTCGCGTCGGGGGTCGGCGCGGAGGCCGACGAGGGCGTGGCGGTGCAGCCGGCCAGCAGGGTGACGGCGAGGGCGGCGGTCGCGATGCCGCCGAGCGTGAGGGGTCGTCGAGTCATGAAGCGGAGCCTAGGGTCCGCAGGCCCGGATCGTCCATCGGGGACAGCCCTGATTCGCGTGGGTCGTCGCGCCGATCGGGAGGAGGGCGGTGGACCGCGAGCGCCCGGCGCGTACTGCGTCGGCGAAGCCGGAATCCCGGTGGGCGCTCAGCGGCTGTGGTCGGCGAGGATCTGGTCGACGTCGATCTGCGCGAGCAGGTGCTGCCAGTCGAGGCTCACGGGCGAGGTCGGCGACGTCGGGTTCGGCGAAGGCCTTCCCATTGCGGTGCACGACCACGCCCGTGGGAACCAGTTCGTTCAACCGGGCGAGGATCGCATCGTCGACCGCCTCCGTGTCGAAGTCCGCGCCGACCCGCGCGTAGGTGTCGGCTGAGAGCGTGTACGAGACGAGTCCGACCTCGATGGGTTCGGGCATGGTGGGTCCTCCTGCTTCCGGTGGCTCGATCGCGTCCCAGTCTCGCAGCCCGAGCCGGGTTCCGCAGCGCACGCGATCGACCCCCGTGCGCCGGGCGATGCGCCGGCGCACGGGGGTCGATGAGGATGACCGCCTACGGCAGGGTCCAGGTGTCCGGCGGCTTCGCCTGGTCGTACAGCCAGATCTGGAAGAAGGCGTCGAGGTCCTCGCCCGAGACCTCCTCGAAGACCGCCTGGAAGTCCTCGGCCGTGCCGGCCGAGTCGTCGTAGCGCTCGAGCCAGAGCTGGGTGCCGGCGAAGAACGCCTCGTCGCCGACCTCGAGCGCGGAGCGCGTGCAGGGTGCCCGCGCCGCGGTCGTAGACCGGGTCCTGGAACAGCCCGAGCGGGCCCGGGTCGCCGATCTGGAGGTCCCAGTACTCGCTGTCGGCGTCCTCGGACGCGTACCAGTCGTTGTACGACTCCTGCACCGTCGCGCCGCCATCGTGCTTCGTCCCACATCCACGTCGCGTACGTCGCCCAGCCCTCGTTGAGCCAGATGTCCTGCCAGCGTTCGGGGCTGACCGCGTTGCCGAACCACTGGTGGGCGAGCTCATGCGCGACGGTGCCCTCGCTCGCCCGGCGCGAGTAGACCGGACGGGTCTGCGTCTCGAGCGCGTAGAAGACGGTGTCGTCGTCGACGATCGAGCCGTACGCGACGAACGGGTAGTCGCCGAAGTACTGCTCGTAGAAGTCGATCATCTCGACCTGGCGCGCGAGGCTGGCGTTCGTCGTCGCGAGGTTGGCCGGCGTCAGGTCGGCGTCGACCGCGTCGATGATCGGCACGCCGCTCGTGGACTCGTACGCCTCGCGCAGGTCGAAGTCGCCGACCGACGCGGTGGTGAGGTAGCTGGCCTGCTGGTCGGGGGCGTCCCAGTACCAGGTGGTCCAGCCGTCGGCGGTCTCCTCGGGCTTCGACTGCACGCCGTTGGCGACGGCGACCTTGCCCTCGGGCACCGTGATCGCGAAGCTGTAGCTCGCCTTGTCGGTCTGGTGGTCGCTGACGGGGTACCAGGTCATCGAGCCCTCGGGCTCGCCGACCACCATGGCGCCGTCGCGCATCGTCACCCAGCCGTAGAGCGCCTCCTCGATGTCCAGGGGCTGCGTGGTCGTGCCGCCGTACTCGACGACGACCTGCACGTGCTCGCCCGGCCTTGACCTTCGGGCGCGGCTGCACGGTGAGCTCCCAGATCCGCTGCCGCGTCATCCTGGACCTGCCAGTACGCGGCCCCGTCGACCTCGGCTCCGGGTGCCGGCGGCGCGATGGCGGTCGCGGGCTTGCCGTTCACCGTCAGCGAGCTGACCTCCATGCCGCGGAGGTCGAGGTTGAACCGGTCGAGGTCCTGGGTGGCGACCAGGTCGATCGTGGCCGTGCCGTCGAACTGCCCTTCGAGGGGCGCGGGCTCGGGGTCGGGCGGCGAGTAGGTGACGTCCAGGTCGTAGTGCTGCACGTCGTACCCGCCGTTGCCGGCGTAGGGGAAGTAGGCATCGCCCGCACCCGTCGCGCCCGCCGTGTAGCGCGGCCCGGCCGCCGTTCCGGGGGCTGCGACCGCTCCGGTCGCCCCGAGCCCTCCGATCACCGCCAGTGCGACCGTCAGGCCGCCGACCAGCTTCATCCGTCTCCCGTTCACGACTGCTCTCCTCACCGTTCCGCGTAACGCACCTGCGCGAAACTCTAGGGGCGGCCGAACGCGGCCGATAGCCCCCGGATGCCCGGGGCGCACGAAAGCCGCTGGAATACTGGGAACCAGCCGTGAGTTGAGTCGAGTACACTCAAGTTTTGCGGCGCCGACTTGACACGTTCAGCGGGGGTTGCCACACTTGAGCCGTCGGGACTCAAGTCCCGACGATTCGGACTTCGGTCGCGGGCCAGGACGGCCGGGCCGACCGCCGATGGAGCGTGCGCGGCATCCGCTCGTGAATGCTCCCGGCAGAAGGAGAAACACACATGTCACGAGCAGTAGGTATCGACCTCGGCACCACGAACTCCGTGGTGAGCGTCCTCGAGGGTGGCGAGCCCACCGTCATCGCGAACGCCGAGGGCTTCCGCACCACCCCGTCGGTGGTCGCCTTCACGAAGGACGGCGAGGTGCTCGTCGGCGAGACCGCCAAGCGCCAGGCCGTCACCAACGTCGACCGCACGATCGCGTCGGTCAAGCGCCACATGGGCACCGACTGGACCCAGGAGATCGACGGCAAGAAGTACACGCCCCAGGAGATCTCGGCGCGCATCCTGCAGAAGCTGAAGCGCGACGCCGAGCAGTACCTCGGCGACACCGTCACCGACGCGGTCGTCACCGTGCCGGCGTACTTCAACGACGCCGAGCGCCAGGCCACGAAGGAGGCCGGCGAGATCGCGGGCCTCAACGTGCTGCGCATCATCAACGAGCCCACCGCGGCGGCGCTCGCCTACGGCCTCGACAAGGGCAAGGAGGACGAGCTCATCCTCGTCTTCGACCTCGGCGGCGGCACGTTCGACGTCTCCCTCCTCGAGGTGGGCAAGGACGACGACTTCTCGACCATCCAGGTGCGCGCGACCGCGGGCGACAACCGCCTCGGCGGCGACGACTGGGACCAGCGCATCGTCGAGTGGCTGATCAAGCGCTTCAAGGACTCCACCGGCGTCGACGTCTCGAAGGACAAGATCGCGCTGCAGCGCCTCAAGGAGGCCGCCGAGCAGGCGAAGAAGGAGCTCTCGAGCTCGATGTCCACGAGCATCCAGCTCCCCTACCTCTCGCTCACCGAGAACGGCCCGGCCAACCTCGACGAGTCGCTCACCCGCGCCCAGTTCGAGAACATGACGAGCGACCTGCTCGACCGCACGAAGAAGCCCTTCGAAGACGTGATCCGCGAGGCCGGCATCAAGCTCTCCGACATCGCGCACGTCGTGCTCGTCGGCGGCTCGACCCGCATGCCGGCCGTCTCCGAGCTCGTGAAGCAGGAGACCGGCAAGGAGCCCAACAAGGGCGTGAACCCCGATGAGGTCGTCGCCGTGGGCGCCGCCCTCCAGGCGGGCGTCCTCAAGGGCGAGCGCAAGGACGTGCTGCTCATCGACGTCACCCCCCTCAGCCTCGGCATCGAGACCAAGGGCGGCATCATGACGAAGCTCATCGAGCGCAACACGGCCATCCCCACCAAGCGCAGCGAGACCTTCACGACCGCCGACGACAACCAGCCGTCGGTCGCGATCCAGGTCTTCCAGGGCGAGCGCGAGTTCACCCGCGACAACAAGCCGCTCGGCACGTTCGAGCTCACCGGCATCGCACCGGCGCCCCGCGGCATCCCGCAGATCGAGGTCACCTTCGACCTCGACGCGAACGGCATCGTGCACGTGGGCGCCAAGGACAAGGGCACCGGCAAGGAGCAGTCGATGACGATCTCCGGCGGCTCCGCGCTGCCGAAGGAGGACGTCGAGCGCATGGTGCGCGACGCCGAGGAGCACGCGGCCGAGGACAAGAAGCGCCGCGAGTCCGCCGAGACGCGCAACTCCGCCGAGCAGCTCGCCTACTCGATCGAGAAGCTCATCAAGGACAACGACGACAAGCTCCCCGAGGACGTCAAGTCCGAGGTGCAGGGCGACGTCGACGCGCTGAAGTCGGCGCTCGCGGGCGACGACGACGACGCGGTGAAGTCCGCGTTCGAGAAGCTGTCGCAGTCGCAGGGCAAGCTCGGCGAGGCGATCTACGCCCAGTCGCAGCAGACGGCCGGCGCCAACCCGGGATCCAACCCCGGTGAGGACGCCTCGGCCGAGCGGCACCGACGGCGGCACCTCGTCCGACGAGGACGTGGTCGACGCCGAGGTCATCGACGACGAGGACGAGAAGAAGTAGCCATGGCCTCCGACGAAGACCGCAACCACGAGGAGCCGGTGATCCGCGACAAGCGGCGCGTCGACCCCGAGACGGGCGAGGTCCGCCAGCCGGCCGCCGACGCCGAGGGGGCGCCCGCCGAGGGCGCGCCCGAGGCGCGCCGTCGACGATGCGGATGCCGCGGCATCCGAGCTCGTCGACGACGAGGACGTGCTCACCGTCGACGACATCCTGAACGCGGCGAACGCCGAGGTGCGGGAGCCGAGCGACGAGCACCTCGCCGACCTCAAGCGCGTCACGGCCGAGTACGCGAACTACCGCAAGCGCACCGAGGCCAACCGCGAGGTCGAGCGCGAGCGCGCGGTCGGCGCGGCGGTGGCCGTGCTGCTGCCCGTGCTCGACGACCTCGACCGGGCCGAGAAGCACGGCGACCTCGAGGGCGACGCCCCGTTCGCGACGATCGCGGCGAAGCTCCGCGCGGCCGTCGAGAAGCTCGGGCTCACCCCGTTCGGCGAGGTCGGCGAGCCGTTCGACCCGCAGCGCCACGAGGCGATCTTCCAGCAGCCGTCCGACGAGGTGGAGGTCGACACCGTCGGCGACGTCGTCGAGACCGGCTACCTGCTCGGCGGCACGCTGCTCCGCGCGGCGAAGGTCGTCGTGAAGACGCCGCAGTAACCACATTCGGCCGGCCCGCGGCATCCGTCACGAGGATGTCGCGGACCGGCCGTCACGGATTTCAGGCAGACTCGAGAGAGGAGGTGCCGATGGCCAGTCAGGACTGGTTCGACAAGGACTTCTACCAGGTGCTCGGCGTCTCCAAGGACGTGACCGACGCCGAGCTCAAGAAGACGTACCGCAAGCTCGCTCGCAAGTACCACCCCGACTCCAACCCCGGCGACGCCGCCGCCGAGGCGAAGTTCAAGGAGATCAGCGAGGCGCACTCGGTGCTGTCCGATCCCGAGCAGCGCAAGGAGTACGACGCGATCCGTGCCATGGGCTCCGGAGCGCGCTTCACCGCGCCCGGCGGCGCCGGCGGCGCGGGCGGCTTCGAGGACGTGTTCGGCACGATGTTCGGCGGGCAGGGCGGCCGCAGCCAGTCCTACACGTTCCAGCAGGGCGGCGACTACGACGACCTCCTCGGCGGGCTCTTCGGCGGCGGCCGGTTCGGCCAGCCGAGCGGCGGCTACCGCGGCTTCGGCGGTCCCACCCGCGGACGCGACGTCACCGCGTCGACGACGCTCGACTTCATCACCGCCACCAAGGGCGAGCAGATCACCCTCGAGACCTCCGACGGCAAGCCCATCACGGTGCGCATCCCGGCGGGCGTCGCCGACGGGCAGAAGATCAAGCTCCGGGGCAAGGGCCACCCGTCGCCCGACGGCGGCGAGTCGGGCGACCTCATCCTCACGGTCCACGTGCGCAAGCACCCGGTCTTCGAGCGCGACGGCCTCAACCTCCGCGTCACCGTGCCCGTGACCTTCGCCGAGGCGAGCCTCGGCGCCACGATCCAGGTGCCCACGCTCGGCGGCGACCCGGTCAAGCTGCGCGTCGCGCCGGGCACGCCGAGCGGCCGCGTGCTGCGCGTCAAGGGTCGCGGCGTCCAGACGCCCAAGGGCACGGGCGACCTGCTGGCCGTCGTGCAGGTCGCGGTCCCCTCGCACCTGTCGAAGGAGGCCGAGGAGAAGCTCTCGGAGTTCGACGCGCTGCTGCCCGACGAGGACCCGCGAGCCGAGCTGCTCGCGAAGGCCAGGGCCCAGCGATAGCCATGGACGAGACGAGCCCGCTGTTCGTCATCTCGGTGGCCGCCGAGCTCGCCGGGATGCATCCGCAGACGCTCCGGCAGTACGACCGGATCGGGCTCGTGTCGCCGACGCGCACCGCCGGCAGGTCGCGTCGCTACTCGATGCGCGACATCGTGCAGCTCCGCGAGGTCGCGCAGCTCTCGAGCGAGGGCGTGAGCCTCGAGGGCATCCGGCGGGTGCTCGGCCTCGAGGACGAGGTGGCGACCCTGCGCGGGCGCGTGCGCGAGCTCGAGGCGATGCTCGCCGACGAGCTGCTCAACCGGCCCGGCCGACGGGTGTTCGCCGCCGGCTCCGCTGGCGACATCGTGTCGGTCAAGGCGGGCACGCGCGTGCGACGCGAGAACGCGGTCGTCGTGTGGCGGCCGCTCGAGCGCGGCCAGGGCACCTAGGCTCAGCGCCCCCAGGCGGAGGCCGGCGCCTCGATCACCTCGTAGGGGCGGGAGCTCCAGTGGGTGCCGTAGCCGTAGTGGCTCGAGGCCCACGCCGACGCCCAGATGGCCTGCGCGGTCGCGTCCGCGGAGTCGCCTCGGGCGAGCGCGGCATCGACGGCGGGGTAGCGGCCGGACTGCAGGTTCTCCGCCGCGTAGTAGGCGGCGTCGAGGAGGGTCGCGTAGCTGCCGAGCCCGGAACCGCCGCCCGATCCCTGCCCGTTGTTCAGGGGGTTGTTGCGGTTCCACCAGTTGTCGGCGCCGTTCTCCTGCCGCATCCATCGCATCATGAAGGTGACGTTCGCCTCCGTGACCGGCCAGTCGCCCTCGATGAGCACGAGCTTCGCCCAGTCGACGTTGGTGCCCGACGCGACGAGCGTCTCGGGGCCCGTGGTCGACACGTACGACTCGTGCGACCTCGCCGGCGCGGCGACGTCGGCGGCGACGCTCAGGGTCTGCGTGTCGCCGCTGAGCGTGTCGGTCGCGGCCGTCGGGGCGGTGACCGCCTGGGGCTGCGGGCACGAGCGCGAAGGTCAGGCCGAGCGCGAGCACCGCGACCGAGGCGGCGAGCGGCGCCAGCCGGCGGGCGAGGCGAGCAGGCGCCGACCGGGCGCTGCTGGACGGGGCTCGCGGCCCCGTGTCGAGCCGCGCGCCGTCCCCCCGGAGGCCGCTGGTCTGTTTCCCGCATGCGGGCACGAGGGTACCAAACCCAGTTGGGAGGCGCACTCGGCGACGGCACGCCGCGTAGCCTTGGCGCATGCCCTTCGACCTCGGCGAGCTGCGCCGCCATCCCGATGTCGAGGGTCACGGGCTCGAGGCGTCGGATGCCGCGGACCGGCTGATCCTCGACGAGGCCGCCGCGCTCGCCGACGGGCATGGGCCCGGCGAACTGGTCGTGATCGACGACGCGTACGGCGCCCTCGCGCTGGGCTCCGCCGCAGCGGGAGCACGCGGCATCCGGGTGCACCAGGACCTCGTCACAGGCGAACGCGCCCTCGCCGCCAACGCCGAGCGCGCGGGGTTCGCGGGCGACGTGCGCTCGCTGCCGCTCGGCGGCGAGCTGCTCGTCGGGGCGCGGGTCGTGCTGCTGCGGCTGCCGCGATCGCTCGACCGGCTCGACGAGCTGGCCGGCCTCATCGCCGGGCACGCGGCATCCGACGTCGTGGTGGTCGCGGGCGGGCGTGTCAAGCACATGTCGCTCGCGATGAACGAGGTGCTCGGCGCCTGGTTCGAGCGCGTCGACGTGTCGCACGCGCGGCAGAAGTCGCGGGTGCTCACGGCACGCGCCCCTCGCGACCGGCGCCAGCCGCCCGCGCTCGGCTGGCCGCGGGGCGAGCGGCACGACGACCTCGGCGTCACGCTCGTGGGGCACGGCGGCGTCTTCGCGGGCACCGGGGTGGACATCGGCACGCGGTTCCTGCTCGCGCAGCTCGGCGACGCGGTGCCGGATGCCGCGACCGCCGTCGACCTCGCGTGCGGCTCCGGCATCGTGGCCGCGTGGCTGGCGCACGCGCGCCCCGCGCTGCGGGTGACGGCGACCGACCGCTCGGCGGCGGCCGCGGCATCCGCTCGCGAGACCGCGGAGGTGAACGGCGTGGCCGACCGCATCCGCGTGACGCAGGCCGACGGGCTCGAGCTGCTGCCCGACGCGAGCGAGCCGCTCATCGTGCTGAACCCGCCGTTCCACTCGGATGCCGCGTTGCACACGGGCATCGCCGCGCACCTCTTCGAGGACGCCGCCCGCGTGCTCGCACCGGGCGGCGAGCTCTGGTGCGTCTGGAACTCGCACCTGCGCTACCGCCCGCTGCTCGAGCGGCTGGTGGGCGCGACCCGGCAGGTGGCGCGCAATCCGAAGTTCACCGTGACCGCATCGAGTCGACGGTCGCCCTGATCGATGGTGGGGCAGTATACGCATCCGAGGGGTCGCTGTCTGCCTTTTCGCCCGACCGGTGGTCGCGCGTCACAATGAGCCGGGCGCCACTCGACGCCCGGGAGGGGACGGCATGTCGGAGCAGGAGCGACTGGCACGGGAATTGCGCCTCGCCGCCGACCGCGGCGAGATCATCGCGCAGTACCAGCCGCAGGTGGACCTGCGCGACGGGCTCCTCGTCGCCCTCGAGGCGCTGAGTCGCTGGCGGCACCCACGGCGTGGACTCATCCCGCCCCGCGAGTTCATCCCGCTCGCGGAGGCGACCGGGGCGATCATCGCCGTCGGCGACGTCATGCTCGAGGCGGCCTGCCGGTACGGCTCGGCGCTCGTGCGGGCCGGTCGGCGGATCGAGGTCGCGGTGAACGTGGCCGCCGCTCAGCTCTCGGAGGCGCGATTCGCGGAACGGGTGACCCACCACCTCCAGGCCTCCGGGATGCCCGCCGCGCTGCTCACCCTCGAACTCACCGAATCGCGGCCGGTGCCGCCCGAGGCCGCCGAAGCGCTGGCAGGGGTCCGCGCGATCGGCGTCGGCGTCTCGGTCGACGACGTGCGGACCGTCGAGGAGGCGGAAGCGCGCGTGCGGGCCCTGCCCATCACCGAGCTGAAGGTCGACCGCTCGGTGATCCGACGGCTCCCCGAGGACCGCATCGTCGCCGCGCAGCTGGTGGGCTTCGCCCGGGAGCACGGACTCCGATCGGTCGCCGAGGGAGTCGAGACGCGGCCGCAGCTCGTCGCGCTGCGCGAGATCGGGTTCGACCGTGCGCAGGGGTACCTGTTCGGTCGCCCCGTTCCCGCGCGGAGGATCTCGGACCGCCTCGCGGTCGGTTCAGCGGCGGCGCCGTGACTCAGAGCGCCTCGTAGGGGTCCTCGTACGACTCGTCGGCGTCCCCGGCGGCGGGCTCGCTCGGGTCGCCGCCGACGTCGATCTGCGACCAGGTGACCGGCATGCCGGGCGAGAACAGGATGTCGATCCCGGGTCCGCCGCGCAGGGGCGGGATGTTCACGTAACCGCCGCCCGCCTTGATCGCCTTCAGGATCTCGGCACGCAGTTCCTCGATGGGATCGGGCAGGAAGTAGTCCCGACCGTCGACCGTCAAGCGGTGGATCTTCACACCGCACCTCCATTCTCTCGCTGACGCTGTCGTCGCATGTCGTTCACTCCGCCACGCCGGCTGCAGCCTCGGGGATCGGATGCAGCCCTGCCGGACTGTTGGCCCCGTCCATCATCAACTCGAGCCAGGCACGGTTGAGCTTCGGCGGGCGGTTGCCGTGGTACTTGAAGTGCACGGGGACGTACGGGCTGATCCAGATCGAGCTGCGTCCGCTGCCTCGCTCGACGCCGTGGTTCCAGGTCAGCATGAACTGCTCCCCGCGCCGCAGCTTCATGGCGACGACGAACTGCAGGTGTGCGAGCACCCGATCCTCGATATCGAACTCCGAGACGCGCGCGCCGTAGATCAACAGGCCCATGACTCTCCTCCTCGTCCTCCCAGGGTCGTGGTGCGGCATCCGCTCATGCGTCGGCCTCCGGCTCCGGCACCGGCCGCAGGCCCGCGGCCGAGTTGGCCGACTTGGTGAGCAGCTCCAGCCATCGCGTGTTGAGCTCGGTCGGGTCGGCCTGCTCGAACTGGAAGACCATCGGGATCATGGGGCTGCACCACACCGACGTGCGCTGCGCGGGCGGCGCTTCATCGCCGAACGTGAAGGCGAAGTGCTCGCCTCGGCGCAGCTTCGACCAGATCACCACCTGCAGGTGGGCGAGCGTGCGGTCGTCGAACTCCGCGGTGATGGTGGAGTCGTACGTCAGTGTTCCCATGCCGCCTCCGGTCGGTGGTCGTCGAGTGCTGTGTCGGATCCTCGCGTCGTCGTGTCGACCGTCACCAGGGTGACGCGATCCCGACCCGAGGCCTTCGACGCGTACATGGCCTCGTCCGCCGTGCGCAGCAGCAGGTCGGCGTCCGGCGCGGATACCTGCGCCGGCTCCCAGACGGCGACCCCGATGCTCGCCGCGAGGGCGTATCGCGGCGGGATGCACTCGAGTGGGCGCCGCACCGCCTGCCGGAATCGCTCCGCTGTGGACGCGGCGGCATCCGGCGTGGCGTCCTCGCACACGATGACGAACTCATCGCCGCCGTACCGGGCCACCGCGTCGCCCGCGCGCGCCACCGACCGGAGGCGCGAGGCGACCTCCACGAGCACGTCGTCCCCGACCCGATGGCCGAGACTGTCGTTGATCGCCTTGAAGCCGTCGAGGTCCACGAACACCACGGAGAGCGGCCGCCGGTGACGGGAGGCCGCCGCGATGGCGGCGTCGAGTCGCTCCTCGAGCAGCTTGCGGTTGGCGAGCCCGGTGAGCTGGTCGTGCATCGCCCGGTGCCCGAGCTCCTCCTGGAGGCGGACGCGGCGCAGCACCTGGCCCGCCTGGCGGGCGACGGCGGCCTGGATCTCCCGGCTCTCGGCGTCGAACGTGCGGTCGCGTCCGAAGAGGGAGACGACGACGCCGCGCGTTCGTTCGTCGGTGCGCAGCGGGACGATGCTGAGCGCGGCCAGGCGCTGGCGATGCAGGGCGTCATCGAGCCCGGGCATGATCGCGGCGGCCTGGTCGAGGTTGGCGACGGTGACGATCTCCCCAGTGCCGATCGCCTGCTCTGCGAGGGCGCCGAGCCCGGCGGGGAACAGCGCGAGCGTCGTCTCGTCACCCGCGACCAGTTCGAGGGGGCCGGCATCGTCGGCGAGCAGCACGGCGGCGGCCGATGCGCGGAGGGCGCCGCCGGCGCTCGCGACGAGGGCAGCGGCCAGCTCGTGAGCCGAGGTCGCGGCGTCGAACGCGCTCGACGCGTCCTGGAGCACTCGGACGCGCGCCTCGGACGCCTCGGCGCCGCGCCGCGCGAGCAGCAGCTGCCGCTCGTAGTCCTGGCGCTCCGTCGCATCGAAGACGGCGATGCGGATGCCACGGGGCGCGCCGTCCGGGCCGGTCACTGCGACCGCGTTGACGAGGATGGGCAATTCGCTGTCGTCGGCGCAGCGCACGGAGAGCGCCACCTCGCGCACCTCCCCGGACAGGCTCAGCACCATGGCGAGTCGGGTCTCGTAGAACAGCTGCCCCGAGGAGGTCAGCAGCTCGACGAAGGTCGTGCCGAGCAGCGCCTCCCGGGCGTGCCCCGTCCACTGCTCGAACGTGCGATTGACGCGCGTGAGGATGCCGTCGGGCGTCGTCTCGAGGTACCCGCACGGGGCCTGCTCGAAGAGCTCCAGGTACGGGTCGTCGGCGCGGGCCTCTGCACGGTCGACCTCGTCACGGTCGTCATGCTCGCGGTCGAGGGGTGCGGCGTCGCGGATGGTCATCGGAGGAACGACCTGATCGCATCGGCCAGTTCATCGGGCGCCGAGAGGTTCGGGCAGTGACCGGTTGCCGAGAGCTGCACGAACCGGCTGTTCGGGATCTGCTCGTGCACGTACCGGCCGACGGAGGTCGGCGCGATGACGTCGTCCGAGCACTGCAGCACGAGGGTCGGCGTGCGCACCGCCCGGAAGTCGCGCCGGTTGTCGGAGAGGAACGTCACGCGGGCGAAGTGCCGGGCGATCTCGGGGTCGACGGTGCAGAAGCTGTCCGTGAGCTGGAGTCCGAGATCGGGTCGATCGGCATTGCCCATGATCATCGGCGCCATGGCCTGCGACCAGCCGAGGTAGTTGGCGTCGAGTGCATCGAGGAGGCCATCGATGTCGGCGCGCTCGAAGCCGCCGTGTGTACTCATCGTCGTCGATGTAGCGCGGAGATGGGCCGACGAGGACGAGCGCCCCGAACCGGGACCGATCCCTGGTCTCGGCGAGGACGCCGATCGTCGCCGCCACGGAGTGCCCGACATAGACCACGTCGCGGAGGTCGAGGGCTTCGAGGACCTCGAGGATGTCGTCGGCGTAGCCGTGCAGCGAGTCGTACTTGGCGGGATCGTAGGCCGTGAGGTCGGAGCCGCCCGCACCCACCAGGTCGAGGAGCACCACGCGGTGGTCGTCCTCGAACCGCGGTGCCACCGCGCGCCACATCTCCTGGCTGCAGCCGAAGCCATGCACGAACAGGATGGGGCGGCCGGTCGGATTCCCCGAGACGGTGACGTTGTTCCGGTGGACGATGTCCGTCCCGGAGATGGGCGACGTGAAGGTCATGCGATTCCTGCCGGGGGTCGGGGGTGTCCTGGCGGCGGTGCGGTGTCCCGCCGGGCGTCGGGGGTGCCCGGCGATGACGGCTCGGAGCCGGAGCTCCTCGACCGTCTCCCCGACAGTACAGGCGGGCTCGGCGGAACCCACGGTCGGAGCCGCAATGTCAAGGGGGCTTGACCTCGGAGGCGTCGTCGACTATTCGCGCCCGGGAGCCGCGCCGTCCGAAACAGGCCGAACCGGCGCCCGTCGCGGGTTTCGTCGCACGCGAGGTCGTGTCAGGCTGGACGCGTGACCGCGACCCTCGAGCAGCACGACACCGAGACCACGACGAACGTCGTGGCCGAGGAGCCGTGGCGCACGATCGTATGGGACGACCCGGTGAACCTCATGACCTACGTGAGCTACGTGTTCCGCAGCTACTTCGGCTACCCCCGCGAGGAGGCCGAGCGCCTCATGCTGCAGGTGCACACCGAGGGCCGGGCCGTCGTCGCCACCGGCAACCGCGAGGCGATGGAGCGGCACGTGCAGGCGATGCACGGCTACGGCCTGCAGGCCACCGTGTCGAGGGCCGAGACGTGATCGTCGCCGGCCGCAGCGGCGGCGAGGGCGTGCGCATCGTGCTCGAGGCCGAGGAGGCCATGCTGCTCTCCGAGCTCGCCGACCAGGTCGACTCGGTGCTCCTGCTCGGCGAGGCCGACGATCCCGCGCTCGGGCGGCTGCTGCCGAACGCGTACACCGACGACGCGCCGTCGTCGCGCGAGTTCGCCCGGTACACCCGCGACAGCCTCGTCGACGGCAAGCGCCAGGCCGCCCAGCGCGTGCGCGACGCGACCGCCGTCGAGGACGGCGACGACACCGTCGTGCAGATCGAGCTCGACCAGTCCGAGGCGTGGGGGTGGCTCACGTTCCTCACCGACCTGCGGCTCATCCTCGCCGAGCGCGTCGGGATCATCGAGGAGGGCGACGACGCGGCCGACGAGACGCGAGACGACTACCTCCGCGCCGCCTACGAGTGGGCGGGCTTCGTGCAGGGCTCGATGCTCGAGGTGCTCGACCCCACCGACTCCTGAGTGCGGGGCGGATGCCGCGGCATCCGTGCGACCGTCGCCCTCGTGCCGCACGGCATCGTGGACACGTGCGATGGTGACTGGCATGCTGGGGCGACGCGACCGTCCCCCAGACGGTCGCACGAGCGAATGGGGTGTGCCTCGTGACCGAATCGTCGTCGATCTCCCGGGTGCTGCGGCATCCGGCCGCCAGTGCCGAATCCCTCGAGTCGATCGCGCTGCTCCTCGGAGCGGCGTTCTTCGCAGTCGGAGGTGTGGTCTCGTTCGTCGCGTTCTGGGGACGCGACCTCCCGATCTCCGGACCCGGCTCCCTCGGGGAGTACGTCGGCATCGGCGGGGCGGCGACGGCGCTCATCGCGTTCGTCCTGGGTCGCGTCCTGATCGCGAGGCACCGGCACCCGGCAGTGCTCCACGACGCGTCGCCCGGGCTCGACGTGCCCGGCGCGCGCCTGCACTGGTTCGACGTCGCGGCGCTCGCGGTCGCGCACGCCGTGATCGCGCTGCTCGGGTGGATCGGCCTGGCCGACGTGCTCGAGCAGAGCTTCATCGGCGCCGTCGTGTTCCCGCTCGCGGGCGCGATCCTCGCGGGCGTCGCCTTCGCCCTCACGGCCTACGTGTCGTTCCTGTCGTCGGTGCACCTCACGCCGATGCTGCTCTCGCTCGTGCTCGCGGCGTTCCTGGTGGTCGGCGCGCTCGCCGCGATGCTGAGCGCCAGCGACCCGCAGTGGTGGAAGGAGAACCTCAGCGCCCTCGGCATGAGCGACGAGGCATCCGCGCTGGCCTTCAACATCACGCTCATCGTCGCGGGCGCCCTGGTCACGATCATCGCCCGGTACGCCACGGCGTCGCTGCCGACGACGACCCGTGAGGAGCTCCGCGGCCGCACCCTCCTGCGCGTGGGGCTGGTCCTGATCGGCATCTTCCTCGCGTGCGTGGGCATCTTCCCGGTCGACGAGTTCTTCCTCGTGCACAACACGGTGGCGACGGGCATGGCGGTGATCTTCGCCGCGATCGTGGTCGGGCTGCGCTGGCTCGTGCCGGCGATGCCGCGCGTGTTCGTGCTGCTCGGCTACGTCTTCGTCGGCGTGATCGCGCTGCTCGGCATCTTCTTCGCGGTCGGCTACTACAACCTCACCGCCGTCGAGCTCGTGGCGGGCGTGCTCATCTTCAGCTGGATCATCGTGTTCCTCCGCAACACGGGCACGATGCGCCCCGTGATCGCGCCGGCGCCGCTCGAAGCGGACATGCGGACGGGGCCGGATGCCGCGGCATCCGACCCCGTTCCGGTGTCGAGCTAGGCGGTCTGCGCGGGGTGCGCGAGCGCCTTGGACTTGAGCTGGTCGTACTCCTGCTGGCTGATGGTGCCGGCGTCGAGCAGGGCCTTGGCCTTCGCGATCTCGTCGGACGGGCTCGCGGCCGAGCCGGCGGTCTGGCGGATGTAGGCGTCGGTCGCCGCCTGGTACTGCTTCGCCTCCTTCTGGGAGCGCTCGGCCATGCCGTTGCCGCGGGCGATCAGGTAGATGAGCGCGGTGAGGAACGGCACGAAGATCAGGAAGATGACCCACACCGCCTTCCACCAGCCGCTCAGCTTGTGATCGCGGAACAGGTCTCCGATGATCGCGAACAGTGCCATGAGGTACGCGATGAACACGAAGGCCCACAGGAACCACCAGATCACGTCCCAGAAGCTATTCCAGAAATTCATTTGCAGCCTTCCGATCGACTCGAGCGCCCCCCAGCGAGCGCCGCTGAGGCGAACCTATCGCGTGGCGAGTCGGGACGTCCACTGGGGCCGGGCGCTACGCTCGACGCGGGGAAGTCGTGCGTGGTGGGGTGCTCATGGGCCGCACGCGTGCCGCATCCGACTGGGAGGAGTGCACGATGAGCCTTGCGCGAACGCCGACCGATGGCGGTGCGTCCCCGCGACAACTGCTGCTGCTCGCGATCCCGGCGATCGTGATCGGTGCCTTCGCGGCGCTCCTCCTGTGGGTCCTCGAGCAGCTGGCCGACCTGCTGGGCGACGTGGTGTGGGAGACCCTCCCCGACGCGCTCGGCGTCGATCCGAGCGGCTGGTGGATCGTCCTGATCCTCACCCTCACCGGGCTCGCGGTCGGCATCTGCCTGCGGTTCCTGCCCGGTCACGGCGGGCCCGACTCGGCGACGACCGAGCTCATCGGGCCGCCGCTCCCGCTCAAGGTGCTCCCCGGCCTCGCGATCGTGACCGTGCTCGGCCTTGCGGGCGGCGTGAGCCTCGGCCCCGAGAACCCGATCATCGCGATCAACTGTGCGATCGCGGTGGCGTTGTTCGCGCGGCTGCTCCCGCAGGTGCCCGCGCAGATCTCGATCCTCATCGCGGGGGCGGCGACGGTCGGCGCGCTGTTCGGCACGCCGGTGGCAGCCGCACTGCTCTTCACCGGCATCGTCGCCGCCGCGAAGGGCGGCGGGTCGCTGTGGGACCGACTCTTCCTGCCCGTGGCCGCGGCCGGAGCCGGCGCCATCACGATGCACCTGCTCGGGCTCCCCGCCGCTCGCGTTCGACCTCCCCGCCTACGGGAGCCCGCAGGCGATCGACCTGCTGTTGGGGGCGCTCGTCGCGTGCGGGGCGGTCGCCATCGGCCTGGCTGCGCTCGTCGCGTTCCCGATCGTCTACCGGGGGTTCCACGCCCTGCGGCACCCCATCCTGATCCCGCTCGTCGGCGGGTTCGTGCTCGGCATCCTCGGCCTCATCGGAGGCCCCATCACGATGTTCAAGGGACTCAAGCAGATCGGCGAGCTGCTGCAGGATCCGGGCCAGTACGACGCCGGCCAGCTCGAGCGTGATCGCGGGCATCAAGATCCTGGCGCTCCTCGTCGCCGCGGGCGCGCTCTTCCGTGGCGGCCGGATCTTCCCGGCCACCTTCATCGGCGTGGCCCTGGGCATGCTCGGCCATGTGCTCATCCCCGGCCTCCCGCTCGGCCTCGCGGTGGCCTGCGGCGTACTCGGCGTCGTCCTCGTCATCGGCCGCGACGGCTGGCTCGCGATCTTCCTCGGCGTCGCGATCCCGACCGACATCACGCTGCTGCCCATGCTGTGCGTGATCGTGCTGCCGGCATGGCTGCTCGTGTCGCGGGCGCCCGAGTTCCGGATCGTGCCGCCGGCACCGGCAGCCGGGCCGGAACCCGAACCCGCACCGGCGCCGACGAAGCCCGACGACGCTGCCGCCGCCTGAGTCACCCATCGACCGTGAGGCTCGCCACCGACGCCCACCTGTTCGCGTTCCCGCCCGTGACAGAGAGGATCTGACCATGGCATCCGATCATCGGCGACATCCTGCCGCTCGCGCTCGGCATCGCGATCAGCCCCATCCCGATCATCGCCGCGATCCTCATGCTCCTGTCGCCGAAGGCGAAGGGCACGAGCATCGGGTTCCTCCTCGGGTGGGTGCTCGGCATCGTCGTGGCGGTCGTGGTGTTCACGCTGCTCGCCTCGGTCATCCCCGAGCAGGATCCGGATGCCGCGAAGCCGATCTCGGGCGTCATCAAGATCGTGCTCGGCGTGGCGCTGCTGTTCCTGGCCGCACGCCAGTGGCGCAGCCGACCGAAGCCCGGCGAGGCCGCCGCGCTGCCCAAGTGGATGGCCGCGATCGACCAGATGACGACCGGCCGCGGCTTCGTGCTCGGCTTCCTCCTCTCGGCGGTCAACCCGAAGAACCTGCTGATGGCCGTGGGAGCCGGGGTGATCATCGGCACCGGCGGGCTGACCGTGGGCGAGGCCGCGATCGTCATCCTGGTCTTCGTGCTCATCGCCGCGTGCTCCGTGGCGATCCCGGTGATCGCCTACCTCGTCGCGTCGAAGCGGATGGCCGGCGCCGCTCGAATCCCTGCGCGGCTGGCTCGTGCAGAACAACGCGACCGTCATGGCGGTGCTGCTCCTCGTGATCGGCGTCGTCGTCATCGGCAAGGGCATCGGGAGCTTCTGACCATGAGCGACGACACGACGCGCGCACCCGATCCGGCAGGCCCCGCGGGGCTCGCCCGCGGCACCCGGGTGCTCATCACCGTGGCCGCCGCGGCGGTCGTGTTCTTCGGCATGTGGTTCGCACGCGAGATCCTCGTGCCCGTGGCGGTCGCGGCCGTGGTCGTGATCATCGCCCATCCCGTGCGCCGGCCGCTCGAGCGCCGGGGGTGGCCGAGCTGGCTGGCCACGACGGTGGTCATCGCCGTGGGGTACGCGATCCTCGCGGTGCTCGGGCTGCTGCTCGTCGTGGCATCCGCCCAGTTCATCGCCATCCTGCCCGACTACGCCGATGAGCTGCAGGCGACGGCGCAGGGGGTGCTCGAGTGGCTGGAGTCGCTCGGCTTCTCGAGCGAGGCGGCGGGCACGGCCGCCTCGGCCATCGACCCCGAGCAGCTGCTCGCGTTCGCGTCGGGCGTCGCCGACGCCGTGCTCGGCGCCGCGACCGCGTTCTTCTTCGTGCTCGCCTACGTGCTGTTCATGGCGGCGGATGCCTCGCGGTTCTCCCGTGGCTCGAGCGTGTTCGGCGGCGCCGTCGCCGACGCGATCGGCTCGCGGTACTTCTCGGGCGTGCGTCGCTACTACGTGGTCAACGCCTCGTTCGGCGCGGTCGTCGCAGTGCTGGACGGCCTGCTGCTCTGGGCGCTGGGCATCCCGGTGCCGATCACCTGGGCGATCCTCGCGTTCGTCACGAACTTCATCCCGAACATCGGCTTCGTGATCGGGCTCATCCCGCCGGCGGTGCTCGCACTGGTCATCGGCGGCTGGCCGCTGGCCCTCGTCGTGGTGCTCTCGTACTCGGCGATCAACGTGGTGCTGCAGGAGTTCGTGCAGCCCAAGTTCGTGAGCGACGCCGTCGGGTTGAGCCTCACGCTGACGTTCTTCTCGGTGGTGTTCTGGACGCTCGTGCTCGGCCCGATGGGCGCCCTCCTGTGCATCCCGCTCACGCTGCTCGTTCGGGCCCTCCTGCTCGACCCCGACCCGAGGGCGGGGTCGCTCCGACACCTCACCGGCGATCCACAGGCGCCGTAGCGGGTGGCGCACGCCGGTGAACCCGCATGTTCGCCGGGGATTCACACGCGACTCTGGCGCCGGTTCCGGGGCGGGGTCTAGTCTGCAAACACACGACAGAGGGGGAACTGATGGCGGAGTTCGAATACGGCCCGGTCGAGCTGTATCTCGTCGGATTCGAGGGGGATCGTCCCGACGACGGCACCCTCGATGCGATCCGAGAGTTGGTCGAGGGCGGCGAGATCCGCCTGATCGACCTGCTCGTGATCTCGCGCGAGAACGACGGCTCGGTGCTGATCACCGACTACGACGAGGTCAGCGACGAGTACGGGTTCGCCGACGTCGAGCTCGCGGCCCTCGGCCTCGTCGCCGAAGAGGATGCGCAGGAGTTCGCGCAGGGGATCCCGCCGGGCACCTCGGGGGCACTGCTCGCCATCGAGCTCCTCTGGGCGAAGAACCTCGCGTCGAAGTTCGCGGCTTCGGGTGGGATCGTCCTGCAGACCGAGCGGATCCCCGCTCCGGTCGTGAACGCCGTGCTGGCCGAAGCTGAAGAGGAGTAGGAACATGCCGTTGAGGAGAATGGGTCGTCCGGGCCTGGTCGGGATGGCGGCCCGCACGGCCGTCGTCGCCGGCACGGCCACCGCGGTGAGCGGCAGCGTGCAGCGGCATCAGGCCGACAAGCAGCAGTCGCAGTACGAGCAGCAGCAGTACGAGGCCCAGCAGCAGCAGGCGCAGATGAACGCCGCCGCCCAGCAGGCCGTGGCGCAGCAGCAGGCCGCTGCGGCGCCCGCGGCGGCTCCCGCGGCCAGCGTCGACATCGTGGCGGAGCTGCAGAAGCTCGCCGCGCTGAAGGACCAGGGCATCCTCAGCGACGACGAGTTCGCCGCGGCGAAGGCGAAGCTGCTCGGGTGACGGTCGCACTGCGCGCCGTCTCGACGGCGGTGCCGCCGACGGTGCTCGTGCAGGAGGAGGTGCGCGACGTCTTCGCCGCCCAGCCGGGGCTCAACCGGCTGGCGCAGCGGATCGTCGCGACCTCCTTCAACGTCTCCGGCATCGAGACCCGCTACACCGTGCTCGACGAGCTCAGCTGGGAATCGCATCCCGACGAGCCCGTGTTCTTCGACATCGAGAGCCGTGAGCTCCTCTTCCCCGGCACGAAGGCGCGCAACGAGATCTACGCCGCGGAGGCGACGAAGCTCTACGTGCGTGCCGCACAGGCGGCCATCGAGGCCTGCCCGGGCATCGAGGCATCCGACATCACGCATGTGGTCACGGTGTCGTGCACGGGGTTCTACGCGCCCGGGCCCGACTTCATGCTCGTGCGCGAGCTCGGGCTCGGCGCGGCCGTGCAGCGCTACCACCTGGGGTTCATGGGGTGCTACGCGGCGCTGCCGGCCCTGCGCACGGCGAAGCAGTTCTGCGAAGCGGATGCCGCCGCGGTCGTGCTCGTCGTCTCGGCCGAGCTCTGCACGCTGCACCTGCGCACGTCGAACGACCCCGACACGATCGTCGCGTCGTCGCTCTTCGCCGACGGCGCGGCGGCCGGAATCGTGACCTCCCGCCCGCTCGCCGAGGGGGAGCGCGCCTTCGACCTCGACCGCTTCGAGACGCGCATCACGCCGAACGGCGAGGACGACATGGCGTGGAAGATCGGCGACCACGGATTCGAGATGGTGCTCTCCAACGCGATCCCCGCGATCATCGACGATCACATCACCGGTGCGATCGAGCCGCTGCTCGACCACGACCCCGCGCTCGTCGAGGCACTGGCCACGGATGCCGCGAGCGAGGCGATCGAGCACTGGGCCATCCATCCGGGCGGTCGCAGCATCCTCGACAAGGTGGAATCGCGGCTGCAGCTCTCCGAGGCGCAGCTCGTGCCCGCCCGCGAGACCCTGCGCGACTACGGCAACATGTCGAGCGCGACGGTGATGTTCGTGCTGCGCAACATCCTCGAGTCGGATGCGGCCGCCGACGGCGATCGCGTGGTGGCCATGGCCTTCGGCCCCGGCCTCACGGTCGAGTCGGCGCTCATGACGGTGCGCGCCTGACGTGATGGCGCCGCCCGGTTTCCTCGATCGCGGATTCCTGCTGGAGCGCGACGAGGCGGCGACGGAGCAGATGGACGACCCCGACAGCGACGTCGAGGCGCTCGGAGCGCACGTACGCCCGCTTCCGGCTCGTGAACATGGTCGTGTCGAACCAGCGCGCCGTGTACCGGCGGTGGGTGCGCCCGTGCCTCTCGCCCTCGCAGACCCGGCGCGTGCTCGACATCGGCACGGGCGGCGCCGACCTGCCGCGGGCGCTCCTGCGCTGGGCGCGCGCCGACGGGCTGCGCCTCGAGGTGACCGCGATCGACCCCGACCCGCGTGCGCTCGACTGGGCCCTGCGCCAGCCGGCCGAGCCCGGGCTGGTCCTGCGGCGGGTGTCGAGCTCCGAGCTCGCGGACGCCGGCGAGCGATTCGACGTGGTGACCTCGAACCACGTGCTGCACCACCTCGACGGGCGGGAGTTCGGTGCGCTGCTGGCCGACTCGGAGCGGCTCGCCGGCGACGGCGGCATCGCGGTGCACGGCGACATCGAGCGCACCCGGCTCGGGTACGTCGGGTTCGCCCTCGGCACGCTGCCGTTCGAGCGCAACCTCCTGGCGGGCTCCTACATCCGCGCCGACGGCCTCACGTCGATCCGCCGCAGCCACACCGCCGCCGAGCTCGCCGCGGCGCTGCCGCGGGGCTGGCGGGTGCGACGCGGCATCCCCTCGCGGCTCGAGGTGATCTGGGGTGACGCGGATGCCTGAGGCCGACGCGGTGGCGCACGAACCGCGCCACGACGTCGTCATCGTCGGCGGCGGCGCGGTGGGGCTGCTGCTCGCCTGCCTGCTCGCCCGCCGCGGGATCGACGCGGTCGTGCTCGAGCGCCGCACGTCACGGCCGGCGCGGTCGCGCGCGATCGGCATCCACCCGCCGGGGGTTCGCGCGCTCGCCCTCGCGGGCGTCGAGCCCGAGGTGCGGGCCCGCGCGGTCGAGATCGTCGACGGACGCGTCACGTGCGAGGGCCGCGTGCTCGGCGCGATGTCGTTCGCCCGGGCCGGCACCGTGCTGTCGCTGCCGCAGCTCGAGACCGAGGAGGTGCTGGAGCGTCGGCTCGAGGAGCTGCGCCCCGGGGCGCTGCGCCGCGGCATCGAGGTGCGCGCCGTGCGCGACCGCGGCACGCACGTCGAGGTCGACGGCGTCGACGCCGCGGGCGGTGGCGAGCCGCTCACCGTCGGAGCGAGGTACGCGATCGCCGCCGACGGCGTGCGCAGCGGCATCCGGGAACAGCTCGGCATCGCCTGGCGGTCGCATCGCGGTCGCGCGTTCTACGTCATGGGCGACACGCGCGACGACACCGGCGAGCGCGCGAGCGCCCTGTTGCACTTCGAGCCTGCGGGCGTCGTCGAGTCGTTCCCGATGCCGGGCGGACTGCGTCGCTGGGTGGCGTGGGTGCGCCGCCCGCCGACGACGCCGACCGCCGAGCAGCTCGCGACGATCGTGCGCACGCGGGTCGGCGGCGCCTTCGACGAGGGGACCGCATCCGAGCCGAGCGCGTTCGAGGCCCGCCAGCACCTGGCCGAGCGGATGTCGCAGGGCCGCGTCGCGCTCGCCGGCGACGCCGCGCACGAGATCAGCCCCATCGGCGGCCAGGGCATGAACCTCGGCTGGCTCGACGCGATGCGGCTCGACCACGACCTCGCCGCGGCCCTCGCCGTCGGGGCGCCCTACGAGGCGTTCGACAGCTACGACCGGGTGCGCCACGCAGCGGCGGGTCGAGCCATCCGCCAGGCCGCGTTCAACATGTCGATGGGGGCGCCCGCGTCGGGCCTGCGGCTGCGGGCGCGCAACGGCGCGGTGCGGGTGCTCGGCTTCGCTCCGTTCCGCGCGCTGCTCGCGCGCGCGTTCACGATGCGCTGGCTGTGACGCGCGGGGTCGCGCTCAGGTGACGATGCGGGTCAGCACGAACAGGGGGATCTCGCGGTCGGTGCGCTGCTGGTACCGCGCGTAGTCCGGCCAGACCTCGAGCGCGCGCTGCCACCACTCGGCCCTCTCGGCGCCGGTCGCCTCGCGGGCCTCGTAGTCGTGCTTCTCGGCCCCGTCCTGCAGCTCGACGTGCGGATGCTTCCTGAGGTTCCAGTACCAGACGGGGTGGTCATCGTGGCCGCCCCTGCGAGGCGACGACCGCGTACTCGCCGTCGTGCTCGACGCGCATGAGGGCGGTCTTGCGAAGCTTGCCCGTCTTGGCCCCGACCGAGGTCAGCACGATGATCGGGCGGCCCCGGAGCGTGTTCGCCTCCTGGCCGGCCGACGCCTCGAAGGCCTCGGCCTGCCGGCGGGCATAGCCCGACGTGCTCGGCGCGTACTCTCCCTCGAGCGGCATCCGCCCTCCTCGTCCTCGTCCGGTGCTCTCAGGCTAACCCCGTGTCGAGCCCCGGATGTCGCGGGAAGGGCGTTCCCCGCCGCGCGCTCAGGCCGGCGCGATGACGAGCGAGAACTCCACGAAGCCGTCGGGTTCCACCGAGACGAACCCGAGGTTCGGCGCCTCGACGCCGAAGTCCGCGAAGGTGATCGGGATGCTGCCGGCCACCTGTCCGCTGCCGTCGTTGAGCACGGCCTCGAGCTCCACGGTCACGGATCGGGTGACGCCGGCGATCGTGAGGTCGCCCGTCGCGGTGAGCGTCTGCACCTCGCCGACGACGGGGGTGGCGGCGGCGGTCACGGGGCCGGTGAGGGTGAAGGTGGCCTCGGGGTACTCGGAGGCGCGCAGCGCGATGTCGCGGAAGTAGTCGTCGCGCGAGGACGAGTCCGTCGTGATCGACGCCACGTCGACGGTGAGGTCCGCGGCCGTGAGCGTGAGGTCCTCGACGGTGAGCGTGCCGGTCACCTCCTCAGTGCGGCCGACCACCGTGACATCCGTGTTGTTGAGCACCTCGTCGACGCGGTAGCCGGCGTACGACCCGTCGGTCACCGCCCATGTGCCCGAGAGCTCAGCCGGGTCGATGGTGCTCGTTCCGGCCGTCGGGCTCGGCTGCGGCCGTGACGGTCGGCGCCGCGTCCGCCTCGCCGACGATCAGGTCGCGGTACACGATGGGCCCCGCGATGGCCGCGGTGCCGCCGAGCAGCACGACTCCGGCGAGGATCGAGACGGTGATGATGGTGCGCTTCTGCATGGGGGTCCTGTCGGTCGGCGGGGCGTCGGTCGGCTGGGGTGCGTCCGACTCCAAGCCTGCCGCCGCTCTCCATGAGGCGGCTGTGGGTCGCCTGATCGCGAGGTGCACGTCGCCGGGCCGGGTGACAGGCGGCGGGCATCCGGTCTAGCGTGAACGACGGGGGAATTCTCGCGCCGGAACCGGAATACCCACCCTCTCGCCAAAGTTGAGCGTAGTAGACTCAAGTTTGAAGAAGGGAATCGACACGTGGCCAACATGCAGGGTGCGCCGAACTCGCAGGATGAGCAGCAGTCGGCACTCGAACAGTTCGGCGTGAACCTCACCGACCTCGCGAAGGCCGGCAAGCTCGATCCGGTGATCGGGCGCGACGCCGAGATCCGCCGCGTCAGCCAGGTGCTCACCCGGCGCACGAAGAACAACCCCGTGCTCATCGGCGAGCCCGGCGTCGGCAAGACGGCCGTCGTCGAGGGACTGGCGCAGCGCATCGTCGAGGGCGACGTCGCCGAATCCCTCAAGGACAAGCAGCTCGTCGCGCTCGACATCTCCGCGCTCGTGGCCGGTGCGATGTACCGCGGCCAGTTCGAGGAGCGGCTGAAGGCCGTGCTCAAGGAGGTCAACGACGCCGAGGGTCGCATCATCACGTTCGTCGACGAGCTGCACCTGCTCATGGGGGCGGGCGGCGGCGAGGGATCGGTCGCGGCCTCGAACATGCTGAAGCCGATGCTCGCGCGCGGCGAGCTGCACCTCATCGGCGCCACGACCCTCAACGAGTACCGCGAGTACATCGAGAAGGACGCCGCGCTCGAGCGGCGCTTCCAGCAGGTCTACGTGGGCGAGCCGAGCGTCGAGGACACCATCGCGATCCTCCGCGGCCTCAAGGGGCGCTACGAGGCGCACCACGGGGTGACGATCACGGATGCCGCGCTCGTCGCCGCGGCATCCCTCTCGCATCGCTACATCACCGCACGGCAGCTGCCCGACAAGGCGATCGACCTCATCGACGAGGCGATGTCGCGGCTGAAGATGGAGATCGACTCGAGCCCGGTGGAGATCGACCAGCTGAAGCGCGAGGTCGACCGCATGAAGCTCGAGGAGCTCGCGCTCAAGCGCGAGAAGGACGACGTGTCGAAGGAGCGCCTCGCGAAGCTCCGCGAGACCCTCGTCGAGAAGGAGCGCGAGCTCGCCGGACTCGAGGCACGATGGGCGCGTGAACGGCAGGGGCTCAATCGGGTCGGCGAGCTCAAGAAGCAGCTCGACGAGGCCATCACCGAGCGCGACCGCGCCATGCGCGAGGCCGACTACCAGCGCGCGTCGAAGCTCGAGTACGAGACCATCAAGCGCCTCGAGCGCGACCTCGCCGAGGCCGAGCAGGCCGAGGACGCGCCCGACGAGCCGCGCATGGTCAACGAGCAGGTCACCGAGGAGGACATCGCCGCGGTGATCTCGGCGTGGACCGGCATCCCGGTCGGCCGGCTCATGCAGGGCGAGACCGAGAAGCTGATGCACCTCGAGAACGAGCTCGGCAGGCGGCTCATCGGCCAGAAGCCGGCCGTCACGCGCGGTGGCCGACGCGGTGCGCCGCTCGCGCGCCGGCCTCAGCGACCCGAACCGCCCGACCGGTTCGTTCCTCTTCCTCGGGCCCGACCGGTGTCGGCAAGACCGAGCTCGCGAAGGCGCTCGCCGAGTTCCTCTTCGACGACGAGCGCGCCATGGTGCGCATCGACATGTCGGAGTACGGCGAGAAGTTCTCCGTGTCCCGGCTCGTCGGCGCCCCTCCCGGCTACATCGGCTACGAGCAGGGCGGCCAGCTCACCGAGGCCGTGCGTCGGCGCCCCTACTCGGTGATCCTCCTCGACGAGGTCGAGAAGGCGCACCCCGAGGTGTTCGACGTGCTGCTGCAGGTGCTCGACGACGGGCGCCTCACCGACGGCCAGGGCCGCACGGTCGACTTCCGCAACGTCATCCTCATCCTCACGTCGAACCTCGGCTCGCAGTACCTCATCGACCCGTCGCTGACCTGGGACGAGAAGGAGCAGGCCGTGCTGCAGACGGTGCGGCAGGCGTTCAAGCCCGAGTTCGTGAACCGCCTCGACGACATCGTCGTGTTCTCCGCCCTCTCGGAGGAGGAGCTCGCCGAGATCGTCAACCTCTACATCGACCGGTTGTCGGCTCGTCTCCACGAGCGGCGGCTCGAGCTCGGGGTCACGCCCGACGCCCGGGCCTGGCTCGCCGAGCGCGGCTACGATCCGCTCTACGGCGCGCGTCCGCTGCGCCGGCTCATGCAGCACGAGATCGACGACCGCCTCGCGCGGGCGCTGCTCTCCGGCGACATCCGCGACGGCGACACGGTCGTCGTGGGGCTGGCGCCCGACGGCGAGTCGCTCACCGTGTCGCGAGCCGACGCGCCTGTGGGCGACGGCGTGCCGAGCGAGGCCGACGACGGGATCATCGACGCCGAGATCGTCGAGGAGTGAGGCTCGGCGCGCCGCTGGCCTCAGCCCGGCGGCGCCTCGTGCACGTCGACGGGTTCGGGCACGCCGTTCGCGCTCGCCGGGATGCGGCGTTCGAGCGCGAGGGCCAGCACGCCGATGCCGAGGCAGCCGACGACCATGATGGCGATGTACCACCCGCTGAGGCCCTGGTCGAGCAGCAGCCCGGCGGCGATCGGCCCGGTGATCGCGCCTCCCTGGAACGCCGCGGAGTTGATGGCGTTGTAGCGGCCGCGGTTGTGGTCGGAGGCGAGGTCGTTGTACACCGCGGGCACCGTCGGCTGCAGCAGGGTCTCGCCGAACGCGAACACGCCCATGAACGCGAGCACGCCGATCGCCGCCGCCAGCGAGTCGGGCAGCAGCCCTGCGGCACCCAGGATCAGCCATGACAGCGCCCACACCAGGGCCATCACCACCATCACGCGGGTGCGGCGGCGGCCGCTGATGCGCTTCAGCACCGCGAACTGGAGCAGGACGATCACCGCGGTGTTGACCGCGAACGAGAGGCCGATCACGCGCGTCGAGACCTCGGCCACCTGCCGCCCGTAGGCCGGGAACCCGGCCTCCATCTGGCCGTAGCCGATGAACATCGCGAGGAAGGTGAGCAGGGTGAGCCACAGGACCGCCGGCTGCCGGAGGATCTCGCGGTAGCCGCCGGACCGGGGCGCATCGTCGGACGGCTCGGACTGGGTGCGGACGTGGCGCAGCGGCCCGAGCAGCAGCGCCATCGGGATGAGGCTCGTGGCGGCGTCGATGAGGAAGATCACGGTGAACGTCTCGGGCGAGGCGACGTCGACGTAGAAGCCGCCGATGATGCCGCCGATGCCGATCCCGAGGTTGACGAGCGCGAAGTTCACGCCGAAGTACTGCTGCCGGAGGTCGCCCTCGACCACCGCTGCGATGAGCGCGTTGAACCCCGGCCAGGAGACGCCGAAGTTCACTCCGATCAGCACCAGGGCGACGGCCGCGACCGCAGGGTGCGTCGCGAATGCGAGCAGGGTGCAGCCCGCGATCATCGCGGTGAGCCCCGCGAGCAGCACGGCTCGCGCACCGTAGCGGTCGATGAGGGTGCCGCCCGGGCCGGTCACGATCAGGCCGGTGATCGCGATCAGGCTCATCAGCGTTCCGGAGAGTGCGAGATCGAATCCGCGCACCTCGTGCAGGTAGATGATCGTGAACGGCAGGGTCAGGCCGCGCCCGAGGGTCTGGATCGCGACCGTGGACAACAGCCAGCGGCCCTCGGTGGGGAGTGCGCCCCAGAAGGTTCGGATGCCGATCACTTCAGCATTCTGTCGGATGCCGCCGACATCGCACACCCGGGGTTCACGTTCACGATCTACGCTGCGGACATGCTGTTGCGCGAGGGGACCTCCCGCGATCTCCTGGTCGAGACCGATCGCGGGACAGTGCGCGGCATCCGTCGCCGTGGCGTGCGGATCTGGCGGGGGATCCCGTACGCGGCCTCGACCGGCGGAGCGCGCCGCTTCGGTGCACCCGAGGCGGCACCGACCTGGGACGACGTGCGCGACGCGTCGACCTTCGGGCCGGTCGCCCCGCAGAACCGGAGGGGCCAGTTCATCGGCGCGCACCCGAGGCTTCCCCGCAGCGAGGACTGCCTCAGCGTCAACGTGACCGCGCCCGACGAGCCCGTGGCGGATCGGCCGGTGATGGTGTTCATCCACGGCGGCGCGTACAGCGTCGGCTCGGCGGGGGAGTACCCGCGGCAGGGCGAGCGGCTCGTGCGACGACACGGCATCGTGTACGTCAGCCTGAACTACCGGCTCGGCGCGCTCGGCTGGCTGGACTTCCGCGCGTACGCGTCGCCGCGGCATCCGTTCGCGTGCAACCTCGGCCTGCGAGACCAGGTCGCCGCACTCGAGTGGGTGCGCCGGAACATCCGCGCGTTCGGCGGCGACCCGGGGAACGTCACCCTGTTCGGCGAGTCGTCCGGCGCGAACTCGGTGACGACCCTCATGACCGTGCCCGCCGCGGAGGGCCTCTTCGGGCGGGCGATCGCGCAGAGCGCCCCCGCGCTCGCGGTCTACCGGCCCGAGATCGCCGCGAAGTGGGCGGCCGAGTTCGTGAGCACGCTCAGCCGCCTGGTCGACGACGACGACCTCGAGAGCGAGTCCGTCGAGGATGCCGCCGCCATGCTCCACACGGCCGACCCGACCCTGCTGGCCGAGGCGACCACCCTGCTCTCGCTGCGGACTCCCGACGAGAACCCGGGAACCATCAGCCTCGCGCCGGTCATCGACGGTGAGTTCCTGCCGCAACGGCCGCTCGACGCGTTCCGCGACGGGACCGCGCACCGGATCCCGCTCCTCATCGGCACGAACGACCGCGAGGGGTCGCTCTTCGTCGGGCGCATCAGCATCCTGCCGACGACGAAGCCGCGCATCAGGGCGATCTTCGCGAACACGAGGAAGAAGGCGCGCAAGGCCATCAAGCGCCAGTATCCCGGGTTGCCCGAGCGACGGCCGGCCGCCGACTTCGCCGGCGACTTCACGTTCTGGTTCCCGTCGGTGAAGGTCGGCGAGCGGCACTCCCGGCATGCCCCGGTGTACTTCTACCGGTTCGACGCGGCCCCGTGGATGCCGCGCCTGCTCGGCCTCGACGCGACGCACGGCCTCGAGCTGTTCGCGCTCTTCGAGAAGTTCGACACGCCGACCGGCGCGGGGCTCACGCTGCTCGGCGGGCGGCGCATGTACCGCGACATCGGCCGGCGGATGCAGCGGCACTGGGTGTCGTTCGCGGCCACCGGCGCGCCGGAGCCCACGTGGCCGAGGTACGACGAGGCGGTGCGCCGCACGCTCGTCTTCGATCGCGCCGACCGCGTCGAGTCCGACCCTCGGCGCTCGAAGCGGCTCGCGTGGGAGGAGTTCGTGCCGCACGTGTGAGGCGCGCCGTTCGGCGCAGCTGCGCGGCATCCGCCCATCTCACGGAAGCGGATGCCGCGCACCTGGGTCGGTGCGGCCGGCGTCGGGATCAGCCGATGAACTCCACGACGTCGGCGCAGAAGTCACGGCCTTCGGTGTCGAACCGGCCGTTCATCTCGCCGCCGAGGAACTCGACGAACTCGTCGTCGTCGGGGTTGCCCGGGGTGCCGTTGGTGTCGATGACGATCTGCGCGGTCTGGCGGCCCGCGTCGACGAACAGGCGCGTGCCCTCGTCGTCGTAGTACTTCGTGGCCCCGGTGGTGGCGATGTCGATGGTGACTGTGTCATCGCCGTTGTCGGTCACGTGCAGGTCCTTGTCGCTGCCGTGGCGGACGAAACCGAAGGACTCGCCCGTCTCGACGTTCGTCCAGGTGGCGCGGACCTCGATCGAGCTCGCTCCGTAGTAGAGGCCGTCGCCGTGCTGGACGAAGCGGAACGTGCCGCTTGCGTCCTCGACGTAGAGCACGTCGAAGGGGACGTCGGGGCACCAGTCGGGAGCGTGCTCGACCTGCTCGATGTGCTCCAGGTGATCGGTCCAGTGATCCACGACCGGCGGCGCCGCGAGCGCCGGCGCCGGTACGGCCAGCAGGAGGAGGGATGCCGCGGCGATTCCCGCGGCGATGGAGAAGCGGTTCATGGGGGTCTCCCAGCCGATCGGACGTCCGCCCGGGCGGCGGGCGTACACTGCGGACGCTACTCCGATCGCACGAAGATGAGCATCCCTCATTCAGGGGTGGCGTCGGACCTCGAGGTGACCGGTCACGGACCGAGGAACATGGCGATGTCCTCGCAGAAGTCGCGATCCCCGGTGTCGAACCGGCCGTGGAGTCCGATCTCCCCGACGGGTCCGAGGTCCTCGTCGTCCTCGGGAATCGACGGCGTGCCGTTGTGGTCGACGAGGAAGGCGCCCTCGACGAGTCCGGTGTCGTGGAACAGGAACGCGCCATCGAGCCAGATCTTCGTCGCCGTTGCGTTCTTGAACGAGATCGTGAGGGTGCCGTCGCCGTTGTCGACGACCGCGGTGTCGCGGAAGTTCCCATGGGTCTCGTCCAGGAGGGTCTTCTCATTCGCGCTGTACGTCCTGACCACCCGGTAGGTGCCCGCGAAGCGGATGAGGCCGTCCTTCTCCGTGGTGATGCGATCCTTGCCGCTCCCCACGACGGTCTCGGTGACCGCGAAGTCGACGACGTCGGCCGGGCACCAGCCCTCCTCGCCGACCTCGTGCACGACGGTGAAGGAGTCCTCCCACGGGATGATCTGCACCGGGCCCGCGAACGCGGGCGTGGAGACGCCGACGCCGAACATGAGTCCGACCGCGACGCCGCCGATGAGTGTTGAGCGCTTCATGGGGTTCCCCTGTCTCGTGGCCCCCGGAACTGAGAATGTCTCGCGTCCCGCACGCTACTCCTCGCGGGGTCGGTCCGGTCACCCCCAGTTCGCGCCGCGCGCCACGCGCGTAGGCTCGGACCATGCTTGCGACGATCATCCACGCGCCCCGCGACATCCGGGTCGAGACCGTGCCCGACCCCGTGCTCTCGACCGGCGGCGACGCCATCGTGAAGGTCGTGGCGGCGTGCGTGTGCGGCTCCGACCTGTGGCCGTATCGCGGCGTCACGCCCACCAACGACGCGCACCGCATCGGCCACGAGTTCGTCGGCGTCGTCGAGGCGGTCGGCGAGAACGTGCAGCTCATCGAGGTGGGCGACTTCGTGATCGCACCGTTCTACGTGTGCGACAACACGTGCATCAACTGCCGCAACGGCGTCTCGACGTCGTGCCTCCACGGCGGCTGGTGGGGCGGCGACGACCGCCTCGGCGGGTTCGCCGACGGCGGGCAGGGCGAGCGCGTGCGCGTGCCGCTCGCCGACGGCACGCTCGTGCCGGTGCGCGACGAGATCCGCGACGACCAGGTGCCCGGCCTGCTGACCCTCTCCGACGTGATGGGCACCGGCCACCACGCCGCGGTCTCCGCCGGCGTCCGCCCTGGCGACTCGGTGGCGGTCGTGGGCGACGGCGCGGTCGGCCTGTGCGCGATCATCGCGGCGCAGCGGCTCGGGGCGACGACGATCATCGCGATGTCGCGGCATCCGGAGCGCCAGGCCCTCGCGCGCGACTTCGGCGCCACGCACATCGTCGCCGAGCGCGGCGACGTCGGCGTGACCGCCGTGCAGGAGCTCACCCGCGGCGTCGGGGCCGACCGCGTGCTCGAGTGCGTCGGCACCAAGGAGTCGATGGACCAGGCGATCCGCTCCGCGAGACCCGGTGGCATGGTCGGCTACGTCGGCGCGCCGAACGGCGGACCCGAGCTGCCGGTGCGCCCGCTGTTCAATCGCAACGTCGGCGTCAACGGCGGCGTCGCGCCCGTGCGCGGCTACATCGAGGAACTGCTGCCCGACGTGCTCTCGGGGGCGATCGAGCCGGGGCGGGTCTTCGACCTCGAACTGCCGCTGTCGGAGGCCGCCGAGGCGTACGCCGCCATGGACGAGCGCCGCGCGGTCAAGGTGCTGCTGCGGCCATGAGCGAGCTGCAGGATCGACTCGTCGCCGAGGAGGCCGAGCTGCAGTTCGCGAGCTTCACGCTCGACGACGCGTGGGTGCTCGGCGGTCGGCTGCGTGCCGCGGCCGCCGAGCGTGGACTCCCGGTGGCGATCGCGATCTGGTTCGGCCCGCAGCGGGTGTTCCACGCCGCGCTGCCGGGCTCCTCGGCGGACAACGACGGCTGGCTCGATCGCAAGCACCGCGTGGTCGAGCGGTTCGGCCATGCCTCGATGCTCGTCGGCGAGTCCTTCCGCGCCGACGGCGGGGACTTCGACACCGACGCGCGGCTCGACCCGCGCGAGTACGCGGCGCACGGCGGTGTCGTGCCCATCCGCCTCGAGGGTGGCGCGGTCATCGGCGCGGTGGGCGTCTCGGGCCTGCCGCAGCAGGACGACCACGACCTCGTGGTCGAACACCTGCGCGCGTACCTGGCCGGGCAGCGCGCCGGCTGAGCCGACGCTCGATCCTCGCCCACCCGATCACGCGATGCGCTCGATCCCGCCGAGCTCAGGTCGCGTCGGCGGTCGGGTTCCCTGCACGCGGCGAACGGCGGACGAGCGGATGCCGCGGGCGCTGCCGCGGCATCCGCTCGACGGTGCGAGGGGTGAGCGGCTACTCGCCGACGAGCACGAGCTCCTCGAGCGGCTTGCGCAGGCGCGGCGCGACCTCGCGCTCGCGGAGCGGGTCGGGCAGGGTGTCGACGTCGCCGAGCACGCCGATCGCCGTGATCGAGACGACCTCGAGGCTGGCGTCGAGGCCGAACGCGTCGTGGATCCGCGCGGCGTCGAAGCCGCCCATCTGGTGGGTGTGCAGGCCCTCGTGCTGCGCCTGCACGGTGAGGTGCGCGACCGCCTGGCCGAGGTCGTAGCGAGCCCACGGGCGGGCCTTGCCCTCGGCGTCGACGGTCTCGGCGACGTTCACGATGAGGGCGGCGGCCGAGTCGGCCCACGCCTGGTTGAAGCCCATGAGCGCGTCGTGCACGGTGGTGAAGGCGGCGGTCCCGCGACGGGCGACGATGAACCGCCACGGCTGCACGTTGTTCGCCGACGGCGCCCAGCGGGCCGCCTCGAGGATGGTGCGGAGCGCCTCGACGGAGACCTCGGCGGTCGGGTCGTAGGCGCGGGGGCTCCAGCGCTCGACGAGGGGGTTGATGAGCTGCGCGGTGGTGTCGGCGCGGCGGGACGTGAGGTCGGTGACGAGCGTCATGGTGGAGCTGCTTTCGTGGGAATGGACGGAGACCGGGGCGCCGTCGTCCCAGTCCATTCCAACGCATGGAAGCTGTGGATATTCCGGATGCCGCAACAGGGCGTCATCGCCCGCGGCGCGGCACGGGACCTTCGCCTCCCCGTGCGTCCGTGCAGCGGCCTAGCGTTCGATCAGGGTCGCGCGGGCGGCCACGGAGGTGGGATCGATGAAGGTGTTGGTCGCCTACGCCAGCAAGTACGGGGCCACGCAGGGCATCGCCGAGCGGATCGGCGAGGTGCTGCGTCGACGTGGTCTCGAGACCGACGTGGTGCGGTGCAAGGACGTGGACGACGCGACCGGGTACGACGCATACGTGGTCGGGTCCGCCGCGTACATGTTCCGGTGGCGCAAGGATGCCCGGAAGTTCGTCCGCCGCAACGTGGACGTGCTCGCCGCGCGCCCCGTGTGGCTGTTCAGCAGCGGGCCGGTCGGCACGGACACGGTGGATGCCAAGGGCCACGACGTCCTCGAGGGCGCGGTGCCGAAGGAGTTCGCCGAGTTCGAACCGGCGATCAGCCCTCGTGGCATGCAGGTCTTCTTCGGTGCCTTCCAGCTCGAGAAGCTCCGCGGCGTCGACCGGATGGCCAAGTGGGCTCCCGCCGATGCGATGCCCGTGGGCGACTTCCGCGACTGGGCCGCGATCGAAGCCTGGGCGGGCGCGATCGCCGACGACGTGAGCGCGCAGGCCGGTCGAGCCTGAGCGGGTCGCCGGGTCAGGCGGCGCGGTGCAGCTCAGCGCGGATGCCGGCGACGAACGCGTCGATGTCGTCCTCGCTCGTGTCGAACGAGCACATCCAGCGCACCTCGCCCTTGGCGGCATCCCAGTCGTAGAAGCGGAAGCCGCCCTCGCGCAGCCGATCGGCGACGCCGGCCGGAAGCACCGCGAAGACGCCGTTCGACTGGGTCTGCTGGCTGAACCCGAGGCCGGGCAGGTCGCCCGCCGCGATGCCGGCGTCGAGCGCGTCGCGCAGCCGTCGCGCCATGGCGTTGGCGTGCGACGCGCTCTGCAGCCACAGGTCGCCCTCGAGCAGCGCGATGAGCTGCGCCGACACGAACCGCATCTTCGAGGCGAGCTGCATGTTGAGCTTGCGCAGGTACTTCAGCCCCTCGGATGCCTCGGGGTTCAGCACCACGATGGCCTCGGCGCCGAGCGCACCGTTCTTGGTGCCGCCGAAGCTCAGCACGTCGACGCCGGCGTCGCGCGTGAAGGCGCGCAGCGGGAGGTCGAGGGAGGCGGCCGCGTTCGAGAGGCGGGCGCCGTCCATGTGCAGCTTCATGCCGCGCTCGTGCACGTGGTCGGCGATCGCGCGGATCTCCTCGACGGAGTACGCGGTGCCGAGCTCGGTGGTCTGCGTGATCGACACGACGAGCGGCTGCGCGCGGTGCTCGTCGCCCCAGCCCCAGGCCTCCTCGTCGATGAGCTCGGGGGTGAGCTTGCCGTCGGGCGTGCGAACGGTGAGCAGCTTGATGCCGCCGACGCGCTCGGGCGCGCCGCCCTCGTCGGAGTTGATGTGCGCCGTCGACGCGCTGATGACCGCACCCCAGCGGGGGAGCATCGACTGCAGGCCGGTGACGTTGGCGCCCGTGCCGTTGAACACCGGGAACACCTCGACGCCCTCGCCGAAGTGCCGCGCGAACACCTGCTGCAGCCGCTCCGTGTAGACGTCCTCCCCGTAGGCGACCTGATGGCCGCCGTTCGCGGCGGCGATCGCGGCGAGCACCTCGGGGTGCACGCCGGAGTAGTTGTCGGAGGCGAAGCCGCGGACGGCGGTGTCGTGGAGCTGATCGGTCACCGGACCATCCTCCCATCCGATCGACGACGACGTGCTCGCGCTCAGCCCTGCAGCGCCTCCGCGAGCTTCACGCGCGCCGCCGGTCTTCAGCAGCGAGTTGCGGTAGATGCGCTCGCCGATCCAGACCGCGAGCGCCGCGGTCGCGAGGAGGATCGCGAGCGACACGAACGGCTCCCACCACATCGCGTCGCCGAGGAAGATGCGCATCGGCATGCCCACGGGCGCGGAGAACGGCACGTAGCTCATGATCGTGAGCACCGTCGGGTCGTCGTTGAAGAAGATGATGAGGAAGTACGGGATCATCACGAGCATCGTCACGGGCGTCGTCACCGAGCCGATGTCCTCCGCACGGGACACCATCGCGGCCGTCGCGGCGAACAGGGCCGCGAGCATCACGAAGCCGACCGCGAAGAACACGACGAACCAGATCACCGACGTGCCGAGCCCGCCGAGCAGCACCCGCTGCCCGGTCACCAGCAGCCCGAGGATGGCGAGCACGGCGATCGCGACGATCTGCGCCGAACGCCATGCACGCTGTTGCCGATGACCTTGCCGGTGAGCAGCGCCCGCGCCGAGACCGTCGACAGCAGGATCTCGACGATGCGCGTCTGCTTCTCCTCGACGACCGACTGCGCGATCGTGCTGCCGAACGTGATCGCCGACATGAAGAACACGAGGCCGAAGCCGAACGCCACCAGGTAGGCGAGCGCCGGGGTCGGTCGCGGCCGGCTCGAGCAGTTCGACGGTGGGCTGCACCGAGAGCGCCTGCACCACCGAGGTCGGGCGGCGCGTCGAGTCCGATGACCGTGATGCCGAGCGGTTCGGATGCCGCGGGCGCGACGATCGCGTCGACCTCGCCGGCACGCAGCATCCGCTCGGCGTCGTCCTGGTCGGATGCCGCGACCGGCTCGAGCTCGGGGTTGCCCGTCGACGACCGCCGACGCCCCGGCCACGACCGCGACCTTGGTGGTCGGACTCCTGCGCGCCGAAGATGCTGCCGAGCACGACCGACGCGAGCACGGCGAGCATGAGGACGCGCGGTCGACCACAGGAACGCCTTGCTGCGGAGCCGCATGGTGATCTCGCGGCCCGCGATCAGCCCGACGCTGTCGGTGAACCGCGGAGCGTGCCGGTCGGCCTGCGCCGTCGTCGGCCGCTCGGTCGTCGTGTGCGTGCTCATCGCACGACCTCCGTGAAGATCTGGGCGAGCGTGGTGTGCTCGCGCGTGAACGAGACGACGTCGCCCCGGGCGACGGCCTCGGCGAGCACCGCCTGCCGCGCGGCATCCGACTCGGCCTCGAACACCGCCCAGCCGCCGTCGAACGTCGTCGACCCGGATGCCGGGCGCCTGCCGCAGCCAGCCGGCGTCGCCGGCCATGAGCAGTTCCCACCGCTCGGTGCCGTGCTCGGCGCGCAGCGCGTCGCCGGTGCCTGCGGCCCGGATGCGGCCGTCGGCGATGATCACGAGGTCGTCGCAGAGGCGCTCGACGATGTCGAGCTGGTGCGACGAGAACAGCACGGGGGCTCCGGATGCCGCGGCATCCGCCAGCACGCCCTGCACCGTCTCGACCGCCATCGGGTCGAGGCCCGAGAACGGCTCGTCGAGCACGAGCACCTCGGGGCGGTGCACGAGCGCCGCGGCGATCTGCGCGCGCTGCTGGTTGCCGAGCGAGAGGCTCTCGATGGTGTCGTTCGTGCGCTCGCCGAGGCCGAGCCGCTCCAGCAGCTCGAGCGCGTTGCGGCGCGCGGCGGCCGGGGTCCAGCCGTGCAGCCGGGCGAGGTACACGGTCTGCTCGAGCACGCGCATCTTCGGGTAGAGGCCGCGCTCCTCGGGCATGTAGCCGAAGCGACGTCGGTCGACGTCGGTGACGGGCCGGCCGTCGAGCGACACCGTGCCGCCGTCGGCCGCGAGCACGCCGAGGATGATGCGCATGGTCGTGGTCTTGCCGGCGCCGTTGCCGCCGACGAATCCGGTGAGGCGGCCGTCGCCGACCGTGAAGGTCGACGCCGTCGAGGGCGAGGCGCTCGCCGTAGCGCTTGGTGACGTCCTGGAGTTCGAGCATGAGGCCACGCGTACGGATGCCGCGGGCTGCGCGGCATCCGTCGTGCGACGGGTTCCTCGGATCCGCCGTGCGGGGGACCGGCGCGTGGGAGTCGCGGGAAAGGGGGTTCCGGATGTCGGAGGCGTTGGTTAGCCTCATCGGGTGACCAGGGGGCTGGATGGAACAGAGGGCGCAGCCGCGCCCGCGTCGTCGCCTGCGGAGGTCGCGCCCGAGACCGCGGGGCGGGGCGTGACGCCGCCGCCGGGCGGCATGCGCACCTTCGTGCAGGTGCTCGTCAACACCGCGATCGCGAACGTCACGACGAGCTTCCTCTGGTTCGCACTGACCTTCTGGGTGTACCTCGAGACGCGATCGGTGCTCGCCACGGGCATCATCGGCGGCGCGTACATGCTGCTCATCGCGTTCTTCGCGATGCTGTTCGGCACCATCGTCGACCGCCATCGCAAGCTCCAGGTGATGATCTTCTCGAGCCTCCTGACGCTCGGGTCGTTCGTGATCGCGGGCGTGCTGTACCTGCTGCAGCCCGAGTCGGCGCTCCTCGACCTCGGCGGGCCGTGGTTCTGGGCGTTCTCGGGCATCATCCTGTTCGGCTCCGTGGTCGAGCACATGCGGAACATCGCGCTGTCCACGACGGTCACGCTCCTCGTGCCCGAGGAGCGGCACGCCAACGCGAACGGCCTGGTCGGCACCGTCCAGGGTGTGGCGTTCATCGTGACGAGCGTGTTCAGCGGCCTCGCGATCGGACTCCTCGGCATGGGGTGGACGCTCGTGATCGCGATCGCCGCTCACCCTCGTGGCGCTCGTGCACCTGCTCTTCCTGCGGGTGCCGGAGGAGCGGCCGGTGCCGGCCGAGGGCGAGCGCATGTCGACGATCGACTTCCGCGGCAGCGTCGCGGCCGTCCGGCGAGCGCCGGGCCTGTTCGCGCTCATCCTCTTCTCGACGCTGAACAACCTCATCGGCGGCGTCTACATGGCGCTCATGGACCCGTACGGCCTCACGATCTTCTCGGTCGAGGTCTGGGGGATCGTGCTCGGCGTCACGGCGACGGGCTTCATCATCGGCGGTCTCGTGATCGCGAAGTTCGGGCTCGGGAAGAACCCGATCCGCACGATGCTCCTGGTGGTGATCGTCATGGGCGTGCTCGGCGCGCTCTTCACGATCCGCGAGTGGTGGGTGCTGTACGCCCTCGGCATCTGGGCGTACATGTCGATCATCCCGGTGGTGGAGGCGTCCGAGCAGACCGTGATCCAGAAGGTCGTGCCGTTCCAGCGCCAGGGTCGGGTCTTCGGATTCGCCGCGGCGATCGAATCGGCGGCGGCCCCCGTCACGGCGTTCCTCATCGCGCCGATCGCGCAGTTCTGGATCATCCCGTACATGGAGTCCGAGGGCGGCCAGGCGACATGGGGCTGGCTGCTCGGCGACGGCGACGCCCGCGGCATCGCGCTCGTGTTCCTGTTCTCGGGGCTCATCATGGTCGCGCTCGCGCTGCTCGCCTTCACGACCCGCTCCTACCGGCTGCTGTCGGCCGAGTACCAGCAGGGCCGCGCCCCCGACGCCGAGCGGCGGCGAGGACGAGGCCCCAGATGGCGCCGGCGCAGAGGGCGAGGCCGGCAGCGACGCCGAGGGCGAGGCCGGCAGCTCCGCTGGCGAGTCCGGGGTGGACGCGACTCAGCGCACGCGGTAGGTCACGCCGACGTGCCCGGTCGGGTGCGACACGACGTGGTCGAGCGCGAGCCGGCGCTCGCCGAGGTCGGCGGGCGTGAACGGACGACCGGCGCCGATCAGCACGGGCACGATGCGCAGGCGCAGCTCGTCGACGAGGCCGGCGCGGAAGAGCGAGTCGGCGAGGGTGAGGCTGCCCCAGACGACGATCCCCTCGTAGCGCTGCTTGAGCTCGGCGACCGACGCTGCGCCGTCGCCGCTGAGGATCTCGACCGAGCCGTCTCCCCACGGTGCTTCCGTCAGCCGGTTCGACACGACGAACTTCGGCAGCCGGTTGATCGGCTCCGCCACCCGCTCGACCTCGGGGTCGGCCGCCGGCCAGTAGTCGGCGAACATGCGGTAGGTGGTCGCGCCGAGCAGGATCGCGTCGACGTGCTCGAGGAACGCGAGCTGGTCGGCGTCGTTCGAGTCGACCTCGTCGACCGCCTCGAAGAACCCGATGCCGCCGTCGGCGTCCGCCGCGTAGCCGTCGACGCTCACGATCTGCTCGACGGTGAGGCGGCCCATCAGGCGGTTCCCCCGGCGAGCTGCTCCGCCAGCATGTCGAAGGCGGAGTCCCATCCGTCGTACACGTTCTCGTCGCCGGGCTGGCCTTCCGTTCCGAGGAGGTGGAACCGCATCTCCGTGCGGTCCTCCGGCAGCTCGCGGAGTTCCACCGTGATGACGGGTGCGTCCTCGTCGCGGTCGCCGGGGGAGCCCCACGTGAACACGAGCCGCTCGGGCGGCGTGACCTCGCGGTAGACGCCGACCGTCGGGTACTCCTGTCCGTCGGCCGGGTTGACCATCGTGTAGGCGTAGCGGCCGCCCACGCGGGCGTCGAGAGCCACGCTGCCCGGCTTGATCTCGATGCCGCGCGGGTGCCACCATGCGGCGGCGTCCGCCTCGGTGGTCCAGGCCTGCCAGACGAGGTCGCGGGGTGCGTCGAAGACGCGGGTGATGGTGAACTGCTTGGTGCCGGTGGCGGTCTGCTCAGGCATCCGTCTGTCCTTTCAGCTCGCGGAGTCGCTCGTCGAGCAGGTCGAAGCGCTCGTTCCACTCGTCTCGGTGCCGTTCGACCCAGGCGGATGCCTCGTCGAGCGGCTCCGTGCGGAGGGTGCAACGGCGCCACTGCGCGTCGGCGGTGCGTTCGATGAGCCCGGCGCGCTCGAGCACCTTGAGGTGCTGCGAGATCGCGGGACGGCTCATCGCGAACGGCTCGGCGAGCTCCCCCACGGTCGTCGGCCCGCCACGGAGGCGCGAGATGATCGCGCGCCGTGTCGGATCGGCGAGCGCCTGGAACACGAGGCTGAGCTCGTCCGTCGCACCTGCCATGTAAGCGACTCCTTATTTAATGATGTGCTTAACCATAGGCGCGAGCGTGTGCGGCGTCAACCCCGATCGTCGAAATGCAGGAAGTTCCGGATGACACGCCGCCGAAGCGGCCGGGGACACGCCGCCGGAAGGTGGAAGTTCCTGCATTCGCTGGGCCGCGGTGGTGCCATCCGGGATGATCGGGACATGGCAGATCAGGTTCGCAACGTGCAGGACGCCCTCGACTCGTTCTCCGAGCACTGGCAGCCCCGCCGGCTCGCACGCGTCAACGACTACGACGTCAAGGTCGTGAAGCTCCTCGGCGAGTTCACCTGGCATTCGCACCCCGAGACCGACGAGCTGTTCATGGTGCTGTCGGGTCGGCTCGTCATCCAGTTGCGCGACGGCGACGTGGAACTCGGCCCGGGCGACGTCTACGTCGTGCCCCGCGGCGTCGAGCACTGCCCGCGCGCGGACGGCGAGGTCTCGGCGATCCTCATCGAGCCGCAGGGAACCGTCAACACGGGCGACTCCCCGAGCGAGCGCACCACCGCGGTCCGCGACCTGGACTGACGCTCCCCGCCGTCCTCCGCGACCGGGCCCGACGTCCCCCGGTCGTCAGCGACGAACGGCGCACGCCGCGGCAGCGTCACGCGGCATCCTTTCGCTACGTGAAAGAACCTCGGTTCTTTCGCGTGACGAGCCCGTCAAGAACGCCGGGGCACTGCGATGCTGGCAAGATGAACGACCGGATCACGCTGCGCTTCCTCGCCTCGCCCCAGGACTCCGCCGTCGGCGGCACCACCGTCGCCGCCGGGCGCGTGCTCGAGTGGATCGACAAGGCCGGCTACGCGTGCGCCGTCGGCTGGAGCGGCTCCTACTGCGTCACCGCGTACGTCGGCAACGTGCACTTCACGGCGCCGATCAGGGCGGGGGAGCTGGTGGAGGCGCACGCGAGCATCATCCACACGGGCCGCACGAGCATGCAGGTGCTCGTGGTCATCGAAGCGGCCGACGCGCAGAGCCGGTCGTTCACGCCGGCCATGCACTGCATCCTCGTCTTCGTCGCCGTCGACGACGACGGCACGCCGCGCGAGGTGCCCGAGTGGACCCCATCCACGGATGCCGACCGGCTGCTGAACGAACGGGCCGTGCAGCGCCTCGCCGCCCGACGCGACATCCGGGACGCCATGGTCGAGCAGCGGTACTCCGCCGAGGGCACGACGCCCCGCACCGTGTTCCGCTTCCTCGCCGCGCCGAGCGCCGCGAACTGGGGCGGGAACGCCCACGGCGGGACCGTCATGGGATGGATCGACGAGACCGCGTACGCGTGCGCGGTGGGCTGGTCGTCGGCCGACGCCAGGGCGGTGTACTCGGGCGGCATCCACTTCTTCCGGCCCATCCGCATCGGGCACGTCGTGGAGGTCGAGGCGCGGCTCATCCACACCGGGGCACGGAGCATGCACATCGCCATCCGCGTGCGGTCGGGGTCGCCGCGCACGCCCGACGCGCTCGAGCCGACCACCCAGTGCATGAGCATCTTCGTCGATCCCGGGCCCGACGGTCGGGCGCGGCCGGTGGCGCCGCTCGAACTCCGCTCGGCCGAGGACCATCGGCTCGACCGGCACGCGCGCGACCTCATCCGGATGCGGGAACGCCTCGGGGCGCTGCCGCTCGACGCCGCGCCGGTCGATCGCTCCGCCGGTCGACGCTCCGCCCGTCGACGCCGTCCCCGTCGGGTAGCCGCCCGCCCTCAGGTCGCGGGCCGCACCACCCCGTGCTCGTACGCGTAGACGACGGCGTGCACGCGGTCGCGAAGCCCGAGCTTCATGAGCACCTTCGACACGTGCGTCTTCACCGTCGCCTCGCCGACCCACATGCGCTGCGCGATCTCGGCGTTGGAGATGCCCTCGGCGAGCAGCTCGAGCACCTCGCGCTCGCGGTCCGTGAGCGTCGCGAGCTCGGCGGGCGCCGGGCGCTCGGCGGGCGCCGCGCGTTCGATCGGCCCTCGGTCCTCGACCCTCGTCGCGAGCGCCTCGGGCTGCGGCGGCACCGGTCGTCGGCCGGCGGATGCCGCCACCGCCTCGATGACCCGCCGCGTGACATCCGGCGACAGCAGCGCGTCGCCGCGGGCCACCACCTGCACGGCCTCGATGAGCTGCTCGGGGCTCGAGTTCTTCAGCAGGAACCCGCTGGCCCCCGCCTCGAGCGCCGCGAACAGGTAGTCCTCGCGGTTGAACGTCGTGAGCACGAGCACGGCCGCAGCGGATGCCGCATCCGCCGTGATCCGGCGGGTGGCCTCGAGTCCGTCCATGCCGGGCATCTGCACGTCCATGCAGACCACGTCGGGCGCGAGCTCGGTGACGGCCGTCACGGCCGCCTCGCCGTCGGCCGCCTCGCCGACGACCTCGATGCCGTCCTCCGAGTCCAGGATCGTCCGGAACCCGGCGCGCACGAGCGCCTGGTCGTCGACCACGAGCACCCGGATCATGCGGGACCCTCGCCGCGGCGCAGCGGGAACCGTGCTCGCACGAGGTAGCCGCCTCGCGCCCGCGGCCCGAGCTCGAGCGTGCCGCCGGCCGCGGCCACGCGCTCCCGCATGCCGAGCTGGCCGAGGCCGCCCGCGTCCGTCGACCATTCGGCCTCCGACCCCGCCACCGCGGCGCGCGTTCCCCGCGCGACGCCCGTGTTCGTCACCTCGACCTCGACCGCGGCATCCGACCAGCGCACGCGCACCTCGGCGGTGGCCGCCGCGCCCGCGTGCTTGCGCACGTTCGTGAGCGCCTCCTGCGCGATGCGGTACGCGCTGAGGCCGATCACCGGCGACACCGCGTGGGCGTCGCCGACGATCGAGAGCTCGGTCGGCAGGCCGGCCGCCACCGACTCCGCCACCAGTTCGTCGATGCGGTCGATGCCGCGAGTGCTCGTGCTCATGACGGCGGGCTCGGCGGATGCGGCCGCGGTGACGTCGACCGGTCCGGTGTCGCCGCGCAGCGTGCCCAGCAGCCCGTGCAGCTCGTCGACGGCCTCCCGGGCGCTCGACTCGATCGCCGAGAGCGACGCGACCGCGGCATCCGGGTCCTTGGCGATCACCCGCCGCGCCGCTCCCGCCTGCACCCCGATGACCGACACGTGGTGCGCGACCACGTCGTGCAGCTCGCGGGCGATCCGGAGCCGCTCGATCGCCACGGCCTGCGCCCTGGTGCGCTCGCGCTCGGCGGCGAGCTCGGCGGTGCGCTGCTCGAGCTCCGCCCGGGATCGCGCCGATCGGTACGCCGAGTCGCCGAAGTACCACGCCCCGCCGAAGTACAGCAGGTTCGTGAGCACGTTGATGAGCCCGAACGCGAGGTATGGCGAGATCACGCCCTCGCGGGACATCTCGGGCAGCTGGTCGGGTGTCATCGAACCCACGACGAGCCCCCAGAACAGCCACACGAACATGCCGACGACGATGACGCCGCGCACGATGTTGGCCCGCAGGCGGTTCCGGCCCCACGCGCCCACCGTGTAGATCGCGATGAACAGGGCGATGTTCGAGAACAGCGCCTCGCCGACCTCGGCCATCGCGCCCACGACGAAGGCGACGGATGCCACGAGCGCCACGATCTCGGGCCACCGCCGCCGCGCGGCGAGCGGCAGGTTCATCGCGGCGACCCAGAGGACCGACCCCCACCAGGGGGCGCCCTCCCCCCACCCGGTGATGCGATAGAGCACGACGCTCGCGGCCGTGCCCGCTGCGAGCACGATCGCCAGCACCAGGTCGTTGCGGTAGGCGGACCGGGGCGGGCGCGGGCGCACCCATTCGACCCCCTCGACGGGCGCCGCGACGGACTCGGACATGCCTCCACGCTACCGAGGGGCGGCACGTGGGCGGATCCGTCGCGCGACGGAGTTCGGGCTTCCTTCCGCCCGCGGCATCCGACCGCTACGATCCTTGCGCATGACCGCCCCGACGTCGACCGACGCCACCCCGCCCGCCGCGCCGACGACCTCGGCGGACCCGTGCCGCCCGCCGAACCTGCGCCTTCGCGATCGGCCGTTCGACTGGTTCTTCATCGTGGTGTTCTCGCTGTTCACCGTGACGAGCATGATCAGCGACATGGTGCCGACGCTCGGCATCGACTTCTCGCAGCCGTCGCCGAACTTCCTCGTGAACGCGAACTGGTGGTACGCGAACGACACCGACCCGCTGTTCATGCACCCACCGGTGTGGATGCGGTTCGTCACCGGGCTCTCGGCGTTCGTGTACCCGGTGTTCTACGTGCTGCTCGTGATCTCGCTCGTGAAGGGATGGAACTGGATCCAGCTCCCGAGCGTCATCTACGCGACCATGATCGCGAGCATCACCGGCATCATCGTCTTCGGCGTCGAGTTCTTCGGCGAGCCCGAGTGGGTCACGCCGAACCCCGTGAAGTTCCTCGCCTTCAACCTGCCGTACGTGCTCATCCCGATCCTGCTGCTCATCCGCATGCGCAGGCCCCTGCCGTTCGCGCGGCGGTTCTGACGCGGCTGCGGCCCGCCCCCCTCGGGGAGCGGGCCGCAGCCTGCGGGTCGTGGCGTCCGTCAGGTCGCGAGCGCCTTGGCCTTGATCGTCTCGAACTCGCCCTGGCTGATCGTGCCGGCGTCGAGCAGCGCCTTCGCCTTGGCGATCTCATCCGACGACGACGAACCCGCGCCGGCGACGCTGCGGATGTACTCGTCCTGCGAGGAGCGGACCTCCGCCACCTCCCGGTTCGACCGCTGGGCCATGCCACGGCCGCGCGCGATCATGTAGACGAGGATCGCGAGGAACGGGAAGAAGACGAGGAAGACGATCCAGAGGGCCTTCCCCCAGCCGTTCAGCGAGTGGTCGCGGAAGATGTCGACCACGATCGAGAACAGGATCATGAGCAGCGCGACCCACACGTAGATCCAGAAGAACCACCAGAACAGGTCCCAGAAACCGTCCACTGCGCAGACCTCCGTCGTCGACGTGCGATGCCCGGTCCGCGGTGGACCGGGCCGGGCCGCCCCGGACGGGCTTCCCGGTGTGGCACAAGCTACTCCGCAGCGAGGACTCCGGGGGCCCGCCGCGCGGGGCGACCGGGCTAGGCTCGCTCGCATGACCGACGAGACCCCGGCGATCGATCCCGACGTGCCGCCCTCGGGCGAGGGCTGCGCCGAGTGCCTGGCGGCCGACGGCTGGTGGCTGCACCTGCGGCGCTGCGCGCAGTGCGGTCATGTCGGATGCTGCGACAGCTCGCCCGAACGGCACGCCTCGCGCCACGCGCGCGACGAGGGGCATCCGATCGCCCAGTCGTTCGAGCCCGGCGAGGACTGGTTCTGGGACTACGCCGCCGACCGCGCCGTGCGCGGGCCGCGGCTCGCCGGGCCCGACAGCCGCCCGGTGGAGCAGGGCTCGCCCGCGCCGCGCGGCCTCGTGCCGCCCGACTGGAGGTCGAGACTCCACCCGCTGAGCGCCGAGGAGTCCACCCGCTGAACGCCGAAGAGGCGGGGCTCGTCGCCCGCCGTCCGACCGAGGAGCACCAGCAATGACCGTTGACGAAGGCGTCGACCCCGCAGCCGAGCCCGCAGTCGATCACGAACGGGCCATCGGCGAGCTGCGGCGGATGCTGCGCGCCGACCAGGTGCTCACGGATGCCGCGTCGCTCGACGCCTACGCGCACGACGACGCCGAGTGGGCGCCCTACGAGCCGCCGCTCGCCGTGGTGCTCGCCGAGCGCGAGCAGGACGTGTCCGCCGTGGTGCGCCTCGCGGCGGCATCCGGTCTGCGGATCGTGCCCCGCGGTGCGGGCACCGGACTCTCGGGCGGCGCGAACGCGATGGCCCGCAGCATCGTGCTCTCGCTCGAGCGGATGACCCGCATCGTCGAGGTGAACGCCGCCGAGCGGTACGTGGTCGCCGAGGCGGGCGTCATCAACGACACGCTCCGCGAGGTCGTCGCCGGGCACGGCCTCTGGTACCCGCCCGACCCCGCCAGCTACCGCATCTCGACCATCGGCGGCAACGTCGCGACCAACGCGGGCGGCATCTGCTGCGTGAAGTACGGCGTCACCCGCGACTACGTGCTCGGCCTGCGCGTCGTGCTCGCCGACGGCGACGTGGTGGCGCTGGGCCGCCGCACCGCGAAGGGCGTGACCGGCTACGATCTCACCTCGCTCATGGTCGGATCCGAGGGCACCCTCGGCATCGTCACCGAGGTCACCCTGCAGCTGCTGCCGCTCGGCGGACGCGAGGAGCGCGCGGTGGTCGGCTCGTTCGGGTCGCTGCGTGCGGCCGGGGTCGCCGTGGCCGAGATCACGGCGGCGGGCATCGTGCCGTCGGCGCTCGAGCTCATCGACCGCACCTGCATCGACGCGGTGGACGCGTGGCAGGGGCTCGGCCTGCCGCACGGCGTCGACACGATGCTGCTGGCCAAGGTCGACGAGGTCGGAGCGGTCGGCGTCGAGCGCGCGGCATCCGTGGCCCGCATCATGGCGGATGCCGGTGCGGTGTCGGTCGAGCAGGCGGTCGACGCCGCCGAGGTCGACCGGCTGTTCCTCGCCCGCCGGCTCGCGTACCCGGCGCTCGAGCGGCTCGGCCCGGTGCTCACCGAGGACATCTGCGTGCCGCGCGGTGCGGTGCCCGAGATGCTCACGCGCATCCAGGCGACCGCGGCCGAGCACGACGTCGTCATCGCGAACATCGCGCACGCGGGAGACGGCAACCTGCACCCGCTGATCATCGCGCCCGAGGGCGACGAGGAGGCGAAGGCGAGGGCGAAGCTCGCGTTCGACCGGATCGTCGACGACTGCCGCGCGCTCGGCGGCACGGTCACCGGCGAGCACGGCGTCGGGCTGCTGAAGCTGCCGGGTGCGCGCGAGGAGCTCGGGTCGCGGGTCATCGACCTGCACGTCGCGGTGAAGCATGCGCTCGACCCGCTGGGCACGTTGAACCCGGGCAAGGCGTTCCCGGCGTAGCCGACGCGGGGCTAGGGTCGGTCCATGGGAGCCGAGCCGGTCCGTCCGGATGACGAGTCGCGGCCGGTCGCCCGCGTTCCGTGGCTTGCCTCTTGGTGGCGGAGCGTCCGCCGCGTGTTCCGGCGCGAGACGCTCGGCAAGGACGCCGTGGCCGGGACCGTGCTCGGCATCGAGGCCGTGCCCGACGCGCTGGCGATCGGACTGCTCGCCGGGGTCAACCCGGTGGCGGGCATCTACGCCTTCATGTTCGGCATGGCGGGCGCGGCCCTCGCGACGAGCAGCACGTTCATGGCGGTCCAGGCGACGAGCGCGATGGCGCTCATCGTCTCCGACACCGACCTCTCCACCCAGCCCGATCCCGATCGGGCGCTGTACACGCTCGCCATGCTCACCGGCGTCATCATGATCGTCGCGGGCGCGCTCGGCGCCGGCCGGATGCTCCGCTTCGTCCCGACCGCCGTGATGGTGGGCTTCGTGACGGCGGTCGGCGTCAACATCGTGCTCGGCCAGCTCGCGAACCTGACCGGATACGTCGGCGTCGGCGCGAACCGCCTGTTCAAGGCGGTCGACACCTTCGCCAACATCTGGTCGTTCGACCTGCCGACCCTCGTCGTCGGCCTGGTCACCATCGCGCTCATCGTGGTGCTCACGCGAACGCCGCTGCGCTCGCTCGGCCTCGTCGTCGCGATCGCGGTGGGTTCGGCACTCGCCGCGCTCTTCATCTTCGCGTTCGGCTGGGCAGGTGCTGACCGTCGGCGATGTCGCAGACGTGCCGAGCGGGCTTCCCGCGCCCGTGCTCCCGAGCATCGGCGACCTCGGCTTCCTCGCGCTGCCCGCGCTCTCGCTCGCGTTCGTCGGCCTCGTGCAGGGCGCCGGGGTGGCGGCCGGCGTGCCGAACGCCGACGGCCGGCCGGCCGACGCCAACCGGAACTTCATCGGCCAGGGTGTCGGCAGCATCATCGCCGGGGTCTTCCGGGGAATGCCGGTCGGCGGCTCGATGTCGGGCTCGGCGCTGATCGTCGCCGCGGGCGCCCGCACCCGCCTCGCACTGTTCATCGCGGCGACGGTGATGGCGCTGGTGATCCTCGTCGCATCCGGCGTGGTCGCCCTGGTCGCGATGCCGGCGCTCGCGGGGCTCCTCATCGTCGTCGGCGTGCAGGCGATCAAGCCCGCACGCATCCAGTCGGTCGCGAAGACGGGGCCACTGCAGACGACCGTGATGGGGGTCACGTTCGTCCTCACCCTGCTCATCCCGCTGCAGTTCGCGGTGCTCGTGGGCGTGGGCCTGGCCGTCATCCTGTTCGTCGCCCAGCAGTCGAATCGGATCCGAGTGCGCCGTCTCGAGTTCCACGCCGACGGCCGGCTGCGCGAGGTCGATCCGACGGCCACCGTGCCGCCGCACGAGGTCGTCGTGCTGCAGCCGTACGGCAACCTGTCGTACGCCACGGCCCCGGTCTTCGAGGGGCTGCTGCCGAAGGTCGACGACGACACGCGCGGGTCGGTGGTCATCGTGCGCCTCCGCGGGATCGACGACCTCGGCCTGTCCTCGGTCGCGGTGCTCGACCGCTACCTCGACGACCTCGAACAGCACGACTCCACGCTCTGGCTCGTGGTCGCCGGCGAGCGGCTCGCCGACCAACTCGCCGCGGGTGGCCTGCTCGAACGCCTCGGACCCGAGCGCGTGTACGAGAGCTCGGAGTGGATCGGGGAGGCGGTGCACCGAGCGAACCGCGACGCGTGGGCGTGGGTGCGCGAGCGGGAGTGACGTCGGGTCGGCGCGCCGACACGCCGACGCGCCGACGCGCCCAGGCGCTCAGCGCTGCAGGAACCCGAGCAGGGCCTCGTTGAATCGCTGCGGCTGCTCGATGTTCGCGGCGTGGCCGTCGCGCTCGATGACCGTCGACGAGCCGTGGGCGCTCAGGGCTGCGGATGCCGCGGCGTGCTCGGCCGGCCAGAACTCGCTCTCGGCACCGGCGATGAAGAACACGGGGCGGTCCGCGTCCGCGAGCACGGGACGCCAGTCGCGCTTGGCGTGGTCGTTCAGCAGCGCGAGCTCGGCCGGTGTGAAGGCGGGCCGACCGCCCTTCGGGAGCTCGATCGCCTTCAGCACGCGAGAGATGCGCACGAGGCCCTTCGACTTCACGGGATGGCGACCGGGATCGGGGATGCCGCTCGAGAAGTAGGTCTCGGCGTTCGCCTCGTCGTAGTCGTAGAAGCCGTAGGGCCAGTCGGCGGTGTTCAGCATCTTCGGCGTCTGGTCGACGATCACGACGTCGCGGAGGCCGCCGGTGCCGAACTGCCGCAGCATGGCCCAGATCGCGTTCCCGCCCATCGACTGCCCGACGATCGTGACGTCCTCGAGCTCCAGCCCGGTGAGCAGGTCGTGGATGTCGGCGCCGTGGCGGTCCATCGTGTGCTCGCCCTCGCCGGTCTCCGACGCGCCATGGCCGCGCCGGTCGAACGCGATGACGCGGTAGCCGGCCCGGGCGAGGGGCTTCAGCTGGTAGCGCCAGCTGGTGGCGGGGGCCTTGAACCCGGCGACGAGCACCACGGGACGCGCGGTCGGGTCGCCCATCTCGAGGTAGCTGAGCCGCACGCCGTCGGAACTGGTGATGGTGGGCAACGTCGCCTCGTTCCTCGCGAGGCCCGGGGTGTCCGGGCCCGTCCAGTCTCGTCGGGGGTGGTGGTCGCGGCAAGCGGATGCCGCCACCCGACGTCATCCGAGCGGGTCGGCCTCGAGGTCGCGCACCTCAGTGCTTCTGGTCGGCCCTGCGCTCCGTGAGGAGGTACCGGACCGCGAGCCAGCCGAGCAATGCGGTCGTGAGCCAGACGACCACGGTCGCGAGGATCCACGCGGCGACGCCGTCGAAGCTGAGGCCGTCGGTGATCAGGGTCGCGACCCAGAGCGCGAGGAAGGTGGAGAGCAGGCCCGCGACCCCCGCGACGGTCGGTGCAGAGCGGTGGAAGATCTTCGCGACCAGCCATTCGATCAGCGCCTGCACGAGTGCGAACACGATGATCGCCAGGATGAAGCCCGTGGCATGCACGTGGAACCCGGGGATGAGCAGTGCCGCGAGCAACAGTCCGAGCGCGGCCGTGCCGAGGAAGACCGCGAGGCGGATCAGGAAGCGCACCATGTCCGGAGGCTATCGGCGGGGTCCCACCGGGTCAACGCGACGCGCGAGCGAGCCGAGCCGGGCCGGGCACGCCCGGCAGTCAGCGAATCACTTGGCAGGCGGGCCGCACGGGAGCAGGATGATCGGGTGACGCAACGGAGATGCCCGTGAACGCCGCACGGCGACGGATCCCGACGGCCAGGAGCGTGCAGGCCGTCTACTACACGCTCATGCTCGGCAACACGCTGGCCGCCTCGTTCATCTGGGGCATCAACACGCTGTTCCTGCTCGACGCCGGCCTCACGAACCTCGAGGCCTTCGCCGCGAACGCGTTCTTCAGCGCCGGCATGTTCCTCTTCGAGATCCCGACGGGCGTGGTCGCCGACACGCTCGGGCGGCGTGCCTCGTACCTGCTCGGCACCGTCACGCTCGCGGTGACCACGGTGATGTACTGGCTGCTCTGGGTGTGGGAGTCGCCGTTCTGGGCGTGGGCCATCGTGTCCGTGCTGCTCGGGCTCGGGTTCACGTTCTTCTCGGGAGCCGTGGACGCGTGGCTCGTCGACGCGCTGCACGCGACCGAGTACCGCGGGAGCCTCGAGACGGTGTTCGGCCGCGCCGTGATCGTGGGCAACGTCGCAATGCTCGGGGGGTCCGTCCTGGGCGGCGTCGTGGCACAGCTCACCAACCTCGGCGTGCCGTTCCTCATCCGCGCCGGCGTGCTCGTGCTGATGTTCGTGGTGGCCGCACTGACCATGCGCGACCTCGGATTCACCCCCGAGCGCGGCGAGGGCCCCATCACGGCCACCAGGACCGTGCTGCGCGCGTCGATCCACTACGGTCTCGGCAACCCGCCCGTCCGATGGCTCATGCTCGCCACGCCGTTCACCGCGGGCGTCGGCATCTACGTGTTCTACGCGCTGCAGCCGTACCTGCTCGAGCTGTGGGGCGACGAGGGCGCCTATTCGATCGCCGGTCTCGCCGCCGCGATCCTCTCGGGTGCGGGCATCGTCGGCGGCATCCTCGCGCCGTACGTGCGGCGGCTCTTCCGCAAGCGCACCTCCGCGATCCTGCTCGCCACCGTGTCGAGCTCACTGGTCCTCGTCGCGCTCGCGTTCACGACGAACTTCTGGATCGCCATCGTGCTGCTCGCGGTGTGGGGGATCGCCTCGTCGATCGACGATCCCGTGCACCGCGCGTACCTCAACGACATGATCCCGTCGAAGCAGCGCGCGACGGTGCTCTCGTTCGACTCGCTGCTCGGCAGCGCGGGCGGCGTGGTGTTCCAGCCCATCCTGGGCCGTTCGGCCGACCTCGGCGGCTACGGCGCCTCGCTGCTCTGGAGCGGCGTCATCAACGCGATCGCGACCCCGTTCCTGCTGCTCAGCAGGAGGCAGCGACCGCCCGCCGACACCGCGGTCGAGGTCACGCCCGCGACGGAACCCGCGGATGCCGCGGCCGGCCCCGCTGCGGATGCCGCGCCCGACGCCACCCCGAACCCGCCCGCCGCCTGAGCACCGTCGTCGCGGCCTCGGCGGCGCGATGCACGGCGTGCCCCTTTCGGGGGGCATCGATCGCGGCTAGCATGTCCGGACACGCGCCGGCGTCGACGGTGCGCCGTCGACGGGAGGGGGCGCGATGCGCAAGGCGCTGTTCGTGAGCCTCGGCGTCGCCGCGGCCTTCGCCGGTGCCGTCTTCGTCGGTGCCGCGGCGGCCACCACGGGCGCCCCCGTCTTCTACGACGCGCGGTACCCTCAGGCTGCGTCCACCGCGCCGGAGGGGTACGAGGCCGGCGAGGCCGGCGGCATCCGATCGCAGCCCGGCGGCACGGTCGACCAAGCCGACGCGGACGGCGCGCCCCTGCCGACGCCCGCGACACCGCCTCCGTCGACCCCGCCCGGCACTGCGCCGCCGACGGGTGGGAAGGCCACCCCCGCGCCGACCCCGACGCCCGATCCCGGCGGCTCCGTCCCCGACGACCCGTCCGCCGACGAGCCGGTCGCCGACGGACGCGCGCCCGGCGGCCCGCCGCGGACCCCCGACGCCGATGCCGCGCCTCCGAGCGCCGAGGAACGCGAGGCGTGGATCCGCTTCCAACGGGTGGTGCGGACGTGCATGGCCGACGCCGGGCACGAGTACCGCTACTGGGAGTGGTGGAGCCCGGGCTCCGACCCGTCCAACCGCTTCCCGGCGATGCCCGACGACCTCACGTCCGAGCAGTTCACGGCATGGGAGCTCGCCCTGTACGGCGCGACGGCCGGTGGCGAGCCGACCCGAGGGGAGGACGCCGGCTGCTGGGGCTACGCGCTGCGCGTCACCGACGGGTCGAGCTGAGCCCCGCCCGGGCGCAGGCGATGCGGGCCGTCAGGCGGGCGGCGTGAGCTCTTCGACGCGGCCGTTCAGGTCCGCGGCATCCGCTCGCCAGAGGTCGACGACGGCTGCCGCGAGCCGCTCCTCGAGGCCCGCAAGCGACTTCACGCGGAACACGACGGCCGCCCCGCCCCCTGGTTCGCGCTCCTGCAGTGCCCCGGCTTCGTCGACCGGTCGCGGGGCGAAGCCGTGTGCGAGCGAGCGTATCCATGACTCGCTCGCCGCCTTGACGGCGGCGTAGTTCGCACTGCCGGCCGTCGGCGACTCGACCATGACCGTCGACACGATCGCGATGCGGCCGGCGGTCGAGGTGACGAGGTCCCCCCAGAAGGCCCGGCTCACGTGGCGGAGCGCGGTGAACGAGCGCTCGAGCAGGCGGTAGTCCTCCTCGGTTTGCCCCGGGATGCCGCCGCCGCCTCGCCAGCCGCCGACGAGGTGGATCACGCCGTCGATGTCGCCGACACGCCCGTGGACGCGCATCGCGAGTTCGAGCACGTGATCCTCGTCGGCGAGGTCGGCGTGCTCGACGATCACTCCGGGGATCTCGGCTGCGAGCGCCTCGAGCCGCCCCTCGTCGCTGCCCACCGAGACGACACGCGCCCCCGCGTCGAGCAGCGCCTGCGCGACGGCCCGGCCCGAGGCACTCGTGGCGCCGGCGATCAGGACGACCCTGCCCCCGAGGCCGCCGTCGGTCGGGGAGGTCCGAAGGCCGTCTCGAGACCTCGTCATCGGGTCTCGAGACGCGGGCTGCGCCCGCTCCCCGACCGGCAGTATCGGACATCAGGCGTCGGCCGCGGTGATGCCGACCGTCGACTCGATGACGGGCTTCATCTTCTTGTCGAGGGCCTCGTAGAACATCGACAGCGGGAACTCGTCGTCCATCACCAGGTCGGTGTAGCCCTTGGGCGGGCCGGCGAGCACCTCGCGGGGCAGGCCCTCGGCCCACACCGACGCCGGGTTCGGCGTCACGACGCTCGTGACGAGCTCGTACGCGGCCAGCCAGTGCGCGGTCTTGGGCCGGTCGATCGACTTCCAGTAGAGCTCGTCGATCGCGTCGCCCAGCTCCACGACCGCGTCGGGCACGGCGTCCCAGTCGAAGCTCAGCGAGACGTCCGTCCACTCGAGCACGTGCTTCCGGTGCAGCCACGCGAACAGCAGCTGGCCCCCGAGCCCGTCGTAGTTGCGCACGCGCGACCCGGTGATCGCGAAGCGGAAGATGCGGTCGAAGATCACCGCGTACTGCACCAGCTTCGCGTGGCCGAGCAGCTGCGACTCGACCGCCGAGAGCCCCTCGCCGCGCCCTTCGTCGTGCTCAGTCGCCCGCTTGCGCAGGCTGCGCTCGATCTTCACCGACTCGCGGAACGCGGTGAGGTCGCACCGCAGCTCCTCGAGCGAGTAGAGGAAGAACGGCATGCGCTGCTTGATCATGAACGGGTCGAACGGCAGGTCGCCGCGCATGTGGGTGCGGTCGTGGATGATGTCCCACATCACGAACGTGCGCTCGGCGAGGTCCTGGTCGTCGAGCAGGGCGGCCGCGTCATCCGGCAACTCCAGCTTCGTGATCTCGGATGCCGCGCGCACCACCCGGCGGTACCGGGCGGCCTCGCGGTCCTGGAAGATCGCGCCCCACGTGAACGGCGGGATCTCGCGCATCGCCACCGTCTCGGGGAACAGCACTGCCGAGTTCGTGTCGTAGCCGGGCGTGAAGTCGACGAGCCGCAGGCTCACGAACAGCTTGTTCGAGTAGTCGCCGGCCTCGAGGGCGGCGATGAACTCGGGCCAGATCGTCTCGACGACGAGCGCCTCGACGTGCCGGTCGGCCGACCCGTTCTGCGTGACCATGGGGAACACGACGAGGTGGCGGATGCCGTCGACGCGGTGCCGCTGCGGCTGGAATACCACGAGCGAGTCGAGGAAGTCGGGCACGCCGAACCCCTCGGCCTGCCACCGGCGGAAGTCGACCACGGATGCCGCGAGGTACGCGGCCTCGTGCGGGAACCGCGGCGCGAGCGCCTCGATGGACTCGACGATGGCGTCGACGAGGGCGGATGCCTCGGGCCGGTCGGCCGCCTCGGGGACCGAGCCGTCCTTCGCCTGCAGCGCCTGGAGCTTCGTGGCGGAGTCCTTGAGGCGGAGCCAGGCGGGATCGGCCTCGACGCCGGCGGCGAGTGCGATGTCGGCGGCGGTGACCTCGTCCTCGAGGACCTCGGGTTCGCCGATGATGGCGTCGATCGTGATGTTCGACATGTGAACCTCCGTTCCCGGGTGCTGGTCGCAGGCGCGACATGGACGCGGCCGATCGGCCGGTCCTCCAAGGCTAGACGCGAGCATCCCGCGATGTGTTGTGGTCCAGCGCGACTTTCCTGCGTGCACACGAGAATCGGCGACGGACTTCGCCACGCCGCGCACCGGCTCGCCGCACGGCGCCTCTCAGGGTTCCGGCGCTCCATTCGGAGGGCCCACCGCCCGTTCTGCACTGAGCAATGCTCAGGAATATTCCGAGCGGTCGTCGGGGTGGCTGCACGGATCCGGCGGATTCGCGCCGCTCGTACGTTCGCATCACCCCCAAACCAGGTGGTACCCCCAACTCCCGAAAGGAACGCAATCATGAACACACGAACGGCGGCACCGGTGATCCTCACCGTGTCGCTAGTGGTTCTGATGAGCGGCTGCGCAAGCGCAGCCGCACAAGGCGGACAGGTGCGCGACGACCTCAGTCCGTTGGCCAACGCCGCCGCAGTCGGCATCGCCCGCGGTCACGTGATCGCACAGGAAGAGCTCTCGCCCAACCGCGTCGCCGACCGCGTCGAGCGAGCGATCGAGCAGGCCGCACAGTCCGACGCCGCGCGCTCCTTCAGCGCCGACGCCCGCCGTGAGCTGCACTCGCAGGCCGTGCAGGCCGAGGCAGCGCCCTCGTTCAGCGCGGATGCCCGTCGTGAGCTGCACTCGCAGGCCGTGCAGGCCGAGGTAGCGCCCTCGTTCAGCGCGGATGCCCGTCGTGAGCTGCACTCGCAGGCCGTCGAGCCGTCCGCCGTCGTCCGCTGGAGCCCCGACGCGCGACGCGAGTTGCACGCGGGCCAGCCGGTGACGACCACGGCCGAGCAGGCGTTCAGCGCCGCAGCAATGCGTGAGCTCAAGGGCAGCGCGCCGGTCGACGTGAGTGCTGCGGCCATGCAGGGCTCGCGCCTCAGCGAATACGCCGAGGCGAAGGCGGCCGCGGAGGTGACCGCCGCAGAGATGCAGGGTGCGCGCCTCAGCGAATACGCCGAGGCACGGAGCGACGCGGCCATCCGCGAGCTGAAGGGCAGCGCGCCGACCGAGCCGGTCGACGACGTCCTCTCTCCGATCAGCGGCGACGACTCCGACCCCACGCCTCAGGGCGACCCGGTCGACGACGTCCTGTCGCCGCTCGGAGGCGAGAACTGAACGGGCCCTGCCCCTGCGGTCCGTTCACGGGCGCGGCGAGTCGGAATCGACCGCCGCGCCCGTTCACGTGCCGGTAGGGTGCCGCACATGGGTCACGCCACGGCGGACGACGACGGTGCTGCGGATGCCGGCCCCACCGCCGAGGCGGTGCAGGCCGCCCTCGCGCGGCTCGCCTCCCCCGAGCGCGCCGCGGGCGCGGCCCGATTCTTCAAGACCGGGCCCGGACAGTACGGCGAGGGCGACGTGTTCATCGGCGTGACCGTTCCCGACACCCGCATGGTCGTCGCCCGCTTCGCGGCCCTGCCGCAGCGTGAGGTCGCGCGCCTCCTCGCGAGCCCCGTGCACGAGCACCGGCTCGCCGCGCTGCTCGTGATGGTGCGGCAGTTCGAGGTCGCGAGCCGACCGCGCACGCGCGACGACGCGGCGCGGCTCGCGCTGCACGAGGCGTACCTCGGGGCGGTGCGGACCGGCCGCGTGAACAACTGGGACCTGGTCGACAGCTCGGCCGAGTGGCTGGTCGGGGAGGTCCTGCGCGAGGCCGGCCGCGGCGACGATCCGCTGCTCGACCGGCTCGCGACATCCGCTTCGCTGTGGGAGCGCCGGGTGGCGGTGATCGCGACGTTCGCGTTCATCAAGACGGGCGACGCCGGCCCCACGCTTCGGCTCGCCCCGCGCCTGCTCGACGACCGCGAGGACCTCATGCACAAGGCGGTCGGCTGGATGCTGCGCGAGGTCGGCAAGCGCGTCGATCGCAACCTGCTCGTCGGCTTCCTCGACGAGTACGCCCCGAGGATGCCGCGGACGATGCTCTCCTACGCGACCGAGCACCTCGGGCCCGACGAGCGCGCGGCCTACCGGGCACGACGCTGACACTCGCGGCGACCGAGACCGGCGCTCCACGCGAACGCCGTGGATCCCTCGCTCCGCCGCTGATCGACGCCGAAGCGATCGACGGCGTGCGACCCCGCGTGACGACACGCCCGCTCCGGGTCGTTGACGCGGTCCGCGCACGCTGCCAGTATGCGGAACGGCCATTCGTCCACCAAGATCGCGAGGAACACTCACATGTCCGACTCCGCACCTCCCCCCGCACCCGCCCCCCAGCCGGCCCCGACGCCGGCCCCCGCTTCCGGCACCCCCGAGAAGTGGAACGTCCTGTCCATCGTCGCCTTCGTGATCGTCTTCTTCGGCTTCAGCCTGGTCTCGATCATCCTGGGCTTCATCGGCCTGAACCAGATCAAGAAGACCGGCGAACGCGGCCGCGGGCTCGCCCTCTGGGCGATCGTCCTGGGCTTCGTGTCGATCATCATCGGCATCATCGTGTGGATCGTCGTCTTCACGGCGATCGCGGCGAACCCGAACATCTCCGTCCAGTAGTCGCACCACGCGGAGCCCCGTCCGAGCTCGAACGAGCGGGACGGGGCTCCGTCGTGTTCGGACGGCGAGTGATGCGGGATGCGTCGGCGCCGACCCGGGTCGTTGACACCCGTGCGGTCGTGCTGTCACGATGCAGTTCTGCGACCGCCATCCACCAGTGGGGACCAAATGTCCGAATCCGCTCCGCCTCCAGTGCCCGCCCAGCAGCAACCCGCCTCGTCGTCCGAGAAGTGGAACGTCCTCTCGATCGTCGCGTTGGTGATCTCGATCCTGGGGTTCAACATCATCGCGGTCATCCTGGGCTTCATCGCCCTCAACCAGGTGGGCAAGTCCGGCGAGCGCGGAAAGGGCCTGGCCAACGCCGCGATCATCATCGGCCTCGTCTCGATCATCCTGGGCTTCATCTTCGGCTTCGTGTTCCTCTCGGGCGTCCTGGCGAACGCCTAGCCCCACTCGAAACGGAGGCCCCGTCCTGCTCGACCGAGCGGGAGGGGGCCTCCGTCGTACGGATCCGGCGGGAGGTCAGTGCACGGGCTCCCCGACCGGCACGGGTGCATCCACCTCGTCGGCTGTCGCACCCGGCTCGGCGGCTGCCGCCGCCTCGGGTGCGGCCTTCACGGCCTTGCCCGATGGCAGCAGCAGCGCGATCAGCGCAGAGGCCACGAGCACGGCGGCCCCGACGAGCACCGCGGGCTCGGCACCCGCGGCGTAGTCGACCGGGTTCAGCTCCCCGCCCGCGCCGGTGAAGACCGCCGTCGACACGGCGATGCCGAGTGCGACGCCGACCTCGCGGAGCATCGAGTTCGTGCCGCTCGCCTTGGCATGGTCGTCGGGCGCCATGGTCGCGAGCACCGCCGTCGCCGACGGCGCGAACACGAGGCCCATCCCGATGCCGGCCACGATGAACGGCGCGACGTAGGCCGGGTACTCGACGGAGGCGTCGAGCAGGCCCGTGAGCCAGAACAGCGCGCCGCCGAGCGCCAGCAGTCCGGTGACGATGAGGGCGCGGGTGCCGACGCGGGGGGCGATCAACCCGGCGAGCGGCGCGACGACCATCGGTGCCAGCGTCCACGGCGAGGTCTGCAGCGCGGCCTCGAGCGGCGTCGCGCCCTGCACGACCTGCAGGAACTGGATGAGGATGAAGATCGAGCCGAACGCGCCGAAGCTGAACCCGAACCCGGCGACGTTCGCCACCGTGAAGCTCCGGTCGCGGAACAACCGGAGGGGCAGCAGCGGCGCGGGGGTGCGCGCCTCCCACGCCACGAACGATGCCAGCAGGATGCCGCCCGCGATGAGGCTGCCGAGCACCTCGAGGCTGTCCCAGCCCGCCTCGTTGCCGCGCACGATGCCGTACACGAGGGCGAGGAGGCCGAGACCCGAGAGCACGAGGCCGACGAGGTCGGCGCGCAACCGGGCGCCGAAGCTGTTGGGCAGTGCGAGCAGGGCCAGCCCACCGAGACGATGCCGACGGGCACGTTGATCCAGAAGATCGCCTGCCAGGCCCAGCCCTCGAGCACGGCGCCGCCGATGAGCGGCCCGGTCGCGACACCGAGGCCGGCGACGCCGCCCCAGATGCCGATCGCGAGCGGACGCCGGGCGAGCGGCACCGAACCGGCGAGCAGGGTGAGCGAGAGCGGCATGATCGCGGCCGCGCCGAAGCCCTGCAGCGCCCGTGCCGCGATGAGCTGGCCCGGGTCGGCGGCGAGGGCGGCGAACGCCGAGCTCAGCGTGAAGACGACGATGCCGATGAGGAACACCGTGCGCCGCCCGAACCGGTCGCCGAGCGCGACGGCCATGAGGATCGTGCTCGCGAAGGCGAGGGTGTACGCGTTCATGAACCACTGCAGCTCTTCGACGGATGCCCCGAACTCCTCGTGCAGCACCGGCAGGGCGTTCGTCATGACGAGGTTGTCGAGGGTGGCCATGAACATCGGCACGGCCGTCGCGACGAGCACCAGCCAGAGCGGGCTCGGACGGCGACCGGCGGCGCGCGGCGTGGGCGGTGCGGGTGCGACTTCGATTGCGGATGACACGACGGCGCTCCTTGGTTGTTATCGAATGATTACTTGGAGAGTAGTAATCGACTGATAACATGTCAAGCATGACGATCGAAGAAGTCGCAACGGCTCCGCGCATGAAGGCGGCGGATCGCCGCGAGCTCATCCTCGAGGCCGCCACCGCGGTGTTCGGCGCGAAGACGTACGTGGGCACCACCACCGACGAGGTCGCTCGGGCAGCCGGTGTCAGCCAGCCCTACGTGGTGCGCCTGTTCGGCACCAAGGAGAAGCTCTTCGTCGCCGTCATCGAGCGCGCCTACGCACGCCTGATCGACGAGTTCCGACGCGCCCTTCCCGGCGATCCCGAGGGTCGCGCGGAGCGCATGGGCGCCGCATACACGGGGCTGCTCGCCGAGCGCGGCATGCTCCCGGTCATCGCGAACTCCACGGCCCTGGGCGGCGAGCCCGTGATCGGCCGGGTGGCACGCGCCGGGTTCAGCGACATCTGGCGGTTCATCCGCGACGACGCCGGCTTCTCACCCGAGGAGGCGCGCGAGTTCATCGCCACGGGCATGCTCATCAACACGATCGTCGGCCTGCGCCTCACCGGCGACTACGGCAACGAGGTCTCGGCCACCGAGGTGCTCGACGCCTGCTTCCCCGACGCGGTCGCGAAGGTGCGCACCCTCCTGCCGCAGGTCGACGAGCCCTGGTGACGAGGGCGTGAGCGAAGCGGATGCCGCGCGGCATCCGCTCGCCCCTCGCCCCTCGCCGCTCCCCGCGGCATCCGCTCGAGAGACGTGCCCGGAGGCGGGGCCGCGTCAGGCCGTGCGCGGGCGCTCGCGCAGCAGTGAGATCGCATAGGCCGTGATCCAGGCGAAGCCGAGGGCGACGCCCACGAACAGGCGCACGCTCGCTGCCGGCCCGAATGGAATGCACAGCACGAGGCACGCGACGCCGATCACGCGCGACCAGGCGGCGGCCCGCCGGTGTCCCTCCCACGACAGGCGTCGCGCGACCACGAACGTCACCGCCACGAGCGCGAGGAACGCGAGCGGTGCGGCGAAGGCGTGCACGCCGCCGTGGAACGTCCATTCGGTGGGGATGCCGTCGGGCGTGCCCGCCGGGAAGCCCATCGCCGGATCCGCCGTGAACGCGCCGCCCAGCACGAGCCCGACGCCGTACAACCCGAACAGCACCGGCGCCCAGACGCGGCCCGGTCCGTCGCCGAGGCTCCGGCGTGCACCGACGGCGAAGGCGAGCATGAGCACGCCCGCGACGATGAAGTTCGCGATCTGCACCCATCCCCGGTCGCCGAGCGAGAGCAGGCTGAGCGGATGCCGCGTGAGGTCGAAGCCCTCGCGCGTGAGCGCCTGCACGAGCCCGACGACGACGAAGAGCGGCCCCGCGATCGCGCCCGCCGTGATGAGCGCGCGTGTCGCGGACCCGTCGGCGTGGGCCGGGCGACGGTGCGCGTCGAGCGCGATCGTGCCGGGTGCCGCGGTTTCGGTTCGGATGTCCATGGCGTCGTTCCTTCCGGTCGTCGACCCGGTCCGGTCGATCGGATCGTTCACCAGGTCGTCGCGTCGCGGCATCCGTTCTCGACATCGGGTTCGGAGAAATCTCGGAGGCCGTGTCGAGAACGGCGGGAGGCCGCCGACGCTATCGTGAGGGCACACCAGCAGGGCGTGCCGTGACCGAAGGAGCAACGCGATGCGATTCATGTGCATGGTGAAGATGGACGAGACGCCGCGAGAGGTGCCGCAGTCGCTGTACGAGGCGATGGCCGCCTACGACGAGGAGGGCCGCCGCACCGGCGTGCTCCTGCTCAGCGAGGGCCTGCTGCCGAGCGCGGCCGGCGCCCTCATCTCGGCCGTCGACGGCAAGGTGAAGGCCGTCGACGGGCCGTTCGCCGAGGCGAAGGAGCTCGTCGGGGGCTATGCCGTGGTCGACGTGCGCTCGAAGGAGGAGGCCGTCGAGCTCGGGCGCCGGCTCGTGCAGCTGCACCTCGACCACATCCCCGACTGGGACGGCACGGTCGAGATCCGCCAGATCGCGGACTTCTGATGCGCGGGCGACGGCGGCCCGGCGCGTGGTGACGCGCGCCGGGCGGATCGTCGACGCCGATCGGGCGCTTGCGCGCCGCCGCGGCGCGCGTGGTCTCATGCTCGCGTGGGCGACAGGACGGGCGGTCACGCGGACGACCGGGGCGGAGCCGAGGGCGGGAGCCGGGCGAGGAGACGACGCGCGCCGCGATCGAGGCCGTGTGGCGCCTCGAGTCGACGCGGCTGATCGCGGCGCTCGTGCGCATCGTGCGCGACGTGGCGCTCGCCGAGGACCTCGCGCAGGACGCGATCGTCGCGGCGCTCGCCCAGTGGCCGGCGTCGGGCATTCCCGACCAGCCCGGCGCATGGCTGATGACGACGGCGAAGCGGCGGGCGGTCGACACGTTCCGCCGTCGCGCCACGGCAGGACGCGGCGTTCGCGGCGATGGCGCGCGAGCTCTCCGAGGCCGTCGACGAGGACCCCGGCGCCGGCATCGACCACGTCGAGGACGACGTGCTGCGCCTCATGTTCATCTGCTGCCACCCGGCGCTCACTCCCGAAGCGCAGACCACGCTGACCCTGAAGCTCGTCGCCGGCCTCTCGACCCGGGAGATCGCTCGCGCCTACCTGGCGCCCGAGGCGACGGTCGCCCAGCGCGTCTCGCGCGCCAAGCGCACCCTCGCCGAGGCCGGAGCCGCGATCGAGGAGCCGACCGGCTCCGAGCGGGCCGAGCGCCTCGCGACGGTGCTCGGGGTCGTGTACCTGCTCTTCAACGAGGGCTACTCGGCGACCGAGGGCGACGACTGGATGCGCCCCGCCCTGTGCGACGAGGCCGTGCGCCTCGGGCGCATCCTCACGGCCCTGGTGCCCGATGACCCCGAGGTCCACGGACTCTCCGCGCTGATGGAGCTGCAGTCGTCGCGGCTCGCCGCTCGAGCCGACCCCGACGGCGAGCCGATCCTGCTCGACGCACAGGATCGGAAGCGGTGGGATGCGGGGCGCATCCGTCGCGGCCTCGACGCCCTCGCGCGCGCCGACGAGCTCGTGGTCGCCGCCGGGGCGGACGCCGGATGCCGGACCGTATGCGCTGCAGGCGGCGATCGCCGCGGAGCACGCGCGCGCGGCATCCGTCGACGACACCGACTGGAACCGCATCGCCGACCTGTACGAACAGCTCGGCCGCCGCACCGGCTCACCCGTCGTCGAGCTCAATCGCGCGGTCGCCCTCGGGCGTGCACGTGGGCCCGCGGTGGGGCTCGCCCTCCTCGACCAGCTCGAGGACGTGGCCGCGCTCGACGGATACCACCTGGTGCCGAGCGTGCGCGGCGACCTCTACGAGCGACTCGGACGCGGCGCCGAGGCCGCCGCCGAGTTCGAGCGTGCCGCGGCCATGACGTCGAACGCGCGCGAGCGCGCGCTCCTGCTCCGGCGCGCGAAGGCCGCCCGGGCGGCTGGTTGAGGCGCCGCCATGCGGGAATGCTGTAGCAAGGCGTGGAGCTGACGTCAACCCCTTTGTGCTGGTCATGGCTCCGGCGTACATTCGGCCCTAAACCGGTTTAGGTGACTGGTTTCCACCTCAAGGCGGAGGGACATGGTCAGCGCGATGGCGGCTCCGGACGGCGCGGGCTCGGCGAACGCCTCGAAGAGCGGGCGACCGACGATCGCCGGACGTCGCGGCGCAGGCGGGGGTCAGCAAGGGCCTCGTCTCCTTCGCGCTCAACGACCGGCCCGGCGTCAGCGCCGACACCCGCGATCGCATCCTCGCCGTGGCCGAGGAGCTCGGCTGGCGTCCGAGCGTGCGTGCGCGTTCGCTCAGCGTCGACCGGTCCTTCGCGCTCGGCCTCGTGATCGGCCGCAGCCCCGACGTGATCGCCGCCGACCCGTTCTTCCACGCCTTCATCGCCGGCGTCGAGAGCGAGTTCTCGATGTCGGGGCAGGTGCTCGTGCTCGCGGCGGCGACGCCCGGACGCGAGGAGGCCGAGACCTATCGCGGGCTCGCCGCCGACAAGCGCGTCGATGGCGTCATCCTCACCGACCTCCGTGCCGGCGACGAGCGCATCCCCCTCGTCTCGGAGCTCGGCCTGGCCGCCGTGACCCTCGGACGACCCGACCGCGGTTCGCCGTTCCCGGCCGTCTCGGTCGACGATGGAGCCGGCATCCGCACGGCGGTCGAGCACCTCGTGTCGCTCGGGCACTCGCGCATCGCGCACGTGGCCGGGCCCGTCCACGATGCTCCACGGGCATCGCCGCGCGCAGGCGTTCGAGGCCGCCATGCGCCGGACCGGCGCTCGACGGCGCCCTCGTCGTGGAGACCGACTTCTCCGCGAGTGCGGGTGCGCGCGCCACGCGTGAGCTCCTCGGCCGGCCGGACCGGCCGACGGCGATCGTCTACTCCAACGACCACATGGCGATCGCCGGGCTCGCCGCCGCGCGCCGCGCGGGCATCGCCGTACCCGAGGAGCTCTCGATCACCGGGCTTCGACAACACCGAGCTCGCCGATCATGTCTTCCCCTCGCTGACGTCGGTGGCGACGGATGCCGCCGACCTGGGGCGCGGTCGCCGCGCGCACGCTGCTGGCGTCGATCGCCGGGGAAGCACCCGCCGACGTGGAGCTCGACGCTCCGCGCCTCGTGGTCAGGGAGTCGACGACCGACGCCCCGACCTGACCTGTCAACGCGGCCACGTGCCGCACCCGGAAAGGAAACGATCATGCGACGACGCATCATCACCGCCACCGCCCTCGGGGCGATCGGCCTCCTCGCGCTCTCGGCCTGCAGTCCCGGCGGCGGACGGCGGCGGCAGGGACAGCCGCGGCGACATCACGATCTGGTACTCGAACAACGAGGCCGAGATCGAATGGGGCAAGCAGATGGTCGAGGCGTGGAACGCCGACCACCCCGACGAGCAGATCAAGGCCCAGGAGATCCCGGCCGGGGAATCCAGCGAGGCGACCATCGGCGCGGCGATCACCGCCGGCAACGCCCCATGCCTCGTCTACAACACCTCACCGGCCGCGGTGCCGGGCTTCCAGAAGCAGGGCGGCCTCGTGAACCTGTCGGAGTTCGACGACGGTGACGACTACATCACCGGGCGCTCGGGCGACGTCGCCGACCAGTACCGATCGAGCGACGGCGACTTCTACCAGATGCCGTGGAAGTCCAACCCCGTGATGATCTTCTACAACAAGGACATGTTCACCCAGGCCGGCCTCGACGCCGAGAACCCGCCGCTGGCCACGTACGAGGAGTTCCTCGAGACGTCACGCAAGCTCGTGTCATCCGGTGCCGCGAAGCACGCGATCTGGCCGGCGCCGTCGAGCGAGTTCTTCCAGAGCTGGTTCGACTTCTACCCGCTCTATGCGGCGCAGTCGGGCGGCACGCAGTTGCTCGAGGACGGGAAGGCGACCTTCAACGACGAGAACGGCCAGGCGGTCGCCGACTTCTGGGCGACGATCTACGCCGAGGGACTCGCGGGCAACGAGGCCTACAACGGCGATGCCTTCGCGGACAAGCAGTCGGCGATGTCGATCGTGGGGCCGTGGGCGATCTCGGTCTACGGCGAGGACGTCAACTGGGGCTCGGTCCCCGTGCCGACGCAGGACGGGATGGACCCGTCGGAGGTCTACACCTTCAGCGACGCGAAGAACATCGGCATGTTCACCGCCTGCGACAACCAGGCCACGGCCTGGGACGTGCTGAAGTTCTCGACGAGCGAGGAGCAGGACGGCGCCTGGCTCGAGGCGACCGGCCAGATGCCGCTCCGGCAGGACCTCACGAGCGCCTACCCCGACTACTTCGCGGCGAACCCCGCCTACGAGCAGTTCGGCGACCAGAACTCCCGCACCGTCGAGGTGCCGAACGTGCCGAACTCGGTGGAGATCTGGCAGGAGTTCCGCAACGGCTACTCCGAGGCCGTGATCTTCGGCGAGAAGGACGTGTCGACCTTCCTCCAGGAGGCGGCCGACAAGGCCGACTCGCTCGCGGCCGAGGGCTGAGGATACCCGAGATGACCGCGGTCAGCTCCGCACCTCGCGTGGCGACGCGCGCCGGGGCAGGGCGATGCCGCCGCCCCGGCGCCGCCGCCGCTGGCTCGGCGAGAACCCGCTCGGCCTCCTGTTCAGCGGGCCGTACATCGTCTTCGTGCTCGTCGTCTTCGCGTACCCGATCGTCTTCGCGGTGTGGATGTCGTTCCAGGACTACTTCTTCGCGGCGCCCGGCGCCGTCGTCGATCGTCCGTTCGTCGGCTTCGCCAACTACGTCGCGGTGCTCCAGGACCCGAAGGTCTGGCAGTCGTTCGGCAAGTCGGCATCTTCCTGCTGATCAACGTGCCGCTCACGGTGGTGCTTCTCGCTGCTGCTGGCCTACGGGCTGAACACGATCGTGCACGCCGGCATCTTCTTCCGCATCAGCTACTACGTGCCCTACGTCACCGCGTCGGTGGCGGTCGTGGCCGTATGGCTGTTCCTCTTCAGCCGTGACGGACTCGTGAACCAGGTGCTCGGTCCGCTGGCGCCCGAGCCGTCGTGGCTCGTGAACTCGGCGCTCGCCATGCCGACGATCGCGCTCTTCGTCACGTGGAAGGGCATGGCGTTCTACATCCTGCTCTACCTGGCGGCGCTGCAGAACGTCTCGAAGGAGCTCTACGAGGCGGCATCCGTCGACGGGGCGGGCCGCGTGCGCAGGTTCTTCTCGGTCACGGTGCCCGGCGTCCGCCCGGCGACCTTCCTCGTGCTGCTGCTCGCCACGGTCACGGGGGCGAACCTGTTCACCGAGCCCTACCTCCTCACCGGTGGTGGCGGCCCGAACGGCGCCTCCTCGTCGCCCGTGCTGCTCATGTACCAGAAGGGCATCGAGCAGGGCAATCCGGATGTCGCATCGGCGATCGGCGTCATCCTGATCATCCTCGTGCTGGTGATCGCCTGGATCCAGCGCAGGTTCGTGGGAAAGGAAGACTGATGTCCCATCCCGATCTCCCGGTGCCGACGGACACCGTCGCCATGGTGACCGAGCGTCGCGCCTCGCGCCGCTCGCGCGACCCGCAGGCGGCCGGCCGCGGGCGGAAGGTGCTGCTCTACGTCGTGCTCGCGCTCGGCGCCTTCGCGTTCCTCTTCCCCTTCTACTACATGGTGGTCGGCTCGCTGCAGACGAGGGTCGACCCCTCGGTGGCGGGCGCGTTCCCCGACCCGGCGAACATCACGGGCGACAACTACGTCGCGATCAACGAGCGCATCAACCTGGCTGCAGGGGCTCGTGAACTCGGGCATCTTCACGGGCGGCGTGCTCATCGGCACCGTCGTGTTCGGCGTGCTCGCGGGCTACGCGCTCGCGATCCTGCACTGGCGCGGTCGCGGGGTCGTCTTCGCCCTCGCGCTGCTCGTGCAGGTCGTGCCGTTCCAGCTCCTCATGATCCCGCTGTACGTCATGATCGCGCGGGACTTCGGCCTGGCCGACTCGTACGGCGGGATGATCCTGCCGTTCTTCATCAACTCGACGGCCGTGATCATCTTCCGGCAGTACTTCGTGCAGCTGCCGAAGGAGCTCTGGGAGGCCGCCCGCATCGACGGCGCCGGCGAGCTCCGCGTGCTGTGGAGCGTGGCCCTGCCGCTCGTGCGTCCGGCGGTGCTCACGACGATCATCCTCACGTTCATCGGCCCGTGGAACGAGTTCCTGTGGCCGTTCCTCATCACGAAGGAGGCCGCGCTGCAGCCGCTGGCGGTGTCGCTCGCCAACTTCATCTCGACCGTCGCGGCGTCGACCGCGAACCCGTTCGGGGCGATGATGGCCGGCGCCGTGGTGCTCTCCATCCCGGCGATCGTGCTGTTCCTGTTCTTCCAGCGGTACTTCGTCTCGACCGACCTCGGCTCGAGCGTGAAGGGATGACGATGGATGCCACGACCGTGCCGTACACGCTGACGCGGGTCGGCGTCGTCATGACGCCGCAGCCCGGCGATCCCGATGGAGGCGGAGGGGGTGCTGAACCCCGGATCGGGTCGGGCGCCCGACGGGACCCTGTACCTGCTGCCCCGGCTCGTGGCCGAGGGGAACGTGTCCCGCGTCGGTCTCGCCCGCGTCGTGGTCGAGGGCGGGGTGCCGGTCGGCGTCGAGCGCGAGGGCGTCGTGCTCGAGCCCGATCGGGGCTGGGAGCGCGGCGTCGGCAACGCCGGGGTCGAGGACCCGCGCACGACCTGGATCGAGGTGCTCGGGCTCCACGTGATGACGTACGTCGCGTACGGGCCGCTCGGCCCGCGCACGGCGATCGCCGTCTCGCGCGACCTCCGCGAGTGGCGGCGGCTGGGGCCGGCGCTGTTCGCCTACGACGACGCGCTCGACATGGACCTGAACCTCTTCCACAACAAGGACACGACGTTCTTCCCCGAGCCGGTCGACGGCGCCCGACGGCACCCCGAGCCTCGCGGTGCTGCACCGCCCGATGTGGGACCTCGACGAGACGAAGGCCGGGCAGGGCGTGCGCGTCCCGGCGGGGGTCACCGACACGCGCCAGTCGATCTGGATCAGCTACGTGCCCCTCGACGCGGTGCTCGACGACCTGTCGGCGATCACGCTGTGGCGGCAGCACCGATTCGTCGCCGGTCCGGAGTTCGCCTTCGAGGAGCTCAAGATCGGCGGCGGACCGCCGCCGCTGCGCGTGCCCGAGGGCTGGCTGCTGCTCCACCACGGCGTGACCGGCGTGCTCGACAGCGCCTTCGCCCAGCAGCAGCACGTGAACTACGCCGCCGGCGCGATGATCCTCGACGCCGAGGACCCGAGCACCGTGCTGGCGCGCACCGCCGAGCCGCTCCTCGCTCCCGAGACGGAGGAGGAGCGCAGCGGCATCGTGCCGAACGTCGTCTTCCCGACGGCGATCGAGGAGATCGACGGCACGCACTACGTCTTCTACGGAATGGCCGACTCGAAGATCGGGGCCGCACGCCTCGACCGCACCGAAGGAGGAGCGGAATGACCGGGAATCAGGCACGCGACGTGCCACGTGCGTCGCGTCTGGTGGCGTGGGGGGCGGCCATCGCCCTGGCCGCGGGAGCGATCGGCGGGGCCGCGCCCGCCGCCGCCGAGCCGGCGGCGTCCCCGCCGCTCACGAACCTCGCGCACCTCGACTTCCTCCTCGACACCGCCGCCCCGTCGCCGGTGCCCGGGCACACGACCTACCGGCTGGCCGAGGAGCCCGACCTGACCATGCCGTGGACCTACGCCGACGCGCGACCCGGCGGCACGTTCGAACGCGTGGGCGGTGGCGGCCCGGTCGATCCGGTGACGGGTCACTGGGGGCAGGGCGCCTACAACGCCGACGACATCTCGCGCGCCGCGGTCGTGTACCTGCGCCACTGGCAGCTGACGGATGACGCGACGAGTCGTGACACCGCCTACGAGCTCCTGCGCTCGCTGGCCTACTTCCAGACCGTCGACGGGCCGAACGCCGGCAACGTGGTGCTGTGGATGCAGCCCGACGGCGAGCTCAACCCGAGCGCCGAGCTCGTCGAGCTGCCCGATCCGTCGGATTCGGGTCCGAGCTACTGGCTGGCCCGCACGCTGTGGGCGTTCGGCGAGGGCTACGCCGCCTTCGCCGCCGATGGAACGGATCCGGCGTTCACGGCGTTCCTCGGCGAGCGGATGTCGCTGGCCCGCGCGGCGGTCGACCGCCAGGTGCTGACGCGGTACGGCGAGTTCGGCACGTCCGACGGCATGCGCGTGCCGCTCTGGCTGATCGTCGACGGCGCCGATGCGAGCGCCGAGGCGGTGCTGGGGCTCGCCGCCTACGTGGAGGCGGCTCCCGACGACGCGGCCGCGGCCGAGTCGCTGCGGAAGCTCGCCGAGGGGATCGCGCTGATGTCGGCCGGCGACGTGGGCTCCTGGCCGTACGGCGCGATCCTGCCGTGGGCGCAGTCGCGGTCGATGTGGCACGCCTGGGGCTCGCAGATGCCGGCGGCGCTCGCCGAGGCATCCGAGGTGCTCGGCGACGGGTCGCTGCTCGAACCCGCGGTGCTCGACTCCTCGTCGTTCACGCCGACGCTCCTGACGGCCGGCGGACCGGACAACGGGTGGTTCCCGACCCCGGCCGATCGGGTGCAGATCGCGTACGGCGCGGACTCGCGCGTGCAGTCGCTGCTCGCCGTGGCCGACGCCTCGGGGTCGACCGGATTCGCCGAGCTGGCCGCCATCCAGGCCGCATGGTTCTTCGGCGCCAACCGGGCGGGCGAGGCGATGTACGACCCCGCGACGGGCGTGACGTACGACGGCATCCAGCCCGACGGATCGATCAACCGCAACAGCGGCGCCGAGAGCACGATCCACGGCCTGCTGACCATGCTCGCGCTCGACGCGCGACCGGAGCTGGCCGACCGGGCGAGCTCGGTGGCCGACCTCGTGTCGCGACACGGGCTCACCACGGTCGAGGCCGAGGCCGCCGTGTCCACGACCGGCGAGGTCGTGGCTCCCGCCTCCGCGTGGACCGGAGGAATCCCTGTACTCCGGGTCGACGCTCGTGCTCGACCGCGGCGAGACCGCGGCGTTCGACCTCGGCATCGACACGGTCGACCGCTCGGTCGAGCCGGTGGCGTGGATCCCCGAGGACGGCGCGGGCCGGTCGATCTGGCGGAGCGACGGCACGGGCGCCGGGGTGCTCGACGGCCGGGGTGAGCCCCAGGGCATCAGCCCGGTGCCGGGCGTGCTGCTGCCGCGCGCGCTCCAGGTCGGCGTCGACGCGTCGGAGTCCATGCTGACGGCGAGGGTCGTGAAGGAGGGCGTCACGCTCGACGCGCTCCTCGTGCGCCCGGTCGTGTCGCGCCTCCAACTCGAGGGCGACGGCGGGGCCACCGAACTCGTGCACTCGTCCGCGACCTCGCCGCAGCAGGTGACCGTCGGCTTCGACGGACGGACCGCCACTGCACGTATCTATGCGCCCGACGGCAGCCTGCTCACCGAGGCGCAGGTGAGCGGCTCGTCGACGGTCTCGGTACCGACGGGCGGCTTCGCCGTGGTCTCCACCGACGAGGCGGGGTGACGCGCTAGAGGTCCTTGTGCAGGTGCATCGAGTCGGTGACGTAGCCGAGGCGGCCGTAGAGGCGGATCGCGGGGTCGTTGTACGCGAACACGTTGAGTCGGAGCACGCTCGCGCCCTGCGAGCGCGCGACGTCCTCGGCGAGCAGCATCGTCGCCTCCCCGATCCCGCGGCCGCGGAAGGCCTCGTGCACCGCCACGTCCCACACGTACCAGCTCGACGGGTCCTCCATCGGCCCGATCCAGAGCCACCCGGCGTCCTCGCCGGCGGCCACGATCGTGAACAGGAGGTGCCCGTCGACGAGACGCCCGTCGGGGAAGAAGCGCTCCTGCGAGGCGCGCCGACCCGCCGCGGCCCCCTCGGGGGTGTCGCCGGCCCGCATCCTCGCCTCCTCGTAGGCCGCCATGGCCACGGGCAGCCAGTCGGCGGTCTCCTCGGAGGTCTTGGGCACGAGTCGGATGTCGGGCGTCGTCATCCGTCCATGCTCGCATGTCGTCCCGAACAACATTGAACCGAATGGTTCAGTGTTGTAGGCTTCAGGAATGGCCACCGCCGCCCCCGAATCCGTCGACGAGTACGTCGCCTCCTTTCCGCCCGACGTGCGCGAGGTGCTCGAACGCGTGCGCGCCGCCATCCACGCCGGCGTGCCCGGCGGCGAGGAGAAGGTGCGCTACGGCATGGGTGCCGTCATGCTCGGGCGGCCGGTACGCGATCCACTTCGCCGGCTGGAAGCACCACGTGGGGCTCTACCCGGTGCCCACCTTCGACGACCCGCTCGAGCAGGAGGTCGCGCCGTACCGGTCCAAGAAGGACACCGTGAACTTCCCGTACGCGAAGCCCGTGCCCTACGACCTCATCACGCGGATGTCCGCCGAGATCGTGCGGCTTCGCGGAGCCGCGGCCGACGAGGCCTGAGCCACCCGCCGATCCTCCTCGCGGCCGCGTCGGACGGCAGCCGCCCGTGCGCGAAGATGGAACGATGACGAGAACGGTGCAGGGCGCGTCGCTGCTGATCACGGGAGCGGCCGGCGGCATGGGCCGGATGTACGCCGAGCGGGCGGTCGCCGAGCGCGCGGCATCCGTGACCCTCTGGGACCGTGATGCGTCGGCACTCGCGCGCACCGCGGACGAGCTCGGCGCCCGCTCACGCGGGCGCACCGGCATCCGGTCGTACGTGGTCGACGTCGGCGACCTCGGCGCCATCGCGAAGACCGCCCAGCGCGTGCGGCGCGAGGTCGGCAACCCCGACGTGCTCATCAACAACGCGGGCATCGTGCGCGGCAACCGCTACTTCTGGGAGACCGACAACGGCGAGGACACCCGGCCGACGATGCAGGTGAACGCCCTCGCGCCCATGTACATCACGCGCGAGTTCCTGCCGGGGATGATCGCGAACGCCTACTCGGTCGTCTCGGATCGTGAACATCGCATCTGCCGCGGGCACCCTGGCGAACCCGCGCATGGCGGTGTACGCCGCGTCCAAGGCCGCGCTCATCGGATGGAGCGACTCCCTGCGACTCGAGCTCGAGCAGGCCGACCACACGAACGTGAGGGTCACCACCGTGACGCCGAGCTACATCTCGACCGGGATGTTCGCCGGTGCGAAGGGTCCGGCACTCGCGCCCGTCCTCGAGCCCGAGTACGTGGTCGACCGGGTGTGGCGGGCGATGCTCGCCGGGACACCCCTGGTCGAGCTGCCGTGGAGCGTCGGCGTGTCACGGGCGCTCCGCGGACTCCTGCCGACCCGGCTGTTCGACCGGATCGTGGGCGACGGCTTCGGCGTCTACCGCTCGATGGAGCGGTTCACCGGGCGCGGCTGAACGCGAGCCCGCACCGCGCGGGGACGCATCCGCTGGGCGACGACGCCGAGGAGCATCGGCACCGCGAGGGCGGCCGCCACGATCGCGATCAGGAGTTCGGTGGTCATCCCGCGACGATAGCCCCGGAAGCTGGACGCCCGCCGCGAATCCGCCGGTCAGAGGCGGTGCTCGCCGAGCCAGTCGAGCAGCACGCGGAGGAACTCGTCGGGGCGCTCGACACTCGGCAGGTGCGCCGCCTCGCGGAAGGTGTGTCCCGTCGCGTCGGGCAGCGCCTCGAGCAGGTGATCGGAGCGCGACCGCGTCGCACTGACGTCGTGTTCGCCGACCATCACGAGGACCGGTGAACGGATGTCGCCGAGCCGCCCGAACGCCGGGGGCTCGAGCGGCAGCACCGTGCCGTCGTCGGTCGCGTGCGCGATGTTCGGCTCGTTCAGTTCGTGCGCCCTCCGAACGAACGCCGGGTCCAGGTCGCCCTCGAGCCGCAGGGGTCCGGCCGCCCACAGCGTGGTCTCCAACCGCACGAGCCGCCGGGCATCGAGCGCCGGGTCGAGCCGCTCGAGCTCGTCGAACCGGCGAGCCTCCTCATCGGAGCGGGGCAGCTCCGGGGATCCGCTCGGCTCCGCACCGATCACGACGACGCCCGAGATCCGGTCGGGTGCGTGGAGTGCGACATCGAGCGCGACCCTGCCGCCACGGCTCGCGCCGACCAGCGTCGCGCGATCGACGCCGAGGTGGTCGAGGACGGCGAGGGCATCCGCATGGTTCGAGAACGGCACCGCGGGGTCGTGTCGCGTGGCCCCGAAGCCGCGGGGGTCGTACCGCACGACCAGGTGGTCGGCGGCGAGGGCCTCGACCTGGGGGTCCCACATGCGCAGCGTGGCGATGCCGGCGGGAATGAGGAGCAGAGCGGGTGCGGAGGCGCGACCGTCGGACTCGTAGGCGAGCTCCGCTCCGGGCACTGAGAGATGGGGCATGGTTCCGAGCCTATGCACGGACGCGGTGCAGCGGGCGCACAGGGTCAGTCGTCGCCGCCGTCCTTGCCCTTGTCGTCGTTGCCGTTGTTGTTGCCCTTGCCCTTGTTGTCGCTCGTTGCCGGGCTCGTCGTCTCCGCCGTCGTCGTCGGTCGGCACGGTGGTCGGTTCGGGCGTCGGAGTCGGCGTCGCGGGGGCATCGGCGGCCTCGAGGTCGGCGCGCACGAGATCCATGGCGGCCCGGATCTCCGTTTCGCGTGCCGCGTCGATCGCGCCGTTGTCGGCCGCGTTCGTGACGTCACGGTCGAGCAGCGCCAGTTCGGCCAGCGCCCCGGCGTAGTCGCCGGCGGCGGCACGCTCGGCGATCTGCACCACCGAGGCGTGCATCGCCGCCGCCGTGCTCTCGCTCGAGGCGCCGCACGCCGAGAGGCCGAACGTGAGGGTCACGGCGAGGGCCGCGGCGGGGAGGATCGCGCGCCGTGCGCGCAGGCGTCGCATCATCCGCCGCTCACCGCCTCGTCGAGCTGTTCGAGATGCACCCCGAGGTCGCCCGGCACGCTCGGCAGCGGCTCGGGCGTCGAGGTCGTCGTCGGCGCGGACAGGGCCGACTGCAGCAGCAGGAACACCACCACGCCGATCGTCACGAGCAGTGCGATCGCGATCGTCGGGCGCACCCAGCGGCGCTCCCCGTCGGCCGAGCGCTCCCGCTCGCGGGTGCGGGCGCGTCCCTCGGGCTGCGGGCTCGCCGCCACCGGGGCCGCGAAGAACGAGCGGTCGGGCGCCGGGAGCACCCTCGTGGCCGCGGTCTCGCCGTCGGGGGCGGGCGCCTCGGATGCCGCGCCGACGGCGGTCGCCGGGGCATCGGATGCCGCGGGCCCGTCGACGGCCATGGTGGGCGCCGCGGCGACGTCGGCGATCGCGATCGTCGGAGCGGTGACGCCGGCCGCGTCGGGGGTCGTGCGGTCGAGCTGCGCGGCCGCCACCGCGACGTCGAGGGCGGACGGCCGGTCGGACGGCTCACGCGACGTCATCGCGCGCAGGAGCGCCACCCAGTCGGTGCCGAGCGATTCGGGGATGTCGGGGTCGCGCACCAGCCGCGCGCTCGCCGCTTCGGCGGCGCGGCCGGGGAAGGGGGTCTCGCCGGTGCGCGACTCGAGCACCAGGAGGCCGAGGGCGTACACGTCGGCGGCCGGGGTCGGCGGGCGTCCGCTGACCTGCTCGGGGCTGAGGTAGCCCGGGCGTGCCGACCAGGAGGCCCGTGCGCGTGATCCGGGCGTCGTCGATGAGGCGGGCGATGCCGAAGTCGGCGAGCTTCGCGTTCCAGGTGCGGGAGGGCAGGTGCGCCGGACTCGAGGAGCACGTTCGCGGGCTTCACGTCGCGGTGCACGATGCCGCGCTCGTGGATCACGTGGAGTGCCTCCGCGACGTCGGCGAGCATGTCGGCGGCATCCGCGGGCCCGAGCGGGCCGAGGCGCAGCGTCTCGCGCAGGTCGCGCCCCTCGATGAGCTCCATCACGAGGAACTCGCGTCCGGTCGCCTGGTCGCGCGACGCGTCGTAGAGCCGCACGAGGGCGCGGTGCGAGAGGCTGGCGAGCAGGGCCGTCTCGGACTTGCGCCGCTCGGCGTCGTCGATGCCCTCCGCGGCCTCGGCGAACACCTTCACCGCGACGGGGCGCCCGAGCGAGAGGTCGACGCCCCGGTAGACGCTCGCCATCCCGCCGCGGCCGATGAGGCCGTCGAGGCGGTAGCGGTCGTCGAGCGTGGCTCCGGCGAAGGAGTCGCCGAGCACGCTGTGGGGGGACGTGGTCACCTGAACGAGGGTAGTCGCCCCACCTGAACGGCGCCCGTTCCCCGTGACCGGGTTGGCCCGCGACTCCCGAGTCTGCTAATGGACCCGGATGCCTCAGCCGAAGATCATCGGCAGGTCGTCGTCGGCCTTCGACAGGGCGAGGTCGACGAGCACCGGCACGTGGTCGGACGGCGCGTTGCCCTTGCGCTCGTTCCGGTGGATCGAGGCATCCGTGACCGCGGCGGCGAACGGCGCCGACCCGAGGATGAAGTCGATGCGCATGCCCTCGTTGCGGGGGAACCGCAGCTGCTTGTAGTCCCAGTACGTGAACAGGCCCTCGGGCACGCGGGCGCGGACGACATCGGTGACGCCCGAGTCCTCGAGGGTGAAGAACGCCTCGCGCTCCTCGGGCGAGACGTGGGTGGTCTGGCCGACGACGACCGTGGGGTCGCCGTTGTCGCACGTCGAACGGCGCGATGTTGAAGTCGCCCATGAGCGCGAACGGCACCTCGGGATGGTCGGTGGTCTGCGCGCGCGCGTACTCGGTGAGCGCGGCGATCCAGTCGAGCTTGTAGAAGTAGTGCGGGTCGCCCAGCGCCCGCCCGTTGGGCACGTAGAGGCTCCACAGGCGCACGCCGTCGATGGTGGCGCCGATGGCACGCGCCTCCTGCGGCTGGTCGGGGCCCTCCACGCCCTTCAGGAATCCGGGCATGCCGGGGAAGCTCGTCTCGACCGACTCGATCGGCGAGCGGCTCGCGATGGCGACGCCGTTCCACTGGTTGAAGCCGTGCAGCGCGAGCTCGTACCCCGCGTCTTCGAAGGTCGCCGCGGGGAACTGCTCGGGCTTGCACTTGATCTCCTGCATCGCGAGCACGTCGACGTCTTCGCGCACCATCCAGTCGACGACGCGGTCGACGCGGGTGCGGATCGAGTTGACGTTCCAGGTGGCGATGCGCATGCAGCAAGCCTAGGGCTGGGTCCCGACACCCTCCTGCTCGTCGCGCGCCTCCGCCTCGACGACCTCCGCGTCGTCGCCGTCCTTCGCCTCCTGCAGCCTGGGCAGCACGATCCAGAGCAGCACGACCACGATCGCGCCGACCACGAGTGCGGTCACGCCGGCGGCGCGGGACACGGCGAAGTCGAAGATCAGGCCGGTGACGCCGATCACGAGGAGCGCCACCACCACGAGGTGGGCGACGAGCAGGCGGTTCCCGGTGCGCACGACCCGCTCCTTCACCTGGTGGCGGAACAGCGTGCGGTGCAGCGTCACCGGCGCGAGGCCGACGACGGTCGCGAGGCCCGCGAGCGCGACGAGGGTGAGGTAGAGGGCGAGCTGGTAGGAGTCCAGTTCCTCGAACCTCGACTGGAACGCCACCGCCAGGAGGAAGCCGCCGATCAGCTGCGTCCCCGTGAGCGCCACGCGCAACTCCTGGAGGATGTCGCTCCAGTTGCGGTCGCTGCGCTCGTTGGGGGTCTCGTCCCGCCCATCGGCCGGGTCGACATCGTGGTGCGGGTGGGGGCGGTCGGCGTCGGGCGTGCCGGTCGCGGCGGGATCGGCGTGCCGGTGGCGGCGGGATCGGGGTCATCGCCGAGGGGCGGATCGGCGTGGGGGTCGGTCGGTCCGGCGTGGCGGGCGTTCATGCTCGATCGTAGGCACGGGGAGGGGGGAGCGGCCAAGGCCTTGCGCCCCGGCGCTGCATGGGGCAGCGCTCGCCGCGGCGACCCTCAGGCCGTCGAGACGGGCACGCCCGAGGCCGTGAGCGCTGCACCGCCGATGAACACCCCGATGACGAGCACGATGCCGACGATCGGGATCCAGAACGCGATGCGCTTCAGCACGAGCATGATGACGGCGGCGATCAGCGCGAGCATCCCCACCGCGAGCGGCCCGATCATGGCGATGAGCATGCCGTTGGCCGATGCGGTCGTAGTCGCACGTGATGCCCGATCCGCACGAGTCGCCCGCGAAGGCGAGGAAGAACGACAGGAACGACGCGAGCAGCGCCACGCCGATCATCACCACGAGCAGCACGATCGTCAGGATGAGGTCCCACATGATCAGGGGCCGCTTCGTCGGCGCCGACGTCGGTCGCCGCGTACGCCGGCTCGACGGGGCCGTACGCGCCATCGGTGTCGTACGGGCCGGCGCCTTCGGGCCGCCGGGAGCCGCCACCGGCGCCGGCGGTCCGTACGTCGGCGCGACCGTCGACGCCGGCCCGGAGGTCGCCCGCGATCGGCTCCGCGGGTGGTTGCGTCGGGTCGGGCGTGCCGGATGCCTCGGACATCTGATCCCCCGATCTGCGACGCGCAGGGCGCGCCATGGCCGAATTCTGGCAGCGACGCCTCCGGTCCTGCAAGGATCGAGGCAGGACCGAGGGATGCGGGGTGGCCGTGAAGTTCAGCATCGAAGGCGTCGAGGGCCTGCCCGAGATCGCGCGCGGGCGACGACCTCGCCGCGCTGATCGCGGGCGCGACGGAGCTCGCCGACGGCGACATCCTGGTCGTGACCTCGAAGATCGTGTCGAAGTCGGAGGGCCGCATCGTGCAGGCCGATGACCGCGAGGCCGCGATCACCGCCGAGACGGTGCGCGTCGTCGCGACCCGCGAGTACGAGGGCGGCATCACCCGCATCGTCGAGAACCGCCAGGGCATCGTCGGCGCGGCGGCCGGCGTCGACGCGTCCAACGCGCCGCACGGCACGGTGCTGCTGCTGCCGGTCGATCCGGATGCCTCCGCCAGGGCGCTCGCCACCGGCATCCGTGCGCTCACCGGGGCGGTCGTCGGGGTGATCCTCTCCGACACGCTCGGCCGGCCCTGGCGCGAGGGACAGACCGACCTCGCCATCGGCGCGGCGGGCGTGCACGTGTTCGACGACCTGCGCGGGTCGGCGGATGCGTCGGGCAAGGCGCTGGCGGTGACGATGCCGTGCGTGGCCGACGAGCTCGCCGGTGCGGCCGAGCTCGTCAAGGGCAAGTCGACGGGCGTGCCCGTCGCCGTCGTGCGCGGCCTCGGACGCTACGTCGGCGACCTCGACCTTCCCGGAGCCCGCAGCATCCAGCGCCCAGCGGAGCGCGACCTGTTCCGGATCGGCGCCGACGAGGCGTACAACGAGGGCTATCGCGACGGCTTCGACGAGTCGCAGGCCGAGGGTCCGCTCGGATCGGAATGACACCCGCCCCGCGACGGGGGAGGATGGTGGGGTGTCTGCGCACATCGGCTATGCCGCGATGCTCGAGCGGTTCCCGCCCGCCGAGGCGGTGGCGCTCGCCGCGCTCGCCGAGTCGCACGGCTTCCGCGGGGTCATGGCGACCGACCACTTCCAGCCGTGGGTGCCCGCCCAGGGCGAGTCGTCGTTCGTGTGGAGCGTGCTCGCGGCGATCGGCGAGCGCACGACGGGCGACCTCGGCCCGGGCGTGACGACGCCGACGTTCCGGATGCATCCGGCCGTCGTCGCCCAGGCGAGCGCGACGCTCGGGGCGCTCTACCCCGGCCGCCACTGGCTCGGCATCGGCTCGGGCGAGGCGCTGAACGAGCACGTCGTGGGCCAGTACTGGCCCGAGGCGCCCGAGCGCATCAACCGCATGTTCGAGGCCGTCGACGTGATCCGCCGGCTCTTCGCCGGCTCGATCGCCGGGCGCGACGTGCGCCATGCCGGACCGCACTTCAAGCTCGAGTCGACCCGCCTGTGGACGATGCCCGAGGTCGCGCCCGAGATCCTCGTCGCGGCATCCGGGCCCGTGACCGCGCGCCGCGCCGGCCGCAGCGTCGACGGCTTCATCACCACCGGCGGCCCCACCGACCGGCTCGCGCCGCTGCTGCAGCGGTTCGCCGAGGGCGCCCGCGAGGCGGGCCGCAACGCGGCGACCATGCCGAAGGTGCTGCAGCTGCACCTCTCGTGGGCGCCGACCGACGAGCAGGCGATGCGCAACGCCCTCGTCGAGTGGCCGAACGGCGGGATGCGGTTCCCGCGCAGCGACATCCGCTCGCCCTACGAGTTCGACCAGCTCGCCCGCACCGTGCGCCCCGAGGACTTCGCGGGCCGCATGGTCGTCTCGTCCGATCCCGACGTGCACCGCGCCGACATCCAGCGGCTGCTCGACCTCGGGTTCGACCGCATCTACCTGCACAACGTGGGGCGCAACCAGGCCGAGTTCCTCGACGTGTTCGGCCGCGACGTGCTGCCCGGGCTGCGCGCATGAGGGCGATCCGCCGGCTGAGTGCCGCCGGAGTGAGCGTTCTGCGGGGGAGGTCGTGACGTCGATGCCTCCCGCGCAGAATCCTCGCTCCACGAGGGACTCGGCCGCGGCGTGGACGGTCGTGATCCCCGTGAAGGGCGCGCCCGCGGCGAAGAGCCGGCTCGGGCCCGCGGTGCCCGACGACGCGCGCGCGGTGCTCGCCCGGGCGTTCGCGCTGGACACGATCGCCGCCGCGCTCGGCGCCACGTCGGTCGCCCGGGTGCTCGTGGTGGGCGACGATCCGTCGCTCGCGGGCGCCGCCGAGTTCGTGCCCGAGCCCGACGGGCGAGGGCGCCGAGCGCGGGCTGCTGCCCGCGATCCGCCACGGCATCGCGCAGGCCCGCGCCGATGGGTCGGGCGCGGTCGCGGTGCTGCTCGGCGACCTGCCCGCCCTGCGCCCCGAGGAGCTCGACGCGGCGCTCGCGGCGGCCGCGAGGCATCCGCTCGCCTTCGTGCGCGACGCCGACGGCACCGGCACCACGCTCGCGACCGCGTCGCCGGGCGTGCCGTTCGAGCCGCGCTTCGGCCCCGAGTCGGCCGCGCGGCACGCCGCCGCCGGGTTCGCCGAGCTCGCGGCATCCGACCTGCCCGGCCTCACGCGCGACGTCGACACGGTCGACGGCCTCGAAACCGTGCTGCACCATGGAGTCGGCGACCACACCGCCGAAGCCGTGGCCCGGCTCGCCGATCGAAAGGGAACACCATGACGCTCACACTCGGATACAAGGCCTCGGCCGAGCAGTTCGCCCCGCGCGAGCTCGTCGAGATCGCCGTCGCGGCCGAGGGGCACGGCATGGAGTCGGTCTGGACGAGCGACCACTTCCAGCCGTGGCGCCACGCGGGCGGCCACGCCCCGTTCTCGCTCGCGTGGATGGCCGCGGTCGGCGAGCGCACGTCGTCGGTGCGGATCGGCACGAGCGTGATGACGCCGACGTTCCGGTACAACCCCGCCGTGCTCGCCCAGGCGTTCGCGAGCCTCGGATGCCTCTACCCCGACCGTGTCATCGCGGGCTTCGGCACGGGCGAGGCGCTCAACGAGATCGCCACCGGGTTCCGCGGCGCCGGCGAGCAGGACTGGCCCGAGTTCCGGGAGCGGTTCGCGCGCCTGCGCGAGTCGGTGCGGCTCATGCGCGAGCTCTGGCGCGGCGACCGGGTGAACTTCGAGGGCGAGTACTACTCCACGCACGACGCGTCGATCTACGACGTGCCCGAGGGCGGCGTGCCGGTGTACATCGCCGCCGGCGGGCCGACCGTCGCGAAGTACGCGGGCCGCGCGGGCGACGGCTTCATCTGCACGTCGGGCAAGGGCGCCGAGCTCTACGTCGACCAGCTGATCCCCGCGGTGAAGGAGGGCGCCGAGGCGGGCGGGCGATCGTACGACGCGATCGACCGCATGATCGAGATCAAGCTGTCGTACGAGGAGACCGAGGAGGCCGCGCTCGAGAACACGCGCTTCTGGTCGCCGCTCTCGCTCTCGAAGGAGCAGAAGCACGACATCACCGACCCGGTCGAGATGGAGCGGGCCGCCGACGCGCTGCCGATCGAGCAGATCGCGAAGCGCTGGATCGTGGGCACCGACCCCGACGAGGTCGTGGCGCAGGTCGGGCAGTACGTGGACTGGGGCTTCAACCACCTCGTCTTCCACGCGCCCGGGCACGACCAGCGCCGGTTCCTCGACCTGTTCGAGCGCGACCTCGCGCCGCGCCTGCGGGCGCTCTGAGCGGCGCCCGTCGCGCGTGAACCGGTGGGGCAGGTCGTCCTGTCGGCCCGACCCGGCCCCACCGGAGCTCAGTCGGCCGGATCGACCACCAGGCCGGTTCCGCCGCCGCGGCGCACCGGTTCGGCCGCCGCGGTCATCAGCCCGTCGGCGTCGACCTCGATGGCCGCCACCGCGCCGATCTCGGCCGTCGTGGTGAACGTGTGCCCGTACGGCGTGAGCGCGGCCTCGTAGGCGGCGCGGAACGCCGGTTCGGCTGCGACGGCCGCCGTGTTCCGCTGCGACGCACGCGGTGCCGCCACCGCCTCGGGCAGGGTCATGCCGAGGTCGATGCGGTTCATGAGCACCTGCGTCACCGTCGTGATGATCATCGACCCGCCGGGCGAGCCGACCACGTACCGCACCTCGCCCTCGTCGAGCACGATCGTCGGCGACATCGACGACCGCGGGCGCTTGCCGGGCTCGACGATGTTCGGGTCGGCAGGGTTCGGCAGGAAGCTGAAGTCGGTGAGCTCGTTGTTCAGCAGGAAGCCGCGATCGGGAACCGTCATGCCCGACCCGCCGGTCGACTCGATCGTGAGCGTGTACGCGACCGCGTTGCCCCACTGGTCGACGACCGAGAGGTGGGTCGTCGAGATGCCCTCGGTGTCCCCCTGCTCCTCGAGGGCCGCCGCGGCGCAGCCGGCCGCGTCGAGCGGCGCGGGGGCCACCGGCTTGACCGACGCGACGTCGGGGTCGATCACGCAGGCCCGGGCGTCGGCGAAGTCCTGGCTGAGCAGCGTCTCGGTCGGCACGTCGACGAACGCCGGGTCGCCGACGTAGGCGTTGCGGTCGGCGAAGGCGTGGGCCGTCGCCTCGAAGTAGAGGTGCAGGCTCTGCGCCGTCTCCGCCGCGGAGAGGTCGTAGTTCTCGAGGATGTTCAGCGACTCGCCGACCGTGGTGCCGCCCGACGACGACGGCGCCATGCCGTAGATGTCGAGGCCGCGGTAGTCGATGTGCGTCGGGTCCCGCTCGATCACCTCGTAGCCGGCGATGTCGTCGGCCGTCATGTAGCCGGGGAACGCGGGCAGCGTGGCGCCGGGGGCGGTGATCGGATCCTGGACGACCTCCGCGATCTCGTCGGCGATCGGACCCTCGTAGAACACGTCGGTGCCCTTCAGCGCGATCTGCCGCATCGTCATCGCGAGGTCGAGGTTCTTGAAGATCGAGCCGACCTGCGGGGCGTCGCCGTTCGGGAGGAACAGCTCGGCGGTGTCGGGGAACGCCGCGAAGCGCGCCTGGTTGGCGAGCGTCTGGTCGCGGAAGGTCTGGTCGACCGTGAACCCCTTCGTCGCGAGGAGGATGGCGGGCTGCAGCGTGTCACGGAGCGACTCGGTGCCGAAGCGGTCGAGCGCGGCCTCCCAGGTCGCGAGCGTGCCCGGGCACGCCGACCGAGAGGCCCGGACGACACGGCATCGGCGAACGGGTACCCGACACCGAAGGGCGTTGTGGGCGACACGCTCCCGGGGATGACGAAGGCGTCGCTCGGCATGTCCGCCGGCGCCGTCTCGCGGCCGTCGATCGTGGTCACCTCGCCGGTCGCGGCGTCGAAGTACACGAAGTAGCCGCCGCCGCCGATGCCGGAGCTGTAGGGCTCGGTCACGCCGAGCGCCGCCGCGGTGGCGACCGCGGCATCCACGGCGTTGCCGCCGTCGCGGAGCACCTCGAGGCCGATGGCGCTGGCGGATGCGTCGACCGACGAGACGGCGCCGCCGTACCCGGTCGAGGTGGACGGAGCCGGTGGCGTCGGGCGCCCGGTGCCGACCGCCGTGGCACTGGGCCCGGCGGCGGGAGCGGCGGACGCCGGCGCGCCGACGCCGACGATCCCGAGTGCGAAGGCCGCGGTCGACGGCGATGCCTGCGCGGCGGACGGTGAAGCGGCGGTCGTCGTCGACCATGGGAAACCCCCCGAAGTGGTGACATCTGGCGGATGCCCTCACCGTAGACCCGTGTCGACCCGCGGGGCAATGGGGTTGCGTCGCGCGCATCGGCGGGGTCGGGGTCGCCCGACGATCCTGAGTGTTCGTCCACGGATCGGTTCCGGATGCCGCGGGCGGGCGTAGCCTGATGGCATGCGCCCCCGCGACACCGGGGCGTCCCGCAGGTTCGCCCGCTGGATCCCCGCCATCGCCGCGCCGATCGCGATCGGCGCGGCCGTCGTGCTCGTGCCGCTGCAGGCGAACGCCGCGGTCGACCTGCCCGACCTGACGCCCGAGGAGCTCCTCGAGCTCGCGGCGTCGAGCGACGTCGACGCGCTGTCGGGCACGATCGAGCAGACGTCCGAGCTCGGATTGCCCGACCTCGAGGGGCTGACCGGCGGGACGGGTGGTGCCGGCTCCGGCGGCGACGAGGGGAGCGGCGCCCAGGCGTCCGGCGCCGACCTCGACGACCTGCTCGAGCTCGTGACCGGGAACCACACCGCGAAGGTGTACGTCGACGGTTCGAACGCCCGGCTCCAGGTGCTCGACCGCCTCGGCGAGCGCGACGTGTACGTCACCGAGGAGGGCGCCTGGATCTGGGACTCGCGTGAGCAGGCGGCCACCCACATCACGGTGGACCGGGCCGCGCTCGAGGCGCTCGAGGCTGAGGCCGACGCCCGGGCCGACGAGGCGCGGGCGCAGCTCGAGGCCGAGCTCGGCGCCCCGCTCCCCACGCCCGATGAGGTGCTCGACCAGGCGCTGGCGAAGCTCGACGAGTCCACCGACGTCTCCGTCGGCACCGACGCCCGCGTGGCCGGGCGTGAGGTCTACGAGCTCGTGCTCGAGCCGCAGGACGACGCCACGCTCGTCGGCGAGGTGTCGGTCGCGATCGACGGGGACACGGGCGTGCCGCTCGCGGCATCCGTCACCGCAGTCGGTGCCGATGAGCCGGCGTTCAGCGTCGCCTTCACCGACGTGTCGTTCGAGGCACCGGATGCCTCGGTGTTCGCGTTCACCCCGCCCGAGGGCGCCGAGGTGACCGAGCACGAGGTGCCGATCCCGACCGTGGCCGAGCTCGAGCAGTGGAAGGCCGAGGCGGAGGCCGGTGCGGACACGGAGGGGAAGCCGCGACCGGTCGTGCACGGCTCGGGCTGGTCGACGGTGGTCGAACTGCCCGCCGGCTCGCCCGCGGCCGAACGCGCCGAGGGTGCCGAGGGCGCCGAGGGTGCAGAGGGCACGGACGGCGCGGATGCCGCCGAGGGCCTCGGCGACGCCTCCGCGATGCTCGACTCGCTCACGCAGCGCGTCGACGGCGGACGCCTCATCTCGACGTCGCTCGTGACGGTGCTGTTCACCGACGACGGGCGCGTCTTCGCCGGCGCCGTGACGCCGGAGCACCTGCTCGCCGTCGCCTCGAGCGATCGCTGACGGGGCGCCGGTGACCGCGCCCGCCGATCTCGCGATCGAGACGCACGGCCTCACCAAGCGCTTCCGTTCGCAGCTCGCCGTCGATGGCGTCGACCTGGCCGTGCCGCGAGGCTGCGGTGTTCGGGTTCCTCGGGCCGAACGGCTCGGGCAAGACCACCACGATCCGGATGCTGCTCGGCCTCGTCGCCGCGAACGCGGGCGACGCGCGCGTGCTCGGCGCAGAGATGCCGCGGCACGTCGACTCGGTGCTGCCGCGCGTCGGGGCGCTCGTCGAGGGGCCGGCGTTCTCGCCGTACCTCTCGGGCGAGGCGAACCTGCGGCGCTTCGACGCCGCCGACCGGCATGCGCCGCGCCGCACGAGGAACGCGCGCGTGGCCGAGGCCCTCGAGCGCGTGGGACTGTCGCACGCGGCCCGCAAGAAGGTGCACGCCTACTCGCTCGGCATGAAGCAGCGGCTCGGCATCGCGAACGCGCTGCTCGTGCGACGCGAGCTGCTCGTGCTCGACGAGCCCACCAACGGCCTCGACCCGCAGGGCACCCGCGAGGTGCGCGCGCTCATCCGCTCGTTCGCCGACGACGGCACGACCGTCTTCGTGTCGAGCCACCTGCTCGCCGAGGTCGAGCAGGTCTGCTCGCACGTCGGGGTGATGAGCGCGGGGCGGCTGGTGGCGCAGGGCACGCTCGACGAGTTCCGCGACGAGGGCGAGGCTCGCGTGCTGGTGCGCACGCCCGACGTCGCGCTGGCGCGGGAGGTCCTGTCGCGACTGCTCGAGGATCGGGGAGCCGCCGACGGCGAGGCATCCGTGACCGCTCGGCTCGGCGCGACGCCTCCCGAAGTCGTCGTGGCCGCGCTCGTCGAGGCGGGCGTGCGCGTGCGCGGGTTCGAGACGGTGCACGCCGACCTCGAGCAGCGGTTCGTGGAGCTCACGGGGGAGGGGTTCGACGTTGTCCAGTGAGGCGGCCGAGCCAGTCGTCGAGCCCGTCGTCGAGCCCGTCGTCGAGCGTGCCGCACGCGCCGGCGGCGGCACCGCCTGGCTGCTCGGCTCCGAGCTGCTCACGCTCTTCCGCCGCCGCCGCACGTGGGCGATGCTCGGCGCGCTGGGGCTGATCCCGATCCTCATCGGCGTCGCGATCATCGTCGCGGGGCCCGCGCCGAGCGGCCGCGGGCCGGCGTTCCTCAGCGAGATCACGAACAACGGGCTCTTCGTCGGGGTCACGGCGCTCATCGTCGCGATCCCGCTGTTCCTGCCGCTCACCATCGGCGTGGTCGCGGGCGACACGATCGCCGGCGAGGCGAGTCACGGCACGCTGCGCTACCTGCTCATCGCGCCGGCGGGGCGCATCCGCCTGCTCCTCGTGAAGTACGTCGCGGCGGCGGCGTTCTGCGTGGTCGCGACGCTCACCGTCGTCGTGGTCGGCACGCTGGTGGGCTGGCTGCTGTTCCCCATCGGCCCCGTGACGCTGCTCTCGGGGGCCACCGTGAGCGTCGCCGAGGCGCTCGTGCGCTTCCTCGCGATCGCCGCCTACGTCACCGTCTCGCTGCTCGGCCTGTCGGCGATCGGGCTCTTCCTCTCGACCCTCACGACCGTGCCCGTGGGGGCGATGGCGGCCACGGCGATCCTCGCGGTGGTGTCGCAGATCCTCGACGCGCTGCCGCAGCTCGAGTGGCTGCATCCGTGGCTGTTCACCCACTACTGGCTCGGCTTCGCCGACCTGCTGCGCGAGCCGATGGTGTGGGAGAACTTCGTCGACAACGCCCTGCTGCAGGCGGGCTACGTGCTGGTGTTCGGCGCGCTCGCGATCGGCCGGTTCCTCACCAAGGACGTGCTGTCGTAGGGGTCGCGGGCGGATGCCGCGTGGCGCGGGTCGCCGGCATCGGGTGCGTCAGTCGCGCAGGCCGACGGCGTCGTGCGCCCAGAACGGCCATGCGTAGACGACCGTGCCGGTCATCCACGGCTCGTAGGCGGGCAGCAGCGCGACCTGGAACGCGGCATCCGGGATGCGCAGCGACGGCTTGCGGAAGCCCAGCTCGCCGGCCGGCCGGAAGCCGAGGCGCGAGTAGTACCCGGGGTCGCCCTCGAGCAGCACGAACGGCGCGCTCGACGCCTCGGCCGCATCGAGCGCGCGGCGCACGAGATCGCCGCCGATGCCCGCCCCCTGACGGTCGGGTGCGACGGCGAGCGGGCTGAGCACCGGCGCATCGACGAGGCGCTCGGCCGTGTCGAGCAGGCTCGTGGTCACCATCACGTGGCCGACGACACGGCCCGCGACTTCGGCGACGAACGACGATCCGCCGCGTTCGGCGATGGTCGGCCGGAGGTCGTCGACGATCGCGTTGACCGTGTGCCCGTGCTCGCCGAAGGCGGCGAGGTGCAGGTCGCGCACCGCGTCCGCGTCCTCGGGCGTCTCGGGTCGGATGAGCGAGCCGCTCACGGCACGGCGGACGTGCTCGCCGACGACGCGCGGCGCTCGCCGAAGCTCGGCGGCAGCGCGCAGTAGTCGTAGAAGTACCGCATCGGCGCCGACTCGTCGGTGTTGTCGACGATGACGTTCGCGCCCGAGTGCGGCAGCTCGTCGCCCATGAGCGTCCAGACCGAGAAGTGCCAGATGCCGCGGACGGGGTCGTTGAGGAGTCGACGGCCGTCGACGACGAGCACGGTCTCGGCGTCGTCGGCGCCGGGCAGCGTGCCGGCGCGGAACGGCTCGATCGTCTCGCGACGCAGCGTCGGCTCGTCGACCTCGCCCAGCGACACGCGCACCACGGCCTGCCCACGTCGCGGTCAGCACCGTGGCGAGGTCGTCGGCGAAGCGCGCCGCGGGTCCCTCGGTCGCGCCCTCGACCGCGACGAGCCGTCGCCCGGCCCACGAGTTGTGCAGGAACTCGTCGGCGATCCACTCGAGCAGCACGTTCCGGTCGGAGACCTCGTTCCTGCCGTCGACGTTCATGCGGTCAAGGCTACGCCCGTGCGGATGCCCCGGGGCGGTCGCGAACGGCGGTCGACGCATCCGCGACCTCCGAGTAGGCGATGAGCGGGCGGCCGGTCGACGGATGCTCCAGCACCTCGGCCTCGACGCCCCAGACCTCGCGGATCAATGCGGGCGTGAGCACGTCGGCCGGAGTGCCCGCAGCCTGCACCCGTCCGTTCGCGAGGACGATCACGTGGTCGGCATAGCCCGCCGCGAGCGACAGGTCGTGGAGGGCCGCGAGCACCGTGAGCCCGCCGCGCGCGAGCACGCGGAGGAGCCCGAGCATCGTGAGCTGCGCGTGCACGTCGAGGTGGTTGGTCGGCTCGTCGAGCAGCAGCAGGTCGGGCTCCTGCGCGAGCGCACGCGCGAGGTTCACGCGCTGCCGCTCGCCGCCCGACAGCGTGGCGTACTCGCGGTCGGCGAGCTCGACGAGGCCGAGGTCCTCGAGGCTCCGGCGCACGACGGCGCGGTCGACGTCGCCCGGGCCCGCGAACGGTCCGAGGTACGGGGTGCGGCCGAGGGCGACGACCTCGGCGACGCGGAGGCCGGGGGCATCGTGGACCTCCTGCTCGGCGAGGGCCAGCACGCGCGCGCGATCGCGGCGGCGCAGCGCGGCGAGGTCGCGGTCGCCGAGGCGCGCCGTGCCGGCATCCGCTCGCTCGACGCCGGCGATGAGGTGCAGCAGGGTGCTCTTGCCGGCGCCGTTCGGCCCGAGCAGGGCGCCGACCGCGCCGCCCGGCACGGTGCAGTCGACGTCGTCGATGATGAGGCGCCGCCCGCGGGTGAACCGGACGCGGTCGGCCCGGAGGTCGGTGCGGGCATTGCGTGCGTCGCTCATGAGAGCCTCCGGTTGCGCAGCATGAGGACGGCGAAGACCGGGCCGCCGACGAGGGCGGTGATGATGCCGACCGGGAGCTCGCGCGGGTCGAAGAGCGTGCGCGCCGCGGTGTCGGCCCAGACCAGGAAGATCGCGCCGGCGAGCGCCGAGAGCGGGAGGAGCGCGCGGTGCCGGGAGCCGACGAGGAACCGCACGGCGTGCGGCAGGATCAGCCCGACGAACCCGATCGCGCCGCTCACCGCGACGAGCGCGCCGGTGAGCAGGGCGGTGCCGCCGAGCAGCAGCGCGCGGCTGCGCCCGACGTGCACGCCGAGCGCGGACGCCGCGGTGTCGCCGAACGCGAACGCGTCGAGGGTGCGGGCGCTCGCGAGCAGCGGCAGGCCGACGAGGATCATGGCGCCACCGGCGATCGCGACCGAGGTCCAGTCGGTGCCGGCGAGGGAGCCGAGCAGCCAGTTGAGGATCTCGCGGTAGCTGTCACCCGTCGCGCTCCAGAAGATGACGAGGCTCGTGATCGCCCCGAACACCGAGGACACCGCGAGGCCCGCCAGCACCGTGCGCGTCGGCGTGAGCGCGCCGCCGGCGTTGGCGAGTGCGAGCGTGGCGACGAGGGCGGCCAGCGCGCCCGCGAACGCCGCGAGCGGCAGCACCAGGGCGACGCCGAGCACGATCACGATCACCGCACCCACCGAGGCGCCCGACGAGAGCCCGAGCAGGTACGGGTCGGCGAGGGGGTTGCGCGTCAACGCCTGCATGACCGCGCCGCAGAGGGCGAGGCCGGCGCCGACCGCCGCGGCGGTGAGGACGCGCGGCATCCGCAGTTGCCACACGATGCCGTCCCGCAGGGGCGACAGCGTCGGCTCGCCGATGCCGAGGTGCGCGAGCACGCTCGCCCACACGTCGGCCGGGCTGAGTCCAGCCGGCCCGATGGTGACGGCGACGACGACGGATGCCGCGAGCAGCACGGCGAGGCCGATCGCCCACGCTCCCGTGCGAAGTCCGGTCGCGGTCGCGGTGGAGGCCGAGGGCCGAGCGGGCCGTAAGGTGGCCCGCCCGGGTTCCATGGGGGGGTCGGACTCCGGGACGCGGACGTCGTCCGCGGCTCGACCCTCGGCGGTTCGGGACATCAGTAACCCAGCTCTCCGAGCTGTTCGACGAGCGACGCGACCGCGCCGACGTTCCGCACGCCCGCCTCGGTCGACGGGAAGTCCACGACCACGTAGCGCTGCGCCTGCACGGCGGGCAGCGCCGCCGTCGCGGCGTTCGCCTCGAGTTTCGCGATCTTCGACTCGGCGGTGTTCCACGGCGCGTCGACCAGCACGATCACGTCGGGATCGGCGGCGACGATCGCCTCCCAGCCCATGGACGTCCACGTGTCGCGCACGTCGGCGGCGACGTTCTCGAGCCCCGCGGCATCCATGATCATCTGCGGAGCGCCGATGCCCGCTCCGACGAACGGGGTGTCGTCGCCAGAGGAATACCAGAGCGCGGTGAGCCCATCGTCGTTCGGCTCGACGGCCTCGAGCGCGGCGCGCTGGTCGGCCACCAGGTCGGCCGCGGCATCCGGGACACCGAAGATCGCGCCGGCCTCCTCGAACTCGCGGAAGACCTCGTCGAACGTGAGCGGGTCGGGCATGTAGCCCTCGCCCTTGCACGCGGCCGGGGCGACGTAGGTGGCGACGCCGAGCTGCTCGAGGGCGGCGCGGTCGCCGGCCCCCTCGGCCGAGAGGTTCGACTCCCAGCCGGCGAAGACCAGGTCGGGCTCGGCCGCGAGGGTGACCTCCTGCGAGGGCACCTTGTCGGAGAGCACCTCGAGCTCGGATGCCGCGTCGGCGTACTCGTCGGGCACCGGCCCGTCGCTGAAGGCGGTGCCGACGATGCGGTCCTCGAGCCCGAGTGCGAGCAGCAGCTCGAGCGTCGACGACTTGATGGTCACCACGCGCTGCGGCGACGCCTCGAAGGTCGTCTCGGTGCCGCAGTTGTCGATCGTGAGGGGGAACGCGGCGCTCTCGGCCGCCGACTCGGCGTCGGCGCCCGATGACGCCGTGGACGTGCTCGCACAGCCCGCGAGGAGCAGTGCGGCGGCGGGGATCGCGAGCGCAGCGGCCAGCAGCGGTCGACGACGCACGCGGGACGGACCGATGAGGGGAGAAACGGGCATGAGGCCTCCGGGACGGTGTGCAAGTGACATTCCGACGAGGTCGGGGACTCGCGGCCCAATCCCGGGCCACACACGCACCGGTCAGATCCAGACCGGCGGTCGTCTCCATCGTAGACCCGTGACGGGCGACGGCGTCGGCTGACCGGTGCGGCCGTCCCGGCGCTCGTCGCCCCTCGGTGCCGGGCTGTCGGCGCTCGGTGCCAGTCGCTCCGCGTCAGGCGAGCCCGAGCATCACCGAGGCCGCGACGGCGAGCACGATGCCGGTGCCCTGCACGGCGTTGATCCGCTCGCGGAGCACGATCCAGGCGAGCAGCACGGTGGCGACCGGGTACAGGTTCACGAGCACGGCGACGACCGCGACGCTGCCCGCGTGCAGGGCGATCATGAGCAGCACGTTGGCGCCGCCGATGAAGAGGCCGGCGGCCCCGGCGAGCATGCGGGCGCGTCGTCGGGGGTCGGCTGCCCGGATCCGGTCGAGCGCGAGCCGCGCGGCGCCGGGCGCCGGCGTGGCGGCAAGGTGGGGCAGCGGGTTCGGCGAGGTGGGGCGCGGCTTCAGTGGGGCGCGGCGCGGGCTCGGTCGGGTGCGCGTCGAGCACGCCGACGACTCGCTGCATCACGGGCAGGGTGCGCGCCAGGCCCACGAGGGCCAGCAGCAGCACGAAGCCCACCGTCGTGTCGAGGAACACCGGCACCATTCCCGCGTCGGGAGGGGCGGCATCGAGCGCCACCGTCGCGAAGCCGAAGCCCACCCCCGAGATCACTCCGAACACGAGTGTGCGGGGCTTCAATTCGCGTGCGCTGACCCGGCGTTCGACGCCGATGAGCACCGAACCGACGATGGCGACGCCGATCGCGATCCAGGCGATCGGCTCGAGTCGCTCGCCGAGCACGAGCGCCACCACCACGGGTACGGCGGAGCTGAGGAGGGCGATGAGCGGCGTCATGAGCGAGATCGGGCCCGCCGCGAGCGCAGCAGTGAACGTGAGGAAGCCCACCGCGGCCAAGAGGCCCGCGACGACACCGCTGACGATCGCCGGCGTCGACCACGCGCCGCCGACCGCCACCACGACGATGGTGAGCACGACCGACGCGACGGCGTAGTTGATCGTCGTCGCGCCCAGCACCGGGATCCGGCGCGCGGCGACGCCCGACATGAAGTCCGCGACGCCGTAGAGCAGCGCGGCTCCGAGCGCGAGCACGACGATCAGCAGCACCGCGCCAGTCTGGCGCTGCCCTGCGACATCCGCCACCGTCGCGCGGCGACGTCTCCGCTTCTCCGCCCGTCGACCCGGGCGATGGCGTCTATGCCCGCGGCGCGAGCGGCGGCGAGGCCTCCAGCCCGGCGCCGTCGGCGAGGCCGTCGAGCACCTCGCGCAGCGCGTCGGTCGAGCGTCGGCGCGGCGTCCAGTCGAGCTCGGAGCGGGCTCGCTCGGTGGACATGACCGGGACGTTCGCGGCGATGTCGAGCCAGCCGGGGTCGGAGTTCTGCAGGCGCAGCTTCCAGCTCAACCACATGAGCGCGCGCACGGCGGCGAGGCGCACGGGCACGACACGGCGCGCGCCGACCACCTCGGCGAGTGCGACCGGATCGAGCACCGGTTCTCCGGCGACGTTGAACGCCCCGCCGGCCCGGCGCTCGATGATGCGCACGATGGCGTCGGCGAGGTCGTCGGCGTGCACCGCCTGGGAGATCACCTGCGACGGGCACCGGGAGCACCGGGATCCGCACCCGGCCGAGCCAGCCCACCGGCAGGAGACCGCCGACGAACAGCCGCGCCACCTCGCTCGCCGCGTCGCGCTGGAACACGAGTCCGGGCCGCACGCGCGTGAGCACCACGTCGGGATTCGCGGCCTCGAAGGCGTCGAGGACGCGCTCGTCGACCGCCTTGTGCCGGCTGTAGTGCGAGGTGTGCACGCCGCCCGTCGGCCACTCCTCGCCGACCCTCGAGTGCTTCGGGCCGCGGCTGTACGCGCCGACCGAGGAGACGACCACGATGTGCGGAACCCGCGCGACCACGGCCGCTTCGAGGGCGCGCCGCAGGCCGTCGACGTTGGTCGCCCACAGCTCGCGCTCGCGGTGGTTCGGCTGCAGGAGCCAGGCGAGGTGGAGCACCGCGTCGGCGCCGTCGAGGATGGAGGCGAGCTCGGGAACCGCGCCGGGCACCGACACGTCGACGAGGTGCCACTCGACGCCGCGGTAGGGCCCACTGCGTTCGTCGGGTCGCCGTCGGGCGATGCCGACGAGCTCGTGCGCCGCATCCCCCTCGTGCAGCCGGCGCAGCACCGCCGTGCCGATGTTGCCCGTGGCTCCGATGATCACGATGCGCATCAGGTCCTCCTCCGTCGCCTGCCCGATGCACGCTACGTCAGCAGGCGCCGCAGGTCACCGGGTTGACGGATCGCGGATGCCGGTGACGCGCTCCCCGAGGTCGATGGCCGCTCCGGCCAGCGCGGCGGACGTGTCGAGGTCGCGCATCCACAGGGGCACGGATGCCGCGACGAGGCCGGCCTCCTCGAGGGGCCCGACGGCGGCGGCATCCGCCTCATCGACGAGCCAGCCGTCGAGGAGGCCGCCGGCCGACCTCGCGCCGTAGTGCCGACCGACCGCCTCGGCGGTCGTGTCCACGCCGATCGCCGGCAGGCACGCATCGGCCATGCCGCGCACCACCTTGCCGCCGATGATCGGCGAGACGCCGACGACCGGGGCGTCGCGTCTCGAGGATCGCGTCGCGGATGCCGGGCACCGACACGATCGTGCCGATCGAGACGACCGGATTCGACGGCGCCACGAGCACGAGGTCCGCGCCGACGATCGCCTCGATCACGCCCGGAGCCGGACGAGCGGCCTCGATATTCCGCTGGCGGAATGCGATCGCGGGGAGCGAGGCGCGGTAGCGGGTCCACCACTCCTGGAAGTGCAGCTCGCGCTCGCCGTCGAGCTGGTCGGGGTCGGCGACGAGCACGTACGTGTCGACCTCGGCGTCGGTCGCCGGGATGAGCCGCACGCCGAGCGGCCAGCGCGCCTGGAGGCGGGTCGCGACCTCCGACGGCGTCGCGCCCTCGCGCAGCCACGCGGTGCGCGCAAGATGGGTGCCGAGGTCGAGGTCGCCGAGCGTGAACCACGGCCAGCCGACGCCCCACTCGCGCAGCTCGGCCGCGACGCGTTCGGTCTCGCCGGCGCGACCCCAGCCGCGCTCGGCGTCGTTCACCCCGGCGAGCGAGTAGAGCAGCGAGTCGAAGTCGGGCATCAGGCGCACGCCGGCGAGCCAGAGGTCGTCGCCGGTGTTCACCACGACGGTCACGGATGCCTCGGTGCCGCCCTTCCCGTCGGGCCAGCGCCGTGCGCACTCCTCGCGAACGCCGCGCACGAAGCGCGCGCCACCCACCCCGCCCGCGAGCACCGTGATCCGCACGCCTGCCAGACTAGGCGCTCTCGACCCGCGCGCCACCCCGCCGACCGCGCCTCGACGCACTCAGCGCCACTCGCCGACCGCGCCCTACGCACTCAGCGCCACGGCCGATTCGAATCGCGCCCGTCCTCCGAGTCGCGGCGTCTGGCGTGGATCGACATGCGGCGGCGGGATGAACCACACCGAACCGGCCGTCGCGCGGATTCCCCACCCTTCACGGTGCACCATGTGGTGGCAGAAACTGCAGAGGAGCACTCCGTTCGCGAGGTCGGTCGGGCCGGCGTCGCGCTCCCACCAGTCGATGTGGTGGGCCTCGACGTAGGCGATGCCCTGGCCGCATGAGGCGCAGCCGCCGTCGCGCTCGCCGAGGGCGAGGCGCTGCGCCCTGCTGAACAGGCGAGCGGCCCGTCCGAGGTCGAGGGGGAGGCTCGGACCGCCGAGGACGGCGGGGATCAGCTCGGCGTCGGCGGCCATGCGGCGGGCGGTGGCGGCGGAGATCGGCTGGTCGATGCCATCGATGCGCGCGTGACCGATCCCGCTGCGGAGGGTTTCGAGATCGAGGCGCACCACCACCGTGGTCTTGGCGAGCGGCGTGATCGTCTGCTCGCAGCCCAACGAGTGCCGAGCGACCTGTGCGAGGGCGTCGGCCTGGATCTGGGGAATGGTGCGCAGGTCGTCGACGATGGCGTGTTCATCGGGGGAGGCGGGCGTGCGGCGCCGCAGGACGTCGCTCACGAGCGCCTCGATCGCAGCCTTCACGGGCGCCGCGTTCTCGGGGTCGAGCCGAGCGTGCAGGTGGAGCATGCCGTGGACGTCTTCGCGCATCGTGAGCGAACGCTCCTGCCGCAGCTCCTCCTCGCGCGGTTCGACGCCGTCTTCGTCGAGTCGCGCCTCGGCTTCTCGCACCCCTCGCATGAGGAGATCGAGCGGCGCCTGCGACGCGAGTGCCACGAGCGCCGACTCGACGGCGTCGGCTCGCGCCGGCTCGGCCCTGAGTGCCACGCGGTCGAGCATCGTCGTGATCGCAGATGCCGCCTCGAGCGCGATGCCGCCCTCCCGCAGGGCCGCGGCCACGTGCGGATGCCTGGGCGGCAGTCGCTCGCCATCGAACGCCTGGCGATGCGCCGTCGCCCGACCCACCGCGATGAGCCGCGCCGCGTCGTGCCGAGAGCCGCCGGTGGACGCCGCGATGAATCGCGTCGCGTTGTGGAAGCCCTGCGCCTTCGCGAGGCCGGAGTCGCCGAACTCGGGCCCGGATCGTCGTGACACCTCGGCGGCCGACGCGGGCGAGCATGGCTTCGGCGTCGCGACGCACCCGAGCGAGCAGGTCGCCGACGCGCACGAGCGCGTCGTCGCTCAGCTGCTCGACCTCGTCATGCACGTCGTCACCGGGAGTCGCGAACGCCGGCAGGGAGCCGACCCACGCCGCGTGCAGCTCCTCGACGTGTCGTCGGAGGGAGTGCAGCGGATCGTCCATGGTTCGATCCTGCACCCACCCACCGACATCCGGATGACGCTCGAAATCGCCCTGATCAGGGACTTTGCCTGTGCATGAAGCCAGATGCGCGATGCCTGTGGAGGACGAGTCGAACCGACATCCCGTCGTCAGGCCGGACACCGCCTGGCCCGATGCAGCACGACGCGATCGGCGCGAGGTCGATCGCCGAACCTCTGGCATTCCCGGCCCGACGGGTACACGATGGACGGACAGGTCCGCAGCGGCGCGGGAGGTTTCATGAACTCGGCAGCGACTCCGACACACCGGACGATCGCCCTGATCGGCGGGGCGGGTTCGGGCAAGACGACCCTGGCGGAGGCCCTGCTGCTTCGAGCAGGCGAACTCTCGAGGGCGGGCACCGTCGAACAGGGCAACACGGTCTGCGACCACGAGCCCGAGGAGATTGCGAGAGGCATGACCCTCGGGCTCTCGCTCGCCCTGCTGCGATGGTCGGATCCGGACGGGGTCGAGCACACCCTCACGCTCGTCGACACGCCAGGGCACCCGGATTTCGTGGGCGGCGTCGACACCGCGCTCGCGGTGGCGGATGTCGCCCTGGTCGCCGTGAGCGCGGTCGACGGGGTCACGGCGGGCACGAGGTTCGCGTGGGCGGCCGCGGAGGCCGCGGGCGTGCCGCGGATCATCGTCGTCACCCAGGAGGACAAGGCCCGCGCGGACTTCCGCAGGGTGCTCGGCGAGCTGCAGGCGGCCTTCGGCGAGGGGCTCTGGGCGCTCGAGCTGCCGCTCGGCGAGGAGCAGGCGTTCCACGGGATCGCGGACGTGCTCAGCGAGCAGGCGCTCGAGTACGACGACGAGGGCCGCCATCACGACGGCCCGATGCCGGCCGAGGCCGAGGTCGAGGAGCACCGGATGCACGTCGAGGTGACCGAGGAGATCGTGTCGCACGACGACGACCAGCTGGAGGCGTACCTCGAGGGGAACGAGCCGTCGGCCCCCGAGCTCGAGCGCTCGCTCGCGCGGGAGGTCGCCACGGGCGAGGCCGTGCCCGTGGTCGTCTGCTCCGGCGTGACCGGCACCGGCGTCGACCGCGTGGCCGACCTGCTCTGCAGCCTGGCGCCGTCGTCCCTCGACCACGACAGCCGCATCATCGTCGGCGGATCGGCCGACGGCGAGGGGGGCACCGAGCACCGGGTCGCGCCGAGTTCCGACGGCGAGACCCTCCTGCAGGTGTTCCGCACCGTGGCCGACCCGTTCGTCGGGCAGATCTCGATGTTCAAGGTCCTCTCCGGCGTGGTGCGCCCGAGCGACCGGCTGCACAACGCGACGACCGGCGCCGACGAGCGCATCCACGGCCTGTTCCGGTTGCGGGGCTCGGAGCACCTGCCGGTCGACGCGCTGCGGGCCGGAGAGGTCGGTGCGGTCGCCAAGCTCACGGGATCCCCCTCGGGATCACTGCTGTGGACCCGTACGAACGGCACGGCGCGGCCGACCCCGCAACCGAGGCGCGAGCCGGTGTTCGCGGTGAGCCTCGCCCCCGCCACGCAGTCCGACGACGAGAAGCTCATGTCCTCGCTCGCCCGGCTCACCGCGGAGGACCCGACGCTCGTGATCGACCGCACCGGCGGGCACACCGTGCTGCGGGGACTCGGCGACACGCACGTCGCGGTCGCGGTCGAGCGCCTCGCGCGCGTGTTCGGCGTGCACGTGACGACGTCGCCCGCACCCGTCGCCTATCGGGAGACCATCGCGGGGAACGCGCAGGTGGAGGGCAAGCTCAAGAAGCAGTCGGGCGGCCACGGCCAGTTCGCGGTCGTGCAGCTGCGGGTCTCGCCGCTGCCGCCGGGCGGCGGCTTCGAGTTCGTCGACTCCGTGGTGGGCGGCTCCGTGCCGCGCACCTACATCCCGGCCGTCGAGAAGGGCGCGCGCGACGCGCTCGCGGCGGGCGGTCCGCAGGGCCATCCGGTGGTCGACGTGAAGGTGGAGCTCTACGACGGCAAGTCGCACTCGGTGGACTCGTCGGAGATGGCCTTCCGCACGGCCGCGTCGATCGGGGTCAAGGCCGCGCTGGCCGAGGCGGGCACCGTGATGCTCGAGCCCGTGTCGATCGTGACCGTCACGGTGCCGGCGGAGCTGCAGGGCACCGTGCTGACCGACCTGTCCGGCCGCCGCGGGCGCGTGCACGCCACCGAGACGACCGAGGACGGGCGCGCCCGCGTGGTGGCGAACGTGCCCGAGGCGGAGCTCGGCCAGTACGTGCTCGACCTGCGTTCGATGACCGGCGGGCGCGCGGAGCTCACCATCGCGCCCGACCGGTACGCCCGGGTGCCGAACGCCGTCAAGGCGTGACGAGGAGCGTCGACCGGATGCCGCGGCCGCCGAGGTGACGCGAATCGACCTTCGGCGCGCCATGGAGGTCGATTCGCGTCACTTCGCCGCGCGGCGCGGCGAAGCGACCCGTCAGTAGCCGCCGGCGGCCAGGTGGTGCGCCGCGGTGGCGAGGGCGTCGGCGACCTCGTCGGTGCCGTCGCGCAGCACGCCGACGGTGACGCGCACGAAGTCGCCGCCCGGCCGCGAGCGCGAGCCGTTCGCGGCATCCGCCGAGTCGGACGCGGCGAGGAACGGCGTGCCGGCCGCCACCCGGATGCCCGCTGCCGCGAGCTGCACGAGCGCCGAACGCTCGCTCAGCACCGGCACCCAGAGGTTGATGCCGTCGGCGGGCGCCACCGGGACTCCACGGGCCCGGAGGGCGTCGCCGAGGGCGCGCTGCCGCGTGTAGTACTGGCGCCGCGCCTCGGCCACGGCGTCGATCGAGGCGCCGTCGGTGAGCAGGTCGAGCAGGATCGTCTGCAGCATCCGCGACGTCCAGCCCGGCCCGAGCATGCGCCGGGCGACGACGCGGTCGACGAGGTCGCGGGGGCCGCCGAGGGCCGCGATGCGAAGGTCGGGACCGTGCGACTTCGAGAAGCTGCGCACGTGCACCACGCGGTCGGGGAGCCACGTGCCGAGCGTCACGTCGCCCTCGGTGGAGATGAGCCCGGAGTGATCGTCCTCGATCACGACGAGGTCGTCGACGTCGGATGCCGCCCGGATGACCCGCGCGAGCTCCTCGGCGCGCGCCGGGGTCATCGACGCGCCGGTGGGGTTCTGGGCGCGCGGCTGCAGCAGCACCGCGACCGGTCGCCGATGCAGCGCCCGGCCGAGGGCGTCGGGCACCATGCCGAGCTCGTCGAGCCGCACCGGCACGGCCTCGGCGCCGAGCACGTCGAGCAGGTCGAGGAAGGGCGGGAACCCGGGGCTCTCGACGATCACGCGATCGCCGAAGCGCACGAGCTGCCCGAGCGTGCGCGAGATCGCGTCGAGCGCACCGTCGACGACCATGATCGACTCCGCCGTCGACGGCCACGACGCCGCGAGCACCGAGGCGAGCGCGGGGATCACCGGTTCGGCCTGGTAGCTGCCGGTCTCGGCACGCGCCGACACCCGCGACAGCGCCGGCCCCAGCGCGGGCAGCAGCAACGGGTCGGGGGTGCCGCGCGAGAGGTCGAGGCGCACCGGGTCGTTCGGCGCCGCCATCCCGCGCATCCGCGGTGCGAGGCGAGCGGATGTCGCGCTGCGCACGAAGCTGCCCGCACGGCCGCGGGACTCGATGAGTCCCGCCCGCGACAGCGCCTGCCACGCCTGGCTCACCGTCGCGGGGCTCACGCCGAGGGCGCCCGCGAGCTCGCGCACGGTGGGGAGGCGCTCGCCGGCCGCCAGTTCGCCCGAGTTCACGAGGCGGGCGATCACCCCGGCGATGCCGCGAGGCGTCGTGTCGGGGAACTCGGCGAGCGCGGTCAGCGCGGAGACATCCACACGAGGCCCCGTCACATGAGCATTCGGCACATGAATACCTGACACGACCATTGCCTCCTCACGACGCAAGGGACAGGATGATTAACCACAGCGACACAGAGTGAAACAAAAGAGAAATGTTCACGCCGAACAATAACAGAACGGGTCGCGAGTCCCGTTCGGAAACCCCCACCTCTCGGCGTCGCAGCATCGCCCGGTAGCACCTGAGCAGCAATCCCCCGCCAGGAGCACCGAGCGGACGGCAACGACGCCGACCGACTCAGGAGGCAACATGACGATCGTCCGAGCGGCCATCACGCAGACGACCTGGACCGGCGACAAGGAGTCCATGCTCGACAAGCACGAGCAGTTCGCCCGCGACGCCAAGGAGCAGGGCGCCCAGGTGATCTGCTTCCAGGAGCTCTTCTACGGCCCGTACTTCGGGATCACCGAGGACGTGAAGTACTACGACTACGCCGAGCCGGCCGACGGCCCGATCGTGCAGCGCTTCGCGGCGCTCGCCAAGGAGCTCGGCATGGTCATGGTGCTGCCGATCTACGAGGAGGAGCAGCCCGGCGTCTACTACAACACCGCGGTCGTCGTCGACGCCGACGGCACGATCCTCGGCTCGTACCGCAAGCACCACATCCCGCAACCTCGACAAGTTCTGGGAGAAGTTCTACTTCCGCCCCGGCAACCTCGGCTACCCGGTGTTCCACACGGCCGTCGGCCCGATCGGCGCGTACATCTGCTACGACCGGCACTTCCCCGAGGGCTGGCGCGAGCTGGGCCTCAACGGCGCGCAGATCGTCTTCAACCCGAACGCCACGAAGCCGGGCCTCTCGAACCGCCTCTGGGAGATCGAGCAGCCGGCCGCGGCTGCCGCGAACGGCTACTTCGTCGCCGCCGCCAACCGCGTCGGCCTCGAGGACAACGAGTACGGCGACCTCGCCGTGAACTTCTACGGCAAGAGCCAGTTCGTCGACCCGCAGGGCAACATCGTCGGCGGCTACGGCTCCGAGACCGACGAGGAGGTCGTGGTGCGCGACCTCGACATGGACATGATCCGCGACGTGCGCAACGCGTGGCAGTTCTACCGCGACCGCCGTCCCGACTCGTACACCTCCATCCCGAAGCCGTAACCGACGAGCCACGCGAAGGAGCGAACCATGACCACCACCCTCATCACCGGCGGCACCGTCGTGAGCGCCACGGGTCGCGCCGTCGCCGACGTGCTCGTCGACGGCGAGACGATCCGGGCCGTGCTGGAGCCCGGCAGCACCCTGCTGGGCACGGATGTCGCGGCATCCGTCGACCGCGTCATCGACGCCACCGGCAAGTACGTGATCCCCGGCGGCATCGACGCGCACACCCACATGCAGCTGCCGTTCGGCGGCACCGAGGCATCCGACACCTTCGAGACGGGCACGCGCGCGGCCGCCTGGGGCGGCACGACGTCGATCATCGACTTCGCCGTGCAGACCTACGGCCAGCGCGTCGAAGACGGCCTGGCCGCCTGGCACGAGAAGGCGGCGGGCAACTGCGCGATCGACTACGGCTTCCACCAGATCGTGGGCGACGTCAACGACGCCTCCCTCGAGGCGATGCGGCGACTGCCCGACGAGGGCATCTCGAGCTTCAAGCTGTTCATGGCGTACCCGGGCGTCTTCTACTCGGATGACGCGCAGATCCTGAAGGCGATGCAGGTCTCCCGCGACACCGGCATGCTCACGATGATGCACGCCGAGAACGGCCCGGCGATCGACGTGCTCGCCCAGCAGCTGGTCGACCAGGGCAAGACCGACCCGTTCTACCACGGCATCGCCCGCGCCTGGGAGATGGAGGAGGAGGCGACGCACCGCGCGATCATGCTCGCGAAGCTCACGGGTGCGCCGCTCTACGTCGTGCACGTGTCGGCGAAGCAGGCCGTGGAGCAGCTCGCGTGGGCGCGCGACAAGGGCCAGAACGTCTACGGCGAGACGTGTCCGCAGTACCTCTACCTGTCGCTCGAGGACCAGCTCGGCGCGAAGAGCGACCAGTGGGGCGCCTTCGAGGGCGCGAAGTGGGTCTGCTCGACGCCGCTGCGCAGCCGCGAGGAGGGCCACCAGGACTCGATGTGGCGGGCCCTGCGCACGAACGACCTGCAGATGGTCTCCACCGACCACTGCCCGTTCTGCATGAAGGACCAGAAGGAGCTCGGCCTCGTCCGACTTCCGGAAGATCCCCAACGGCATCGGCTCGATCGAGCACCGCATGGACCTCATGTACCAGGGCGTCGTCACCGGCGAGATCACCCTCGAGCGCTGGGTGGAGCTCACGAGCACGACGCCGGCCCGCATGTTCGGCCTCGCCGGCAGGAAGGGCGTGATCCAGCCCGGCGCCGACGCGGACATCGTGGTCTACGACCCGAACGGCCACACGTCGATCGGCACTCGAGAAGACGCCACCACATGAACATGGACTACTCCGCGTGGGAGGGCTACGAGATCGACGGCCACGTCGACACGGTGCTGTCGCGCGGCAAGGTCATCGTCGACGGCGATGAGTACCTCGGCGCCAAGGGCGACGGCCGCTTCCTCAAGCGCGGCCTCAGCACGTACCTCGTCTGACAGCCTGAACTGAGCGGAGCATCCCATGGACTTCGGAGTCGTCCTCCAGACCAACCCCCCGGCCTCGCGCACGGTGCACCTCGCGAAGCTCGCCGAGCAGTACGGCTTCAGCACCGCGTGGACCTTCGACTCGCACCTGCTGTGGCAGGAGCCGTACGTGATCTACAGCAAGATCCTCGACGAGACGCACCGCATCAAGGTGGGCCCGTTCGTCACGAACCCGGCCACCCGCGACTGGACCGTCACGGCGTCGATCTTCGCCACGCTCAACGAGATGTACGGCAACCGCACGATCTGCGGCATCGGCCGGGGCGACTCGGCGGTGCGCGTCACGAACGGCAAGCCGGTCACGCTGAAGGAGCTGCGCGAGTCGATCCACGTGATCCGCGAGCTCGCCAACTCGCGACCCGTGGAGTACAAGGGCTCGCAGCTGCAGTTCCCGTGGTCGAAGGGCTCCGAGCTCGAGGTGTGGGTGGCCGCCTACGGGCCGCTCGCGCTGAAGCTCACCGGCGAGGTGGGCGACGGGTTCATCCTGCAGCTCGCCGACGTCGACATCGCCGCGTGGATGATCCAGCACGTGCGCGACGCCGCCGAGGCGGTCGGCCGCGATCCGATGTCGATCAAGTTCTGCGTGGCCGCGCCGATGTACATCGGCGACGACTGGGAGCACATGCGCGACCAGTGCCGCTGGTTCGGCGGCATGGTCGGCAACCACGTGGCCGACATCGTCGCCAAGTACGGCACGGCGTCCGACGGCTCCGGCGGGGCCGTGCCCCAGGCCCTCACCGACTACATCAAGGGCCGCGAGGGCTACGACTACAACGAGCACGGGCGCGCGGGCAACGTGCACACCGAGTTCGTGCCCGACGACATCGTCGATCGCTTCTGCATCCTCGGCACCGCCGACGACCACATCGCGAAGCTGAAGCAGCTCGCCGACCTCGGCGTCGACCAGTTCGCGGGCTACCTCCAGCACGACAACAAGGAGGAGACGCTGCGGGTCTACGGCGAGACGGTGATCCCGGCGCTCTCCGAGCACATCACGGCCAAGGCATGACGGAGGTCGGCGTGCGCGACGCGGCCGCGGTGACGGATGCCGCGGGCGCGGCGCCGGCGCGCGACGGCCGCTCGCCGCGCCGTGGCGGCCGCGGCCGTCGCGAGCTCACGCGCTGGGCGTGGGGCCTCGCCGGCATCCTCGCCGTCGCGCTCATCTGGGAGGGGTACAAGCTGCTCGGCCCGGCCGACGGCGTGGTGATCGGCACCGCCCGCGTGCTGCCGCGCACCACCGACCTCGCCATGCCGCACGTGTGGGACATGATCGGCCGCCTCGGCGAACCGGTCACGCGCTCGCCGTCGGCGCAGTCCGCTGTGGACTGGTCGTGCTCCTCGCGGCGCTCACGACGCTCGGCATCGCGGCGCGTCGGCTGGCTCGTCGGCGTGGTCGTCGGCATCGGCCTCGCGCTGCGTGATGCAGCGGTGGCGCCTCGCCGAGTGGGGCCTCCTGCCGTGGATCGTCATCAGCCAGACCGTGCCGCTCATCGCCTTCGCGCCGGTCGTGAAGAGCTGGGGCTCCCGCGTCGAGATCGGCTCGTTCGAGTGGCAGGACTGGATGTCGGTCGCGCTCATCGCGAGCTACCTGGCGTTCTTCCCCATCGCCATCGGCGCCCTCAAGGGACTGGAGTCGCCCGACCTCATCCACGAGGAGCTCATGCAGACCTACGCCGCGGGCTACTGGCGCACGCTCGTGAAGCTCCGGTTCCCGGCATCCGTGCCCTACCTCCTGCCGGCGCTGCGGCTCGGCGCGGCGAACGCCGTGATCGGCGCGGTCGTGGCCGAGGTCTCGACCGGCCTGCAGGGCGGCATCGGCCGCATCCTCATCCAGTTCGCCGGCCAGGCCTCGGGCGACCCGTCGAAGGCGTGGGGCCCGATCTTCGGCGCCATCGTGCTCGGCCTCGTGGCCGCCGGCTCGGTCGCGCTGCTCGGCGTGATCCTCAAGAACTACCGACGAACGGAGGAGGCCGCATGAGCGAGCCCCTGGCCAGCCCGACCGCAGCCCCGGCCGCGCCCGCCGTCGAGGTGCGCGGCGTCGACAAGGTGTTCGAGACCCGCACCGGCCAGGTGCAGGCGCTCGACGCGGTCGACCTCACGGTCGCGCCCGGCGAGTTCGTGTCGCTCATCGGCCCGAGCGGATGCGGCAAGTCGACGCTCATGCGGCTCGTCGCCGACCTCGACGAGCCCACCGGCGGCACGCTCTCGGTGTTCGGCAAGACCGCGAGGCAGGCCCGGCTCGACCAGGAGTACGGCATCGCGTTCCAGTCGGCGGGGCTGCTGCCCTGGCGCACGGTCGCCGCGAACGTGGCGCTGCCGCTCGAGCTGCACGGCGTGGCATCCGGAGCCCGCGCGACCCGCGTCGCCGAGCTGCTCGAGATGGTCGGCCTCGCCGACTTCGCCGACCGCTACCCCGACCAGCTCTCGGGCGGCATGCAGCAGCGCGTCGCGATCGCCCGGTCGCTCGCCGAGCAGCCCCGGCTGCTGCTCATGGACGAGCCGTTCGGCGCGCTCGACGAGATGACGCGCGAGAAGATGCAGACCGAGCTCGTGCGCATCTCGGCCGAGACCGGGGCCGCCGTGGTGTTCGTGACGCACTCGATCCCCGAGGCCGTGTTCCTCTCCGACCGGGTCGTCGTGATGTCGCCCCGGCCCGGACGCATCCGGGAGATCGTGCCGATGCGGCTCGGCGCCGACGCCAAGCGCGCCGCCCGCACCGAGGAGCTCCGCGAGGAGCGCGCGTTCTTCGACATGGTCACCGCGGTGCGCGAGGCGCTGCACGGCGGCGCGCCCGTCGGCACCGGCCCGCGCGGGGTGGAGACGCGCTGATGTCCGCCTCGACCGCCTCGACCGCCGCCACGAGCCCGCCGCGCCCGAGCCGCGCCCGCCCGCTCACGGCACCTGAGCCCGCGCGCCGAGACGACCCTCCGCATCGTCGCGCCCATCGCGGTGGGCGTCATCGTGCTCGGCATCTGGCAGTTCCTCGTGACGGTCGTCGGCGTCTCCGACTACCTGCTGCCGAGCCCGGCCTCGATCATCGAGGAGTTCATCGCCTACTGGCCCTCGATCGCGTCGGCGATGCTCATCACGGGCACGAACGCCCTGATCGGCCTCATCGTCGGCTCGATCCTCGGCATGCTCCTCGCCGCACTCGCCGCGCGGTGGCGCGCGATCGACCAGATGAGCGCGCCGGTCGTCGCCTCGCTCGCGGTGATCCCGATCGTCGCCCTCGCCCCGTGCTCAACTCGATGTTCGGCGCCGACAGCCAGTTCGGCCGCCAGGCGATCGCGGCGCTCGCCTCGTTCGTGCCCGTGTTCATCAACACCCTGCGCGGGTTCCGGCAGACCGTGCCCGTGCACCGCGACCTCATGAAGGCGTACGCCGCGAGCTCCGGCCAGGTGCTGCGCACGCTCACGCTCCCGACCGCCCGACCGTTCATCCTCACCGGCATCCGCATCGCCTCGTCGCTCGCGGTGATCTCGGCCCTCGTCGCCGAGTACTTCGGCGGCCCCCGCGGCGGGCTCGGCGGGCTCATCTCGACGTCGGCGGCCTCGAGCGCCTACGCCCGCGCGTGGGCGTACGTCCTCGCGTCGATCGCCCTCGGGCTGCTCTTCTTCCTCGCCACGCTCGCACTCGAACGACTGCTGCAGCGCCACACCCCGCCAGGCGCGACGACGCCCCTGAACCCAGGCCACCCGGGTGCACGCCCGGGCGGAACACCGCACCACCGCACGCACCGAGAAGAACACATGAGAAGCACCGAAAGGACTGACATGAACCACAGCAGACGTCGCGTCGCGACGATCGGCGGGCTCGCCCTCGCGGCCGCGCTCGCCTTCACCGCATGTTCGGCACCCGGCGGCGGATCGGGCGAGACCGAGAGCGCCGACGGCGAGCTCACGCCGGTGAAGCTCCAGCTCCAGTGGCTCCCGCAGGGCCAGTTCGCCGGCTACTTCGCCGCGCAGGAGCTCGGCTACTTCGAGGAGGAGGGCCTGGAGGTCGAGATCATCCCCTCGGGCGGCGACATCGTGCCGCAGGACGCGCTCGCCAACGGCGACGTGGACTACGCCATCGCGTGGGTGCCGAAGGTGCTCGGGTCGATCGAGCAGGGCGCGAACCTCACCGAGATCGCCCAGATCTTCCAGCAGCTCGGGCACCCTCCAGGTGTCGTGGGCCGACTCGGGCATCGACTCGGTCGCCGACTTCGAGGGCAAGAAGATCGGCTCGTGGGGCTTCGGCAACGAGTGGGAGATCTTCGCGGCCATGGCCGACGAGGGACTCGACTCCACGACCGTGCAGATCATCACGCAGGACTTCAACATGAACGCCTTCCTGCAGGGCGACATCGACGCGGCCCAGGCGATGACCTACAACGAGTACGCGCAGCTCCTCGAGACGGTGAACCCCGACACGGGCGAGCTCTACCAGCCCGAGGACTTCAACGTCATCAACTACGAGGACACCGAGGGCGCCATGCTCCAGGACGCGATCTGGGCCGACACCGAGCGGCTCGAGAGCGACGAGGAGTACCAGGACACGACGGTCAAGTTCCTGCAAGGCCGTCATCAAGGGCTGGGTCTACGCCGCCGAGAACCCCGAGGAGGTGTCGGAGATCACGATCGCCGCCGGCTCCGGCTGGGGCCCGAGCCACGAGCTCTGGATGGTCAACGAGACGAACAAGCTCATCTGGCCGTCGCCCGAGGGCATCGGCGTGATCGACGAGGCCGCGTTCGAGAAGACCGTGGCGGGCGCGCTCGCCGCCGTCAACGAGTCGGGGGCGCACCTCATCACCGAGGAGCCGCCGGCCACCGCGTGGACGAACGACTGGATCCAGCAGGCGCTCGACGACCTCGAGGGCGAGGACCTCGACCTCACGGGCGAGGGCTGGGAGCCCATGGACGTCACCCTCGAGGAGGGCGGCAACTAGCGCGCCGGATGCCGCGTGGCCGGTGCGTCCCGGCCGGCCACGCGGCATCCGTCACCGCGACACCGCGCACCGCGACCGCGTCGCACTCGAACGAAAGGCACCGAAGCCATGACCGAGAACCTCGCCGAGGACCTCGACGAGCTCGCCCGCGGGCTCGACCGCGACCACGTCTTCCATTCCTGGTCGGCGCAGTCGCAACCGTCGTCGCTGGTCGTCGCCAGTGGCCGCGGATGCCGCGTCTGGGATCACGCCGGGCGCGAGTACCTCGACTTCTCGAGCCAGCTCGTGAACGTCAACATCGGCCACCAGCATCCGGCCGTCGTGCAGGCGATCCGCGAGCAGGCCGAACTGCTCACGACGATCGCGCCGTCGACCGTGAGCCTGGCCCGCGGCGAGGCCGCGAAGCGCATCATCGGCCACGCGCCGCCCGGTTTCCACAAGGTGTTCTTCACCAACGGCGGCGCCGACGCCAACGAGAACGCGATCCGGATGGCGCGCCTGCACACCGGCCGCGACAAGATCCTCTCGACGTACCGCTCGTACCACGGCAACACGGGCGCGGCGATCGTGTCCACGGGCGACTGGCGCCGCATCCCGAACGAGTTCGCGCGGGGCCACGTGCACTTCTTCGGGCCCTACCTCTACCGCTCCGAGTTCTGGGCGACGACGCCCGAGGAGGAGTCGGAGCGCGCCCTGCACCACCTGCGCCGGGTCATCGAGGCCGAGGGCCCGTCGTCGATCGCGGCGATCCTGCTCGAGACCATCCCGGGCACGGCCGGCATCATGCTGCCGCCGCCCGGCTACCTCGCCGGCGTCCGCGAGCTCGCCGACCGCCACGGCATCCTGCTCATCCTCGACGAGGTGATGTGCGGGTTCGGTCGCAGCGGCCGCTGGTTCGCGTTCGACGGCTACGACGTCAGGCCCGACCTGATCACCTTCGCGAAGGGCGTGAACTCGGGCTACGTGCCGGCGGGCGGCGTGATCATCTCCGACCCGATCGCCGCGACGTTCGACGACCGCGTGTTCCCGGGCGGACTCACCTACTCGGGGCATCCGCTCGCGATGGCCTCGATCGTCGCGACGCTCGACGCGATGGAGTCGGAGGAGATCGTCGAGAACGCGCGGGCGATCGGCGAGACCGAGATCGGGCCCGCGCTCGCCGAGCTCGCCGAACGCCACGACGTGATCGGCGAGGTGCGCGGCGAGGGCGTCTTCTGGGCGATCGAGCTGGTCGCCGACCGCGACACCCGCGAGCCGTTGCCGGCCGCTGCGATGGGCCGGATCAAGTCCGGGCTCGTGGCGCGCGGCCTGCTGCCGTTCATCCAGGACAACCGCATCCACGTGGTGCCGCCGTGCGTCGTCACGATCGAGGATGTCGCCGAGGCGATGCCGATCTACGATGAAGTACTGAGCACCGCACTCGAAGGAGAGGGCTGACTCATGAGCCAGACACTGACCGAAACCCAGCCGCAGGCCGCCGAGACGGCCACGGTCGAGCACTGGATCGACGGGGCATCCGTCGCCGGCTCGTCCGACCGCAGCGGACCCGTCTACAACCCCGCGCTCGGCGTCGAGCAGAAGCGCGTGCGCTTCGCCTCGACCGAAGACGTCGACCTCGCCGTCCAGGCCGCCGCGCGGGCGTTCCCCGCCTGGCGGGACACGTCGATCGCGAAACGGCAGCAGGTGATGTTCGCGTTCCGCGAGCTGCTGAACGCGCGCACCGGCGAGCTCGCCGCGATCCTCACGAGCGAGCACGGCAAGGTGACCTCGGATGCCGCGGGCGAGATCGCGCGCGGACTCGAGGTCGTCGAGCTCGCCTGCGCCATGCCGGGCTACACGAAGGGCGAGTACTCCGAGAACGTCTCGACGGGCATCGACGTCTACACGCTGCGCCAGCCCGTGGGCGTCGTGGGCATCATCAGCCCGTTCAACTTCCCGGCGATGGTGCCGCTGTGGTTCTTCCCGCTCGCGATCGCGACGGGCAACACCGTGGTGCTGAAGCCGTCGGAGAAGGACCCGAGCGCCGCCGTGTGGCTCGCGAAGCTCATGCAGGAGGCGGGCCTGCCCGACGGCGTGCTGAACGTCGTGCACGGCGACAAGGTCGCCGTCGACGCGCTGCTGCACCACCCCACCGTGCGCTCGATCTCGTTCGTCGGCTCGACGCCGATCGCGCAGTACATCTACTCGACGGCCACGGCCAACGGCAAGCGCGTGCAGGCGCTCGGCGGCGCGAAGAACCACATGCTCGTGCTGCCCGACGCCGACCTCGACCTCGCCGCCGACGCCGCCGTGAACGCGGGCTTCGGCTCGGCGGGCGAGCGCTGCATGGCGGTCTCGGCCGTCGTCGCGGTCGACTCCGTCGCGGACGAGCTCGTCGAGAAGATCGCCGAGCGGATGTCGCGGCTCACGACCGGCGACGGCACGCGTGGCTGCGACATGGGCCCGCTCATCACCCGCGAGCACCGCGACAAGGTCGCGGGCTACCTCGACGTGGCGGCATCCGATGGCGCCGACGTGGTGGTCGACGGACGCGACCCCGAGGTCGACGGCGAGCCCGACGGCTTCTGGCTCGGCCCGACCCTCGTCGACAAGGTGCCCACCTCCTCGGCGGTGTACCGTGACGAGATCTTCGGCCCGGTGCTGTCGATCGTGCGCGTCGACGGCTACGAGGACGGCCTCGAGCTCATCAACTCGAGCCGCTACGGCAACGGCACGGCCATCTTCACGAACGACGGCGGCGCCGCGCGGCGCTTCCAGCGCGAGGTGACGGTGGGCATGGTCGGCATCAACGTGCCGATCCCGGTGCCGGTGGCGTACCACTCGTTCGGCGGATGGAAGGACTCGCTGTTCGGCGACGCGAAGGCCTACGGCCCGCGCGGGTTCGACTTCTTCACGCAGGAGAAGGCGATCACGTCGCGCTGGCTCGACCCGAGCCACGGCGGCCTGAACCTGGGGTTCCCGCAGCACGACTAGCGGCGAGGGGTGCTCGGCGTCAGCCGCCGGCCGGCGCGACCGGTCTCGGCGGCCACGCCGGCGCCCCGAGCTCGCGTGAGACGTTGCGCGCGGCCTCGCGCAGGTCGTTCAGGACCTGCTCCGTCGGGGGCCACTCGCTCGCGGGGAGCACCACCGCGATCGCCGCGATCACGTCGCCCTCGTCGTCGCAGATCGGCGCCGCGACGGATGCCTCGCCGATGACGGCCTCCTCGTACTCGTATCCGAGCGCTTCGCGCCGGACGCGCTCGAATCCCTCCCGGACGCGTTCCGGGTCGGTGGCGGTCTCGGCCGTCAGTGCCGCGAGCGGGCGCGAGAGCGCATCCGCCGCGTGGGCCGCGTCGTAGGCGAGCAGCACCTTGCCCATCGCCGAGGCGTGGCTCGGGATCGTGACGCCCGTCTCGGGCATCTGCTCGGTGCCGTCGGGCCGCCGGTCGTGGTGGATGACGATCACCTCGCCGAACAGCTCGACGCCGAGGCGGGAGGCGAGCCCGGTGCGGCTCGACAGCTCGTGCATCCAGCGCATCGATCGCGCGCGGACGTCGAGGGTGTCGAGGTACACGCTCGACAGCTTGAGCAGTGCCGGTCCGAGCACGTAGCGGTTGCCGCTGGGCTGCTGGGCGACGAGCCCGTGCGCCTGCAGGGACTTCACGATCCCGTGGACGGTCGAGGGCGGCAGCTCGAGGGCGGCAGCCAGCTCGCTGATCCCCATGCGGCGGGATCCCTGCAGCAGGGCGAGGATCTTCGCGGCCCGGTCGATCGACTGAATCACCGCGCTCCCCTTCCGCCCGTCGTCGCGTCACTGCGCCGTCTCCATTCTGTCGGGTTCTTGACAGGTGGATGACGGAGGTGCATCATTCGGTATTACCGAAGCGGATTCGACAATGTCGAATCTAGCACGGTCCCCCAGAGCCCGCCGGGCTCCCCTGTTCAAAGGAGAACGCACATCATGGATGACAACAGGACCTGGCAGCGGCTCGCTGCCGAGTTCCTCGGCACCGCCTTCCTCGTCTTCGTCGGCGTCGGCTCGGTGCCGGCGTTCGCTCTCGTGCGAGGCGACGCGCCCTTCACGCCCGCCGAACTCGGCTTCATCTCGCTGGCGTTCGGCACGATCGTCGTCGCGACGGTCTACACGTTCGGGTACATCTCGGGCAACCACATCAACCCCGCGGTGACCCTCGCCCTCGCGGTGACCGGCAAGTTCGCCTGGCGGGACGTGCCCGGGTACCTCCTCGCGCAGGTGCTCGGCGCGACGGTCGGCGCATTCGCGATCGTCGGGGTGCTCGGCCAGCAGGCGAGCGAACTCGGCCTCGGCGTCGCGTCGTACGGCGACATCCCCATCTGGCAGGCCTTCACCGCCGAGTTCATCGGCACGTTCCTGCTCGTCTTCACCGTCTTCGGGGTGATCCACCGCAAGGCGGCGCCGGGATTCGCCGGAATCGTGATCGGCCTGGTCGTCTTCGCCGCCATCATCCCCGTGGCCCCCGCGACCGGCGCGTCGATCAACCCCGCCCGCACGACCGGGCCGATGCTCGTGCAGCAGGTGCTCGGCGGCACCGTGCAGTGGGAGCAGTGGCCGGTCTACGTGATCGCCGAGATCGTCGGCGGCATCGCCGCAGGCCTGCTGTTCGTGGTCATCTCCCGCACGCAGGCGGATCGCACGACCCTCACGGAAGCGCTCGTCGAAGAGGAGGCCCGCGCATGAAGAAGCTCATCAACGCACCGGCATCGGTGCTCGCCGACGCCCTCACGGGTGTCGCGGCGGCCCACCCCGACCTCGCCGTCGACTTCGCCAACCGGGTCGTCTCGCGCGGCGCGGCCGTGAAGCAGGGCAAGGTCGCACTGATCTCGGGCGGCGGGTCGGGTCACGAACCGCTGCACAGCGGCTTCGTCGGGCTCGGGATGCTGGATGCCGCATGTGCCGGCGAGATCTTCACGTCGCCGACGCCCGACCAGATGCTCGCAGCGACCCAGACGGTGAGCGCCGGTGCCGGCGTGCTCTACATCGTCAAGAACTACACGGGCGACGTGCTCAACTTCGAGATGGCCGCCGAGCTCGCCGAGGCGGAGGGGATCCCGGTGAAGTCGGTGCTCGTGGCCGACGACGTCGCCGTCGAGGACTCGACGTGGACCGCGGGGCGGCGCGGCGTCGGCACGACGGTGCTGGTCGAGAAGATCGCCGGGGCCGCGGCCGAGGAGGGCGCCGACCTCGACGCCGTGCTCGCGATCGCCACTCGCGTCTCCGAGAACGGCCGGTCGATGGGCGTCGCACTCACGAGCGCCACGCTGCCCTCGGTGGGGAAGCCGAGCTTCGACCTGCCCGAGGACGAGATCGAGATGGGCGTGGGCATCCACGGGGAGCCGGGACGCACGCGTGCGCCCCTCAAGCCCGCGGCCGAGATCGCCGACGAGCTGGTGTCGTCGATCCTGGCGGACTTCGACTTCACCGGCGCGCCCGTGATCGCGATGCTCAGCGGACTCGGCGGCACGCCCCTCATCGAGCTCTACGCGATGTACGGCGACGTCGCCGCGCTGCTCGAGCAGCGCGGGATCACCGTGGCCCGCGCGCTCGTCGGCGACTACATCACGAGCCTCGACATGGCCGGGTGCTCCCTCACGCTCCTGCGGGCCGACGAGGAGCTGCTGCGCCTCTGGGACGCCCCCGTCAGCACGGCGGCGCTCCGCTGGGGGGTCTAGGGAGATGACGACACTCGAGGACGGCAGCCTCACCGTCGACGACCTGATCGCGTGGATGGTGCGGTTCGACGAGCAGATCGTCGAGCAGGCCGAACTCCTGACCGAGCTCGACTCCGCGATCGGCGATGCCGACCACGGGACGAACATGGCCAGGGGAACAGCCGCCGTGCGGCTGCGGCTCGAGCAGGGTCGACCCGACGACGCGGGGGCGGTGCTGAAGGCCAGCGGCATGGCGCTCGTGTCGACGGTCGGCGGTGCGAGCGGATCGCTCTACGGGACGCTGTTCCTCGAGATGGCCAAGCGCGTCGGCACGGCCTCGGAGCTCGACGCCGCCGACTTCGCCGACGCCTTCCGCGCCGGCGTCGCCGGAGTCGTCGCCCGGGGTCGCGCCGAGCCGGGCGACAAGACGATGATCGACGCGCTCCATCCGACGGTCGACGTCCTGACCTCCGCGGCGGCCGACGGCGTCCCGCTCACGGAGTCGCTGCGGTCGGCGGCGGCCGCAGCCGCTGCGGGCCGGGATGCGACCATCCCGCTCGTCGCCCGCAAGGGCCGCGCCAGCTACCTGGGCGACCGCAGCGCCGATCACCTCGATCCGGGCGCGACCTCGGCGGCGATCCTCGTGCAGGCACTGGCGGACTCGCAGGCGGAGCGCGATCGATGATCGGCCTGGTCATCGTGTCGCACAGTCCGCGACTCGCCGAGGCGGCGGTCGAGCTGGCGCTCGAGATGGTGCACGGGGATGCCCCGCCGATGCGCATCGCCGCCGGGGTCGACGGTCGCTTCGGAACCGACGCGGCAGCGGTCGCGACCGCCATCGACGAGGTCGCCGGCGAACCGGGCGTCCTCGTCATCACCGATCTCGGCTCGGCCGTGCTGAGCGCGGGACTCGCCCTCGAGCTCCGGGAGTCGAGTGCGGAGGTACTGGTGAGCTCCGGCCCGTTCGTGGAGGGGATCACCGCAGGCGTGGTCCTCGCAGCCACCGGCGCACCGCTGGAGGACGTCGCACGAGAGGTCGCCGGAGCGCTCGACGCGAAGCGCGATCAGCTCGAGCCCCTTCCCGAGGCGCCGCAGGAGCCCTCGGGCGACCCGCTCTCGGTGGACGAGGTCCTCATCAATCCCGAAGGACTGCACACCAGGCCTGCGGCGATGTTCGTCCAGACCGCCGGCCGATACGACGCCCTCGTCGACGTGACGAACCTGACCACCGGCACGGGCCCCGTCACGGCCAAGAGCATGATCGGCCTGCTGTCGCTCGGCGCCAAGCAGGGCCACCGGATCAAGCTCAACGGCCACGGGCCCGACGCAGCCACCGCGGTCTCCGCGCTTCGGGGACTGCTCGCCGACGGGTTCGGCGAGGTCCCCTCGGTGTCTGCTGCGACCTGAGGGCGGCGCGACGCCGGCCGGGCGCCCCGGAGTGAGGTTTCTGCGTGGGAGTCGGCGACGAAGGCCGCTCCGACGCAGAAACGCTCGCTCCGCCGTGTCAGCCGGCGGCCTGCCTGCCCGAGCCCGACGCGAATCGCGCGACGGCCGCCTGCGCCTCGGGCGTCTCGAACGCCGCGCCGATCGTGCGGGCCTCGTCGTCGAGCGCGTCCTGGAAGCCCCGCGCCAGCCCCGAACGCACGAGGCGCTTGGCCTGCCCGAAGGCCGCGGTCGCGCCCGCCAGCCACGCGTCGGCGATCTCGCGCGCGCGGGCATCGAGCGCCTCGGGCGCCACGACCTCCGCGACGAGGCCCCAATCCAGCGCTTCGGCGGCGGTCAGCGTGCGCGACGTGAGCGTGAGCTCGAGCGCGCGCCGCGTGCCCACCGCCTCGGGCAGGAGCGTGCTCACGCCGCAGTCGGGCGTGAGGCCGACGTCCGAGTACCGGCTGGCGAAGGTCGCGCGGTCGGATGCCACGACGAGGTCGGCCACGAGCATGAAGCCGAGTCCGCCGCCCGCCACGGGCCCCTGCACGGCGGCGACGATCGGCTTCGTGCTCTCGCGCAGGGTGCGATGCCCGTCATGGATCAGGTCGGCGAGTCCGGTGATCGTCCGCCCCGGGGCATCCGTCGATCCGGCGAGCTCGGCCATCGCGCGCACGTCGCCGCCGGCGCAGAACGCGCGTCCCACGGCGTCGAAGAGCACGGCGCCGATGTCGTCGCGTTCGGCGATCTCGTGGGCGATCGCCTGCCACCGCCTGATGGCGTCGGGATCGACCGCGTTCAGGCGGGACGGGCGGTTGAGCGTGACGTGGGCGAGCCCGTCACGCACGTCGAACAGGATCGGGTCTTCGCGGGCGGCATCGCTCATGACCGAGGAGTCTAGTTCGCGGACGCCGCGACCGCGGTCGCGCCGCCGCCGCGCGACGGGTGCCCGTGGGCCTGCTCGAGGCGGGCGGCGCGCGCCACGAGCACGTCGAGCACCGTGCGCACGGCGAGCCGCTCCGCGACATCCGGCCGGACCAGCGCGACGATCTGCCGCGCCGACGCGACGCCGCGGATGGGCTTCAGCACGATGCCCGACGAGACCGTGCCGGACGTGAACCTCGGCACGAACGCGATGCCGAGGCCGGCCTCGATGAACGCCTCCACGATGCGCATGTCGCTGAAGCGCTGGCTGACGTGCACGCGCTTGCCGCCCTCCTGCTCGATGGCGTGCAGGATGCGCTCGAAGGGGAAGCCCGGTGGCACCCCCAGCCAGGTCTCGTCGACGAGGTCGGCGGGGGTGACGTGCGATCGCCCGGCCAGGCGGTGGTCGGCGGGGAGCCCGATGTCGAGCGGCTCGGTGAGCAGCGGCACGGCCCGCAGGCCGCGGCCGCCCCACGGCAGCACCCCGGGCATGGTGTGCGCGAGCACGATGTCGTAGTCGGCGGTGAGGTCGGGGAACTCCGCGAGCTCGGGATCGAGGTCGGTGCAGCGGACGACGAGCCCGGCGACCTGGGAGAGGTCGCTGAGCACGCTCGGCAGCAGGGTCGCCCCGACCGTGGGGAAGGTGAGCAGCGTGACCTCGCCGCTCGGGTGGTTGCGGAACTCGTCCCACAGCGCGGAGGCCCGCTCGAGGGCGATCGCGACATCCGCAGCACTGCGTGCGAGTGCGTGCCCGGCGCTGGTCAGCACGAGCCCGCGTCCGCTGCGCTCGGTGAGCGGCATTCCGGCCTCGCGCTCGAGCACCTTGAGCTGCTGGGACACGGCCGAGGGCGTGCGGCCGGTGGCCTCGGCGACGGCCGTCACGCTGCCGCGCTCGGCGAGTTCCCTGAGCAGATCGAGGCGGCGAACTTCCATGTAGCTAGCCTACATCGTCATTGAAGTATTGTGCGCTTGTGCTGCATGGTTTCGAGCGTCAGAATTGAGGAGTCGAACACGTGCAACGGCGCATCCGTCGCTCGACGAGCCCACCTCATTCGAAAGGAACCACCGTGTTCACGCTCCTCGCCATCCTCGGCATCGTCTCCGTCGCCGGCATCGCCGGCTCCATCGTCGTCTCGGCTCGCGACGGCTACCGTCGCCAGCCGAAGGCGACGATCGCTCGCACCGCCTAGAGCGTTGCGACATCCCGGGCACGCCCGGGAGCAGGGCCGCTGCGCGGGGGAGGGACACCCCGCGGGGCGGCCCTTCGTCTGCCCCCGCCGCACTCGACACCCGCTCGACCGTGGGGATAGCGTGTGCCTCGGGGGTGAGATGGCCGACGTCAGCGACCGCGCGATCCTCCGCCGATTCCTCCTCGGGCTCGCGGAGGGGATGAACGCCGCCGCCGAGACGGTCGACGGGATCCGCGACACGATGCTGGCCGTGTCGCGCGCCTACGGGCAGGATGACACCGACATCCTGGTGTTCCCGACGGCCATCATCGTGCAGACGGGGTCTGCGGAGGAGGGCCGGGTCGCACTGCGTTCGACGCTCACCCCGTCGTTCAGGTTCGACCAGATCGCCGCGCTCTACGCGCTGCTGGAGCAGGCGAAGCAGGCGGCGATCGAACCGCTCGAGGGCATCAGGCGCCTGAACGAGATCGGCGCCATGCGACCGAGGTACGGCTGGTTCGTGCGCACCTTCGGGCACGCGCTCCTGGTGACGGGCCTGGCGCTGCTGCTGACGCCGACGTGGCAGGGAGCGCTCGTGGCCTTCGTGCTCGGCGCGTTCATCGGCCTCGCGAAGCTCGTGCGATCCCAGACGCTGCAGCTGGTGTTCCCGGTCTTCGCGGCATTCGCGTGCGCGCTCGCGGTGTTCCTGATCGCCCCGTACGTCGAGATCGGCGATCCGATCCGGCTGCTGATCGCCCCGCTCGCGACGTTCCTGCCCGGCGGGGTGCTCACGACGGGCACCGTCGAGCTCGCCACCGGGCAGATGGTGGCCGGCGCGTCGCGCCTCGTGTTCGGGCTCGTCCAACTGGCACTGCTCACGTTCGGCATCATCGCCGCGGGCACGGTGGTGGGCGTCGAGAGCTCGAGGTACCTGTCGCTCGGGACGCCCGACGGATTCCCCTGGTGGACCGCGATCGGCGGCGTGCTGCTCTTCGCCGTCGGCAACTTCCTGCACTTCTCGGCGCCGTCGTCGACGTTCGGGTGGGTGCTGCTGGTGCTGTTCGTGGCCTACGCGGGACAGCAGGTCGGCCAGGTGCTCATCGGCGCGACGGTGAGCGGGTTCATCGGCGCCCTCGCGATGACGCCCGTCGTGCTGTGGATCGCGAGCCTCCGCCACGGCGTCCCCTCGCAGCTCACGTTCCTCCCGGGCTTCTGGCTGCTGGTGCCCGGGGCTGCCGGCCTCGTCGGCCTCACCGAGGCGGTCGGCACGAGCGAGGGCCTCCAGGACTTCGCCACCGCGCTCACGTCGGTGATGTCGATCGCGCTCGGCGTGCTCATCGGCACGGCGCTCTACCGCGTGGTGCACCGCGGCGCCGAGGAGATCGCCGCGTTCCACATCGACGTGCCCGCGGCGCTGGCCGAGGAGGAGGCGCCGCCGTTCTGGGCCCGCATGGTCCCCGGCACCCCCAGGACGATCTGGCGCGGGCGTCGGCGGGCACCGAAGGAGGCGACCTCGGATGGCGGGGCCGGGGGAGGCGCGACATCCGGCCCTCCTTCACAGGCAGGGGGGCCGTAGAGTATTCAGGTGACACTTGCGCCCCAGCACAGCAGCACCGACGCACGCCGACAGCTCATCGAGCACATCTCGGCCGACGCGGTGTTCCACGGCGACTTCACCCTGACCAGCGGCAAGAAGGCCTCCTACTACGTCGACCTGCGCAAGGTGAGCCTCGACCACCGGGTCGCACCGCTCATCGGCCAGGTCATGCTCGACCTCATCGCCGACGTCCCCGACGTCGATGCCGTCGGGGGCATGACGATGGGCGCCGACCCCATCGCGTCGGCGATCCTGCACCAGGGCGCCGCTCGCGGGCTCGCGTACGACGCCTTCGTCGTGCGCAAGGAGCCGAAGGACCACGGCCGCGGCAAGCAGGTCGAGGGCCCCGACGTCGCGGGCAAGCGCGTCATCGTGCTCGAGGACACCTCCACCACCGGCGGCTCGCCGCTCAAGGCGATCGATGCCCTTCGCGCCGTCGGCGCCGAAGTGGTCGCCGTCGCCGTCGTGGTCGACCGCGCCACTGGTGCGCGCGAGGTGATCGAGGGCGCAGGGGTGCCCTACCTGGCCGCGATCGGCCTCGAAGACCTGGGACTGGCCTGATGAACCGCGACGGGCGAGACTCCGACGACGCCGACTGGCTGCTCGCGCAACTCGCGGCCGGCTCCGTTCCTGCGCGTCAGGACCCGCCCGTCGCACCGCCGCCGCCGGTCGCGCCTCCCGAGCAGGCCGCTCCGACTCCTGCGCCGGCGCCCCAGCCGCCGCTCGCCCCCGCGCCCCGTCGCGACGAGGTGCTCGACTGGTTCTCGCTGGCCGAGCCGCCGTCGGCACCGGATGCCGCCACGCGCGCGCTGCCCGTGATCGGCGGGCCGCTCGCCCCCTCGGCCCCCGGCGCCGTGCCGTCGCAGGTCGAGCCTCCTGCCGACGCCCGCCGACGCCCCCTGCCGCGCCGGAGCCGGCCGCGGGACTCCCCGCCTGGAACCCGCCGTTCACCGTCGGCCGACCAGGCGCCGTTCCGCCGGTACCGCCGGTGCCGCCGGTGCCGCCGGCGTCCGCTCCGCTCACCTCCGTCGAGCCGGCGATCGGCCAGGCGCCCGTCGCGCCGACCGCCGGTCGCGCCGCCCGAGTCGGCGACGCCGCCCGGCCCGGTGACGCCCACCGCGCAGTTCGCACTCACCTGGGGATCCGGCGACCTCGACTCGGAGGACGCCATCCGCGCCGCCTTCCGGGGTCTCTCGGCGCCCGGGTCCCCCGAGCCCGAGCCCGAGCCCCGCGGCCGCCGACGCCGCGGCCGTCGAGCCGACCGAGCCGACCGAGCCGAGCAGCCGCGCCGCCGAGCTCGCAGCCCGACTCCGTGCCCGACCCTGAGCCCGAGCCGTCTCCGTTCGCCGGCTTCACGCCGCCGCCCGTGGCCCGACAGTCGTTCACGCCGGTGGCGACGCCGGCCGCGACGCCCGAGCCGTCGGCTCCGCCCGTGCCTCGCCGCGTGTCGCCGCCGGCCGTCGCGCCGCTGTCGGCGTCGCCCGTCGCGAGCCGCAGCCGTCCGTCGAGCCGGTCCGACCGCCGCGGCATCCGATCACGCCGTCGACCGCGCCGGCCGGCTGGGACGAGCGGGCCGCCCGACCCGGACGAGCCGCCGGGATCGACGACGACCTGTGGTCGGCGCTCACCGACGAGGAGTCGGCCGCGTCCGCCGCGCCCACGGCCGCGGGTCCGTCCGACCACCTTCCGGCCTCCGCGTCCGACCGGTTCGGCGCGTTCGCCGCCGACACCGTCGACCCGTTCGCGGCACTCACCCGCGCCACGGCGCCGTCCATTCCGCCGGCGACGCCCGCCGAGGCGACGATGACCACGAACGACTTCCCCTTCATCGAGGTGCGCGGCCAGGCGGAGTCCCCCGTGTCCGAGCCCGTCGGCGCCCAGACCGAGTCGGCCGCGAATCGTCGTGCGCCGTTCCCCGCCTTCGCCTCGGCAGGCGGCGGCGACGACCGTGGTGGGGACCGGGAAGCCCGAAGAGCCGGTCGACGACCTGCTCGCCGCGCTCGCGTCAGGCGGGGCTCGCCCGACGCCCGACGAGGGATCGACCGACGTGCCCGTCGAGCGGCCGGCCGCCGGCTCCGGCGCCGACGGCGGGGGAACGCCCCCGATCCGCCCCGGAGACGAAGCCCTCGACGCCCTCGGCCTGGCGTTCGGCGACGATGAAGACGACGACGATGACGATGCGAGGTCGACGAGCCCGAGCCGCCGAGCACCGGCGCCGGCCGCTTCTTCGGGCGCGGCCGAGCGGACGCCCCCGTCGAGCCGCCCCGGCACCCGATGCGTCACCCGACGCGGAGTCCCCGATCGCGCGCGAGCTCGCAGCGACCGGATACTTCTGGAACCTCACGCCCGACCCGTCCGCCGCGGATCCGAAGGCTGCTGCCGCCGGCGGCCCCGACGAAGTCGGCAACGACGAGCCCGGTGCCGGCGAGCCCGCCGCCGCAGCGGTCGAGCCCACCGAGCCGGAGGCGGAGCCCGAGGCCGAGGAGGCGGACGCGCCCGTGCCGTTCTGGATCGCTCCGGTCGCGGTCGAGCCCGAGCCGCGAGCTCGAGCCCGAGCCGGAGCCCGAGGCCGAGGCGGAGCCCGAGCCCGAGGAGCCCGAGGCGCCGCTGCCGTTCTGGATGGCTCCGGTCGCGGTCGAGCCCGAGCCCGAGCCCGAGCCCGAGCCCGAGCCCGAGCCCGAGCCCGAGCCGGAAGCCGAGCCCGAGCCCGAGCCCGGCCGGTCGTTCGGCGACGACGTCGCGGGCCCCGAAGCACCCGAGCCGGCCACGGCGGCGTACCCGACCGCCGAGTCGACGCCGCCGTCGAGCGGTGACGACGCGCTCACGGCGCTGTTCCCGACGTCCGCCGCGGCGAGCAGGCCGACCCCGGCCGCGCCGGCGGATCACGACGACGACCCGCTCGCGGCGCTGTTCGGCTCCGCGCGCCAGCAGCCCGAGCCCGACGCCGGTCCGTCGGGCTGGCCGTTCGCGGCCGGGGCGGCCATCGCGGGCGCGGGCTTGGCCGGCACGTCCGGCGCCCCGGCGGCCACGCCGCCTGCCCGCCGCCGCACCGTCGCCTGCCCCGGCGGCGGCCGCGCAACCCCGGCCCTCGAGTCCGGCACCCAGAACCGGCGACTCAGGCGGCTCGGGCGGCTCGGCCGCTCCGCGCGGCGGCGGCTCCGGCTCAGGAGGCGACCACCGCACGGTCCGCACGCTGCTCTGGATCGCGGGCGGCCTCGTGGTGCTCGTCGTGCTCGCCGGACTCTTCTACGTCGGCACGTTGATCTCCGGTGGCGGGGGCGGCGAGGCCGCCTCGCCGTCCGCCACCCCGACTCCCTCCGAGACGCCGGTCGCCGCCCCGACCGCGCCGCAACCCGTCGGCGTGCACGCGTGGAACACGCTCTTCGGCGGCGAGTGCATCGATCCGTTCGGGTCGGCCTGGGACGAGGAGTTCACCGTCGTCGACTGCGCAGCGCCGCACGCGGCCCAGCTCGTCTATCGCGGCACCCTGCCCGGCGACGCCACCACGCCGTTCCCGGGCGAGAGCGAGATCGCCTCGCAGATGAACCTGCTCTGCACGGCCCCCGGCGTGATCGACGTCGCCGCGGTGTCGGGCGTGAACGACCTGCAGGTGCAGGCGGCCTTCCCCGTCACCGAGGAGCAGTGGGCTGCGGGCGAACGCACGTACTACTGCTTCGCGAACCGGGCGGGCGGCGAGCCGCTCACGGCGAGCATCGCCGGACCGGGACCCGCGGTCTAGCGTGGGCTCGCACGGCCGGGTCGTCGTCGTCGGCTCGCTCAACGTCGACTCGACGAGCTACGTCGAGGCGTTCCCGGCGCCGGGCGAGACGATCCTGTCCCACGGCTTCCGGGTCGCGCTCGGCGGCAAGGGCTCGAACCAGGCGGTCGCCGCGCACGTGGTCGGGGCATCCGTCGAGTTCGTCGCGCGCATCGGCACGGATGCCGCGGGCGACTTCGCACTGGCGACCCTCGAGCGGTTCGGGCTGCCGACCGGCGCGGTCGGCCGCGAGACGGACGCCCCGACGGGCGTCGCCCAGATCACCGTCGCGGACTCGGGGGAGAACACGATCATCGTCACGGGCGGCGCGAACCTCGCCCTGACGCCATCGGCCGCCGAGGCCCAGCGCGAGCGCATCGCCTCCGCCGCCGTCGTGCTCACCCAGGGCGAGCTCCCGGTGGCCACGATCGACCGCGTCGCCGAGCTCGCCGCAGACGCGGGCGTGCGCTTCGTGCTGAACCTCGCGCCGCCCGCGCCGGTCGGTGCGGCGACGCTGCTGACCGCCGACCCGCTGGTCGTGAACGAGCACGAGGCGCGCGCGGTGGGCATCGGCACGGATGCCGCCGGCACATCGCTCGACGCGTGGCGCGAGCTCGCGGCATCCGCCGTCGGCCGCATCGCCCGCTCGGTCGTCGTGACGCTCGGATCGGCCGGTGCGGTGGCGGCCTCCGTCGACGGCTCGTGGACGGCACCGGCGCCGCGAGTCGACGCCGTGGACACGACCGGCGCCGGCGACGGCTTCACCGGGGCGCTCGCCGCGTTCCTCGCCGAGGGGCGACCCCTCGACGAGGCCCTGCGATTCGCCGTCGCCGCGGGCGCGCTCGCGGTGCAGTCGCGCGGCACGGTCGACTCGTACGCGCCGCGGGACGCGGTGCTCCGGTCGGCCGGTCTCGAGGAAGGGCCGGAGACCGCATGACCCTGCCGGTGATCGTCGACTGCGACCCCGGGCACGACGACGTCTTCGGGCTGTGGCTCGCCGCGGGGCATCCGTCGCTCGAGCTGCTCGCCGTCACCACCGTCGGCGGCAACGTGCCGATCGAGCACACGAGCCGCAACGCGCGCATCGCGCTCACCGTGGCGGGCGTGACCGGCGTGCCGGTGGCCGCCGGTGCCGCGCGGCCGATCGCGCGCACGCTCGAGACCGCGGAGTGGATCCACGGCGAGAACGGCCTCGGCGGGCCGGCGCTGCCCGACCCGGCGATGCCGCTCGATCCGCGCACGGCGACCGAGCTCATGGCCGACACCCTGCTCGCCTCCGACGAGCCCGTCGCGATCGTGGCGACGGGGCCGATCACCAACGTGGCGATCCTGCTGCGCGACCGCCCCGAGCTCGCGCCCCGCATCCGCGAGATCGTGTGGATGGGCGGCTCGACCGAGCGGGGCAACGTGACGCCCTACGCCGAGTTCAACGCGTGGGTGGATCCCGAGGCGCTCGCCCTCGTCGTCGGCAGCGGCATCCGCTTCACGATGGTCGGGCTGAACGTCACGCACCGGGCGCTCGTGACCGCGGCCGTGCGCGAGCGGCTCGCGAGGGTCGGCACCGCGACGGCGGCGTTCGGCGACGAGCTGCTCGAGTTCTTCTGCCGCACGAACGACGAGGTCTTCGGCATGCCCGACGGCCCGCTGCACGATCCGGTCGCGGTGGCCGTGCTCGCCGACCCCGACGCGGTCGGGCTCGTGCACACCCGCCTCGACGTCGAGCTCGCCGGCACCGAGACGGTCGGCGCGACGAGCGTCGACGTCGACGGGATGCTGCGGCGCGAGCCGAACGCGTGGGTGGCGACCGGCCTCGACGTCGACCGGTTCTGGGGCCTCCTCGAGACCGCCATGGCGCGCCTCGCCTGAGCCCGGCGACCGCGCCGCTGCGACGCCCGGCGACCGCGCGGCTCGCCGACCTCGGGCCCTCCTAGAGGTCGGACTCCGCCGGCTCCCGGCGCACGAGCTCGTGCACGCCCGAGAGGATCTCCTCGGGCCGGAACGGGTACCGTTCGATCTCGGCCTGGTCGCTGATGCCCGTGAGGACGAGCACCGTGTGCAGCCCGGCCTCGATGCCCGCGACGATGTCGGTGTCCATGCGGTCGCCGATCATCGCCGTGTTCTCGGAGTGCGCGCCGATCTTGTTGAGCGCCGAGCGGAACATCATCGGGTTCGGCTTGCCCACCACGTAGGGCTCCTTGCCGGTGGCCTTCGTGATGAGCGCGGCGATCGCCCCGGTCGCCGGGAGCGGGCCGTCGGCCGAGGGGCCCGTGGCATCCGGATTGGTGACGATGAACCGTGCGCCGTTGCCGATCAGGCGGATCGCCTTCGTGATCGCCTCGAACGAGTAGTTGCGGGTCTCGCCGACCACGACGAAGTCGGGATCGGTCTCGGTCATCACGAACCCCGCCTCGTGCAGGGCCGTGAGGATGCCGGCCTCGCCGATCACGAACGCCGTGCCGCCGGGCAGCTGCTGCTTCAGGAAGTCGGCGGTCGCGAGGGCCGAGGTCCAGATGCGGTCCTCGGGCACGTGCAGCCCGCTCGCCCGCAGCCGCGCCGACAGGTCGCGAGCCGTGAAGATCGAGTTGTTCGTGAGCACGAGGTAGGGCGTGCCGGCGTCCTCCCACTGCTGCAGCAGCTCGGCCGCGCCGGGCAGGGCGTGGTTCTCGTGCACGAGCACGCCGTCCATGTCGGTGAGCCAGCACTCGACTTCATCACGTCGTCCCATGTGCCAAGACTAGGCGGCGAAGATCACAGCCCGATGAACGGCGGATGCCGCGGGGCCGCACGCGCGACGCGTCGGCTACGCCGTGACCCAGATCGCCTGGGCCGCGCCGCGGGGGATCGTGTGGGCGCGATCGGCGACGGAGACGCTGACGGATGCGGCCGCGGCATCCGTGACCGTGAGCACCGTGTCGAGGCCGATCCCCGCGTCGTCGAGCGCGCGCAGCACGGCGGGATCGCGGTCGCTGATGCGCACGACCGCGCCCTGGTGCCCCGGGTCGGCGTCGGCGAGGAGCACGGCGTGGCGCGGTTCGAGCGTGCCGGCGGCCGACGGGATGGCGTCGCCGTGCGGGTCGCGCCCCGGTCGCCCGAGCCGGAGCGTCGATCGCCTCGAGCAGGCGGTCGGAGATCGCGTGCTCGAGGATCTCGGCCTCGTCGTGCACCTCGTCCCAGCCGTAGCCCATCTCCTGCACGAGCCAGGTCTCGATGAGGCGGTGGCGTCGCACGACGGCGAGGGCACGGGCGAGACCGGCATCCGTCAGGCGCACCGCGCCGTAGGGCACGTGCGAGACGAGCCCGGCCGCCGCCATCTTCTTCACCATCTCGGTGACCGACGACGGCGCGACGCCCAGCCGGTCGGCGAGCACCTTCGGCGTGATGGGGTCGGGCTGCCACTCGGTGTGGGCGTACACCGTCTTGAGGTAGTCCTCGATCGCAGGGCTCGTGGCAGGCATCGGCCTCAGGATAGCGGGCGTGCCGGGATCGCACGGTGTCCGCGTCCCGGGCGTGAATCGTGTCAATCGGTCCGGAGGGGGTTGACCTGCCCCCGTACGGGGGATAGGTTCGTCTGCGCACGGAAAGCGCTATCCCAATATCCCGGGCCATCCGCCCAGAGAAGGATTCGACGATGAATCTCGGCAACCATCCGTTCCGCGCTGCGCTGGCGGTCGCCGCCGCCGGCTGCCTGATCGCCGGTGTCGCCCAACCCGCGACGGCCGCGCCGCCCGACGCCGTGCCGGCGGGCGTTCCGCAGCTCGAGGCGCTCGACCGCGGCCTCGTCGCGGTGTCGACGAGCGAGGGCGTGTTCCTCAGCTGGCGCCTGCTCGCCTCCGAGGCGACCGGCACCACCGACACCGGCCTCGCCGGCCCCGACTTCGCCGTCTACCGCGACGGCGAGCAGGTCGCGGTCGTCACCGACAGCACCAACTACGCGGATGCCGCGGGCTCCGCGACCGCGCAGTACACCGTCGCCCCCGTGGTGAACGGCATCGAGCTCGAGGCATCCGCCCCCGTCTCCGCATGGGCGCAGGGCTACTACGACCTGCCGCTGCAGAAGCCCGCCGACGGGGTCTCGCCGAAGAGCGTGCCTTTCCCGACGGGCAGCCCTACACCTACTCGGCCAACGATGTCTCCGTCGGGGACGTGGACGGGGACGGTGCGTACGAGTACGTCGTGAAGTGGGATCCCTCGAACTCGCAGGACGTCTCGATCAAGGGCTACACGGGCCCCGTCTACATCGACACCTACGAGCTGGACGGCACCCTGCTGAACCGCCTCGACCTCGGGAAGAACATCCGCGCCGGTGCCCACTACACGCAGTTCCTCGTCTACGACTTCGACGGCGACGGCCGCTCCGAGACGATGCTGAAGACCGCGCCCGGCACGAAGTCGATCACGTACAACGCCGACGGCACCGTCGCGAGCGAGCGATACATCACCATGCCCGAGTCCGACGTCGAGGCCGGCTATGCGCACGCCGACGACTACCGCCTGAGCGCCGCCGACTACGAGGAGCGCCTCACGCAGGTCTTCCAGGGCTGGACCGAGCACCCCGAGGTCGTGGCGGGCAACTGGCCCGCGACGCTCGAGGAGGCGTGGGGCATCCCCGTCACGCACGAGTACCCGCTGTCGCGCGAGAGCGCCGAGGAGCTCGTCGACTACTTCATCGACGTGTACGCCCCCTCGCGCAGCGCCCGCAACGAGCTGCGCAAGTTCGAGGGCTTCATCGTCGACGGCCCCGAGTACCTCACGGTGTTCGACAGCGCCACGGGCGAGGAGCTGCAGACCATCACCTACAAGCCCGGACGCGACGATGACGGCCTGCTGTGGGGCGACTACGCGATGGCGCGCATCGAGCCCGCCAACCGCGTCGACCGGTTCCTCTCGGGCGTCGGGTACTTCGACGGCGAGCACCCGTCGGCCGTGTTCGCGCGCGGCTACTACACGCGCACGACGATCGCGACCTACGACTGGGACGGCAAGCACCTGAAGGAGCGCTGGTACGTCGACAGCGGCCACGTGCCCATGACGAACCCGTTCAACGACTCGCCCCACGGCCGCGACGGCACGAACCCCGAGTACGCGACGATCACGACGCAGGGCGACCACTCGCTGAGCCTCGCCGACGTCGACGGCGACGGCAAGCACGAGCTCGTCTACGGCTCCGCCACGATCGACGACGACGGCAGCCTGCTCTACAGCTCGTTCGACGTGCTGCCCCCGGGCAGCGCCGCGCCGGGCGCGAACGTGCGCCTCGGCCACGGCGACGCCATGCACGTGACGGACATCGACCCGGCCCGGCCCGGCATCGGAGATCTGGACCGCCCACGAGGGTGCGACCTTCGCGCCGTACGGCTCCGCGATGCGGGACGCCGCGACCGGCGAGGTGCTCTTCGGCGCCTACTCCGGCCGCGACACGGGTCGCGCGATGATCGGCGACGTCCGCAGCGACGTGCCCGGCATCGAGGTGTGGGCGAGCATGCCCGGCGGCACCGAGGCGAGCGGCCTGCTGAGCGCGACGGGCGAGATCCTGTCGCCGACGACGCCCGGCACCAACATGTCGATCCGCTGGGCGGCCGACCTCACGACGCAGATCGTCAACGGCGGCGTGACGGGCACCCCGCCGGTGCAGGTGACCCCGACGATCGACGACTGGACGCGGGGCAACCTGCTCACCGCGACGGGAACGTTCACGAACAACGGCACGAAGGGCAACCCGTCGCTCGTGGCCGACGTGTTCGGCGACTGGCGCGAGGAACTGCTGCTCCGCACCGACGGACTCGACCGCACTGCGCATCTACACGAGCACCGAGGTCACGACGCACAAGCTGACGACCCTCATGCACGACATGCAGTACCGCGCGGAGACCGCCCGCCAGCAGACCACCTACAACCAGCCGGCATACACCTCGTACTACCTCGCGAGCGACGTCGACTGGTCGAAGGTGCCGGTGCTGACGACCGCGGTGACGCCCGGCGAGCCGACGTTCAAGGACCGTCCCGGCACGGCCCACGACGAGGTGCAGGTGCCGACCAACGTCGCCGGCATCGCGTACTACGTGAACGGCGAGCTCGTCACCGAGCCGAACGGCAAGGTCGCGGTCACCGGCGAGGCGACCGTGGTCGCCGTGCCGACCGCCTGGTACTCCCTCGCCGAGGGTGCGACCTCGGAGTGGAGCGCCGAGCTCGACGACTGATCCGTCGTCGAACCGGGTGACGGATGCGCCGACCCCCACGGCCGCATCCGTCACCCGCCCCCAGACGACCGCCCCGGGTACCGCAATTCCGTGCCGGCACCCGGGGCGGTCCCCGTATGTCGCGGGATCGTGATGCACGCGTCCGCGGCGACCGCGCGTCAGGCTCCCGTGAACACCAGCCAGAGCAGCACGCCGTTCAGCGTGATCAGGAACACGGATGCCGCGACGCCGGCCGCGGTCGTCGCCCAGTGGTGCTGCAGCGGCCGAGCACGCCGCGCCTTCGCGGTGAGCGCGACCAGCGGGATGAGCGCGAACGGGATGCCGAACGAGAGCACGACCTGGCTGAGCACGAGCGAGCGCGGTGGGGTCGAAGCCGAGCGCGAGGATCGCGAGCGCCGGGATGAGCGTCACGAGCCGGCGGAGCACGAGCGGCACGCGCACGCGCAGCAGGCCGTACATGATCTCGGCGCCGGCGTAGGCGCCGACCGAGTGGAGGCGAGGCCCGAGGCGAGCAGGCCGACCGCGAACAGCGTCGCGATGGCCGGCCCGAGCGCCGACGCCGAGCGCGGCGTAGGCGCCCTCGAGGCTGTCGGTGCCCTCGACGCCGGCGAGGTTCACGGCCGCGAGCAGCAGGATGCAGAGGTTCACGGTTCCGGCGATCGCCATGGCGATCGACACGTCCCAGCGGGTCGCGCGCACGAGCAGTGTCGGTCGGCACGGCCGTCGCCGTGCCGGGCGCGGAGCTCGGGAGTCGCATCCGTGCCGCGCCTGATGCCGAAGCCATGCCAGCGCGGCCTTGCCGGTCGAGCCGCGCCCGCCGGCCTGCTCGCCCCGGCGCGTCGCGAACCGGTCGCGGCTGAGCGCCGAGTGCGCGTAGATCGCGTGCGGCATGATCGTCGCGCCGAGGATCGACGCCGCGAGCAGCACCGAGTTGGCGTCGTCGAAGCGCGGCACGAGCCCGCCGAGCACGCCGGCGGGGTCGGGCGGGCGCGACGAACACGCCGACGGTGAAGCCGATCGCGATGATCGACGAGCAGGCCCATGATCACGAACTCGAAGGTGCGCGGGCCGCGTCGCGACTGCAGCACGAGCAGCACGATCGAGACGGTGCCCGTGATGAGGCCGCCCCAGATGAGCGGCACGCCGAAGAGCAGGTTGAGCGCGACCGCCCGCCGATGCACCTCGGCGAGGTCGGTGGCCATGGCGACGAGCTCGGCCTGCAGCCAGTAGGCGCGCCGCCCCCACCGGTTGCGGATGCGCCCGCCGAGCACCTCGGGCAGGCTCCGCCCGGTGACGATGCCGAGCTTCGCCGACAGGTACTGGATGAGCCAGGCCATGACGTTGCCGAGCACGACCACCCAGACGAGCAGGTAGCCGTACTGCGCGCCCGCGGTCATGTTGCTCGCCCGTTGCCCGGATCGAGGTAGGCGACGCCCGCGACGAGCGCCGGGCCGTTCAGCCAGGCGATCGCGGCGCCGATCGTGTGGACTCGACCGGGCGTCGCCGGCGACTGGTCGGCCGTCGACGAGCGCGATGTCGCGGCCCCGCGGCACCCGGTCGGGTTCGGCCTCGTCGCGTCGCCGCGCTCGTCGGCGAGGGGATCGGCGGCGGATCGAGGCCGCGTCGCGCGGCATCGGAATTTCGGCATACCGAAATATTAGCACAGATTTCGGCGACACCGAAAACCACCGCGCGGGCGGATGTCACCCGTACGCGGGTAACCGGCTCAGGTGGCAGAGGAGTAGTGTTCCCAGACATCGGGCGGTCACCCGGGGGCACTGGCGTTCCGACCCGAGGGGCGCTTCTGGCCGTTCGTCTCTACAAGGAGGTGGACCCATGAAGCGAGCGGTCATCGGCTGCATCGTCGCACTCGGACTCGTGGTCGGAGGCGGCGCAGGAGCGGCCTTCGCCGGCGAGACCAACGGCAAGGGCGACCCGATCCCGGGGGCGTCCAAGGCCAGCTCGGCCTGCGCGTTCTCAGGCCAGGACCTGCCCGACGCGGAGGAGAACCAGCCGCCGGAGTTCGATGACGACTTCGTCACGGATGGGCACGTGCAGAGCTACGGCAAGTACGTCAGCCACGGACTCAAGGGCGTCGTCCCGTCGCCGGGCGACGCCTGCCGGGGCAACGTCGAGTTCGGCGGGTAGCCATCGCGAACCCGCGACACGGAGTCGGCTCCGGCGCCATGCGCCGGAGCCGTTTCCGCGCCCGGTAGCGTTGCAGCGTGACCCACGAGACCGACGCGCCGGGCCCCGAGCCCGAGCACGCCGAGCCCACCGTGCCGCAGGGCGTCGGGCCCGTGGCCGGGCGGCCGAGCGGCGTGGCCCGACGATCCGCGCTACGACCCCGAGCTGCTCGAGCACGGCGACGCCCGCAACGTGGTCGACCGCTACCGGTACTGGCGCATGGACGCGATCGTCGCCGACCTCGACACGCGGCGGCATCCGTTCCACGTCGCGATCGAGAACTGGCAGCACGACCTCAACATCGGCTCGATCGTGCGCACCGCGAACGCGTTCGCCGCCGAGACCGTGCACATCATCGGCCGCCGCCGCTGGAACAAGCGCGGCGCGATGGTCACCGACCGCTACCAGCACCTGGCCTACCACCCGGATGTCTCCGACTTCGTCGCGTGGGCGCGCGCGGAGGGCCTGCCGATCATCGCGGTCGACAACGTCGAGGGATCACGTCCCGGTCGACGACGTCGAGCTCCCCGAGCGGTGCGTGCTGCTCTTCGGCCAGGAGGGACCGGGACTGAGCGATGCGGCGCTCGCCGCCGCCGACCACGTGGTGGAGATCACGCAGTACGGCTCGACGCGCTCCATCAACGCCAGCGCGGCCGCCGCGATCGTCATGCACGAGTGGGTGCGCAGGCACGCTCGTCGCTGAGCTCGGCTTCGGCCTCGGCCTTCGGCCTCGGCCTCGGCTCTCGACCTCGGCCTCGGCCGGCGCGGCCGTCGCTCGTGACCGGGCGGGTTCCATGGGCGCCCGTGCGCGCTCGCGCGGCCCGCAGCACGAGGAGCCCTCCGGTGATCATGAGCACGACGACGATCGCGGTGCCGCCGAAGAGGGCGAGCGGACCTCCGACCTCGTACGCGACGCCCGAGAGCGCCGCGGCGATCGTGGCGGTGAGCAGGCCGAACGCCCGCATGAGGCCCTGCGAGGCGCCCGCCCTGGCGGCAGGGACCGCCTGCGCCATCGCGGCGGCCGCGCCGATGAACGCGAGCGCCTGGCCGGTCGACTCGACGAACCCGACGCCCGTCGCGACCCAGGGGTTGCCGATGACGCCGTAGAGCGCCACGATCGGCACGAGCACGACGGCGCCGCGCACGAACGCCGAGACCCCTCCGCGGCGGTCGGCGAGCCGGCCGGCCCAGCCCGCGACGAGCGCGAAGGGCACCGCGAACAGCGTGTAGCTGAGCGCCGTGAGCCACTCGCTCGCACCGATGTCGGCCATGAACCGCGGCCAGATGCCGTCGTAGGCCCCGGTCGGCACCATCACGGCGCCGTAGAGCAGCAGCACGCCGACGACGAGCGGCGAACGCAGCAGGTCGAAGCTGACGCGTGGCGGTCGTGCCACGGGGTCGGCGGATGCCGCGGCGCCGTGGACCCCCGTCGCACCTGCCGCCGCGGCATCCGTCGTCTGGCCGGTCGCCGCCGCGCGCTCACGGAACGTCAGCGCGACCGGGATCACCCCGAACAGCACCACCGCGCCCGCCCACGCGAGGATGGTGCCGGGGGTGGTGAACGCGATCGCGAGGCCCGAGGCGAGCGGGCCGAGCGAGACGCCCGCGAGCTCGGCGGCGCCGAGGCGGCCGAGCGACTCGCCGGCGCGTGCGGGGTCTGCGCGCACGAGGAGCGCGCTCGCGGCGGCCATGAACACGCCGAAGCCGAAGCCGCCGAGTGCGCGTCCGGCGACGAGGTGCCAGGCATCGGTGGCGAGGGCCGAGCCGAGCAGCGCGGCGGCCATCAGCAGCACGCCGACGACGCCCATCGTGCGCGCGCGTCCGCGGTCGGCGTAGGGCGCGACGATGAGCTCGGCGGCGAGGGAGGCCGCGAATCCGGCCGCGGCGACGAGGCCGATGTCGGCCGTGGAGATGCCGAGCTGCGTCTGCAGCGACGGCAGCAGGGGGAAGATGACCATGGCGCCCGAGGACATGAGCACGGTGGCCGTGACCACGCCGATGGTCAGGCGCCGCCGGTTGCGGTCGACCGCGTCGCGCTGCACGTCCTCTCTTATCCGCATGGACAACAAGATATCACTCGTTGTCCGCTTGGACAAGAGCGGTACGATGGACGCATGGTGACCCGCCTCGACCCCGCGGCGCGGCGCGAGCAGATCCTCGCCGCGACGTTGCAGCTCGTGGCACGCGACGGCTTCGCGCGGGTCACCCTGCGCGACGTGGCGGCCGAAGTCGGCGTGGTGCACGGCCTGATCCGGCACTACTTCCCCACCCGTGAGCAGCTCATGGCCGCCGCCTTCGACGCCGCGGTGCTCTCCGAGCTCGAGAACGACGAGGAGGTCGCCGAGCGAGTGGAGCCCGTCGTCGCGCTCGCCGACTGGCTGACCTCCACGCCCCGTGACCACTACCTCGTGTGGGTCGACGCGTGGAGCGAGGCGCCGCGCAACCCCGAACTGCTCGCCTCGATCACCCGGCATCATCGCGACTGCGAGGGGCGGCTCGCGCGCATCATCGAACGGCTCGACGCCGATGGCCGCGGCGTCAGCGACGACCCGGCATCCGACGCGCGCATGCTCACCGCGCTGGCCGATGGCATCGCGGTGCAGCACCACGTGATCGGCATCCTCACCCGCGAGGAGGCCGACCGCGTGGTCTACGGCGCGGCCGAGGAGCGTCTCCGCCTCGCGCCCGGCACGCTGGCGCGCTCCCGCCCCACGGCCGTGCGCGGGCAGTGGGCCGCGAGCGCCGGCGTGTAGCCGCGACATCCGCGTCGCCGTCGTCGCCGAACACACCTGACGCGTCGGCGTCCCTCGACTGGCGCGGTCGACGAGCGCCGCCGTAGCGTGGGGCCATGGCCGACCAGAACGATCGCGGTGTCCCCGTGACCTCGGCCGACGAGCTCGAGGCGATCGTCGGCACCCCCGAGGCGCGCACGGCGCACAAGGAGCGCGACCGCCTCCACGCGGTGGATCGTGCGTGGCTCGCGGTCGCACCGCTCGCCTTCGTCGCGACCGCCGACGAGCACGGTTCGCTCGACGTGTCGCCGAAGGGCGATCCGGGCGGGTTCGCGGTGGTGCTCGACGACACGACCATCGCCCTCCCCGAGCGGCCCGGCAACCGGCGAGCCGACGGATTCCACAACATCCTCCGCAATCCGCACGTCGGGCTCGTCTTCGTGATCCCCGGCCGCGGCGACACCCTGCGCATCAACGGACGGGCGACGATCGTGCGGGACGCGCCGTTCCTCGACGAGATGGTCGTGCGCGGGCACCGGCCGGCGCTCGCGCTCCTCGTCGACGTCGAGGAGGTGTTCTTCCACTGCTCGAAGGCGTTCCTGCGCTCGAAGGCCTGGCAGCCCGACACCTGGACGCCCGACGTCGCGCCCCGCCGCGCCGTGATCGCGCAGGCGGTCGAACGACCGGGCGACTCGCTCGACATGCTCGACGAGTACTACGGTCCCTCCTACGCGGATCGCATCTACGGCTGAGCCCGCGGCCGAGCGCGCGAGCGGTGCCGCCGCCCGCTCCCGCGCCGCGTGTCGGCCGGTCGCGCACCCGGCAGCGCACGAGACTTGACCCGATGCCCGTCGTCGACAACGCGATCTACCAGGGCGGCCGCCGGGTCGCCACCCCCGCCTCGCTCGAGGAGACGTTCGAGACCCGTGAGGCGCACGGCGGCTTCGCGTGGATCGGCCTCTATCGACCGACCGACGGCGAGCTCGACGCCCTCGCGAGCGAGTTCGGACTGCACCCGCTCGCCATCGAGGACACGAAGAAGGGCCATCAGCGCGCGAAGCTCGAGCGCTACGGCGACACGCTGTTCGTCGTGCTGCGTCCCGCGCGCTACCTCGACGACGTGGAGCAGGTCGAGTTCGGCGAGCTGCACGTCTTCATCGGCCCCGACTTCGCCATCACGATCCGCCACGCGGAGTCGCCCGACCTCGCACGCGTGCGTCGTCGCCTCGAGTCCTCGCCCGACCTGCTCGCCAAGGGGCCCGAGGCCGTGCTCTACGCCGTGCTCGACGAGGTCGTCGACGAGTACTCGCCCGTCGACGCCGGCCTCGAGAACGACATCGACGAGATCGAGGAGCAGCTCTTCTCCGGCGACCCCGAGGTGACGCGGCGCATCTACGACCTCGCGAGCGAGGTGATGGAGTTCCAGCGCGCCACCCGCCCGCTCGTCGCCATGTTCGACGCGCTCGAGCGCGGGTTCGAGAAGTACGCCGTCGACCTCGAGCTGCAGCGGTACCTGCGCGACGTGAAGGACCACGTGATCCGGATCGTGGAGCGCGGCGACACGTTCCGCCAGCTGCTGCAGAACGCGCTCCAGGTGCATTCCACCCTCGTGGCCCAGCGCCAGAACGAGGAGATCCGCGTGCTCTCCGAGACGGCCCTCGCGCAGAGCGAGCAGTCGAAGAAGATCTCGAGCTGGGCCGCGATCATCTTCGCGCCGAGCCTCGTCGCCGCGGTCTACGGGATGAACTTCGTCTACATGCCCGAGCTCGACGAGCCGTGGGGCTACCCCTTCGCCGTCGCGCTCATGCTCGGCTTCGCCGGCGGGCTCTACCTGGTCTTCAAGCGCCGCGGCTGGCTCTGAGCGGATGCCGCGGGGCGCCCGCGCGGCCACCGGAGGCCGACTTCGTGCGGATGCGGCATCCGTCCTTCCCGCGGCATCCGATCGCGGTTACCGTTGGGGCATGACCGAGATCACCGACGATCTGCCCGCCCGCCTGCTGCACGAGGAGCACGCCGGATGGAAGGCGATCCTCGACGGTCGCGGCGGCGAGCACTACCAACGCTCGATGACGCGCGACGCGCTCATGGTGGTGGAGGGGGCGATGCTCGGCCGCGACGAGATCCTCGCCGCGTTCCGCAGCACGCCGCCCTGGGAGTCGTACGAGCTGCACGAGCCCGCGGTCATCCGACTCGGCGATCGGGCCGGGATGGTCGTCTACCGTGCGGTCGCGCGGCGCGGCGGCGACACCGTGAACCTCCGCATGTCCACGACGTACCTCTACGACGACGGCGCGTGGCACGTGGCCGCGCACCAGCAGACGCCCGCCTGACGCGCTCCGGCCCAGGGTCAGAGGTTCGCCAGCCCCGCCCCGATGATGACCACGCCGATGACGAGCACGATGAGCGAGGTCACCGTGACGCTGTTGTGCGAGAACCAGTCCTTCATCTCGAGGAGCCGCGGCTGCATGCCCTTCCGATCGACGAGTGACAGGATGACCGGCACGGCCACGGTCAGGGCGCCGATGATCGTGTAGATCGCGATGACGACCGCCGACTCCCCCACGGAGAGGTTCGCGGCGCGGATCGCGATGCCCGCCGCGATGGCGAGGAGCAGGCCCTTCGGCCGGGCGTTGAGGGCGAACGCGATGCCGAATGCGCTCCACGGCCCGAGCTTGTCGACCGAGGCCAGCCACTTCGGGAAGGGCGTCGGAGGGGTGGCGACGGGCGCGACGCCACTCGACGATCGCGAGCACGACGAGCGCGATGCCGACGAGGATCTCCGCGACCGCGATCGCCGTGGCTTCTCGCCGGTCCGACCGCGGAGCCGGGATGAACTGGGCGCCGAGGGTGCAGAGGGTGACGATCACCGCCATCCCGAGCACCCACCCGATGAGGAACGGGAGCGCGGTCTTCGGGCCCTTCGGCGAGAGCAGGATGACGATCGTCGCCATGATCGGCACCGAGCTGATCGCCACGGCGAGCGCGATCGGGAGGATGTGGCCGATCGCCTGGAGCATCCGTCATCCCCTTCCGCTACTGCAGCGCCGACGTGAGCCGTGCGACGCCGTCGAGGAACGTGGCGGAGGCGGGCTCGCGCTGCCACTCCTCGAGGGTGAGTTCGCGGCCGATGGAGCGGTACCCCTCCTCGACCTCGCGCATCTCCGAGACGAAGGAGCGCCCGCGCACGAGCAGCGAGATCTCGAAGTTGAGGTTGAACGAGCGGATGTCCATGTTGCTCGAGCCGATGACCGCCACGTCGTCGTCGATCGACAGGTGCTTGGCGTGCAGGATGAACGGGCCCGGGTAGAGCCAGATGCGCACGCCGGCGCGCAGCAGGTCGCTGTAGTACGAACGCTGTGCGTGCCAGACCGAGCCCTGGTCGCCGATCTCGGAGACGAACAGCTGCACGTCGAGGCCGCGGAACTTCGCCGAGGTGATGGCGTACATCATGGCCTCGTCGGGCACGAAGTACGGACTCGTGATGATGACCCGCTCCTGGGCGGACGACACGAGCGAGAGGAAGAGCCGGAGGTTGTTCTCGGCCACGTACGCGGGCCCGCTCGGCACGACCTGGCAGACGAGCGCGTCGGGCGAGGGGTCCGCGGGAACCGCCGCGGCCGGCACGTTCTCCTCGTCGCCGAGCAGCTCGTCGGTCTCGCTGTACCAGTCCGACAGGAACACCGCGTTGATGGCGGTCACCGTCGGTCCGGTCACCCGGGTCACCAGCTCCTGCCACTGCAGGCCGCGCTTCAGGTTCTTCTCCGAGTCGTAGCTGCGGTCGATGAGGTTCTGCGAACCGGTGTACCCGACCAGCCCGTCGACGACGACGAGCTTGCGGTGGTTGCGCAGGTCGGGGCGCTGGTACTTGCCCTTCGTCGGCTGCACGGCGAGCATGTAGTTCCACTTCACGCCGATGCGGTCGAGCTCGGCGATGGTCGCCGCGTGCACGGAGACGCGCTTGGAGGCCACGTAGTCGAGCAGCAGGCGCACCACGACGCCGCGCTGCACCGCGCGCTCCATCGCGGCGAAGAACCCCTTCGTGGTGTCGTCGAGGGCGACGATGAAGAACTCGACGTGCACGAAGCGCGTCGCCGTGTCGATGTCCGCGGCCATCGCGTCGATCGACCCGCGGTAGTCGCCGATGAGCCGCGCCGCGTTGCCGCCGACCGCGGGCAGCGCACCGAGCTTGCGGTTCTGCTCGACGACCGAGGCGAACCACGCCGGCCACTCGGCGCGACCGTCGGGGAGGTCGAGGCGGTCGCCGCGCTCGGCGATCATCCGGTTGATCTCGAGCTGTCGCTCACGCCGCGCCTTGGGCAGCTTGGGGCTGCCGATCAGCAGGAACAGGATGATGCCGACGAACGGGATCAGGAAGATCGCGAGGAGCCAGGACATCGCGGCCGTCGGCTTGCGATCGCGGGGGATGATGATGAGCGCCGCGATCCGGATCGCCAGGTCGGCGAGCACGAGCACCCAGCCGATGATCGTCGCGGTCTCGGCGCTCACGCCGCGCCACCTCTTCGGTGCATGGGACCACCGGACATCGCGCCTCCCAGTACGGTCGCGCCGGCCGGCGCTCGCAGCGCCCGCCGGTCAGTCGTCTGAGTATGGCACCGCCGCCGCCCGCGTGAAAGGGCGGCGGCCGGGGCGTCGGGTCAGTCGGTGCCGAGGTCGAACGCCGCCGCCTCGTTCGCGGCATCCGTCGCCGCCTCGAGGTCGGTCTCGACCTCGCCCGCGGTGATCTCGGCGGCCTCGCCCGTCTGCAGGTCGCCCACGAGCTCGGCGGTCGCCCCGCCGACGATGCCCTGCACGGCGTACTGCTCGAGCCGCGCCCGGGAGTCGGCGATGTCGAGGTTGCGCATCGTGAGCTGCCCGATGCGGTCCTCGGGGCCGAACGCGGGCTCGCCGACGCGCTCCATCGAGAGCTTCTCGGGGTGGTAGCTGAGCGCGGGGCCCTCGCGTGTCGAGGATCGTGTAGTCGTCGCCGCGGCGCAGGCGCAGCGTGACCTCGCCGGTCACGGCCGAGCCGACCCAGCGCTGGATCGACTCGCGCAGCATGAGCGACTGCGGGTCGAGCCAGCGGCCCTCGTACATGAGGCGGCCGAGGCGGCGGCCCTCGGCGTAGTAGTTCGCGATCGTGTCCTCGTTGTGGATCGCGTTGAGCAGGCGCTCGTAGGCGATGTGCAGCAGCGCCATGCCGGGCGCCTCGTAGATGCCGCGGCTCTTCGCCTCGATGATGCGGTTCTCGATCTGGTCGGAGACGCCGAGGCCGTGTCGGCCGCCGATCGCGTTCGCCTCGTAGACGAGGGCCACGGCGTCGGCGAACTCCGCGCCGTTGATCGCGACGGGCCGCCCGGCCTCGAAGCGGATCGACACCTCCTCGGTGGCCACCTCGACGTCGTCGCGCCAGGCGGCGACGCCCATGATCGGCTCGACGATGTCGAGCCCGGTGTCGAGGTGCTCGAGGCGCTTCGCCTCGTGGGTGGCGCCCCAGATGTTCGCGTCGGTCGAGTACGCCTTCTCGGTGGAGTCGCGGTAGGGGAAGCCGCGGGCGACGAGCCACTCGCTCATCTCCTTGCGGCCGCCGAGCTCGGTCACGAACGCCGCGTCGAGCCACGGCTTGTAGATGCGCAGCCGCGGGTTCGCCATGAGGCCGTAGCGGTAGAACCGCTCGATGTCGTTGCCCTTGTAGGTGGAGCCGTCGCCCCAGATGTCGACGCCGTCCTCCTTCATGGCGCGCACGAGCAGCGTGCCGGTGACGGCGCGACCGAGCGGCGTGGTGTTGAAGTAGGTCTTGCCGCCCGAGCGGATGTGGAACGCGCCGCACTGCAGGGCCACGAGGCCCTCCTCGACGAGGGGGGCCTTCGCGTCGACATGGCGCGCGATCTCGGCGCCGTACTCCTTCGCGCGGCTGGGGACGGCCGCGATGTCGGGCTCGTCGTACTGCCCGATGTCGGCCGTGTAGGTGCACGGCACGGCACCCTTCTCGCGCATCCAGGCGACCGCCACCGAGGTGTCGAGGCCGCCGGAGAAGGCGATGCCGACGCGTTCGCCGACGGGCAGGCTGGAGAGGACTTTCGACATGCCCTCCAGCCTACTTGTGCGGCTTCTCGCACGACGACGCCGCAGACGTCCAGCCAGTGCGCCCCCCGCACGGGGGGCACTAGACTCGCGCCACCGGTCGCGCGGCACCAACGATGCCGCCGCTCGTCGCATCCGCTGGACGGCCCGGGCCGCCGACCGACCCGGTCGGCGGTGCTTCGCATCGAACGGAGAAACTGGATGAAGAACCACAAGGTGATCGGCGCGGTATCAGCCGTCGCCCTCGCCGTCGGCCTCATCGGCACGGCCGTCGCCCCCGCGGCGGCGGCTTCCGGCCCCGAGACCACGTACCTCGTGCTCGCCCCGCAGGGCAAGAGCACCGACAAGGCCGCGGCGCGCGTCGCCGCGGCGGGCGGCACCGTCGTCGCCGCCTACGACCAGATCGGCGTGCTCGTCGCGCGGTCGACCAGCACCGCGTTCGCCGGCGCCGTCGCCGGCGCGGGCGTCGAGTCGGTCGCGTCCACTGAGGGGCTCGGCACGACGCTCATCGACGACGAGGTCGTCGAGGCGGTCGACACGGCCGCGGTCGAGGCCGCCGGCGACCCCACGGCTGAGCCCATGTGGAGCGCGCAGTGGGACATGCAGCAGATCGACGTCGCCGAGGCCCACGCCGTCACGACCGGCGACCCGTCGATCGTGGTGGGCGTGCTCGACTCGGGCATCGACGCCGACCACCCCGACCTCGCGACGCAGGTCGCGAAGGACCAGAGCGCCTCGTGCCTCGGCGGCGTCGTGGACACGAGCGAGGACGCATGGAGCCCGACGAACTCGTCGCACGGCACGCACGTGGCCGGCACGATCGCCGCGGCGATCAACGGAGTCGGCATCGCCGGCGTGGCCCCGGGCGTGAAGGTGGCATCGGTGAAGGTCGTCAACGACGACGGCTTCATCTTCCCCGAGGCCGCGGTCTGCGCGTACCTCTGGGCCGCCGACCATGGCATGCCGATCACGAACAACAGCTACTTCATCGACCCGTGGGAGTTCAACTGCGTGAACGACCCGCGGCAGCGTCCGGTCTGGCAGGCCGTACAGCGCGCACTCGCGTACTCCACGGCGAAGGGCACCCTCACGGTGGCCTCGGCGGGCAACAGCAACGTCGATCTGCAGCACAAGTTCACCGACTCGAGCAGCCCGAATGACGGCAGCTCTCCGGTCGAGGACCGCACCATCACGGGAGCGTGCCGCGACCTGCCGGCCGAGGCGCCGGGCGTGGTGACCGTCTCGGCAGTCGGCCCGACCGAGCAGAAGAGCTACTACTCGTCCTACGGCCTCGGCGTGGTCGACGTGACGGCTCCCGGCGGGGACACCCGCTTCCGCACCGGCGGGGCCTCGTCCACCATCACCGACGCCGTGCTCTCCACGGTCCCCGGCGGCGGCTACGGCTACTCGCAGGGCACCTCGATGGCCGGACCGCATGCGGCGGGCGTCGCGGCGCTCGCCGTGTCGGCGCACCCGGGCATGAACCCGGGCCAGCTCGCGGCGTTCCTCGAGCGCACGGCGACCTCGCTCGACTGCCCCGAGGGCGTGTACGAGCCGCGCCCGGGCTACCCGGCGACCTGCACGGGCGGCGAGCGCAACGGCTTCTACGGAGCCGGCAACGTCAACGCGTTCAACGTCGTGCAGTAACGGCCTGAGCGGATGACGGCCGAGGGGCCGGACCTGATCGGTCCGGCCCCTCGTGCGTGCCGCGGGCGTCGCTCGTGGGCCGCGGAAAGGCCCCGCGATAAGGTTGAGTGTGACCGCGAACGATTCAGCAACCGAGGGCGAGGCGTCACTCGCCGACGAACCCGAGGTGCGGCAGGCCCTCGCCGAGGCCGATCGCGCATCCGTGGCATCGGTCGTGGCGGGGCATCCGTCGTCACCGCTCGCCTGGGCCGAGCTGGCCGACCTGGCCGACTCCGAGGGCCACGCCATGGACGCGTTCGCCTACGCCGCCGTGGCCGTCGAGTTCGCCCGCGAGCAGCTCGCCGCCTCCGGCTGGGAGCCCGGGGCCGCGGTGCCCTGGTCGGACGAGCCCAACCGCGCCTACCTCCGGGCCCTCGACGCGCAGCGCCGCGCGGCGCTCGCGCTCGGCCTCGACGACCACGCCGCCCGGCTCGCCGAGGAGCTCGCCTCCGCCGACGCCGAGGCGCCCGCGCGCATCGCGTCGGAGTTCACCCCGACCCAGCTCATGCCGATCGTGGCATCCGCCCCGCCCTTCGAGCCGGCCACCGGCCTCGAGTCGCACACCGGCGAGCCGCTCGCCGAACCCACCGCCGTCGACGCGGCAGGAGAGGACTGACATGCCCGCAGCCGTACTCATCGGAGCGCAATGGGGCGACGAGGGCAAGGGCAAGGCGACCGATCTCCTGGGATCCCGGCTCGACTACGTCGTGAAGTTCAACGGCGGCAACAACGCCGGGCACACCGTGGTCGTGGGCGAGGAGAAGTACGCCCTGCACCTGCTGCCGTCGGGCATCCTCACGCCCGGCGTCACGCCGGTCATCGGCAACGGCGTGGTCGTCGACGTCGAGGTGCTGTTCGAGGAGCTCGAGGGGCTCGAGAGTCGCGGCGTGGATGTCTCGAAGCTGCGCATCTCGGCGAACGCGCACCTCATCACCCAGTACCACCGCACGCTCGACAAGGTCACCGAGCGATTCCTCGGCAAGCGCCAGATCGGCACCACCGGCCGCGGCATCGGCCCGGCCTACGCCGACAAGATCAACCGCGTCGGCCTGCGCCTGCAGGACCTCTTCGACGAGAACATCCTGCGGCAGAAGGTCGAGGGAGCCCTCGACCAGAAGAACCACCTGCTCGTGAAGGTCTACAACCGCCGCGCGATCGGGGTCGACGAGGTCGTCGAGGAGCTGCTCGGCTACGTCGACCGCCTGCGCCCGATGGTCACCGACACGTCGCTGCTGCTGCACCAGGCGCTCGAGCGCGGCGAGACCGTGCTCTTCGAGGGCGGACAGGCCACGATGCTCGACGTCGACCACGGCACCTACCCCTTCGTCACGTCGTCCAACGCCACGAGCGGCGGCGCGGTCACCGGCTCCGGCATCGCGCCGAACCGCATCGACCGGGTCATCGCCGTCGTCAAGGCGTACACCACCCGCGTGGGCGCCGGCCCGTTCCCCACCGAGCTGTTCGACGAGTGGGGCGAGTTCCTCACCGATCGCGGCTTCGAGTTCGGCACCACCACGGGGCGCCGCCGCCGCACCGGATGGTACGACGCGCCCATCGCCCGCTACGCGTCGCGCATCAACGGCGTCACCGACTTCGTGCTCACGAAGCTCGACGTGCTCACGGGCCTCGAGCGCATCCCGGTGGCCGTCGCGTACGAGGTCGACGGCCAGCGCGTCGACGAGGTGCCCGTCTCGCAGTCGGACTTCCACCACGCGGTGCCGGTCTACGAGGAGTTCCCCGGCTGGAGCGAGGACATCTCGGGTGCACGCGAGTTCTCGGAGCTGCCCGCGAACGCCCAGAGCTACGTGCGCGAGCTCGAGGCGATGAGCGGCTCGCGCATCTCCGCGATCGGCGTCGGTCCCGGACGCGAGGAGATCGTGCAGCTGCACGACCTGCTCGACTGAGGCCGTCGCGCGTCCCGCGGCGCGTCGTTCGCGCGTCCGGCGGGCGCGGGCGCGATCACGGATGCGTCGACGACACCGACTCCTCGACCCACGCCTTCAGGTTGGCCAGCTGCACGCCGTCCTCGCGGGCGATCGCGCCGCGGATCACCGGCGCGAGCAGGGTCATGATCCCGCGCGTCCCCACGATCGCCTCGAGGCCGGCGACGGTCGTGCCCCCGGCTGCCCCGGGACGCACCGTGTACGTGTAGTCGGCCGTCACGCCGCCGACCACGCTGCGGAGGGTGAGCGACCGTCCCGGCTCGACCGCGGTGATCGTCGACGTGCGCTCCTTCCCGCGTGCGACGAACCGCAGCTCCGTGCCCGGGGCGAGCGGCCCGTCGGCCCGCATCGACGCGACGCCGGGCATCCAACGGGCCGCCTGGGCCCAGTCGGTCAGGCGCGACCACACCACGTCGGGTGCGACGTCGATGGCCTGCTCATCGGTGAATGCCGTCTTCATGGTGACCTCCCGGGCTCATCCGCAGGCTAGACCGCCGGTCGCGGCATCCGATTGGATGGATTTCACGGAGAGGGTGGCAGGTGGAGTACGCGCGGCGGCTGGTGCACGGCGCGCTCGCCGAGTCGGTGCGCGAGCTGTGGTTCCTGCGCGGGCCGGCGCCCTCGCGCTTCGAGCGGATCTTCCCGATGACCGAGGTGCACCTCATCGTGAACCTCGCGCCCGGGCCCTACCGGGTGCTCGATGCGGCGGATGCCCCGTGGCGCACGCTCGGGCCCGGATTCGGTTCGGGGCTCCGGTCGCGGTTCGTCGTGAGCGAGGCACCCGATCCCATCGTGAACGCGGGTGCGGTGGTGCGGCCCGACGGCCCGCGGATGCTCGGACTCGATCCCGAGGTGCTCGCGAGCGGCATCACGCCGCAGCCGTGGTTCGACGCCCCGGCTCGGCTTGGGAGCCGATGCCGACGCCGAAGCGGTGCTCGACGCGGTCGAGCAGGTGCTCACGGCCAGGATGCGTCCCGATCGCCCCGCCGACCCGGTGGTCAGGGCGGCGATCGATCGCCTCGACGACGACCCCTCGTCGCCGATCGGCGCCCTCGCCGCCGCGGCCGGGATGCGGCATCCGGCCTTCGTGGCGCGGTTCCGGCGGGCGACGGGGATCGCCCCCAAGCGCTACGCGGAGCTCGTGCGGTTCCACCGCCTCATCGACCGCACGCCCGTGGCGGAGGCGGCGCCGTGGAGCGAGCTCGCCGTCGACGGCGGCTACTACGACCAGTCGCACGTGATCCGCGACTTCAAGCGGTTCACCGGGTTCACGCCCGCCGAGTACCACCGGCGCGTGAGTGCGGCCGGTCCCGACGCGGTGCGCTTCGTGCCCGACCCCGCGGCGGCCTTCGCCTGACGGGAGTGCCCGGCCGGCGGCATGACGAAGGGGGCGGATGCCGCGACTGCGCGACATCCGCCCCCTTCACGACTCGGCGGCCTACGGCTCGGTGCCGATCGACTTGTCGATGTGGTCGCGCACCTCGTCGACCTTGGCGTCGTGCTCGTCGGGCGTGACCTTCTTCGCGGCCTCGGCGACGCCGTCGAGGACCTTGTCGCTGATGTCCTCGGCCTGCTCGCTGTTGAGCGCCTCGTTGATCGTGTCCTTGTTCTCCTCGACGAAGTCCTGTGCCTTCTTCGTCAGGTCGTCCAGCGCACCCATATCCCCCACCTTCCCTCATCGGAACACTGCTCTCGTCATCGTAGGTCCCCCGCTCGGGTCGACGGAAGGGCTGCCGACCGGGCCGCCCGGAGAGCCGGCCGATGCGCGCGGACGGGCGCGCCGCGTTCGCGTGACCCGTCGCTCATGCCAGACTCGACGGGTGACCGCCACGCGTCCCGCCGACGAACCACTCGTCGGCCGATTCATCCGCCTCACGCCGTTCAGCGAAGCCGACATCCCCGCGCTCGATCGGGTCCTCCGACACCCCGAGGTCTTCGCGGGCGGCTTCGGCGGCGGCCCCGCCGCGTTGCCCGTCGACGCCCGGGCGTTCGACGCCTTCGCCCGCGCGTGCTGGTCGGGCGGACCGGCGGCGATGCCGTGGACCGTTCGCCTCGAGGGCGGGCCCGACGGCGGCACGGTCGTCGGCGCCACGAAGCTCGGCGACCTCGACCTGCCCAACGAGTCGGCCCACATCGGGTGGACCGCCTACGACCCGCGGGTCTGGGGCACCGCGGTGAACCCCGAGGCGAAGCTGCTGCTGCTCGGGCTCGCGTTCGACCACGGATTCGGCCGGGTGAAGCTGCAGGCCGACGCGCGCAACGAACGTTCGCGTGCCGCGATCCTGAAGCTGGGCGCGCAGTTCGAGGGCATCGCCCGCCGCCACAAGCCGCGAGCCGACGGCTCATGGCGCGACTCGGCCGTGTACTCGGTCACCGTCGACGACTGGCCCACCGTGCGCGCCGGCCTGGAGGCGCGGCTCGCCGCGTGGGGCGACCGTCCGGTGACGCTCCACGCCTGACGCCGCAATCCCGAGCACGAGGGGAACGTGGAACTGCCGGCCTCGGATCGCCGTGGCGGCACACCGCAGCACTGCGCGCCCGTTCGATCGATCATCCGGGACACTCGGTTCCATGCCGGACGCCGTGGTCACCGTCATCGTGGGGTTCGTGCTCACGACGGTCGTCGGAGGCCTGCTCGGGTACTTCTTCCAGCGGCGAAGCTGGTCCCACCAGTACCGGATCGAGGCGGACGCTCGGCAGCGTGATCGGGCCGTCGAACTGTTCGACGAGATGAGCCGGCTCCTCGACCGCCGCCTCTACCGGATGCGTCGCCTCTACTGGGCGCTGGTCAACGATGGCGATCGCACCCCCTCTGAGACGAGTCGCGATCGGATGGCGGACTACGTCGCCGTGCTCTACGACTGGAACGACAACATCAACCGGAACCTCGCCCTCCTGCAGCGCTACTTCGGCCAGGGTATGCGGGATCGACTGGACAATGAGGTTGGCGTACTCCAACGGGAACTCGGCGGGGAACTCGAGTCCGTCTTCTACGGTCGAAGCCGCCTCGCCGACGCGGGCAACAGCATCGAGGAGCGATTCACTCGACTGGCCGGCCTGATCTACCACTTCAACGTCGACATGATCACCTCGATCCAGCATGGAGACCTGGGGACGAGGCGTTCGGCCGCGTGACGCGAGCTCGGCCGGCGCTCAGGCAGCGCCCCGGTGACGGATGTGCTCGGGCACGTGCAGGCGCGTCAGGAACGCGTCGGTGCCACGGGGCACACCGCGGCGGTCGCCGCGCGACACGAGCACGGTGACGAGCACGGCGATCGGCACGGTCCAGGCCGCGGGCTGCTCGAGGAACGGGCGGATGGCGGGCAGGAGCGCCGAGAGCCCGGCCCCGCCGAGGATCGCCGAGCCCGACAGCACCGCGCCGGTGACCATGCCGGCGATCGCGCCCCGGGCGGTGAGGCCGCGCCACCAGATGCCGAGGATGAGCACCGGGCACAGGGTCGACGCCGTGAACGCGAACACGAGCCCGACGCTGCCCGCGAGGCCCGTCGACTCGGTGGCGAGCGCGACCACGAGCGGGACGAACGACGAGATCACCGCGGCGATGCGGAAGCCGCGCACGCTGCCGCCGAGGAGGTCCTGGCTGATCACGCCCGCGAGCGAGACCACGAGCCCCGACGACGTCGAGAGGAACGCGGCGAACGCGCCCGCGATCACGAGCGCGGTGAGCACGTCGCCGAGCGGCCCCGGCACCAGCCGGTCGGGCAGCAGCAGCACGAGCGCGTCCGACTCGCCGGGCGCCGCGAGGTCGGGCGCGAACGCCCGTCCGAGGAACCCGAAGGCGGTGGGGAACAGGTAGAACACCGAGAGCAGCACGAGCACGATCACGGTGGTGCGACGAGCCGCGACGCCGTCGGGGTTCGTGTAGAAGCGCACCAGCACGTGCGGGAGGCCGAGCGTGCCGAGGAGCAGCGCGACCATCAGCGACACGGTGCGGTACACGTCGAGGTCGCCGGGCCCGGCCTCCGTCGGGAACGCGTCGGCCGGAGTCAGCTGCGCGGGCGGCTCGCCGCCGTTCACCACGAGCAGCAGCGCGATCACCGGCACCGCGAGCGCCGTCAGCTTCAGCCAGAACTGGAACGCCTGCACGAACGTGATCGAGCGCATGCCGCCCGCCGCCACGACGACGGCCACGATGACCGCGACCGCGAGCGACCCGGCCCAGGCGGGCAGGCCGGTCGTGATCCGCACCGTCAGCGCAGCGCCCTGGAGCTGCGGCACGATGTAGAACCAGCCGATCACGATGACGAGCAGGCTGGTGACCCGGCGGGCCCACTCCGACTCGAGCCGCGCCTCGGTGAAGTCGGGGATCGTGTACGCGCCCGAGCGGCGCAGCGGGGCCGCCACGAACAGCAGCAGCATGAGGTAGCCCGCCGTGTAGCCGATCGGGAACCACAGCGCCGCCGACCCGGTGAGCAGGATGAGCCCGGCGATGCCGAGGAACGACGCGGCCGAGAGGTACTCGCCGCCGATCGCCGAGGCGTTCCACCACGGCCGCACGGTGCGGGACGCGACGTAGAAGTCGCTCGTCGTGCGCGACACCCGCAGCCCGTAGAACCCGATGAGGGCCGAGGCGACGGCCACCACCGTGATCGCGGCGTAGCCGATCGCGGGGTTCACTCGTCCTCCGTGAGCGAGCGGTAGCGGGCCTCGTTGCGCGAGGCGGCCCGCACGTAGAGCCCGCCGACGGTGATCGCGAGCGGGTAGACGCCCGACGCCGAGGAGGAGCCACGACAGCGGCACGCCGAGCACGAACGTGGAGTCGAGCTCGGGCACGACCGCGATCGCCATCACGAACAGCGCGGTCGCCACCGCGAAGCCCACGGCGAACACGATCCCGAGCCGCAGCTGCGAGCGGATCAGCGAGCGCACGTAGACCCCGGCGATGTCGCTCGTCGGGCGCGTCGCTGCCCGCGAGCTGGGCCGGGCGAGCGGATGCCGCCGCCGAGCCCGCGCTGTGGGCGGTCACCCGCACGCGCGCGGGCGGGACATCCGCTCGCTCGTCGCTCATGGTCGCGGCCGGATCGTCGCCGCCTCGAGCCGTTCGCGCAGCGCCGGCAGCAGGCGGCGGCTCACGGGCAGCTCGGCCGCGCCGACCACGACGCTCGGGTGGTCGCCGCCGAGCCGGATGCGGGTGAGGTGCCCGATCGCGACGAGGTACGAGCGGTGGATGCGCACGAACGCGTCGGACCACTGCCGCTCGAGGTCGGACATCGGCACGCGCACGAGGTAGCTGGCCTCCTCGGTGTGCAGGCGCGCGTAGTCGCCCTGCGCCTGCACGTACCGCACCTCGTCGCGGCGGATCATGCGGGTGGTGCCGCCGAGGGTCACGGCGATCATCTCGGGCTGCTGCTCGGATGCCGCGGCGCCGGCCGCCGGGGTCGATCCGGCCTTCAGCGCCTCGACGACCCGGGTGACCGAGCGGTGCAGGCGCTCGGTGCGCACCGGCTTCAGGAGGTAGTCGACGGCCGCGAGGTCGAAGGCCTCGAGCGCCCCCTCCTCGTCGGCGGTCACGAACACCAGGGCGGGGCGACGTTCGAAGCGCTGCATCGCGCGGGCGAGGTCGAACCCGTTGAGGCCCGGCATGTGGATGTCGAGGAACGCCGCGTCCACCGGTTCGCGGGTGAGCAGGCGGATGGCCTCCGCGCCCGAAGCCGCCTGGTGGATCACCCCGATGCGCGGATCCTGGCCGAGCAGGAACGCCAGCTCGTCGATCGCGGGCTGCTCGTCGTCGGCGATGAGCACGCTGATGGTCACCGTTCCAGTCTCCCATCGGGGCCGAGGGCGGCGTCGGCGGATGCCGCGACGCGGCCGGGCTGCGACTTCGGCACGCGCATGCGCACGAGCGTGCCCGCCCCCACGTTGGTCTCGACGACGAGCCCGTGCTCCTCCCCGTAGACCTGCCGGAGGCGCGCGTCGACGTTGCGCAGCCCCACGTGCTCGCCGGGCGCACCGCCCGCGAGCACCGACTCCAGCACCGCGGGGTCGATGCCGACGCCGTCGTCCTCGACGCTGATCTCGGCGAAGGCGCCGGAGTCCTCGGCGGTGATCGTGATGCGGCCGCCGCCCTCCTTCGACTCGAGGCCGTGCCGCACGGCGTTCTCGACGAGCGGCTGGATCGAGAGGAACGGCACCACGGTGGAGAGCACCTCGGGGGCGACCTGCAGGGTCACCTTCAGCCGGTCGCCGAACCGAGCGCGCTCGAGGCGCAGGTAGCTGTCGATCGAGCGCAGCTCCTCGGCGACGGTCGTGAAGTCGCCGTGCCGCCGGAAGGAGTAGCGGGTGAAGTCGGCGAACTCGAGCACGAGCTCCCTGGCCTGCGCGGGATCCGTGTTGATGAACGACGCGATCGCGTTGAGCGAGTTGTAGATGAAGTGCGGGCTGATCTGCGCGCGCAGGGCGCGCACCTCGGCCTCGGCGAGGGCGGCGCGCGACGCGTCGAGTTCGCCGAGCTCGACCTGGGCGGCGACCCAGTCCGCCACCTCGCCGGTCGCGCGCACGAGCCCGGCGCGCACCGGCGCCGCGAACGCCACGATGGCCCCGACGGCCCGGCCGTCGGCGAGGATCGGCGCCGCGACGGCATCCGTCTCGGCCTCGCCCAACGGGATGCGCCGTTGCACCTGCGACTTGCCCGAGGCGCTCGCCTCGGCCGCCAGGCGGCCCGCGACCGAGCGGACCGCGTCGTCGCCCTCGACCGTGACGGCCCCCGCGCGGTCGACCAGGGCGAGCGTCTCGCAGCCGAGGAGGGCCTTCAGGTACCGGCCGGCCCGCATCGCGTCGACCTCGTCGATGCCGCCGCGCAGGTGCTTCGCCGCGCGGCTGGCCAGGTGGAGGGTCTGGTAGGTGGCCTGCTCCACGTCGGTGCCGAGTTCCCTGGATGCCACCACGAGTCGCCGCAACAGCAGCACGACGCCGACCGCGAGCGCTCCCGCGACGACGCCGGCGGCAGCGGCGAGCAACATCGACTCGGGCATGCAGGTCAGCGTAGCCGTCGTTCGTCGTCGCCGAATCGCCGTTCGTCGCAGGATGGACGCCGTTCGGCGACGACGAGCGGCGCGGCCCCCCGGCGGCCGGGGGCGAGCGCCAGCATGGTGCCACTGCACTGCCTGCCGGCCACGACGGCACAGCGCAGCGGCGCGGCGGACGGCCCGCCGAGACCCCCCTCGAAGGAGAGACGCCATGGGCAACGAAGCCCTGAGCGCGGAGACGACGCCACTCGACGTCGACTACCGCGCGGTCCAGCAATCACCTGAGTTCCAGACCCTTCGGCGAACGCACCGGAGCTTCGTGTTCCCCGTGCTCGGCGCGTGCCTCGCGTGGTACTTCGCCTACGTGCTGCTCGCGACCTACGCGCACGACTTCATGTCGACCCCGGTGTTCGGCAGCATCAACATCGCGATGCTGCTCGGCCTCGCGCAGGTCGTCACGACCTTCGCGGTGACCACGTGGTACGTGCACTTCGCCAACAAGCGGCTCGACCCGCTCGCCACGGAGATCCGCGAGGAGATCGAGGCGGATGCCGCCGCGGCATCCGTCACCGAGGGGGCGACCCGCTGATGCGACCCTTCGAAGCCGCCGCCACGTCGCCCGGCGACCCCTGGCTGAACATCGCCATCTTCGGCGCGTTCGTCGCGATCACGATGATCATCGTGTTCCGCGCGAGCCGCAACAACAAGACCGCGTCCGACTACTACGCCGCGGGCCGTTCGTTCACCGGCGGCCAGAACGGCGCGGCCATCGCCGGCGACTACCTGTCGGCGGCCTCCTTCCTCGGCATCGTCGGGGCGATCGCGGTCACGGGCTACGACGGGTTCCTCTACTCGATCGGCTTCCTCGTGGCGTGGCTGGTCGCGCTGCTGCTCGTCGCCGAGCTGCTGCGCAACACCGGCCGTTTCACGATGGCCGACGTGCTGTCGTTCCGGCTGAAGCAGAAGCCCGTGCGCATCGCCGCGGCGACGACCACCCTCGTCGTCTGCTTCTTCTACCTGCTCGCGCAGATGGCGGGTGCGGGCGGCCTCGTGTCGCTGCTGCTCGGCATCGGCGACAAGGTCGGCCAGGGCGTCGTCATCACCGTGGTCGGCGGCCTGATGATCCTCTACGTGCTCATCGGCGGCATGAAGGGCACCACCTGGGTGCAGATCATCAAGGCCGGCCTGCTCATCGCGGGCGCCGCGGTGATGACCGTGTGGGTGCTCGCGATCAACGGCTTCAGCTTCTCGACGCTGCTCGACAACGCGGTCGCGACCGCCGGCAACCCGGCGATCCTCGACCCGGGCCTGAAGTACGGCGTCTCCGAGATCGCGAAGCTCGACTTCCTCTCGCTCGGCCTGGCACTCGTGCTCGGCACCGCGGCCCTGCCGCACGTGCTGATGCGCTTCTACACGGTGCCCACGGCGAAGGAGGCCCGCAAGTCGGTCGTCTGGGCCATCTGGCTCATCGGCATCTTCTACGTGTTCACGCTCGTGCTCGGCTACGGCGCCGCGGCGCTCATCGGGCCCGAGGCCATCGCCGCGGCTCCCGGCGGCGCCAACTCGGCCGCCCCGCTGCTCGCGTTCGAGCTCGGCGGTCCGATCCTGCTGGGCCTCATCGCGGCGATCGCGTTCGCGACGATCCTCGCGGTCGTCGCGGGCCTCACGATCACCGCGGCGGCCTCCTTCGCCCACGACATCTACGCGAGCGTCGTGAAGAAGGGCAAGCCCGAGGCCGGCGCCGAGGTCAAGGTCGCCCGTCGCACGGTCGTCGTGATCGGCATCATCGCGATCATCGGCGGCATCGGGGCGAACGGCCAGAACGTCGCGTTCCTCGTGGCGCTGGCGTTCGCGGTCGCGGCATCCGCCAACCTGCCCACCATCGTGTACTCGCTCTTCTGGAAGCGGTTCACGACCAAGGGCGCGCTCTGGAGCATGTACGGCGGCCTCGCGTCGGCGATCATCCTCATCGCGCTCTCGCCCGTCGTCTCGGGCACCCCCACCTCGATGATCCCGGGCGCCGACTTCGACATCGTGCCGCTGTCGAACCCCGGCATCATCTCGATCCCGCTGGCCTTCTTCCTCGGCTGGCTCGGCACCGTGCTCGACAAGGGCACGGAGGACCCGGCCAAGCAGTCCGAGATGGAGGTGCGCTCGCTCACGGGCGTGGGCGCCGAGAAGGCGGTCCAGCACTAGGGTTCCGGCGGCGGGAGCTGGGAAGTCCCCGCCGACGGATCACCTTCGACGCGGCAGGAATGCCTGCCCGGCCGCGTCGGACGAACACCGGGGGCGGATGCCTCGACGTCGCGTCGGGGCATCCGCCCCCGCTCTCATGCCCGCTCCGCCGCTACTCGATCGGCGCGGCGGCCGCGCCGAGCGTCACATGTTGATCATGTGGCCGACGAGGCCGTGGTACGCCTCCTGCAGCGCCTCGGAGAGGGTCGGGTGCGTGTGCACGTTGCGGGCGAGCTCGAGCGCGCCGAGGTCCCACTTCTGGGCGAGGGTGAGCTCGGGCAGCAGCTCCGAGGCATCCGGCCCGATGAGGTGGCCGCCGAGCAGCTCGAGGTACTTCGCGTCGGCGACGAGCTTCACGAAGCCGACCGGGTCGCCGAGGCCGTTCGCCTTGCCGTTCGCGGTGAACGGGAACTTCGCGACGACCACGTCGTAGCCCTCGTCGCGGGCCTGCTGCTCGGTGAGCCCGAAGCTCGCCACCTGCGGCGAGCAGAACGTCGCGCGCGGCATCATCCGGTAGTCGCCGAGCTCCATGGTCTCGGCGTCGCCGATGGTCTCGGCCGCGACGACGCCCTGCGCCTCGGCGACGTGGGCGAGCATGAGCTTCGCGGTGACGTCGCCGATCGCGAAGATGTGCGGCACGTTGGTGCGCATCCGCTCGTCGATGGCGATCGCGCCTCGCTCGGTGAGCTGAACGCCCGCGCTCTCGAGCCCGAAGCCCTCGACGTTCGGTGCGAAGCCGACGGAGATGAGCGCGCGGTCGACCTCGAGGGAGCCGGGCTGCCCGTCGGCGCCGGTGTACGACACGGTGACGGATGTCCCGTTGTCGACGACCGTCTCGACCTTGGTCGAGGCGAGGATCGGGATGCCGATGTTGCGGTACTGCCGCGTGATCTCCTTCGAGACCTCCGACGTCCTCGTTCGGGAGGGCGCGGTCGAGGAACTCGATGACCGTGACCTCGACGCCGTAGTTGCGCAGCACGTACGCGAACTCCATGCCGATCGCGCCGGCGCCGACGATCGCGATCGAGCGGGGCAGGTCGCGCGTGAGGATCTGCGTCTCGTAGGTGACGATGTTCTGCGACAGCTGCACGCCGGGAAGCAACCGCACCCGCGAGCCGGTCGCGATGATCGCGTTGCGGAACCCGATCGTCTCGACCGAGCCGTCCGCCTTCGTCACGTCGATCGTGTTCGCGTCCCGGAAGCGTGCCGCGGCCGTCGAACTCGGTGATGCCGTTCTTCTTCATCAGGAAGTGCACGCCCTTGACGTGCTTCTCGGACACCTGGCGGCTTCGGTCGAACGCGGCGCCGAAGTCGAAGTGCACCTCGCCCGAGATGCCGAAGGTCGCGGCCTGGTCGTGGAAGATGTGCGCGAGCTCGGCATTGCGCAGCAGCGCCTTCGAGGGGATGCAGCCCACGTTGAGGCACACTCCGCCCCAGTACTTCTCCTCGATGACGGCCACCTTCAGGCCGAGCTGCGCGGCGCGGATCGCGGCAACGTAGCCGCCGGGGCCCGCGCCGAGGACGATGACATCGAAATGGCTGGTCATGCGGGCCAGCCTAGGTCGGGCGGCACCCGCGCGTCACGGGTGGGATGCCGCCCCGGCGGCATCTCACCCCGACGGGGCGGTGAAGCGGGACAGGATGACGGTGAACTGCGCCGGTGTTGTCGGCGCGGTCCAGGTCGTTCAGGCCCAGCACGATCTCGCCGGTCCGGCCGCCGCCCGAGTGGCAGTCGAAGTAAGCGTCGGTGCCGAGTCTCACGTAGGGCGGCAGGGCGCCGATGGCGCCCACCAGGGATCCGTGCTGCGCGCTCTCGAGGCCCGGCAGGTTCGCGGTCGGGTCGTTGCCCTGCTCGGCGAACACCTCCGTGCCGCCGGCGTCCACGGCCGTGAGCTCCTGATCCGCCCCCCACGTGATCACGCCGTCCGCCCAGATCGAGTAGGCCGCGCCCGGGACGCAGGTGATGCCGGTGGGCACCCACTCGCCGGCGTCGGCCGGCACGTCGACCGTGATCGGGGTGAGGGCGTCGAGCGTGATCGTCGGATCGACGGTGACATCCGAGACCTGCACCGAGAACGCGCCGAGGTTCTGTGCGGGATCCGGGTCGTTGACGCCCAGCTGGAGGTCGCCGTCGCCGGGGCATTCCATCGCGAGCCGCGTCCCCACGACGAACGGCATGCCGCCGTCGCCGACGCGCCCGATGAGCGAGGCATACGACGCATACGGCTGCGGGTTGATCGTCGAGTACTGCCGCTGGGAGCCCTCCGGCGTCAGCGCGATGCCCCCGAGGTCGTCGACCTCGACCTCGCCCGTCGCGGTGAGGAGGAGCCGCTGGCCGGCGGTGCAGTCGAGGCCGGTCGGCGTCCACACGGTGTCGCCCGCGACCTCGACCTGGGCGGGGAGCGTCACGGACCCACCGACGTCGGCTGCGCCGGTGCCGCCACCCCCGTCACCGCCGCTGTTCAGTGCAGCCAGCACCGCGACCGTGCCGCCGATCCCGAGGAGGAGGGCGGCCCCGGCCGCCACGGCGGCGATCAGGCCCACTCGCCGCGGGCCCGGCGTCGGTCCGGGCTCTGGCGGGACATCGGGGCTGGCGGCGAGGTCCGCCGCCGCCGTCCGCCTCGTCCTCCGCGGACGGCGGCAGGATGAACAGGCGGGTGTCGTCGCCGCGCAGGCAGAGCACCGGCGTCACCCACTCGAGCGTGTCCCGGCCGAGGCCGAGGATCGCGATGCGGCCGCTGACGACCGCCTCGTCGATCCGGCGACCGTAGGCGAGCGCGGAGTAGAAGCCCTGCGAGAACGCCACCGCCGCCGCGTCGCTGATCGTGAACTGCATCGCGGCGACGGCGTTGATGCCGCTGTTGACGAGCGCTGCGGCCGTGCCGGAGTACAGCTCGTCGGTGCTCGCGGTGCCCGACATGCACGAGTTGATCACGACCAGCCGGGGCGTCGGCTCGGCCTGGTCGAGCAGGTCGGCGAGCGCCGACGCGTCGACGTACTCGGCCCGCCCGTCGGAGCCGACGAACGCGAGCACTCCCTCGTCGGACGAGGTGTCGTAGGACCCGTGCCCCACGAAGTGGAGCACGTGCCACGGCGCCGAGAGCAGCTTCTCGTGCACGTTGGCCCAGGTGACCTCCTCGAGCCACTCGACGAGGATCCGGCCGCGGGCGATGTGGGGCCGGAGCGCCGTCTCGAGGCGCATCCGCTCGCCCTTGGCGTCGATCGCCGCCAGGTCGCTGGGCGCCGCGACCATCGCCAGCACGCGCAGCGGCGGGTCGAGGTTCAGCGGTTCCATCACGTCCGTCGTCGGGATCTGCCGGATGAGCGGCTCCTTGCGGCAGACGTACACGCCGGACTCGGGGTCGAACAGCGCCTCCCAGGGGAGGGCTGCGAGCGTCGGCGCGACGAGCCGGAGCCGCACCTGCAGGCTCTCCCCGCGCTCCTTCGCGACCGCGCGGCTCGTGCGGTACGCCTCCTCGACCTCGCCGGTGAAGACGGCGGAGAAGAGCTCCGTGCCGACGCGCTGGATCTCGGTCTCGCCCTCGGTCAGCACCCGCCGTGCGGGTACCGCCGAGGCGAGCACGGTGGAGTCCATGAACGGCAACCGGGCGATGAGGGTGTCGACGTCGAGCCGGAACGACGCGGATGCCGCGTCAGGTCCGGCCGATCGGAGGACGCGGACGCCCCACGTGCCCGGCTCCTCGCCGGGTCCGATCTCAAGCTCGATGATGGCGCTCATCAGAGGCTCCCGGCGGTTCCGGGGACTCTCGGCCCGGAACCGATACGGAAGCAGGCTACTCCCGCGCGGCCTCGCCGGTCATCAGGGCGAGCCCGGGTCGAGCGGACCGGGACCATCCTGCCGACGTCCGGCGGATTCCGGACAAGCACCCCGCAGGGCCTCCACGCGCGTCACCGGTCGGGCATACGCTCGACCGGTGAGCACCAGTACCACCCAGCAGGCCGCCGTCGAGGCATCCGCACCGAAGCGATCCGGGCGGCTGTCGACGTGGGTGCAGTTCCTCGCGATGGGCGTCGTGTGGGGCGCCAGCTTCCTCTTCATGAAGGTCGCGCTCGACGGCGTCTCGTTCGGCCAGGTGGCCTGGTCGCGCACGGTGCTGGGCGCCCTGGCCCTCGGTGCGATCGTGCTGATCACGCGTCCGCGCGTGCCGCGCGTCGACGGCACTCCCGGCCCGGTGCTGCCGCGCGAGCGCGTGGTCTGGCTGCACTTCCTCGTGGTGTCGCTCACCACCTGCGTCATCCCCTACCTGTGCTTCGCGTGGGCCGAGCAGTACGTCTCGTCGAGCCTCGCGTCGATCTACAACGCGACCACCCCGATCATGACCGCGCTGATGGCCACGCTCGTGTTCCGCGTCGAGCGCCTCGGGCTCAGCCGATGGGCCGGCGTCGGCGTCGGCATCCTGGGCGTGATCGTCGTGATCGGGCCGTGGCAGTACTCGGCGCTCACCGGCAGCCTCGCCGGGCAGCTCGCGTGCCTGGTCGCCACCGCCTGCTACGGCTTCACGTTCGGCTACCAGCGCCGCTTCCTCAGCCAGCGTCCGATCGCGCCGGCGACGTTCGCGTTCCTGTCGATCGGGGTCTCGGCGGTCGTCATGCTCGCGCTCACCCCGTGGATCGCCCTCACGCCGGTCGACCTCGACTGGACCATCGTCGCCTCGCTGCTCGCGCTCGGCGTGCTCGGCACGGGCCTCGCCTACATCTGGAACATCAACGTGCTGCGCGCCTGGGGTCCGACCGGCACCTCGACGGTCACGTACGTGACGCCCGTCGTCGGCGTCGCGCTGGGCGTGCTGCTGCTCGCCGAGCGGTTCAGCTGGCATGAGCCGGTCGGCGCCGTGCTCGTGCTGCTCGGCATCCTGCTCGCCCAGGGCCGCCTGCGTCTCGGGCGACGTCGGGTCGCCGAGCCGGCCGCCGCCTGAGGGTCGGCCGCGAGCGCGGGGTGCCCCGTCCCAACCTCGCCTGACGCCCTCATCGGGCATCCTCGATCGCGCGTGCCATCCGAAATGCAGGAACTCTCGGCCGACACGCCGGCGCTCTTCGGGCGCCGTGCCGCCGAGCACGGCATTCTTCCTGCATTTCGGATGCCGCGGGCGGCTCGATCGCGCAGCAGCCCGACGTCTCCGCGCAGGCAAGGGTTGACAGCGGACGCATGGAGCATGGTTGGTTAGTTACACAAGTAATGAACCAACGAGGTTCGGCACACGACCAGATAGGCCGGAATGGACGAATCGCGACCGATCTTCATCCAGATCGCAGAACAGGTCGAGAACGACATCATCGACGGCGTCCTCAACGAGGACGAGCAGATCCCCTCGACCAACGAGTTCGCCGCGTTCTACCGCATCAATCCGGCCACCGCACTGAAAGGGGTGAATCGCCTTGTCGACGACGGCATCGTGGCGAAGCGGAGGGGGATCGGCATGTTCGTGACCCCCGGAGCCAGGGACCGCCTCATCGAGCGTCGACGGGCCGACTTCGCCACCGAGTACATCAGACCGCTCATCATCGAGGCCGAGAAGCTCGGCATCGACATCGACGAACTCGCGGGACTCCTCCGCGCGGAAAGGATCCAGTCATGACCCGCACCGTGGTCCGTGTCAACGGGCTCACCAAGCGCTACGGCTCGTTCACGGCCGTCGACGCCGTCGACTTCACGCTCGAGGAGAACCGCATCTACGGCCTCCTCGGTCGGAACGGCGCCGGCAAGACCACCGTGATGCAGATGCTGACCGGCCAGATCTTCCCGAACGACGGCGAGCTGGAGGTGTTCGGCCGCACTCCGGCCGAACACGCCGACGTGCTGCGACGACTCTGCTTCATCGGGGAATCCCAGCGGTACCCCGACAGCTTCAACGCCTCGCACGTGATGAAGGCGGCACCGTGGTTCTTCGAGAACTGGGATGCCGCGTTCGCCGAGCGACTCGTGCACGACTTCCGGCTCCCGCTCAAGCGCTACATCAAGAAGCTCTCGCGCGGCCAGCTCTCGGCGGTGGGTGTCATCGTCGGCCTCGCCTCCCGAGCGCCGCTGACGTTCTTCGACGAGCCCTACCTGGGCCTCGATGCCGTCGCACGGCAGATCTTCTACGACCGGCTCCTCCAGGACTATGCCGAGCACCCCCGCACGATCGTGCTCTCGACGCACCTGATCGACGAGGTGGCCAACCTCCTCGAGCACCTGCTGGTCATCGACCAGGGACGCATCCTGCTCGACCGCGATGCCGACGAGGTGCGCGGTTCGGCCACCACCGTGGCGGGAGGGCGAGCGGCGGTCGAGTCGTTCGTCGCCGACCGGGCGGTGATCGGTCGTGAAGGCATCGGCGGCCTGGCGTCCGTCACCGTCGACGGCCGACTCGACCAGGCCGACCGCATCCGGGCCGCCGAGCTCGGCCTCGAGCTCGCACCGGTCTCACTCCAGCAGCTCATCGTCCACATGACCGGCGCGGACCTCCGCGCCGACTCGACCGAACAGGAGGTCGCAGCATGACCGCCGTGATCGAACAGCCGATCGTCCGCACGGAGCCACGCTCGCGGTTCAACGAGGTCTGGCGCGTCGTTCGCCTCCACGCGGTGACGCCGTCGGTGTTCTTCGGCATTCCGTGGATCATCCTCGGCGGCGCATGGCTGGTGATGATCGTCATCGGAATCATCGCCGGAAGCGCAGGTGCGGACACCGAGAAGATGGGCGAGGGGATGCGCTACAGCTGGGCGGTCCTGTCACCCCAGTGGTATCTCGTGGTCGTCGGCGTCCAGGCCATCGGCATGACGCTGTCATTCGCCCTGGGATTCGGTGCCACCCGACGGGACTTCTGGCTCGGCACGAGCCTGATGTTCGGGTTCGTCTCGGTGCTGAACGCCGTCGCCATCGCCACGCTCGTGCAGCTCGAGAAGGCGACGAACGGCTGGTGGTTGAACATCGCCATGTTCGATGCGCTCTGGTACGGGCAGGACGGTTGGCTGGTCGACTTCTACACGACGCTCGCGCTCCAGCTCTTCGTGCTCTTCATCGGGGCGAGCGTCACGACCGTGTACCTGCGGTGGCGGATGCGCGGCATGCTGATCCTCGCCTTCGGCGCGGTAGCCCTGGCACTCGGTGGAGTCGCCATCGCGACCTTCACCGAGAGCTGGCCGGCGATCTTCGAGTGGTTCGGAAGCATCGGCATCGTGGGCGTGTTCACCGTCGTGCTCGGACTCGCGGCGCTGTTCGCGTCGGCGGCTACCTCGTGATCCGGCGGGCCACGCCGCGCTGATCCGGTCGGCGGACAGGCCGCGGCGCGGCATCCGGTCGGGGGACTCGGATGCCGCGCCGCACCCATGTCATCCCGAAGGATGACGCCCGTGCGCCCGAATCCGCCTCCGGTCCGACGCGCGGCCGCCGCCCGACACGAGAGGCTCGGAGCATGAGTTCCTTCGTGATCGAGGCAGCGGGCCTCAGCAGGTCGTTCGGGTCGACGCGCGCACTCGCGGGCGTCGACCTCTCGGTGCGCACGGGCGAGTCGCTCGCCATCATGGGTGCGTCGGGTTCGGGCAAGACGACGCTGCTGCACTGCCTCGCGGGGATCACCCGCCCGGACGCCGGGACGGTCGGCTTCCTGTCCGGCGCCGGACGGGTGGAGGTCACGGGACTCAGCGAGCGCGAGCGTTCCCGACTGCGCCGGGAGGCGTTCGGGTTCGTCTTCCAGCAGGGGCTCCTCATCCCGGAGCTCACGGCGGTCGAGAACGTCGCGCTCGCACTCATGCTCAACGGGATGCCGCGCGCCCGCGCCGAGGAGCACGCCCGCGGCTGGCTCGCCGCCCTCGGCCTCGCCGGCATGGAGGACCGCCGCATCGGCCAGCTCTCGGGCGGACAGGCGCAGCGCGTCGCCATCGCCCGTGCGCAGGTGACCGGGGCGTCCGTGGTCTTCGCCGACGAGCCGACGGGTGCGCTCGACTCGGCGACCTCGGCCGACGTGATGCGGGCGTTGCTCGACTCGACCACGGGCCAGGGCCGCACGCTCATCCTCGTCACGCACGACGCCGAGGTGGCTGCCCGCTGCTCTCGCATCGTCGACATGCGCGACGGCCGCATCGTCGGCGAGCGGGTGCCGGCATGATCGCGCGGGTCGCGTGGCTGCTCGCGCGACCGGGATCGGCCGGCGCTGCGGCATCCGTGCTGCCGGTCACCGCCTTCGGCATCGTGACGGCCCTGCTGCTCACGGTGATCGGCGGCGCGCAGGCGTTCTGGACCTGGACCGATGACGAGGGCGTGCTCTACCAGGCGCTCGCCGTGATCGCGCTCGCGCTGCTCGTGGTGCCGCTGGTGTCGCTCGGGGGAGCGGCCGCGCGGCTCTCGGCGCGGCGACGCGACGACCGGCTCGCCACCCTCCGGCTGCTCGGCGCGACGCCGGCCGTGGTCTCGGCGCTCGCCGTGATCGAGTCGGCGGTGCTCGCCGCCGTCGGCGCGGTCGCGGGCGTGGTCGTGTACCTCGCCATCGTGCCGCTGCTCGGGCTCATCGAGTTCCGCGGCGAGCCGCTCGGGGCATCCGGAGTGCTGCTGCCGTGGCCGGCGCTCGTCGCCGTGCCCTTCGGGATCGCCGCGCTCGCCGCACTCAGCGCGGTGCTCGGGCTGCGGCAGGTCGTGATCTCGCCGCTCGGCGTGCGCACCCGCCAGGAGGCGCCGCGCCTGCACTGGGTGCGCGTCGTGGTCGGCGTCGGCGTCGTGGCGCTCGCGTTCGGCGTGATGGCGGTGCTGCGGGTCGCGCCCACCACGATGGTGATCCTCGGCATGCTCGCCTTCGCGTTCGGCGCCTCGCTCGCCGTGCTGAACCTGATCGGCCCGTGGGTGATCCGCCTCGTCGCGGGCGGCCAGGCCAAGCGCGCGAAGACGCCCGCGCGGCTGCTCGCCGCCCGCACCGTGCTCGAGTCGCCGAAGGGTGCGTGGCGGCAGGTCGGCGGCGTCGCGATGACGAGCTTCATGGCCGTGTTCGCGGGCACGGGCGTCGCGGTGCTCGGCGTCATGGGGGCGGAGGGCGACGCGGCGTCGCAGCTGCTCGTGACCGACATCCGCACGGGCATCCTCATCACCGTGGTCGGCTCGTTCCTCATGGTCGCCTGCTCGGTGGGCGTGAACCAGGCGGCGGGCATCCTCGACCGGGGCGAGCTCTACCGCAGCCTCGACATGCTCGGCATGCCGGTGGCCACGATGGATGCCGCGCGCCGCCGTGCGGTGATGTCGCCGCTGCGCATCACCGCGATCGGGTCCGCCGTCACCGCGGCGATCGTGATGCTGCCGCTCACCGGCATCACGCTCATCGTCGCGCCGGCGTCGCTCCTCGTCATCGCGGGGGTGCTCGCGGCCGGCATCGGCATCGTGTGGCTCGGGCTCCTCGCCACGCGTCCGGTGCTCGAGCGCGCGGCGTCCACCGCAGGGTGAGGTGCGCGCCGCTGCGCGGGTACGCTCGATGCATGACTGACGGGTCCATCGACGAACGGGATGCCGCGATGAGCGAGCTCCTCGGCATCCGATCGAGCATCGACAACATCGATGCGGCCCTCATCCACCTGCTCGCCGAGCGCTTCAAGTTCACGCAGCAGGTGGGTCGGCTGAAGGCCGAGCACGGGCTGCCGCCGAGCGATCCCGACCGCGAGAAGCGGCAGATCGCCCGGCTCCGCGCGCTCGCCGTCGACGCCCATCTCGATCCGGCGTTCGCCGAGAAGTGGTTCAACTTCGTCGTCGCCGAGGTGATCCAGCACCACGAGGAGCTGGCCGGCAACGGCGGCACCGGCGACGGCCTGTGAGCTGGTACCCGCTCGCCCTGCCGTCGCAGTCGGGCCGGCGCTACCTCGTGACCGGCGCCAACGCGGGACTCGGATTCTTCACCGCGGCGCGTCTCGCCGGTGCGGGCGCGCACGTCGTGCTGAGCGGGCGGAGCCCCGAGCGGTTGGAGGCCGCGATGGCGGCGATCCGCGACGTGCGCCCCGCGGCATCCGTCGAGGCGCTCGTCATGGACCAGTCGTCGCTCGACGCGGTCGACGCCGGCGCCGACCGGCTGCTCGCCGGCGCTCCGCTCGACGGGATCGTCGCCAACGCGGGCATGGTGCACACCCCCACCACGAGGCTGGAGTCGATCGACGGCAACGAGCTCGTGCTCGCGACGAACGTGCTCGGGCACTTCGCACTGTTCGAGCGGATGCTGCCGCACCTCGCCGACGGCGCGCGGATCGTGTCGCTCGGCTCGCTGTCGACGCGGCTCTCGACGTTCCGCACCGACGACCTGCAGCTCGAGCGCGGCTACGACTTCTGGCGCGCCTACGCCCAATCGAAGATCGCGTCGCAGGTGATCGGGTTCGAGCTCGACCGGCGGTTGCGCGCGGCGGGGGCGCCCGCGGCGAGCGTCGTCGCGCACCCGGGCTACTCGATCACCGGCCGCACGCCGACGGTGCCGGGGGTGAACGAGCCGAGCGCCGGCACCCGATTCTCCGATGCCCTGCAGGCCGCGTGGGCGCAGGGCAAGCACCGCGGCGCCGAGATCCCGCTGTTCGCGCTCACCGCGGCCGGCGTCGAGGGAGGGGACTTCTGGGGCCCGAAGTACCTCGTGCGCGGGGAGCCGACCCGGCAGCGGCCCACGAGCGTGTCGATCGATCCGACGATCGGCGAACGCGTGTGGGCGTTCGCCGAGCAGGCGACCGGCCGCTCGTTCACGGTGGGCGGATGACCGAGCCCGGCCGCGCGAGCCGCTGGTTCACGCCGCGAGTGCGATTGGTGCTCGCGCGCGTCGTCGTGGCGGTGGGCATCGTGGTGGCGCTCATCGCCATCGTCACCGCGCGATACGGGTTCCTCTTCGTCGCCGTCATCGTCATCGGCCTCGGTGCGGCCATGGGTCCGGGGCGGCGCGGCAAGGGCTGACGCCGGCCTGCCGGTGGGCCCACGGCTGGAGCCGCCGGCGAGCGTTCACCTCCGCGCAACCCCTGCTTCGGGTGTCGTTGGCGCCCGCTGCCTAACGTCGATGCAAGGTACCGCGGGCGCTCGAACCCGCGTGGCGGAGCGGCCCCACCCGACCGGGGTCGCCAGAGGAGGCCCAGCCATGTCCAGGCACACCACGGTCGTCGACCTCATCGACGGGTACGACGATGCCGACGAACACGACATCGACCTGCTGGTGGACCTGCTCGGCCTCGCCCGGAGCCGTCACGCAGGCCACGTTCGTCCCACCGGCCGGAACGCGCGCGGCATCCGTGCGCGCGTCGGCCGCCGCCGACGGTAGGGGCGGGCTCCGTGCACACCGTCCAGCGGGTCGGTGACCTCGACGTCATCGTGAAGCCCTCGCCCGTCGCCATGGTGTGGAACGAGCCGGGGCGCCCGCATGACGCCCTCGCCGCGCCCGGCGTGCGGCTCTCGCCCGGCGAGGCCCTCGTCGAGGTCGAGCTCGCCACCATCTGTCCCTCCGACGTGCGCACCGTGCGCGGGGAGCGCGTGGCGCACACGCCGCTCGTCCTCGGCCACGAGCAGGTCGGACGGGTCGTCGCGGTCGGCGACGGGGTTCGGCGCGCCGACGGCGTGCCGCTCGAGCTCGGCGACCGGGTCGTCTGGTCGGTCACCGTCAGCTGCGGCGAATGCGACCGCTGCACCCGTGGCGTTCCGCAGCAGTGCCGTTCGCTCGCGAAGTACGGCCACGAGCGCGTGCACCGCGGGTGGGAGCTGTCGGGCGGATTCGCCACCCACGTGCAGCTGCGGGTCGGCACCGACATCGTGCGCGTGAGCGAGGACGTGCCGAGCCGGGTGCTCGCGCCCGCCTCGTGCGCGACGGCGACCGCGGTCGCGGCGCTCGACGCGGCATCCGCCCGGGTGGACCTCGACGGCGCCCTCGTGCTCGTGACCGGGGCGGGTCTCATCGGCCTCACCGTGGCGGCGATGGCCGTCGAGGCGGGCGCCGAGGTGATCGTGTCGGATCCGGATGCCTCGCGGCGCGCGTTCGCCCGCGGCCTCGGTGCCGTGGCGGTGGACCCGGCGGCGCGGTCGACGTCGCCCGAGCGGCTCGACATGACGCTCGCCGCGTTCGAGCGGCGCGGACTGCCCGAGGTGCTCGTGGCCGTCGAGACGTCGGGCGCGCCGTCGGCCGTGCGCACCGCGATCGGGTCGCTCGGCGTGGGCGGCGTCGGCGTGCTCGTGGGCAGCGTGGCCCCCGGATCCGAGGTGTGCCTCGACCCCGAGTCGCTCGTGCGGCGGCTCGCGACGATCGCCGCCGTGCACGACTACACGGGCGCGCAGCTCAGCCGCGCGGTCGCGTTCCTCGAGCGCTCCTGGCGACGGGTGCCGTTCGACGAGCTCGTGGGTGCGACGCATCCGCTCGCCGAGCTCGACGACGCGCTCGCCGAGGCGGCGACGGGCCGGTACGTGCGCGTGGGCGTCGCACCGGGGCGCCGGCCCGTGTGAGGCGCCGGGCGCCGCGCCACGTGGGGGCGTGACGTGGCGCCCGGTTCGGGGCAGCATTGGGGGATGATCAGCAGGGAGCTCGCCCTCGCCCTCCGGGACGCCGGCCTCGTATGGCATCCGGAGTCGGGCGACCGCTTCCAGCTCGACCTGCCCGACGACGTCGAGGCGGAGGCCGAGGCCGACGTCTTCACCGTGAGCGAGATGACGATCGAGGCGCGCCGCTACCCCTCCGGCACGATCCTCGCCTTCAACGGCACGACCGAGTGGGCGCTCGACTCCGTCGCGTTCGCCGACGCGGTGTGGCTGCCGCGCGAGGACCAGTTGCGCGAGCTGCTGCGGGCGACCTTCCGCTCGCTCACGCGACTCGAGGACTCGTTCGAGGTCGAGGTCGAGCTCGCGGGCGAGCGGGTGCGGTTCGAGCACCCCGACGTCGCCGAGGCCTACGGCCTGGCGCTGCTCGAGCTCGTCGGCAGGTCGCGATGACGGATGCCGCTTCGCTCGCCGTCGCCGCCGCCCGCGAGCTCGTGGCCGGCGCCGTCGCCGCACTGCGTGCGGGTGGCGCCCGCATGGAGACGCTCGCCGAGCTCGTGCCCGAGCGTCGCCTGCTGGGGATCCCGCGGCCCGCGCGCATGACGGCGATCGGGCGGGTGTGGCGGCTCGGGGTGCTGCTGCTCGACGAGGCGGGCGGCGTGTGGGACGCGGGACGCGTGGTGCGCGCGGAGCGCCCCGCGCGCAAGAGCATCACCGCCGAGGCGGTGGCCGAGCAGCGGGCCCTCCGGGCGGCCGCGGTGAAGGGCGGCATCGCCGAGGGCGAGACCGTGGACTTCGACGCGACGCCGATCGACCTCGACGTGCTCGGCCGCGACGGGGCATCCGGCCCGCTGGTGCTGCGCGACGGCGCGGTGCTCGTGCGCTGGAGCCACGCGCAGCCCGACGCGCTCACCCCGCTCGACGCGTACCTTCGCGATCGCGTCGACCTGCTCGTGCACCCACCCGAAGGGACGTGACGCGTGACCACGACCGATCGAGACGACCCGGCGGCGGGCACGCCACCGGTGAATCGCGCGGATGCCGCCGCCACGATCGCCGGCCTCGGGCTCCTCGCGATCGCGGTCGGGTGGCTGTCCTGAGTGGCGATCTTCGTGCACGGCGTCTCCGGGCGTTGCGGCGGCGGCGTCTACGTCTGCGACGACGGCGTCATCGCGGCGGGCGTCGTCATCGCCCAGGTCGGCGTCCTCGTCGTCGGGGTCGGAGCGCTGATCGCCTCGATCGTCCGCCTCGCGGCGCGGCGCCCGGCGTGGTGGGTCCCGCCGGTGGCGTTCCTCGTGGCCATCGGGGTCCTGTTCGGCGGAGCCGCGCTCGCGCAACTCGGCGTGCAGCAGGGACCGCGACCGGTCTGGTCGCCCGAAGAACCGGGCGCGTGCCGACCGGCGCCCGAGGACCCGTATCGCTGCACGGAGTACCGGCACTGGTGAGCCCGGCACCCTGAGGACCGTGGACGGGGCGATGGACCCGGGGCTCAGCGATCGTCGCCGTCGGTGCGCGACGGCCGCACCTCGGACTCCTGGATCGACTCGATGACCGAGTCGTGCAGGCCCTTCTGTCCCGTGTGCAGCTCCTGGTACGTCTCGCCGGCGCCCATGAGCGGCGAGAACGCCTCGCGGAGCCGTTCGCCCTTCGGGGCCCGCACGGCGCGCACGATCGTGCCGACGACGAGGGCCGCGGCGAAGAGTCCGAGGAGGATCGGGAGCACGAGTTCCATGATCAGAACCCGAACGCCGTGATCGCGTGGAGGTTGCCGGCGCGGCATCCCTCGAGCACCTGGCGCTCGTGGTGCACGACGTTGCCGGGCAGCGCGTCGAGGTCGAACCAGCGCAGCTCGGCGGCCTTGTCCTCGAGCATTGCGGGCGTGCCGTCCCAGGCGCGGCAGGCGAAGAAGAAGTCCACGCGCTGGTCGACGGCGAGGCCGGTGGGCGCGGTGCGGTGCATGGTCGTGAGCGGCGCGAGGTCGTCGGCGTGGATCACGATGCCGAGTTCCTCGGATGCCTCGCGCACGGCCGCCGTGAAGACGGGCTCGCCCGGTTCGACATGGCCGGCCGCCGAGGCGCCCCACCAGTCGTCGTAGTAGCCGGTGTTCGACCGCAGCTGCAGCAGCACGCGCTGGCCGTCGAACAGGAACACGTACGCCGCAGGGACCAGGGCGAACGAGCCATGCGCGGCGGCGTAGTCCGCCGGGTAGTTCGCCCGCTCCTCGCCGTTCACGTGGCCACCGTTGGTCGATCCGCGCCGCGTTCGCGTCAGTACCCGACGACCGGCCCGAACGCGTCGGCGAGCGGTGCACGGTTCACCGTGCGGAGCTCCTCGACCGGCACGGTGAACAGGCCCTGCACCTCGAGCGAGCCGGATGCGGCATCCGTCACGCCGATGCGACGCACCGGGTAGCCCCGGCCCTCGCACAGGCCCCGGAACTTCACGTCGTCCTCACGGGGCACCGACACGATGACGCGGCCGGTCGACTCGGAGAAGAGCGCGGTCGCGGCGTCGATGCCGGCGTCCTGGATCACCTCGTCGAGCACGACGCGGGCGCCGACGCCGAAGCGGCCGACCGCCTCGGCGAGGGCGATCGCGAGGCCGCCGTCGCTGAGGTCGTGCGCCGAGTCGATGAGGCCCTCGAGCGCAGCCGCGGCGAGGAGCTCGGCGAGCGCCTTCTCACGACCGAGGTCGACCGCCGGCGGACGACCGCCGAGGTGGTCGTGCACGACGCCCGCCCAGGCGGAGCCGTCGAGCTCGGCCGCCGTGTCGCCGAGGAGGTAGATGTTGTGGCCGTCGTCCTGCCAGCCCGACGGCACGCGGCGGGCGACGTCGTCGATCACGCCGAGCACGGCGATCACGGGCGTCGGGTGGATCGGCACGTCGCCGGTCTGGTTGTAGAACGACACGTTGCCGCCGGTGACGGGGATGCCGAGCTCGAGGCATCCGTCGCTGAGGCCCTCGACGGTCTCGGAGAACTGCCACATGACCTCGGGGTTCTCGGGGGAGCCGAAGTTGAGGCAGTCGCTCACGCCCATCGGCTTCGCGCCGGAGACGGCGACGTTGCGGTACGCCTCGGCGAGCGCGAGCTTCGCGCCCTGGCGCGGGTCGAGCTGCGAGTAGCGGCCGTTCGCGTCGGTCGCGACCGAGACGCCGAGTCCCGACTCCTCGTCGACGCGGACCATGCCGGCGTCGTCGGGGTAGCTGAGGGCCGTGTTGCCGAGCACGTACTTGTCGTACTGGTTCGTGACCCACGCGGCATCCGCCTGGTTCGCCGAGCCGACGAGCTGCACGAACTGCGCGCGCAGGTCGTCGGGGCTGGTCGGGCGCTCGAGGTCGGATGCCCCGTCGGCCTGCAGCGCGTCGAGGTACGACGGGTAGGCGCGGGGGCGCTCGTACACGGGGCCGTCGACCGCGACGGTGCGCGGGTCGACGTTCACGATCTCCTGGCCGTGCCACATGATGCTGAGGCGGCCGGTGTCGGTGACCTCGCCGAGCACGCTCGTCTCGACGTCCCACTTCTCGACGACCTCGAGGAAGCCGTCGAGCTTCTCGGGGCGCACGATCGCCATCATGCGCTCCTGGCTCTCGCTCATGAGGATCTCCTCGGGCGTGAGCGAGGGGTCGCGCAGCAGCACGTCGTCGAGGACGATCGCCATGCCGCCGTCGCCGTTCGACGCGAGCTCGCTCGTCGCGCACGAGATGCCGGCCGCCCCCAGGTCTTGGATGCCCTCGACGAGGTCGCCCGCGAACAGCTCGAGGCAGCACTCGATGAGCACCTTCTCGGCGAACGGGTCGCCGACCTGCACCGCGGGGCGCTTCGTGGGGCCGCCCTCGGCGAACGTGTCGGACGCGAGGATCGACGCGCCGCCGATGCCGTCGCCGCCGGTGCGCGCGCCGAAGAGCACGACCTTGTTGCCCGCGCCCTTGGCGTTGGCGAGGTGGAGGTCCTCATGTCGCAGCACGCCCACCGCGAGGGCGTTCACGAGCGGGTTCGCCTGGTAGGTGGGGTCGAACCAGGTCTCGCCGCCGATGTTCGGCAGGCCGAGGCAGTTGCCGTAGAAGCTGATGCCCGAGACGACGCCGTGCACGACGCGCGCGGTGTCGGGGTGGTCGATGGCGCCGAAGCGCAGCGCGTCCATCACGGCGACCGGGCGCGCGCCCATCGAGATGATGTCGCGCACGATGCCGCCGACGCCGGTCGCGGCGCCCTGGAACGGCTCGATGTAGCTCGGGTGGTTGTGCGACTCGATCTTGAACGTGACGGCCCAGCCCTCGCCGATGTCGAGCACGCCGGCGTTCTCGCCCATGCCCACCATCAGGTGCTGCTTCATCGCGGGCGTGACCTTCTTGCCGAACTGGCGCAGGTAGATCTTCGACGACTTGTAGGAGCAGTGCTCGCTCCACATCACCGAGTACATCGCGAGCTCGGCGCTCGTGGGGCGGCGGCCGAGGATGTTGCGGATGCGCTCGTACTCGTCGGGCTTCAGGCCCAGGGCGGCGTACGGCTGCTCCTTCTCGGGCGTGGCCGCGGCGACCTCGACGGTGTCGAGCACCGGCGGGGTCGTCGTCGGGGCAGCGGTCGTGGCGGGGGCTTCAGTGGTCACGAGTGGCGAGCTCCAGAGAACGGCGGCGAGCGGATGCCGCGGGGCGGATGCCTGACCGTGCAAGTCTACCGGCGGGCCACGGGTGCGGTCGCCCGCGCCGTTCCCGGCCGTCGAAGGCTCCCCATCGCGGGCGGGCGTCCCACGAGACCGGCGCCCGGCGCCTGACAAGCGGCCCCGACCCCGGTAGAGTCCCCTCACCCAGCAACCCACGCAGCGACGACCGGGGGAGCCGTATGGACGCGTCGAGGCAGGCGCAGATGGTGCTCGCGGCCTACCGCACCGAGTACTCGATCTACGGCGTCGTGCTCGTGAGCGCGATCATCGCCGTGAGCTGGGAGGACGAGACCGACCTCGACGTGCTGCTCTTCACGCTCGGCTCGGTCGCCGTGTTCTGGCTGGCGCACATCTACGCCGGCACCGTCGCACGCGAGGAGACCGAGGTGACCGAGCGACCGCGGTACCGCGCCATCCTGGTCGCCGCGCTCGCATCGGCGCGGCACACGGCGGGCCTGCTCATCGCGATGGTGCTGCCGACGATCGCCCTGCTGCTCGCCGTCGTCGGCGTGCTCGACGAGTACGTCGCCTACTACCTGGCGCTCTGGGTCGGCGTCGCCGTGCTCGCGGTGCTCGGCTGGACCGCGTCCGCCCGCCGCGGCAGCCCCTGGTACTGGCGCCTCATGAGTGCGATCGTGACCGCGAGCCTCGGGGTGCTCGTGATCTGGCTGGGCGCGCTCGTCCACTGAGGCGCCACGCGCGCCTGCGGCCGGCGCGCTACTACTCGGCCCGGGAGAACGCCGACGCCCGCTCGACCTGCTCGCGGGTGAGGCGCACGCCCGTGTAGCGCTCGAACTGGCGCGCCGCCTGCAGCGCGATCACCTCGGCGCCCGAGATCACCGGCTTCCCGGCCTCGCGTGCCGCGATGATGAGCGGGGTCTCGGCCGGGAACGCGACCACGTCGAACACGGTCGTCGCCCGCTCGATGAACTCGGGCGCGAACGCGAGCGCAGCGGCATCCGCCCCGTGCATGCCGAGCGGCGTCACGTTGACGATGAGGTCGAAGTCGGGCTCGGGGTCCTCGGCGACCCAGTGGTACCGGTACTTCTCCGCCAGGGCCCCGCCGGCGTCGGCGTTGCGCGCGAGCACGCTGAGGTCGGCGAAGCCCGCACCGCGGAACGCCGCCACGACGGCCTTCGCCATGCCGCCGGAACCGCGCACGAGCACGCGCTGCGCGGGGTCGAGGGCGTGCTCGTCGATGAGCATCGCGATCGCCTCGTAGTCGGTGTTCGACGCCGTGAGCACGCCGTCGTCGTTCACGATCGTGTTGACGGACTCGATCGCCGCGGCCGACCCCTCCACGACGTCGACGAGGGGGATCACCGCCTCCTTGAACGGCATCGACACCGAGCATCCGCGGATCCCGAGCGCCCGGATGCCGCGCACGGCGCCCTCGATGTCGTCGGTCGTGAACGCCTTGTAGATGAAGTTCAGGCCCAGCTCGTCGTAGAGGAAGTTGTGGAAGCGGGTGCCGAGGTTCGACGGTCGTCCGGCGAGCGAGATGCACACGGACATGTCCTTGTTGAGGATGGGCATGCCTCCATGGTGCCGGATGCCGCGGCTCGCCGCTCGGGTGCGAGGTCGTGCGGCTCGCAGAGTGTGCTCTGGCCGCGCCGGCTTCGGTGGCTCGGTCTCGCGGACCCGGGCGCCCGGCTTCGGCGGCTCGGGCCTCGCGGACCCGGGCGGCTCAGGCCTCGCGGCCGCCGGGCGGGCCGATCACGAGGAGCGCCGCGAACACGGCGGCGACCCCGACGACCGCGAATGCGGTGAGCAGGACCGGGCGCGCGAGGAACCAGCGCAGCATCCGGTTCACCCAGCTGCCGTCGGCCGGGTGCTCGGTCGACTCGCGGCGCCAGTCGCCCTCGAGCCGTCCGCGCCGCATGAGCCACACCTCGAACGGGATCGTCGCGTAGGGCACGATCGCGGTGAGCACGGCGAACGCGATGAGCCCGACGCTCCAGCGCTGGTTCACGCCGACGAGCACCGCCTGGAACGCGTAGGCGAGGAACACGAACCCGTGGATCGACCCGCCGACGAGCACCGCGGCGTCGAGGCCGCCCGCGTACTTCAGGATCATCGCGACGATGAGGATCGTCCAGGTCACCGCCTCGGCGAAGGCGAGCGTGCGGAAGAGGCGTTTCGGTGACACGGGGGAGCTCCAAGGGTCGGGATGCTTCCATGCTTCCAGCAGCCGCCTGTGCGTCGCATCGAACGAACGATGGATTCGAGCCGGTCGAGCCGGTCGAGGCGGCCGAGGCGGCCGAGGCGGCGGGTTCCACGCGTGGCGGAGCTCGGATCCCGCTGGGATACTCGACGCATGGGCGAACGCAATCCCCAGGTGGACGAGTGGTTCGCGGCCTACGACAACCCCCAGCACGACCTCGTGCGGGCGGTGCGCGATGCGGTGCTCGACGCCGACGAGCGGGTCACCGAGGCGATCAAGTGGCAGGCGCCCACCTTCATCTACCGGGGCAACATCGCGTCGTTCTACCCGAAGACGAAGACCCACGCGAGCCTGATGTTCCACCGGGGCGCAGAGCTCGACGATCCCGACGGGCTCCTCGAGGGCGAGGGCGACGTCTCACGGGTGGCGAGGTTCCTCGACGCCGACGACCTCGAGGCGAAGCGCGACGCCCTGCAGGCGTTGATCCGCCAGTGGATCGCGCGCCGCGACGCCGGGAGCTGAGCCGGGCTCGAGGTGGTCTCCGCGGTGCCGCGGATGCCGCGGCTGGTTGTCGAGCGGATGCCTGGGCGGTATGCCGTCGACCCTCAGTCGGCGCCCGCGTCGGCGGCGCCGGGTCGTGCCGCGTCGAGCCCGATGAGGTAGCCCGCGTTGCCGTGGAGTGCCGCCTCGTACCGGAGGACGTCGGGGGTGCGGACGGCGTCGGCGACGAGCGCGAGCAGCTCGCCGACGGCTCCGTCGCTGCGGCCCGCCGCGTGCAGTCCGAGGGCGTGGAACGCCCGCACCGACGGCGACTCGGGCCATCCGGCGAGGGCACGGTCGAGCACGGACACCGAGTCCTCGTACCGGCCGAGGAGCCGCAGCGTGCTGCCGTACTGCAGGAGGCACTTGCGCAGCGTGTCGCCGGTGAGACCGGCGGCGAGGGCGGCCTCGTAGTAGCCGGCCGCGGTCGCCTCGTCGCCCGCGGTGTCGTACGAACCGCCGACCTCGTAGAGCACGTGGGGCTGGCCGGGATGCTCCGCGAGCAGCCCGAGGAACGCCTCGATCGTCGGCTGCATGTCCTCACGGTCGCGCAGCCCGAAGATCTCGGCGATCGTGTCCTCGAGCTCGGGCGTCAGCGGTTCGGGCGTCAGGGATCGGGTGCAGGCGCGTCGTTCATCGTTCCATCCTGCCGCGTCGGGCCCTGCGCGGCATCCGCCCTGCCGGTCGCTCGTTCTGCTTCTGCGCGGCATCCGCCGGACGCCCGGACGCCTCAGCCCTGCGACGAGGTCGTATCGCCGGGCGAGCCGGGGAAGCGCCCGTCGCCGGGAGGCACGCCGTCGGGGAATCCGGGGCCGTCGAACGTGGTGCGGTCGGGTCCGCCGAAGAGGCCGTCGAACAGTGACGCCGCGCTGCCCGCGATGAATCCGCTGCCGAAGCACAGCAGCGCGAGGAGGGCGGCGCCGACGATCAGCACCCACGCGCGGCGGTACCAGGGCTGGCCGGCGCCGGGCGCCGGCTGGGCGGCATCGGCGACGGGAGCAGCGTCCGCCGTGCCGGACGCGTCGGCGCCAGGCTCGTACGGCCGTGGCGGGATGGGCTGCGTGGGAGCGGTGGCACTCATGCTGGATCCTCCGGGACGAGGCGGGGTGAGTCCCCGCGCCTCATCGCAGCATCGGATCCGCAGCTATGCGACGACCCTCAGCAGCCGATGAATCCCCTCGGAATCGAGCCCGAGGATCGAGGTGCGCAGCCGCGACTACGCCTCGACGAGTGCGCGCCGCACGACGCTCGTGAAGAAGCCGAGGCCGTCGACGCCCGAGCGCATGGCCGCGGCGGTGTCGGGGCCGAAGCCGGGCTCGACCGCGTGCTCGGGATGCGGCATGAGGCCCACCACGTTGCCGCGCGCGTTCGAGATGCCCGCGATGTCGCGGAGCGAGCCGTTGGGGTTCACGTCGACGTAGCGGAACACCACGCGGCCCTCGCCCTCGAGTCGATCGAGCGTCTCGTCGTCGGCGATGAAGCCGCCCTCGCCGTTCTTCAGCGGGATGGTGATCTCCTGGCCGGCGTCGAACCCGCTCGTCCAGTCGGTCGACGTGTTCTCGACGCGCAGCACCTGGTCGCGGCAGATGAACGAGCCGTGGTCGTTGCGGATGAGTCCGCCCTCGAGCAGGTGCGCCTCGGTGAGCATCTGGAAGCCGTTGCAGATGCCGAGCACGGGCATGCCGCCGTTCGCGGCATCCACGACCTCGGTCATGATCGGGCTGAGCGAGGCGATCGCGCCGCAGCGCAGGTAGTCGCCGTAGCTGAAGCCGCCCGGGAGGATGAGCGCGTCGACGCCGTCGAGGTCGTGCGAGCCGTGCCAGAGGGCGACGGGCTCGGCGCCCGCGAGCCGCACCGCGCGCTGCGCGTCGCGGTCGTCGAGCGAGCCGGGGAAGGTGATGACGCCGATGCGCATGTCAGCCCGGCCTCAGTGGGTCTCGCCGGCGGGCGCCACGTAGCCCTCGTCGGCGTGCTCGGATGCCACGCGCGTGGCCTCCTCGGCGAGCTCGACGTTGGACTGCTCGTAGTGGATCCCCACGACGTCCTCGATGACCGAGTTGGAGAGGATCTCCTCGGCGATCTGCTGCACGCTCGCCTTGAGCGCGTCGTCGACGGGACCGTCGACGGTGAGCTCGAAGCGCTTGCCGATGCGCACGCCGGTGAACCCGGTGTGGCCGGTGCGGGCGAGGGCGCCGGCGACGGCCTTCCCCTGGGGGTCGAGCAGTTCGGCCTTGGGCATCACGTCGACGACGATGGTGGGCACCGCGGTTCTCCGTCCGGTGTCGAGGGTGTGGATGCCTCGATTCTATCGGGGGCGGTCGGGGCTCAGCGTCATGTGCAGGAGGGTGGCCGTGAGGTCGTCGGTCCCGATGCCGGGCCGGCTCGCCTGTCGGGCATCACCGCGTGAGCGCCTCCACGGGCGCGCGCAGGGTACGCGGCGGCATCCGACCGGTGCTCAGCGCGGATGCCGCCACGTGAAACCGCGCCGGCTCAGCGTCGGAAGATCGACCTGACGATGACGCCGACGGCGACGAGCGCGGCGATCGCGACCCCGATCACGAGGGCCGGGTTCTCGCGGTAGCGCGCCTGGACGTAGGTGACGCCCTCGTCCGCGGCGGTCTTCGCGTTCGCGAGCGCCTCCTTGGCCTGCGCTGAGACGGCGTCCGCCGCGTCCTTGGCCTGCGCGGCGATCGTCTCGGCGGCGTCGGCTGCTGTCGCGCGGGCGCTGTCGACCGCGTCGTTGACGGCGCTCGCCACCTGCTCCTTGGCGTCGTCGGCGGTGTCCCCGGCGTCGCGTGCCGCGCGGCTCATGGTGTCGGCGATGTCCTCTGCCGTGTCGCCGGCAGTGTCGGCCGCGCGGGCTGCGGCGTCGCGTGCCGCCCTGGTCGCCTCGGCGATGTTGCGGTCCGTGTCAGTCATGGTTCCACCTTTCGTCGTGCGATGCGGTCATGGTACGTCCGCCGCCTTGTAGCTCGCCGAAAGGCGGCTCGGGGTTGCCAATGCCGCGAATGGGGTGGTACGAGACTGCCCACCCTCGGCCTGGCGGGGCGCCGGGTTGCGTCGGCGCGAGGCCGGGTCGCGACGCCGCGAGGTTGCGTCCGCCATCCGCACATGCCGCGGCGTCGCCGCGCGGGAACGGCTACGCCAGTCCCGCCCGCTCCGTGAGCACCGTCTTCAGCGTGTCCCGCGTGGCCGCGAGCCCGTGGTGCACCTCCTCGAAGCTGGTGGAGAGCGGTGACAGCCCGAGCCGCAGGCCGCCGGGGTCGCGGTAGTCGGGGATCACGTCCTGCTGCCAGAGCCGCGCGGTGACCTCGCGCATCGCGGGGTGCTGGAGCGTGATGTGGCCGCCGCGGTCCTCGGGGTCGACGGGCGAGGCGAGGGTGACGCCGAGGGGTGAGAGCCATGCGTCGGCGACGTTGATCGCGAACGAGGTGAGCGCCACCGACTTCGCGCGGATGGCGGCCATGCCGGCCTCCTCGATCATCGCGAGCGACTCCTCCATGGCGATCATGCCGACGATCGGGGGCGTGCCGCTGAGGAACCGGCGGATGCCGTCGGCCGGTGCGTACTCGGGCCCCATCGCGAACACGTCGGCCGCGCCCATCCAGCCCTGGATCGGCTGGGTCAGGACGCCCTGGAGGTCGTCGCGCACGTAGGCGAACGCCGGGGAGCCGGGCCCGCCGTTGAGGTACTTGTACGTGCAGCCGACGGCGAGGTCGAAGCCCCAGAGGTCTGCCATCACCGGGACCGATCCAGCGGAGTGGCACAGGTCCCAGAGGATGAGCGCCCCGGCGTCGTGCGCGATGCGCGTGAGCTCGTGCGCCTCGGCGAGGTACGCCGAGCGGTACGCCACGTGGCTCACCACGACGAGGGCGGTCTCGGGGCCGACGGCCTCTGCGAGCTGCTCGGGCGTCACGCCCGACGAGGTGTCGACCTCGATCCAGCGCAGTCGCATGCCGCGCTCCCGGGCGATGCCCTCGAGCACGTAGCGGTCGGTGGGGAAGTTGTCGCTGTCGACCACGATCTCGCGTCGCGACGTGTCGCGGGCGAGCTGCGCGTCGACCGCGGCACGGGCGAGCTTGTAGAGCAGCACGGTCGTCGAGTCGCCGATGACCGTCTGCCCGGCCGTCGCCCCGATCGCCGCGCGGCCGATGCGATCGCCGATCTCGAACGGCAGCTGCATCCACGATTCGTCCCACCCGCGGATGAGTCGACCGCCCCAGTCCTCGCGCAGGAACCGCTCGACGCGCTCGACCGCCGACACCGGCGGCCGTCCGAGCGAGTTCCCGTCGAAGTAGACGAGGTCGGTCCCGGCGCCGACGAACCGCTTGCGGTAGTGGGCGAGGCCGTCCGCCCGGTCCATCCGGCGGGCGAAGGCGAGGTGCGGGTCGAGGGTCACAGGGCCTCCAGGTCTTCCGTGGGCACGACGCACGCGGTCGCGAGCCACTCGGGCAGGTCGTCGAGGGTGGCGGGCGGCGGGCCGACCACGAAGGTCGCGATGCCCTCGGCGCGGTCGGGTCGCGGCCAGGGATCGGTGATCGCGGCGATCAGCTCGGGTGCGCCGAGCCCCGCCGAGGCGAGCAGGGCGAGCTCGGCTGGATTCACGCCGAGCGGCTGGTCGCCGTTGCCGAGGTCGGTGCCGTACAGCACCGAGCCGCCCGCGTCGCGGAAGCGGCGCAGGTTCTCGAGCGCGCGATCGGAGTCGGGGGTGGCCGTGCCGTAGCCGGTCACGAAGAGCGTGGAGATCCAGCGCTGCCCGATCGCCACCGCCCGGGCGATGAGCACGTCGTCGACCAGCTCGGTGAACGGCGTGTGGGCGAGCACGTCGACGCCCGCCTCGATCGCGAGGCGGGTCATGCCGTCGCCCTCGACGTGGGCGACCACCGGCAGTCCGCGGGCGTGCGCCGCGGCGACGATGGCGTCGAGGGTGCCGCGATCGAACACGGGCCCGACGTCGGCGTTGAGGGCGACCTTCACGACGGATGCCCCGAACGCCTGCTGCTCGCTCACGGCCGTCTCGGCGGCACTCGGCAGCGCCGACCGGCCGTCGCCCTGCTCGGGATCGAGCTCGCGCGCGCATCCGGCCGCCGCCCACGGCCGTCCGACCGGATAGCCCCCGCGCGCCGTGAGGAAGGTGCCCGCGAAGTCGGCTCGCGGCAGGCCGTCGCGGTGGAGCCGGGCGGCGACGAGGTCGAGCGGCGCCCCGAGGTCGACGAGGCCGGCGATCGCGCTGTCGGAGAGGGCGTCGGGGCCGACGATCATGAGGTGCACGTGGTGGTCGACGAGCGGCGGCAGCATCGTGCCGACCTCGCCGGCGTGGTCGCCGTTCAGCGAGCGGCGCACGGCGACGGCGAGCGGACCGAGGTCGACCCGATCGGGATCGGAGGCCGACGGCGACGCCCACGGGTCCTCGGGGAACTCGGACGATCGTGATTCGGCGGCGTGCGACATCCGTCAGCCCGGGATCTCGGTGCGCACGGCGTACAGCTCGGGGAAGAACGTGAGCTCGAGCGCGCGCTTGAGGAACGGCGCGCCGCTCGAACCGCCGGTGCCGGTCTTCGAGCCGATGATGCGCTCGACCGTCTTCAGGTGCCGGAACCGCCAGAGCTGGAAGTTGTCCTCGAGGTCGACGAGCTCCTCGCAGGTCTCGTAGGCCGCCCAGTGCTCGTCGGGGTTCGCGTAGATCGACGCGAACACCGGCACGAGCTCGGGCTGGAACGTCCACGCCTGGGTCACGTCGCGATCGAGCACGGACGCCGGGATCGGGTAGCCGGTGCGGGCGAGGAGGCGGAGGAACTCGTCGTAGATGCTGGGGGACTCGAGCGCGTGGCGCAGGATCGCGGTGGCCGCGGCATCCGATTCGAAGACCTGCATCATCTTGGCGTTCTTGTTGCCGAGCACGAACTCGACCGCGCGGTACTGGTAGGACTGGAACCCGCTCGCGTTGCCGAGCACGCCGCGGAACTGGGCGTACTCGGTGGGCGTGAGCGTCGCGAGCACCGACCACTGCTCGGTGAGCGTCTTCTGGATGTGCTTCACGCGCGCGACGCACTTGAGCGCCGGGGCGAGCTCGTCGGCACGCAGGAGGTCGCGGGCCGTCTCGAGCTCGTGCAGCACGAGCTTCAGCCACAGCTCGGTGGTCTGGTGCTGGATGATGAACAGCAGCTCGTCGTGATGCTCGGGCCGCGAGATCGGCCGCTGCGCCGAGAGCAGCGTCGGCAGGTCGAGGTAGCCGCCGTAGCTCATCCGGTCGCTGAAGTCGGTGACGACGGATGCCTCGATACGGCGGGTGTTGTCCGCGACGGGCTGCTCGGTTTCGACGGGTTCGGCCACGAGGTCAGCCTAGCCGCGCGCCTCCGTCCCGCCCTGCCCCGGGGGGACGTGCGGGACCGTGGGCGAGCGGATGCGGGACGGATCGGGCGCGGCGGGCGTCCCCCGCCGGTCAGACCGGCTGTCGCCCGCCGCACCGCATCCCTCTCCCCCAAGAGGGCCGTCCGCCCCTGTTCAATCAAACGGAGGCGGCTCTCCGAATCATACCGGACATCGGGCGTACAGTGAACTCGTGAACCCGATCGCATCGTCGCGTCGCGATGCGCGGCGCAATCACGAGCGGCTCCTCGTCGAGGCGAGGGCCCTGTTCACCGAGCGCGGCATCGACGCGCCCCTCGACGAGCTGGCCGTGCGGGCGGGCGTGGGCGCGGGCACGGTCTACCGCCACTTCCCCACCCGCGACGCGCTGGTGCGCGAGCTCTACGACACCGCGGTGGCCGACCTGCACGGGTTCGCCGTCGAGATCCTCGGGGCCGAGACCGGGTGGCGCTCGGTCGAGCTCTACCTCGAGCGCCTCGCCTCGTGGGTGGCCGAGTCGCCGTACCTGCCGGCCGTCATGCGACGCGTTGCCGAGCTCGACCCGACCTATCGTCCGGGTGCCGAGTTCGCCGAGGCGATCGACGGGCTCGTGGCGCGTGCCCAGGCCGAGGGCGCGCTGCGGCAGGACGTCACCGGCGTCGACCTGAGCGTGCTCGTCGACATGCTCGGATCCGTCGGCCAGTACGGCGGCGCGTACCTGCCCTACTGGCGACGGCAGCTCACGATCGTGCTCGACGGGCTGCGGGCGCGACCCGACCTCACGCCGCTTCCCGGAACCGGACAGGACTTCGACGAGTTCCACGACATGTCGCACGCAAAGGGGCCCCGGTCGGCGCTCGGCGACTGACGGCGGCGCCCGCGCACGAGATGACGCGGATCGACCCTCGCCGTCGTGCGGCGGTCGATTCGCGTCATCTCGAGGGCGTCAGTCGCCGGATGCCTCCGCGGCGCGCACCTCGACGAGGTTCGACCACGGGTCGTCGAATTCGAGCGTGCGCCCGTCGTCGCGGGTCGCGACGCCGTGGTGCGACATCCGCTCGCCGAGCTCGCCGAGGTCGTCGGCGCCGGGCACGACGATCTCGACCTTGCCGAGGCCCAGGGCGAGGCGGCGCCTGCCGGCGCCCGCGCTGTTCCACGTGTTCATGGCCATGTGGTGGTGGTAGCCGCCCGCGGAGACGAACAGGGCGGAGCCGCCGAGGCTCGCGGTCGTCTCGAAGCCGAGCCGGTCGACGTAGAACTCCCGCGCGCTCGCGATGTCGCCGACCGACAGGTGCACGTGGCCGACCACGGCGTCGCCGACGCCCACGCCGGCTGCCGCGGCATCCGCTGCACCCTCGGTGAGGTGGTCGCGCAGGTACCCGTTCGGGTCGAGGAAGATCGTGGCCATCTCGATCTGCCCGTGGGTCCAGCTCCAGGTGGAGCGGTCGCGGTCGAAGTAGAGCTCGACCCCGTTGCCCTCGGGGTCGGTGAAGTAGAAGGCCTCGCTCACGAGGTGGTCGGCGCTGCCCGTGAAGGTGCCCGGGTACTTGGCCGCGACGGAGTAGATGGCCGCGGCGAGCGCCTCGCGCGAGTCGAAGAGGATCGCCGTGTGGTACAGACCGGCATCGCGGGGCGACGCGTGGCGCAGCTCGGGCGCGTGCTCGAGGATCACGACGGGCGTCCTGCCGCGTCCGAGCACGGCGACCGGGCCGTCGTGGCGGAGCAGCTCGAGGGTCACGCCGTCGCGGTAGTAGCGGATCATGCCGTCGAGGTCGCCGACGCGCAGGGTCACGGCGCCCATGCCGGTGTCGGCGGCGAGCAGGCCGCCCTGCGGGTGCGCATTGGTTGTAGTCACAACTAATGATAACCCCGCGTTCGCGGATCGTATTCCGCGAGGCCACGATCCGGGCCTTGAGGCGCCCTGCCGCGCTCCCTATCGTGGAGTCATCAACGGCTCCCGGGGGTAGCACGGGGAGCCCTCGGCGAGGGGAACGACTCATGGGAATGGACAACCTGGCGCTGTACGTGGCCACGTACGACGACACTGCAGCAGCCACCGAGGACTACAAGTCCCTCAAGGCCGCCGAGGCGTCGTCGGATCTCGAGGTCGTGTCGTCGGTCGTGATGCATCGCGACGATGACGGCAGGGTCGCCGTCGACGAGCACGGCACCGGGCAGGTCGCTGCCGGCGCATGGATCGGCGGCGCCGCCGGGCTCGTGCTCGGGCTCTTCGCCCCGCCGCTGCTCGCGGCGACCGCCGTCGGTGCGGGCGTCGGTGCGATCGCCGGCAAGATGGCGAAGAAGCACGAGGAGAAGAAGATGGGCATCGAGCTCGAGGAGTACCTGCCGAAGGGTTCGTCCGCCATCGTGGCCGTGATCGACGACCGCTACCTCGACCGCATCGACGCGGCCCTCGGCAAGGCCGTCAAGAAGGTCGACAAGGCCATCGACCGCGACGACTACGCGGAACTGGAGAAGGCGATCAACGAGGGCGGCGACAAGATCGCCAAGGCCATCGCGTCCTAGCTCGGCGGATGCCGCGGCGGGGCTATCCCGTCACGGCCACCCGCTCCGATTCCACGAGCCACACGCCGCCCACGCGCGCCAGCCCGAGCGTCGTCTCGAACCGCACCTCGCGACGGCGACCGTGCGCCGGGCGGACCGAGAGCACGTCGCGGCTGTGGCAGAACGCCAGGTCGTCGCCGACGCTCACCGTGAGCTCGAGCACGCGGTGCTCGATGCGCCCGCGGAACCGGTCGAACCACGCACGGAGCCACTCGACGCGATGCGCCTCGCCGGCGAAGGCGCTCAGCGGCGGGGCCGCACCGAAGGTGAGGGCGCCCGGCGCGTAACGCGATGCGAGGTACTCGGCGTCGCGGGAGCGGATGGCCGCCGCCCGCTTGCTGACGAGCCAGGCGACCTCGGCGGAATCGACCGCGGTCTCGGCTGACTGCTCGGTGCGTGGCATCCGACCGACCTCCCCTGGCGCCCGTGCGGCGCCGTCACAGGGACGACGAACGGATGCCGCCGCGATCGACATGCCGGCGGCGAGGGGTTCGCGAGGCGTGGCCCGTGCGGAAGCCCGGTGCAGAGCCCCGCTACTCGGGCCGCGGTGCTCAGGCGCCGGTCGTGAGCCGATCGAGCAGCGCACGGTAGCGCTCCGCCGTGCGTTCGACGATCTCGTGCGGCAGCGTGGGCGGCGCCTCGAACGCGCCCTGGTCCCAGTTCGCGGCGAGCCAGTCGCGCACGATCTGCTTGTCGAAGCTCGCCATCCGCTGCTCGGGCGTCGCGCCGGTCAGGTAGGCCTCGGCATCCCAGTACCGGCTGGAGTCGCTCGTGAGCACCTCGTCGGCGAGCGTGACGATGCCGATGTCGCGGTCGACGCCGAACTCGAACTTCGTGTCGGCCAGGATGAGCCCGCGGGTCTCGGCGATGACCGAGGCGTGCTCGAAGATCTCGAGCGACAGCTCGCGCAGCTGCTCGGCCACGGTCTCGCCCACGAGCTCGACGGTGCGCTCGTAGGAGACGTTCTCGTCGTGCTCGCCCATCGGCGCCTTCCACGCGGGCGTGTAGATCGGCACGGGGAGCCGGTCGCCGTTCTGCAGGCCCTCGGGCAGGGGGATCCCGCCGATCGCCCCGGTCGCCTCGTACTCCTTCCAGCCGCCGCCCGTGAGGAAGCCGCGCACCACGCACTCGATCGGGAACATGTCGAGGGTGCGGCAGAGCGTCGCCCGGTCGGCGACGGAATCGGGGATCGCGGGCACGACGAGGCGGTCGTCCTCGGCGTAGGCGAGGTGGTTCGGGACCTCGGGCAGCTGGTCGAACCACCAGCGCGTGAGCGTCGTGAGCATCGCGCCCTTGCCCGGGATGGCGGGCTCGAGGACGCGGTCGTACGCGCTCACCCGATCGCTGGCGACCACGAGCACCACCCGCGAGAGGCGCAGGGGGTCGCCCGTCCAGCTGTCGTCGTCGTCGAGCGCGGCTGTCGGCACGTAGAGGTCGCGCACCTTGCCCGAGTAGACGTGCGTCCAGCCGGGCAGTTCGACGGCGTCGCTCATGATGTCCTACTCCCTCACTCCGCGACGCGCGCGGCGATGTCGGTGCGGTACTGCCCGCCCTCGAGGCGCAGGTGCCCGAGCGCCTCGTAGGCGCGGCGGCGCGCCTCGGCGAAGTCGGATCCGAGCGCGACGACGTTGAGCACGCGTCCGCCGGTGGCGATGAGCGGGGTCGACCCGGCGTCGTCGGTCGCTCCGATGGCGGTGGCGGCGTGCGCGATGTGCACTCCGGGCACGGATGCCGCGGCGTCGAGCCCCTCGATCCGCCGGCCGGTCTCGGGGGCCTCGGGATACCCCTCGCTCGCGAGCACCACCGTCACGGCGGCATCCGGCCGGAACTCGGGACGGGGCTGCGCGCCGAGCCCGCCCGTCGCCGCGGCGAAGAGCAGCCCCGACAGCGGCGTGACGAGCCGGGGGAGCACCGCCTGCGTCTCGGGGTCGCCGAATCGGGCGTTGAACTCGATGACGCGGATGCCCCGCGGCGTGAGGATGAGGCCCGCGTAGAGCAGCCCGATGAACGGGGTCTGCTCGGCCGCGAGTTGCCGGATGGTGGGCAGGGCGATGGTCTCGATGACCTCGTCGACGAACTTCCGCTCGCTGCCGAAGTCGCCGTCGAGCCACGGCAGCGGCGAGTAGGACCCCATGCCCCCGGTGTTCGGGCCCTGGTCGCCGTCGCGGAGGCGCTTGTAGTCCTGGGCGGGCGAGAGCGGCAGCACGTTCGTGCCGTCGGAGAGCAGGAAGAGCGAGACCTCCTGTCCGTCGAGGAACTCCTCGACGAGCACCGGGCCCTGCTGCAGGTAGTGCTCGGCATGGGCGAGCGCGGCGTCGCGGTCGGTGGTCACGAGCACGCCCTTGCCGGCGGCGAGCCCGTCGGCCTTCACCACGTAGGGGTCGCCGAACTCGTCGAGCGTGGCCTCGACCTCGGCCAGCGTCTGGGCGAGGGTGGCGCGGCCGGTGGGCACGCCCGCCGACTCCATGATGCGCTTCGCGAACGTCTTCGAGCCCTCGAGCGCTGCGGCCGCCCTGCCGGGCCCGAAGGCGGCGATGCCGCGGGTGCGCAGCGCGTCGGCCACCCCCGCCACGAGCGGGGCCTCCGGCCCGATCACGACGAGCTCGATGTCGTTGTCGATCGCGTAGTCGGCCACGATGACGGGGTCGGTCGGGTCGAGGGCGATCGTGGTCACGCTGCCGCGGGCCGACGAGGTGGCGGATGCCGCGATGCCGGCGTTGCCGGGTGCTGCGATGATCTCGTGCCGGGCCTCCTCGTCGAGGAGCGCGAGGATGATGGCGTGCTCGCGCGCGCCCGAGCCGAGGACGAGGATTCTCACCGGTTCAGGCTACCGGATGGGGCTCGGACCGCCCGGGGCCGCGGCCCCGTGTGACGGCCCTGGCAGCGCGTGAGCGCCGGCACCATGCCTGCGCTCGCGCAATCGGCGGCGGCAGGCGGAGAATGGGTCCATGGACACTGCGCGCATCGATGACGCGAGCGGGCGGGCTGCGCTGGCCACCGTGCGAGCGGCGGGTGTCGGCAACGTCGGAGTGGCTGACGCCCGCGACTTCGGCAGCGCCGTCGATCCCGGCTGGATCCAGAACTCCCCCGTCGGCGATGACGAGCCGAGGACGCGGGTGGACCCGGGCGGGGGCGTGCCCGCTGTGCCGGTCGACAGGGCCACGGTCGCGACGGCGGTCGGCTACACGCTCCAGCTGCTCGGCGAGCAGTCACCCGGAAGAGCCGTCGAGGTGCGCGTTCCGCCCTACGGCGCCGTGCTGTGCATCGACGACCCGTTCCATACCGGGGACCGGCAGCCCGACCTCATCGAGACGGATGCCGCGACCTGGCTCCAGCTCGCCACGGGCGACCTGCGCTGGGCCGACGCCCGCGCCCGCGGCCTCGTACGCGCATCGGGAGATCACGCCGACCTCGCCGGGCACCTGCCGGTGCTCTCCATTCCCTGAGCCGACCGCGCCTCGTTCGCCGTGCACCACGGCGGCTCGGGTGCCCGGCGGATGGAGGCATGGCGCGCGCACGGATCGATGACGAGTTGAGCTCGGTCCTGGGTTGCTGAAAGCGTCGGCGACCGAGCTTCCCGATCTCGATGGAATCATTGAACTAATTGGTTCAGTATGAGATACTGAACCAAATGGTTCAGTACGAGACGTCGGAGGGATCGCCATGAACAAGGACACCGCTCTCGACCGCGTCGCCCGGTCATCCGTCGGCGACGGGCACCGCAGGTCGCTCGCACGGAGGCTCGGCCGCCCGGGGATCGTCGCCGCGACGGTCGTGGCTGCCGTGCTGGTCAACCTGCTCATCTACACGCTCGGCCGCGTCGCAGGAGCCACGTACACGTTCACCGCCGCGGGGCAGCCGGCGGAAGTCGACGCGATCACCCTCATCGGGTTCACCGCATTGCCGCTCACCGTCGGGATGTCGATCGCGGCGACCCTGTCGCTGTGGTGGCGGTGGGTCATCCCCGCCGCCCTGATCGTCGCACCCGTGCTCGAACTGGGGTCGATCCTCCCGATGATCCTGCCAAGCGATCACGACACGGCGAGCAAGGTCGCGCTGGCGCTGTGCCACGCGGCGCTCGTGCCGGTCTCGATCGTGGGGCTGCGCGCGATCCGGTCGCTCGGGCCGAAGGCGCCGCGCGCCTGACGGCGACATTCATCGATGCGGGGCCGCGCCATCCTCCCGCACTGCGGGAGGATGGAGGCATGGCGCGCGCACGGATCGACGACGAGCTGGGTTCGGCCGCGGTCACGACGGTCGCGCGCATCGCGGCGGGCATCGAGGGCGGGGCCGATGGGCGTTCGCTCGCGGCATCCGTCGACCGCACGACCCTCGCGCTGGCGGTGCGCTACACGCTGCAGCTCCTCGCCGAGCAGGCGCCGGGCGGCACGGTCGAGGTGCGGGTGCCGCCGTACGCCGCGGTGCAGTGCGTCGAGGGTCCCAGGCACACGCGGGGCACGCCGCCCAACGTGGTCGAGACGGATGCCGCGACGTGGCTCGCCCTCGCGACCGGCGGCCTCACGTGGGACGACGCCCGCGCGGCCGGGCGGGTGCACGCCTCGGGCCAGCGCGCCGACCTGCGCGGGCACCTCCCGGTACTGCACGTTCCCTGAGCGCGCACGCCGCCCCGGTGCGGGTGCGGGACAATGGAGGGGTGAGCGACCCCCAGAGCACCCCCCAGCCGCACGATCCCGAGCATCCGGCGGCGGTGGGCGATGACGTCGAGCACGTCGACCCCGTCGAGGGCGTCGACGGGCGACGAGTCGGGCCGGCGCGTCGAGCGCATCGAGATCGACGAGCCCGTCGAGACCGACGTCTCGGACGACGTCGTCACGGTGCGCCGCGCACCCCGGTACGGACGGTTCATCACGCTCGGCGCCCTCGTCGGTGCGCTCGTCGCGCTCGTCCTCACGTTCGCGTTCTCGGGGCAGCCGGCGGATCCCGAGCTCGAGCTCGGGTTCGACCGGGGGCAGGTCTTCGGCTTCCTGCTGCTGCTGTGCGCCACGATCGGCGCCGCCCTGGGCGCCGTGGTCGCGCTCCTCATCGACCGTGGCTCCGCCAAGCGTGCGAAGTCGGTGCTGGTCGTGCACGAGTCGACGCACCGCGTCGACGACGAGTAGCGAACCCGGCGAACCCGCTCAGCGCAGGCTCAGCACGGCCTCGGCGAACTCGCGCGGGCGCCTCCTGCGGCAGATCGTGGCCGATGCCGGCGAGCTCCCGGAACGCGTACGGGCCGGTGAACCGGTCGCGGTCCTCTGCGCCGCTCGGACCGCCGAGCCCGTCGGCGCCGCTCTCGAGCACCACGGTGGGCACCGAGATCGGCGGCTGGGCGGCGAGGGCCTCCTCGATCGCGGCGTAGCGCGGGTCGCCCGCGACGAGCGCCGAGCGGTGCCGGTACGAGTGGATCACGACGTCGACGAAGTCGGGGTTGTCGAGGCTCGGGGCGCTCGCCGCGTAGGCCGTCGCGGCATCCGCCCACTCGGGCGACCACGTCGTCCACAGCAGCTCGCACAGCTCGTGACGGTAGCGCTCGAGCCCGCGCCGGCCGGCTTCCGAGTGGAAGTAGTACTTGTACCAGTAGGTGCGCTCCCACTCGGGACGTGTCGGCTCCTGCGCGAAGGCGGGATCGAAGACGTTGTAGCCGCCGACGGTGACGAGTCCGCTCACCCGCGACGGATGCAGCGCGGCGACGATGCACGAGGCGCGTCCGCCCCAGTCGTAGCCGCCGACGATGGCGCGCTCGATGCCGAGGGCGTCGAGGAGGTCGAGCAGGTCCTGCGCGAGCGCGGCCTGCTCACCCGAGCGCAGCGTCGCGGCATCCGTGAACCGGGTCGGGCCGTAGCCGCGCAGGTAGGGGGCGATCACGCGCATGCCGGATGCCGCGAGCAGATCGGCGACCTCGTCGTACGCCCGCACGTCGTAGGGGAATCCGTGCGACAGCACCGCGACCGGGCCGTCGGCCGGCCCCGCCTCCTCGTAGGCGATCTCGAGCACGGGCGTGCGGACGCTGCCGCGGCGAGTGAACCCCATGGTGCCAGTCTGGCGCACCCTCGGATCTCGATACGCGTCGCCTGCGGCGCCGCCACTCGACCGGCGGTTACGAGAGCTGGGTCTTCTCCACCCACTCGAGGTACTCCTCGGTGACCGTGCCGGTGACGTAGTCGCCCGTGAAGCAGGACATGTCGAGCTGTTCGATCGAGGTGCCCTGGGTGATCGCCGCCTGCAGGTCGACGACCTCCTGGTAGATCATGTGGTCGGCATCGAGCTCGCGGGCGATCTCGGGGATCTTGCGGCCGTGCGCGACGAGCTCCCGGCGGCTCGGCATGTTGATGCCGTAGACGTGCGGGTAGCGCACCGGGGGAGCGGCCGAGGTGAAGGTGACCTTGTTGGCGCCGGCGGCGCGGGCCATCTCGACGATCTCCTTCGACGTCGTTCCGCGCACGATCGAGTCGTCGACGATGAGGATGTTCTTGCCCTTGAACTCGGTGCCCATGGCGTTGAGCTTCTGTCGCACCGACCGACGGCGCTGCGGCCTGCCCGGGCATGATGAACGTGCGGCCGACGTAGCGGTTCTTGTAGAAGCCCTCGCGGTACTCGATGCCGAGCTTCTGCGCCACCTGCATCGCCGCGGGGCGCGACGAGTCGGGGATCGGCATGACGACGTCGATGTCGCCCTTGTCCATGTGGGTCTCGATGGTCGTCGCCAGCCGGTCGCCCATGCGCAGGCGGGCCTCGTAGACCGAGATGCCGTTCATCACGGAGTCGGGACGGGCGAGGTAGACGTACTCGAACGAGCACGGCACGAGGCGGGGATTCGGTGCGCACTGCCGCGAGATCATCTCGCCGTCGAGCGTGATGAAGATCGCCTCACCGGGGTCGACGTCGCGCACGATCTCGTAGTCGCCGTTCTCGAGCACGAGCGACTCGGATGCCACGATCCACTCGTCCTTGCCGGACTCGGTCACGCGCTTGCCGAGGATCAGCGGGCGGATGCCGTACGGGTCGCGGAACGCGAGGAGCCCGTAGCCGGCGATGAGCGAGATGACGGCGTAGGAGCCCTCGACGCGCTCGTGCACGAGCTCGACGGCGCGGAACACCTGGTCGGGGTCGAGCTCGAGGCCCGTGATCTGCCCCTGCAGCTCGGTGGCGAGCACGTTGAGCAGCATCTCGGTGTCGCTCGTCGAGTTGACGTGCCGGCGGTCGATGGAGAACAGGTCGCCCGAGAGCTCGCGCGTGTTCGTGAGGTTGCCGTTGTGCACGAGGATGATGCCGTACGGCGCGTTCACGTAGAACGGCTGCGCCTCCTCCTCGCGTTCGGCGGCGCCCTTCGTGGTGTAGCGCACGTGGCCGAGGCCGATGTTGCCGAGCAGCGAGCGCATGTCGCGGGTGCGGAACGCCTCGCGCACCTGCCCGCGCGCCTTCGCCATGTGGAACACGGGGCCATCGGCGGTCGCGATGCCGGTGGAGTCCTGGCCGCGGTGCTGCAACAGGAGGAGGCTGTCGTAGATCTGCTGGTTGACGGGCTCGGTGGAGACGATGCCGACGATGCCGCACATGCGAGCGATGGCTCCTCGGGGAGTGTGGTGAGAGCGTCCGAGCTGGACGTTCCATCCTCCCACACGTGCGCGTGTGAGCCGCCTGAGGGATCCCCGATGCTCAGCTGAGCGCCTGGCCCGCCGCGGCGTCGGTCGAGGTGCGAGCGCAGCGAGCGTATCGAGACCCGGGCCGAACGGGGGAGCCTGTCCCGCCGGGCGAGCACCGCTCGGCTACCGGGCGTGGCGTTCGACGAAGGTCCGGAGCATCCGGCTCGGGTACGACACCTCGGCGCGCCGTACCGCAGCGAGCGTCGGCTCGAGCTCGTCGGCGGTGAAGTACCCGTGGTTCGCGTAGGCGTGGATGCGCAGGATGATGCCGTCGACGTCGAGCTCGGGGTGGAACTGCGTCGCGTACACGTTCGCCCCCACCCGGAACATCTGCACCGGACAGGTGGGCGACGACGCGAGCAGGGTCGCCGAGTCGGGCAGCCATCGGATGGCCTCCTTGTGCCCGACGAAGGCGTTGAACGTCGGGGGCAGCCCCGCGAGGATCGGGTCGGATGCTCCGGCGTCGGTCAGCGTGACCGGCACGACGCTGATCGGCTCGGCGTAGGTGCGATCGATCGGCGCACCCTGGTGCACGCCGAGGGTGCCGACGCCGTAGCAGGCGCCGAGGAACGGGAAGTCAAGCGCCACGACCTCATCGAGGAGGGTGCTGAACTCCGCCTCGACCCGGTGCTGCACCGGCGCCTTCCGCTCGGGCGGATCGGAGGCGTTGAACGGGCCTCCGCCCACGAAGATGCCCGACAGCGAGCTCAGGTCCAGCCGGGGCATGGGCGCCGCCTCGAGCCGTACCCGGATGAGGTCGCGCTCGTCGAGTCCGGTGTAGCGGAGGAAGAGGGCGTACTCCTCGTCGGCAGGCAGGTCCTCGGAGCGCGTGGCGAGGAGGACGAATGGCTTCACGGGTCCACGATATTCCCGCAGCGCGTGACGTCCTTCAGTACTCCGAGAGCCTCAGTACTCAGACGGCTTCGCGAGCACGGCCATGGTGCACCGCGAGATGCACACGAGCTTGCCCGCGGCATCCGTGATCGTGATCTCCCACACCTGCGTGGTGCGGCCGCGGCTGAGCGGCTTCGCCTCGCCGTAGACCCAGCCCTCGGCAACCGGGCGGGTGTGATTCGCGTTGATCTCCATGCCCACGCAGTAGCTCGTGGCCGGGTCGACGGTGAACGTCGAGCCCCAGCTCGCGAGCGACTCGGCGAAGGCGACGGATGCCCCACCGTGCAGGACCCCGCCGGGCTGCCGCGTGCGCCCGTCCACGGGCATGCGCCCCTTCAACGAGTCCTCGGTGAGCTCGATCATCTCGATGCCGAGGACGTCGAGGAGGGTGCCGTCGCGGCGGGAGTTCGCCCAGTCGAGGGAGGGCTCGCCGTACCAGATGCTCATGCGGACGAGTCTGCCACGCGGCTGACGGACCTCTCGGTCGTCGGTCTCGAGCTCAGGCGAGCTCGGCGATGATCGGGTGGATGGCGTCGTCGAACGCCGAGGCATCCGATCGCAGCGAGTCGGTGACCGCGACGGTCATCGCGCCGATCCACCACACGCCCGGCGCCGCGAAGGGCACGACCTCGACGTTGAGCTCGAAGGAGTGCGCACGGCGGCCGACCTCGCGCTCGTGCTCGGCGATCGTGCCGGCGTAGGCGCGATAGGAGTCGCCGCGACGCGCCGCCGATGCCGTGCGATAGCCCTGATGCGCCCATTCGGCCCACGCCCGGGCGGCCTCGGCGTGCGGCACGATGGCCGCGGCGAGCACCTCGGCACCCGAGACCGGCAGCGCCACGTCGGTGTCGTAGGCGTCGACGAGCTCGAGCGGCACGACCGACGGATGCGCCTCGGGCTCGACGGTCATCGCCCACCACGCGCGCCACTGCCGCTCGAGCAGGTCGTGCTGGTCGATCTCGAGTCGCTGGCCGACCGCGCCCACGTCACGGAGCCGCGGCAGCTCGACCGGGGAGGCGATCGCGAGCACCTCGCGCAGGTACAGGGCGAGCAGAACCGAGCGACTCGCATTCTCGCGAATCACCCACGACGGTGTTCCCCCCGCCTGCATGCGTTCATTTTAGTCCGGGCGGGGCGGCAGGGCACGGTTCGGCGCGCGGGCCGCGGGTACGCTTGACGGGTGACCGACGCGAACTCGTCCTACGCCGCTGCCGGAGTCGACACCCGGGCCGGCGACCTCGCCGTCGAACTCATGAAGGAGGCGGTCGCCGCGACCCACGGCCCCGGCGTGCTCGGCGGCGTCGGCGGCTTCGCCGGCCTCTTCGACCTGTCGTTCGCGAAGGACTACGCGCGTCCGCTGCTCGCCACGTCGACCGACGGCGTCGGCACCAAGATCGCGATCGCCCAGGCGCTCGACAAGCACGACACCATCGGCCAGGACCTCGTGGGCATGGTCGTCGACGACATCGTCGTGGTCGGCGCCAAGCCGCTGTTCATGACCGACTACATCGCCTGCGGCCGGGTCGTGCCCGAGCGCATCGCCACGATCGTCACCGGCATCGCCCGAGCCTGCGCCGACACCGGCACCGCCCTCGTCGGCGGCGAGACGGCCGAGCACCCCGGCCTCATGGGCCCCGACGACTACGACGTCGCGGGCGCCGCGGTCGGCGTCGTCGAGGCCGACCGCCTGCTCGGGGCCGACCGGGTGCGCGACGGCGACGCGGTCATCGCGATCGCGTCGAGCGGCCTGCACTCCAACGGCTTCTCGCTGGTTCGGCACATCCTCTCCGGCGCGAAGATCGGCTTCGCCGATCGGCTCGATGACCTCGGCACCACGTGGGGCGAGGCGCTGCTCGAGCCGACGCGGCTCTACACCGGGCCGCTCGTGCGCCTCCTCGACGACGACCGGCTCGCGGCATCCGTGCACTCGCTCTCGCACGTCACCGGCGGCGGCATCGCGGCGAACCTCGCGCGCGTGCTGCCCCGCGGCTCGTGGGTGGAGCTCGACCGGTCGAGCTGGTCGCCCGCGCCGGTCTTCCGCGTGCTGAACGACCTGGCGGGCACGACACTGGAGTCGACCGAGGGCACCTGGAACCTCGGCATCGGCTTCTTCGCCGTCGTGGCAGCGGATGCCGCGGCCGACGTGGTCGCCTCGCTCGGCGCGCTCGGGCTCCCCGCCTGGCAGGCGGGCACCGTCGCGATCGGCGACCGCGACCTCGACGGATTCGAGCAGGGCGCGAAGGGCGTCGACGGCGGCGCCGTGCGCCTCGTCGGCGCCTACGCGGACTGACGCATGCGCGCGGCGGTCTCGATCGGCATCATCGGCACCACGGGCGCCGAGGTCGTGCGGGCGCTCGCGCCGCGGATCGAGCGGCTGGGGTTCTCGGCGCTGTGGATCAACGACGTGCCCGGCGGCGACTCGCTCGACGGCCTTCGCGTCGCGGCGTCCGTCACCGAGACGCTCGGCCTCGCGACGGGCGTGATCCCGCTCGACCGCCGGCCGGCCGACACGCTCGACCTGCACGGGCTGCCGGCCGCACGCACGACGCTCGGCATCGGCTCGGGCCGGGCCCCGCATCCGCTCGCGATCGTGCGCGAGGGCATCGCGACGCTGCGCGCGCGCGACGGATGCCGCGATCGTCGTCGGTGCGCTCGGGCCCGCGGATGCGCCGCCTCGCCGCCGAGCGAGCCGACGGCGTGCTGCTCAACTGGCTCACGCCGCAGGCCGCCCTCGCTGCGGCGGCGGAGCTGCACGGTGCTGCCACCGCCGGCGACGGCGCCGCGGGCGCCAGGCGTCCGCGCGCCGTGCTCTACGTGCGAACGATCGCCGAGGCCGACGCGCGGCCGGCGCTGCAGCGCGAGGTGGAGCGCTACGAGTCGGTGCCGTCGTACGTCGCGAACTTCGAGCGGCTCGGCATCCGGCCCGCGGACGCGACGCTGCACGACGCCGCGGGCCTCGCCGCGTTCGACGTCGTCGACGAGGTCGTGCTGCGCGCGATCACGCCCACGAACTCCCTCGCGGAGCTCGAGCGCTTCGTCGAGGAGACCGCTCGCTGGCGTGCGGCCGCGGCGTAGAATCCGAGCACAGCACAGGCACTTGCCCGGTCGCACCGGTCGGATCGAGGTCGGCAGATGAGGTACGCGCGCATCGACGCCGTGCTGACGTGGGCCTACGCCGCCATGTTCGGGCTCCCCGCGATCCCGATCGCGATCCACCACGTGAACACGGGGGGCATGCTGCCGCGATTCCTCGACCTGTTCGAGGTGTACGGCGGCCCCTGGTCGAACCGGGTCGGCGTGGGCGCCTTCGTGGCACTCCTCATGGCGTTCGTCCTGGTGCTGATGGCCTCGGCGTTCGCGGCGTGGCTCGTGTGGCGGGGATCGCGCATCGGCGCGATCCTGAGCCTGGCACTGCTGCCCGTCGAGATGGTCTTCTGGTTCGGCTTCGCCCTGCCCGTCCCGTGGGCGTTCGGCATCGCGCGGGTGGTGCTGCTCGCGCTCGCGTGGGGATCCCTCTCGCCCCGCGGGGTCGCAGACGGCGCGCGATCGCCGTGATCGTCGCTCGCCTTCGACGCGTCAGCCGCGGTGCAGGCGCACGAACGTGAGCGCCGCGATCGTCACCGCGTCGATGACGTCGCCGGTGCGGATCATCCCGTCGAGCTCGTCATCGGAGACCCAGCGGTGCACCATGCCGTGCTCGGTCGGCTCGCGGTCGGGCTCGCCCGGCGTCAGGCCGGTCGCGAGGAACAGGTCGCAGCCCTGGTTCGTGAACCCGTAGGCCTCCTGCATCCGGCCGATGTGCTCGAGCGATGCGGCCGCGAACCCGGTCTCCTCGCGCAGCTCCGCCGCGGCGAGCTCGAGGGTGTCCCCGCCGTGCCCGGCCGGCCATGAGCCCTGGGGGAACTCCCACACGCGGCGGCCGATCGTGTAGCGGTACTGCTCGACCATCCACCAGCCGTCGCCGTCGCGCGGCAGCACCACCGCGAAGTCGGGCTTCTCGACGACGCCGTAGATCGCCTCGTGGCCGCCCGGCCAGCGCACGAGGTCCTCGCGCACGCGCATCCAGGCATTCTCGTAGGCGATGCGGGAGGTGAGGGCACGCGGCAGCTCCGTCATCCGCTCAGCCTAGGGCGGATGACGACGCGCGCCCCGACGCCCGACCTGGCGCGCGACGCAGCGTCGCGCCCGCCGTGAGGCGGAGGAGTCGTGCGATGCGGCGGATGCCCTCAACAGGGTGGCGTCGTGGTCGGCGCGGCTATGCGCGCTGCTCGTCGCCCGTGACGTAGGTGTCGTCGTCGTCGGCGGCGTACTCCGACCACTTCGACGCCTCGTCGTTGTACTCGTCATGCTGCGAGCCGGTGAGCTCGCGCTCAAGCGCCGTGTAGTCGGTATTCGGGCTGAAGTACTTCAGCTCCCGAGCGACCTTGGTGTGCTTGGCTTTCTGACGGCCGCGCCCCATGCGTGACCCCCTTACGACATCTGGCCGGGTGGGATGGTCTTCACCCGGCGCTCATCTGATAAATGAATTCGTCCGGCTGCCAGTTTAGCACCGGGAAACGCACCGAATGGAGCCATCCACAACGTCCTTGCCGGACGCCCCGAACCCGGCACGATCCCGTGGTGCGCACACCCAGCCGACACGTGCTGAGATTGTCGGGTGATGACGAGCCCTGAACGCGTGAAGGTCGTGGTGATCGGAGCCGGGCAAGCCGGCCTCTCCGTCGCCTACTACCTTCGCCGTTTCGAGCTCGTCGCCGACGAGGATTTCGTGATGCTCGACCGTGCCCCCGGCCCGGGCGGGGCCTGGCAGCACCGCTGGTCGTCGCTGCGACTCGGCACCGCGCACCGCGTCAACGACCTCCCGGGCATGGCCGAGATCGGGCTGAGCTTCGACACCGCCGACCGCACGCTGCCCGCCAAGGAGGTCGTGGCCGAGTACTACGGCCGTTTCGAGGAGCACTTCGACCTGCGGGTGCGGCGCCCGATGAACGTGCGCTCGGTCGTGAACGAGGGCGTCGACCTCCGCGTCGACGTACGAGGACCTGACGCCGCAGCCGATGGAGGAGCTGAAGGCCAAGGGCTTCTTCGGCCGACGTCGGAGGACGTTCGAGGAGCCCGCCGTGCCGCCCGCACCGCGTCACCAGATCACCACGCAGTTCCTCGTGAACGCCACCGGCACGTGGGGCTCGCCGTTCGTGCCGTACTACCCCGGCATGGCCGACTTCGCCGGCCGTCACGTGCACACGTCCGACTACGCCGACGTCGAGGACTTCCGCGACCAGCACGTCGTGGTGGTGGGCGGCGGCACCTCGGCGATCGGCTTCATGCTCGAGCTCGAGGACGTCGCGGGCGGCCTCACCTGGGTGTCGCGCCGCCCGATCGACTGGCTCGACCGGCAGGAGATGGATCTCGAAGGCGCCTCCGCCGCCGTCGCCCTGCAGGACGAGGCCGCACGTTCGGGGCGGGCGCTGCCCTCCATCGTGAGCGGCACCGGGGTGCCCAGGAGCCGTCGCATCGCGGCGGGCATCGAGCGGGGGCTGCTCGTCGCTCGTCCCATGTTCGACCGCATCGAGCCCGATCGCGTGATGTGGGACGGCGACGAGGGCGGCATGGCTCGCGCCGACGCCATCATCTGGGCCACCGGGTTCCGCCCCGAGCTGCGCCACCTCTCCCCGCTGAAGCTCCGCGAGAGGACCGGCGGCGTGACCGTCGGGCAGGGCGCGGCCTGGAGCGATCCGCGCGTGTTCCTCGCCGGCTACGGGCCGCAGGCGTCCACGGTCGGCGCGAACCGCGCGGGACGCATGATCGCGCGCCAGATCATGGCGATGCTCTAGCGAGCGGATGCCGCGGCATCCGTCGCCCGCGTCTCAGCCGGCGTCCGACCCGCCCTCGCGGGCGCGCTGCCCGAACGTGCCCGCCGTGAGGTTCGCGTACGAGGCGGCCACGAGCCGTTCGAGCACGTCGAGGTCGACCTGCGCCAGGTCCTTCACGTAGAGGCATCCGACGCCCGTGGTGTGCGGCCCGAGCCGCTCGAGGAGCTCGGGATGCGTGCCGACGCCGTCGGCCAGGTAGATCGTCGTCGACGGCTTGCGAGGTGCGAAGCCGGCTCCCGGCGCATCGCCCTCCCGCCCGCTGGCGTAGCGGTAGTGGTACGTGCCGAAGCCGATGATCCCCGAGTACGCGATGCGAGCGGGCTGGCCGGTGACGCGGCCCATGAGCTCGATGAGCGTCTCGGCGTCGCGTCGGCGCACGGGATGCTCGATGGACTCGACGAGCGCGCGAACCTCGGGGTCGACCTCCATGGGCCGCAGTCTAGCGACCCTGCTTCCGGCCGGCACCGGTGCCCTGCTTCTCGGCGATCGGGCGCCGCGGCACCGCACGCACGGGCTCGCCGCGGCGGTCCTGGCCGGGCAGCGGCCGTGAGCGGCGCCCGTAGATGAGGTCGGACGAGTCGAGCAGCCACGGGACGAGGGCCACCGTGACGCCGTGCACGAGCAGCAGCTTCTGGCGGATGCGCCGGGCCTTGTGGTTGTGCAGGATGTTCTCCCACCAGTGGCCCACGATGTACTGCGGCATGTAGACCGTCACCACCTCGGAGCCGTGCTCCTCGCGCCGGTTCTTGATGTACTGGATCAGCGGGTGGCTGAGGTCGCGATACGGCGACGACAGGATGCGCAGCTTCACGTGGATGTTCTGCTTGACCCAGTCCTTCTTCAGCTTCTTCGTGGACTCGTCGTCGATGGAGACGTGCACGGCCTCGAGGGAGTCGTGGCGGGCGGCGATCGCGTAGTCGAGGGCCTTCAGCGTCGGCTTCTGCATGCGGCCCACCAGCACGATCGCGTGGTCGCCGGTCGCGCCGAAGGTCGTCGTCGGGTCGACCTCGATCTCCTTCTCGACGTCGCGGTAGTACCGGTTCACGCCCATCATGAGGAAGAAGAGGATCGGCATCATCACGAACACGATCCACGCGCCGTGCGTGAACTTCGTGACCGTGACCACGATGAGCACGACCGCGGTCATCGCCGGCGCCGATGGCGTTGATCACGAGGGCGCGCAGGATCGCGCCCTGCGAGAGCGGGCGTGTCGTCGTCGTCGGTGCGCGCCGGCGGCCGCTTCGCCTTGCCGGCCGGATGCCGCCGCAGCGACAGCTCGCGCAGCCAGTGCCGCACCATGCCGGTCTGCCCGAGCGTGAACGACACGAACACGCCGATGATGTACAGCTGGATGAGCACGGTGAGGTTCGCCTGGAACACCACGAGGATCACGGATGCCGCGAGCGCGAGGATCACGACGCCGTTCGAGTAGATCAGGCGGTCGCCGCGGGTGGACAGCGACTTCGGCGCGTAGCTGTCGCGGGCGAGCACCGAGCCGAGCAGCGGGAAGCCGTTGAACGCGGTGTTGGCCGCGAGGAGGAGCACCAGCGCCGTCGCCGCCTGGATCACGTAGAAGAAGATCGAGCTGCCGCCGAACGTCGCCGCCGCGACCTGCGCCATGAGGCTGGGCTGGGGCTCGGTGGCGCACTCCGCCCACCCGATCAGGTGGCACGGGTCCTCGGCGTAGTGCACCTGCGAGATGAGGGCCATCGCGGTCAGCCCGGCGAACAGGATGATCGCGATGCCGCCCATCAGCACGAGGGTGCGCTGCGCGTTGCGGACCTTCGGGCGGCGGAACGCGGGCACGCCGTTCGAGATCGCCTCGACGCCGGTGAGGGCGGAGCATCCGCTCGCGAAGGAGCGCAGCAGCAGCAGGATGATGCCCGCCTGGGTGAGCGACTCCGGCTCCACCCCGTAGGTCGCGGACTCGGCCACGGGCGGGTCGCCCATCACGGTGCGCGTGAGCCCGACCACGACCATGACGAACACGCTGCCGATGAACAGGTACGTCGGCAGGGCGAACGCCTTCGACGACTCGCTCACGCCGCGCAGGTTCACCGCGGCGAGGATGATGACGAAGAGCACCGCGATCTCGACGCGGAACGGGTTGAGCTCGGGGATCGCCGAGATGATGTTGTCGACGCCCGATGCGACCGACACGACGACCGTCATGACGTAGTCCACGAGCAGGGCGGAGGCCACGACGAGGCCCGCCTTCTCGCCGAGGTTGCGGTGCGCCACCTCGTAGTCGCCGCCGCCCGACGGGTAGGCGCGGATCAGCTGGCGGTACGACGCGACGACCGTGATCAGCAGCACGATCACGGCGAGCGCGACCCACGGGGCGAAGCTCAGGAAGGCGAGTCCGCCGACCATGAGGATCATGAGCGAGCTCCTGCGGCGCGTACGCCACGGAGGAGAGCGGGTCGCTCGCGAAGATCGGGAGCGCGAGGTGCTTCGGGAGGAGCTGCCCCTCGAGATGCTCGGTGGGCAGCGGGTCGCCGATGATCCAGTGCTTCGGCGACTTCAGTTCTGCCGGCGGCTCGCCGACTTCATTCGTCACGGCGGATGACACTACACCCGCCGTGACGCAAGTCAAGTCAGGCGGATGCCATGCTCGCGATCTGGATGAGGTTGCCGCACGTGTCGTCGAAGACCGCCGTGGTGACCGGCCCCATCGCGGTCGGCGGCTGGGTGAACTCGACGCCCGCGGCGGCGAGGCGCGCGTGCTCGGCCACGACGTCGGCCACGGCGAACGACGTGAACGGGATGCCGTCGGCGATGAGGGCCCGCTTGAACGGCCCCACGGCGGGATGCCCGTCGGGCTCGAGCACGAGCTCGACGCCGTCGGGGTCCTCGGGCGAGACGACCGTGAGCCACCTGGCCTCGCCCGCCGGCAGGTCGGTCTTCTTCTCGAAGCCGAGCACGTCGGTGTAGAAGGCGAGCGCCTTGACCTGGTCGTCGACGAAGACGCTGGCGAGATTGATGCGCATGATCACTCCTTGTTCGGATCGTCCGGTTGCACGAGCGGCCGGAACCACTCGTCCCACGCCGCACGGAGGGGAGCGCGGTCGAGGGTGTGGAGGCGGTAGCGCCCTTCGCGCCGCACGTGCACGAGCCCGGCGCGTTCGAGCACGTCGAGGTGCTTCGCGACCGCCTGACGCGTAGACGTCGAGGCCGTGCCGGGAGATGAGCCGCACGCACAGTTCGAACAGCGTCTGCCCGTCGCGCTCGGCCAGCTCCTCGACGAGGATCCGCCTCGTCGGGTCGGAGATCGCCTTGAACACCGCGTCCATGTCCTCCACGTCCTCCATGATAGGCAACCCGATGGTTACCTGTCGAGGATGTGGGCGCATCTCGCCGAGCGGATGCCGCGATGGCCGTCGCGCTCGGTCGCGCGGCCGGAGCCGGTCAGCGCGCGAGCAGGTAGGCGGCCGCGGCGGCGGCGAACCCCAGCGCGAGGGTCACCACGACGTTGAGGATCGCCGCGCGCCATCGGCCGCCGTCGACGAGCTCGATCGTCTCCACGCTCCACGTGCTGAACGTCGTGAGCCCGCCGCAGAAGCCCGTGACGAGGATGAGGCGCAGGTCGCCGTCGAGCGCGGCCCGCTCGGCGAGGCCGATCAGCGCGCCGGCGACGCCCGACCCCACGACGTTCACGATGAGGATGCCGCCGGGCAGGTGTCCGGGGCGCACCGGCAGCGCCCGCGACAGCGCGTAGCGGAGCACCGCGCCGACCGCGCCCGCCACGAGCACGGCGACCACGACCAGGGGAGTCAGCGTGCCGGTCACAGCGTCTCCCCGGCATCCGTGATCTCGGTCGGCATCGGGCGATGCGCGAGCAGCGAGCCGATCCGCAGACCGGCCGCGGCGAGGCCGAGGCCGCCGACGACCGAGACGAGGAGGTAGAGCGCCGCGAGCCACGACTCCCCCACGCCGGTGAGCGCGATGAGCGACGCCATCACCGCGGACAGCGTCGTGAACGACCCGATCAGGCCCGAGCCGAGGCCGGCCTTCAGCCACATCGGCGTGGTCGGACGAGTCCAGAGACCGCCGACGAGCCATCCCAGCGCGAACGCGCCGACGAGGTTGACGATGAGCGTCTCGACGGGAAGCTCGCCATCGGCGTGCGGGAACGCGAGGTCGCACGCGAGGCGGAGCCCGGTGCCCACGAGGCCGCCGATGGCGACGGCGAGGTAGGCGAGCACCCCTCGAGGCTACGCCGTGGGCGGCGCGAGCTCGACGACCCAGTCGTTCGTGTGCAGCACGTTGCCGGGCGTGACCTCGAAGTCCTCCTCGCCGCAGGAGCGTGAAGCCCGCCTTGCGGCAGACGGCGTTCGAGGCGGGGTTGTCGACCCGCGGGTAGGCGTGCACGGGCAGCGTGTCGCCGTTGGCTCGCGCCCACTCGAGCATCGCGATCACGGCGGCGGGTGCGATGCCGTGGCCGCGGTACGCCTCCTCGACCGACCAGCCCGGCCTCGAGGGCCGGCTCGCCGTCGTGCTCGCGCTGCCAGTACCCGACGATGCCGACGCCCTCGGGGTGACCCGGGATCGCGATGCGGAACTGATGCGCGGTGCCCTCGCGCTGCATGCGGAGGTAGCGCTCGTGTCTGGCGATCACCTGCTCGTCGTTCTCGGGGCCGCCCAGCTGGTCCATGAGCTCGTGGCGTGTTGGCCCGCCGCAGCAGGTCGAGGTCGTCGGCCGACCACGGGTGGAGTTCGACGTCGGTCATGATGCCATCGAACCACCGACCCCCGACGGCCGCGGCGTGCGACGGGCTCGCTCGACCGTCTACTCGCTCGCGGCGAGGGTGGCGAGCACGTCGGCGCGCACCTGGGCGAGCCGCGCCTTCAGGACCGACACCGACTCGGAGTTCACGAGCCCGCGGTGGGCATGCGTGCGCAGGTCGGTGCGCAGCTGCTGGCGGAACTCGTTGAGCACGATGTCCGCCTCGTGCACGGCCCGGTTGGACTCGACGTGCGGGCTGGTGGTGCCGCCGGCCGACGTGGCGCCCGCACCGCTCGCCGACGTGCTGGTCGCAGCGCGCTTCGCCTCGCGTGCGGCGCTCGCGAGCTCGGCCCGCAGCGAGCGCATCGCGTCGTTCACCTCGGCGCGCACGCCGTCGGCGAGGCGCCGCACGGAGTCGGTGAGGTCGTCCTCGATGGCGTCGAGCTCGTGACGGCGGGAGTCGAGCTCGGCGCTGCCGGCAGCCGTGATCTCGTAGACGGTCTTGCGTCCGTCGGTCGACTTCGTCACCAGGCCCTCCTCCTCGAGCTTCGAGAGGCGCGGGTAGATCGTGCCGGCGCTCGGGCTGTAGGTGCCGCCGAACCGGTCGGAGAGCGCCTGGATGAGCTCGTAGCCGTGGCGGGGCCGCTCCTCGAGCAGCGCGAGCAGGTAGAGGCGCAGGTTGCCGTGTGCGAAGACGGGCGGGGTCATGCCGAGGCCTCGCCGTCGCCCGCGCCCGTGCCGGCCGCGGCATCCGCCGTGCCCGCGCTCGCCGGCGCCTCGCGACGCATGATCGAGATGCTGCCCGAGACGCTGTTGGCGCCGAGCTCGAGCCAGCGGCCGGCGAGCTCGCCGACCACGCGCTCGAACCCCTTGCCGAGCATGCCCTTGATGGTCATGTCGTCGAGCAGCACCGTGCCGCCGACCGTGTTGATGCGGTAGCGGGCGCCCGAGCCCGGCTCGAAGCGCACCGTGAGGTCGCCGGAGACGGTGTTGGTGTCCACGCGGTCGGGGGTGCCGTAGGCGTCGACGATCATGCTGCCCGACACCGTGTCGGCGTTGAACGACACGATGTCGCCGGTCGCCACGACGTCGCCCGACACCGAGTGCGCCGTGATGCGCCCGGTGTGGTTGCCCGCCGAGATCTCGCCGGAGACGCTCGAGAGCTCGATGTCGCCCTCGTGGTTGTCGATCACCACGTCGCCCGAGACCGTGCTGAACCTCGCGTCGGTCGTGAAGCCCGACACGAGCGCGTCGCCCGAGATGACGCCGAGCTTCATCGCGACGTGGCGCGGGGCGAGGATCGACACCTCGGCCTTGGCGCTGCCGACGAAGCCCTTGAACGCGTCGATGAAGTTGTCCCAGCGGAGCTGCGGGTGGTCGATCTCGAGGATGTCGCCGTCGATCGAGACCATGAGGTCCTTGCCGGTGACGCCGGAGATCTCGATGCGCGCGCCGGGCTCGTCGTGTGCGATCACGTCGACCTTGCCGCCGATCAGGCTGACCTTCAGCTTGCGCACGAGCTCGAAGTCGATGACCCGGGACTCGCCGGGGGTGATGACCCACTTCTCGATGGCCATGGTGGTTCTCCTTCTCGCGGGCGCCGTACGTGGCATCCGCCGGTCTCTGCTTTTCGCGATATATCGCGTCTTGCCTGCTAACACGATATATCGCGTTTGCGGATGTCGCAAGCCCGCGCCTGCCTCCGTGCTTGACATTGACGCAGCGTCAACCTCTACCGTGGCTGTCAGCGGGGAATCGCCCCGGATGACGAGAGGAGGAGACGTGGACTGGTCGATCCAGGAGATCGCGAAGCTCGCGGGCACCACCAGCCGCACGCTGCGCCACTACGACGACATCGGCCTGCTGCCGCCGAGTCGCATCGGCGGCAACGGCTACCGGTACTACGACGACGACGCGCTCGTTCGGCTGCAGCGCATCATGCTGCTGCGCGACCTCGGCCTCGGGCTCCCCGCGATCGCCGACGTGCTCGACCGGGAGTCGAGCGCGGAGCACGCCCTGCGCGGCCACCTCGAGTGGCTGCGCCGGGAGCAGGACCGGCTGGCGCGGCAGATCGCGTCGGTCGAACGCACCATCGGAGCATTGGAAGGAGGTGAACGACTCATGGCAGAGCAGATGTTCGACGGCTTCGACCACACCCAGTACAAGGAGGAGGTCGAGGAGCGTTGGGGCAAGGACGCGTACGCGAAGAGCGACGCGTGGTGGCGCTCGATGAGCGCCGAGGAGAAGGCCGAGTGGCAGGACCGCGCCGCGAGGCTGGGCAGCGACTGGATCGCCGCGCACGAGCGGGGCATCGACCCCGCCGGCGACGAGGCGCAGGCACTCGCGCAGCGCCACTTCGACTGGCTCCGCGGCATCCCGGGCACGCCCGGAGGCGGCGCGGAGGGCCCTTCGAGGGAGTACTTCCTCGGCCTCGCCGAGATGTACGTGGCCGATGAGCGCTTCGGCGCGAACTACGGCGGCCAGGCGGGCGCGGAGTTCGTGCGGGACGCGATGACCGTCTACGCCGAGCGCAACCTGTAGCGGGCGCGCCGACGGGCGAGGCCCCGTCCGGAATGATCCGGGCGGGGCCTCGTGCGCGCAGGATGCGGCGTCCCGGGTGTCCCGGCCCGGGCGCGCCACTTCAGGCCGGCGAGCCGCCCGACGCCGCGGACGGCGCGGGACGGACCGCCTCGACCGCGCCGGTGCGCACGGTCGGCTTCGCGCGGGCGCCGACGCGGTCGGCGGGCATCCGGCCGGAACGGCGGATCGCGAAGAGCGGGATGGTGTAACCGCAGAGCGGGCCGATGAGCAGCGCGAAGGCGACGGTGCCGATGCCGACGTTGCCGCCGAGCACCCATCCGATCGCGAGCACCACGAGCTCGATGCCGGTGCGCACGATCCAGATGCGCCATCCGGTGACCCGGTGCAGGCCCGTCATCAGGCCGTCGCGCGGCCCGGGGCCGAAGTGGGCGCCGATGTAGAGCCCGGTCGCGATGGCGAGCACCACGATGCCGGCGGGCAGCAGCAGGATCCGCACCCAGAGGTCGAGGCCCGGCGGGATGAGCCACAGGCCGACATCGGCGGCGGGGCCCACGAGCAGCGCGTTCATGACGGTGCCGAAGCCCGGCTTCTGTCGGATGGGGATCCACAGCAGCAGCACGATGCCGCTCGTGATCACGGTGATGAGGCCGAAGTTGAGCCCGGTCTGCTTCGCGATGCCCTGGGTGAGCACGTCCCACGGGGCGACGCCGAGCTCGCCGCGCACGATGAGGGCGATGCCCATGCCGTAGAGGAACAGCCCGACGAAGAGCTGCACGAATCGACGGACGAGCACGGGGGCGGGGTCGGTGGGACGGCGAAGCATGAACCAATCCAATTCCATGATTGGCCTTTCCGTATAGAGCCAATTCGCCTAAAGTGGCCTTATGGCCGATCTCGCGCTCACCGCGCGCTCCCTCGAACTGCTCCTCGGCGACTGGCGTGGATCGGGCAGCGCCTACGAGGCGCTCGCCGAGCGCATCCGGCTGCTCATCGTCGACGGGCGGATCGCCGTGGACACCCGCCTGCCCGCCGAGCGCGACCTCGCCGAGCGTCTCGGCCTGAGCCGCACCACGGTGACCGCGGCCTACCGCCACCTCCGCGAGCAGGGCAACCTGCACAGCGTGCGCGGCTCGGGCAGCGTCGCCCGGCTGCCCGGCGCACCGGCGATGCTCCCGGCGCCCCTCGAGACCGAGTACATCGACTTCTCCAAGGCGGCCCCGCCGGCGCTGCCGTGGCTGCCCGACGTCGCGAGGCAGGCCGTCGAAGACCTCCCCGCCCACCTCGGCGACGCGGGCTTCGACCCGATCGGCACGCCCGCCCTGCGGCAGGCCATCGCCGATCGCTACACCGCGCGCGGCCTCCCGACGACGCCCGAGCAGATCATGGTGACGATCGGCGCCCAGCACGCGATCGCCCTGCTCTCACGCGCGCTCATCGGCCGGGGCGACCGGGCCGTCACCGAGGTGCCCATCTACCCGCACGCCTACGAGGCCCTCCGCGCAGCAGGGGCTCGCCTGGTGCCGGTGCCCGTCGGCCCGCGCGAGGCCGGCGACGACGACCGCGAGGAGACCGCGGGCCTCGTGCAGGCCATCCGCCACTCGAACCCGGTCGCCGCCTACCTCATCCCCGACTTCCACAACCCGACCGGCCGCACCATGAGTCGATCGGCGCGCGCCCGGGTGCTCGACGCCGCCGCCCGCCAGGGCACGGTGGTGATCGCCGACGAGACCACCGCCGAGCTCTCGATCGACCGACCGGGCCACTTTCCGCCCATGGCGGCCGACGGCCCGGCGGTGCTCATCGGCTCGGTCGGAAAGACCGTGTGGGGCGGCCTGCGCGTCGGGTGGATCCGCGCCGAGCGTCCGCTCATCCGCCGCCTCCTCGCGGTGCGGTCGCCGGGCGACCTCGGCACGCCGATCCTCGAGCAGCTGCTCGTGACCCGCCTGTTCGACCGCATGGACGAGATCCTCGAGCTCCGCAGCACGCAGCTCCGCGCCGGTCGCGACCGCCTCGAGGAGCTCCTCGCCCGCACCATGCCCGAGTGGGACGTGCCGCACGTCGACGGCGGCATCGTCACCTGGGTCGGACTCGGTGCGCCGGTCAGCTCGCAGCTCGCGCTCACCGCGCGACGCGAGGGCCTGATCGTGGCGGCCGGTCCGAGGTTCGGCGTCGACGGCGCGTTCGAGCGCTTCCTCCGCCTGCCCATCTGCTACTCACCCGAGACGACGGATGCCGCGGTGCAGGCGCTCGCCCGCGCCTGGCGCTCCCTGGCGCACGCCCCGGTCTCCGAGCCCGAGCCCGAGCTCCTCGCGTCGGTGATCTGATCCGTCGGCGCCGGCCGCGGCGGCCGCGCCGCCGCGGGTCGCACCCGAGCGACACCGCGGCATCCGTGGTTCAGACGGCGGCGGGAGCCTCAGCCACGCGGGCCGACTCGGGCTCGCCCTCGCGCGGGATCGCGAGCGACGGGCCGTCGCCGCGACGACGGAACAGCGTCGCCGCGAGCACCGCGCCGACGGCGAAGAACCCGGCGCCCCACCAGTACGCCACCGCGTAGCTGTGGATCGCGGCATCCGCCAGCACCGCCTCGGTGGGCGGGGTGTGCGCGGCGACGTAGTCCGCTGCGGCGGTCGCGGCGAGCGTGTTGAGCAGCGCGGTGCCGATGGAGCCGCCCACCTGCTGGCTCGTGTTGACCATCGCCGAGGCCACGCCCGGCGAAGGAGCGGTCGACGCCGAACGTGGCCGTCTGCATCGATGCGGGCATGATCGAGCCCATGCCGAAGCCGATGATCATGAGCGGCGGCAGGATGTCGGCCGCATAGGTGCTCTGGGCGTCGAGGTGGGTGAGGTAGACCATGCCCGCGGAGGCGAGCACCATGCCGAACGGCACCATGACCTTGGGGCCGAAGCGCGGCACGAGGAGGTTCGTCGACAGCTGTGCGGCGAGCACCAGCATGGCGATCATCGGCAGGAACGCCAGTCCGGTCTGGATCGGCGAGTACCCCAGCGACGTCTGCAGGTAGTACGTGACGAACAGGAAGATGCCGAACATGCCGGCCCCGGCGATGAACACCGAGGCGTAGGCCGCGCCGCGGTTGCGGTCGAGCACGATCGCGAGCGGCAGGAGCGGGTGGGCGGCGCGCCGCTGCCACAGCACGAACAGGACGAGCAGCACCGCGGATGCCGCGAGCATGCCCCACGTGAGCGGCGAGTCCCAGCCCTCGGTCTCGGCGTTCGAGAAGCCGTACACGAGGAGGAACAGGGCCGCGGAGACGAGCACGGTGCCGGGCAGGTCGAGCTTCGGGCGCGGCCCGGTGCGTGCGACGTGGCGCACGAACAGCAGCGCGCCGACGACCGCGACCAGCGCGATGAACACGTTGATGTAGAGGTTCCAGCGCCAGTTGAACTGCTCGGTGAGGAATCCGCCGAGCAGGAGGCCGATCGCTCCGCCGGCTCCGGCGATGGCGCCGAAGACGCCGAACGCGCGTGCGCGCTCGCGCGGGATCGTGAAGGTGGTCGTGAGCACGGCGAGCGCGGTCGGGGCGAGCAGGGCGCCGAACGCCCCCTGCAGCGCACGCCCGGTGACGAGCACGCCGAACGTCGGCGCCGCGCCGGCGAGCGCGGAGGCCGCGGCGAACCCGATGAGGCCGATGATGAAGGTGCGCTTGCGCCCCCAGAGGTCGGAGAGGCGGCCGCCGAGCAGCAGCAGGCTGCCGAACGCGAGCGAGTACGACGTGATGATCCACTGGCGGTCGCCGTCGGAGAAGCCGAGGTCCGCCTGCGCGGCGGGCAGGGCGATGTTCACGACGGTGGCGTCGAGCACCACCATCAGCTGGGCGAGGGCGACGGTCGCGAGGGTCCACCACCTGCGGGAGTGGGCCACGACGGGTGCGGGGGAGTCGACCGGAGCGGAAGTCATGCGCGCCACTCTATACGAGACTCGCCAGTTTCGGATATGAACAGTTCCTGAAGTAACATGTCAGCAACATCACGTGCCGAGCGAGAGACGGAGATGACCGCGATGACGCAGCCCGACTCCACCGCCGAGCTCGATCGCGCTCAGACGACGTCGAAGCTCGGCCGCAAGCGCGATCACACCCGCGACCCCGAGATCCTCGACGCCGCGATCGACGTGCTCGCCGAGGCCGGGTTCGACGGAATGACGATCGACATGGTCGCCGCTCGCGCCAAGGCCGGCAAGGCCACGATCTACCGCCGGTGGCCGTCGAAGGCCGAACTCGTGCTCGACGCCGTCGCCTGCATGAAGGCGGGTGAGCTCGACGCGGAGCACCTGCCCGACACCGGGACGCTGCGCGGCGACCTCGTCGCCATGATCCGACCTCGGTCGATCGAGGAGGGCGAGCGCAAGCTGCGCATCATGGGCGGGCTCTTCGGCATGATCTCGAGCTCACCCGAGCTCGCGGACGCCGTCCACGCGGCGATCGTCGAACCCCGGGCGGCCGTCAATCGGCTCTTCCTGCGCCGGGCCATCGAGCGCGGCGAGATCTCTGCCCGACTGCGACGTCGAGACGCTCGCGGTCATCACCCCCGCGATGGCCGCGTTCCGGCTGCTCATCCAGAAGCCGGCCGGTCGACGCCGACTTCCTGGTCTCGCTGATCGACGGGGTGCTGCTTCCGGCGGCGGGCGTCGATCCGCATCGACCCGAGGCGGAGACCCGGGCGGGATCCCACGGCAAGCACCTCGCCGTCGCGGAGCCGATCGGCGACTGAGCGTCCGAGCGCCTGGGGGCCGGCGCGGGCGCGGGTGCCTCAACCGATCGTTCACCGAGACGACACCGCGGCGTCGCACGGCGGGAGCACTGTGGCGGGGAACATCCCCATCCGACAGGAGAATCCCCGCATGAAGCGAGCAACACTCGCACGCTGCACGGCCGCGGCTGCGGCATCCGTCGTCGCCCTCGGCGTCGTCGGCGCGATGCCGGCCCTCGCGGCCGACGACACGTCGAGCTTCCACCGCACTGCCACCTACCCCGTCTTCCAGAACGTGCCGGCCGGCGTCGACCCGGCCGATCCGACGGTGGCCGAGATCTCGGCCGCGTCGAAGGACGGGAAGACCATCGTCTACACCGACGCGCTCGGCAAGCGCATCGGATTCATCGACCTCGCCGACCCGGGCGCTCCGGTCGGCCTCGGCGCCGTCTCGCTCGCCGAACTCGGCCACGCCGACGACCAGCCGACCTCGGTCTCGATCGTCGGCGGCTACGTGCTCGTCGTGATCGACGAGACCGGCGGCGACTTCACCGCACCGAAGGGCCGCCTCGACGTGCTGCGGCTCTCAGATCGCGAGCGGGTCGCGTCGATCGACCTCGGCGGCCAGCCCGACTCGATCGCCATCTCGAACAACGGCAAGCTCGCCGCGATCGCGATCGAGAACCAGCGCGATGAGGAGTTCACGCCCGAGGGGTCCGACGAGGAGGGCGACCTCCCCCAGCCGCCCGCCGGCTTCATCCAGCTCGTCGACCTCGCCAAGGATCCCGCGAAGTGGACGGCGGAGCCCGTGCTCGCTCACGAACCCCGACGGCAGCGCCCTGGACTCGTTCGTCGATGCCGGCCTCCACGGCCCGACCGACCCCGAGCCCGAGTACGTGAGCTTCAGCCCGAACGGCACCCTCGCGGTGACGCTCCAGGAGAACAACGGCATCGTGGTCATCGACACGAAGCGCGGCGAGGTCCGCAACGTGTTCTCGGCGGGCACCGTGAGCGGCGACGGCTTCGACACCGTCGAGGACCGCATCATCGCCGCGACGGGATCGCTCGAGGACGTTCCCCGCGAGCCCGACTCCCTCGGGTGGGTCACGCCCGATCTCGTCGCCACCGCGAACGAGGGCGACCTCTTCGGCGGATCGCGCGGCTGGTCGATCTTCGACGTGCGCACCGGCGAGGTGGTCTGGGACGCGGGCAACTCGTTCGAACAGCTCGCCGTCGCGTACGGCGTGCACAACAACGACCGCGCCGCGAACAAGGGCGCGGAGCCCGAGGGCCTCGCGATCGCCGAGTTCGACGGCATCCGCTACGCCTTCGTCGCCAGCGAGCGCTCGAACTTCGTCGCCGTGTACGACCTCAGCGACCCGACGCAGCCCGAGTTCGTGCAGACCCTGTTCGCCACGAACGGTCCCGAGGGCATCCTGCCGATCCCCGGCCGCGACCTGCTCGTGGTCTCGAGCGAGGAGGACGAGGCCGCCGTCGGCGTGCGCGCCGGCGTGAACGTCTACGAGTTCGGTCCCGGCGAGAGCGACCAGCCGAGCATCGTCTCCGACTCGGTCGACGGCGAGGCGATGGGCTGGCAGGCTCTCGGCGCGCTCTCGGCCGACCCGGCGTCCGCCGGCGGGCTCTTCGCCGCGAGCGATGCCGCGGTGCGGCCGAGCAGCATCTACTCGATCGACGTGACCGGCTCCCCGGCGAGGATCACCGACGCGCTCGCCGTGACCCGGGCGGACGGCACACCCGCGAACCTCGACGTCGAGGGCCTGTTCGCACGTCCGGCAGGGCGGGCTTCTGGCTCGCCATCGAGGGCACGAACGGCGCCGGCAACGCACTCGTGCGCACGGATGCCGCGGGCGCGATCGTGCAGTCCACGCCGCTTGCCGGTCGACATCTCGGCGCACATCGGCAGGTGGGGCCTCGAGGGCGTCACCGCGGTCACGGATGCCGCGGGCGGCGAGACCGTGTACGTGGCGGTGCAGCGTCCGCTGTGGACCGACCCGGCCGCGGCATCCGGCCCGATCGACGGCGAGGGCGTGACCCGCATCGGGCGCTTCGACGTCGCGACCGGCGCGTGGACCTGGTTCGGCTACCGGCTCGAGGGCACTTCGACCCCGGCGACTGGATGGGCCTCTCGGAGATCACGGCCGTCGACGGCGACACCCTCGCGGTCATCGAACGCGACAAGCTCAACGGACCCGCCGCGGCGATCAAGCGCGTGTACACCGTCGAACTCGGCGGCGTCGAGGGCATCACCGGGCTCGGCGCGCCGGGCGAGCTGCCCCTGCTCGAGAAGTCGCTCGCGATCGACGTGCTGCCGGCGCTCCGGTCCGGCAACGGCTGGACGCAGGAGAAGCTCGAGGGGCTCACCATCGGCGGCGACGGCGAGGTGTACGCGGTGACCGACAACGACGGGCTGGCGGATGCCACGGGCGAGACGGTGTTCCTGCGTCTCGGCGCGGCATCCGAGCTCTTCTAGGCCCGCTGGAACCACTTCTCGACGAGAAGGGGTGCGGGGCGGCGGACGGGTCTTTCTCCGCCGCCCCGCACCGGCCGCGCAGAACTGCGCGGGGGCCGTGCCGCGGGCAAGCAGCACGGCCGTAGAGGATGGGGCCCGGCACTGGGGGCACGGCGCCGGACCCCACCCGGTCAACGTCGCATCGGGAACCTCCCCATGCGGAGCATCTGGGACCTCCCCATGCCGAGCCGAACCCACAGGGGATCGCGTCGCCGGCCTTCACGGCTGATCGCTGCATGGTCCGGTCCTCCTGACTGGAAATGGGGTGTTCGCTCCCGGGCAGGGAGCGATGACCGTTTCCGCCTGCAGGGACGCAGGCGGAGCGGACCCCGATCAGTCAGGGGTGGTGTCGGTGTCGTACACCGGCGACGACGGGAGTTCGTCGTCGACCGAGTGCAGCACCAGCGACGCGAGCGCGCCGAGTCCGACGGCGGCGAACGCCGCGTCGGAGGTTCCGGATGCCCCGGCAGCTCCGGAGCCGGCTCCGGAGCCCGCGCCGCCGCCCGCGCCGCGCTGCGCCGCCCGCTGCGCCGCCCGCGGCAGGCGCTCCGGTGCGCAGCGCCGCCGGACGGCGTGCCGTCGGCGGGCGTGATCGTGCCCACCGCTTCGGCGGGAGCGCTCGCGTTGTCGGTCCAGCTCGAGTCGGCGGTCGAGACGCCGTCGTCACCGAAGATCTGGAGACCGCTCGGCGGTCCGCTCACCTTCGCGCGGGGCTCCGCCGCCTCGGCGGATGCAGCTCGGGGCGGGAGTCTGCGCGGGGGCTTGGGCGGGGTGGTCGGTCTTGTCGGCGAGGCCGGGGGGTGTGTCGTTCTGGGGTGCGGGGAGCTGGGCGGGTGCCTGCGCGGGGGCTTGGGCGGGGTGGTCGGTCTTGTCGGCGAGGCCGGGGGGCGTGTCGTTCTGGGGTGCGGGAGCTGGGCGGGTGCCTGCGCGGGGGCTTGGGCGGGGTGGTCGGTCTTGTCGGCGAGGCCGGGGGGTGTGTCGTTCTGGGGTGCGGGGACCTGGGCGGGTGCCTGCGCGGGGGCTTGGGCGGGGTGGTCGGTCTTGTCGGCGAGGCCGGGGGGTGTGTCGTTCTGGGGTGCCGGGACCTGGGCGGGTGCCTGGCCGGGTGCCTGCGCGGGGGCTTGGGCGGGGTGGTCGGTCTTGTCGGCGAGGCCGGGGGGGTGTCGTTCCGGGGTGTCGGGACCTGGGCGGGGTCTGGCCGGGGTCTGCGGCGGGCTCGGGGTGGTCGGCCGTGTCGGCGTGGCCGCGGGGCGTCGGCTTGTCCTCGGTGCCGAGCGGAGTCGGCGTGTCGGCGAGGCCGGGCGGAGTCGCCTTGTCAGCGAGGCCGGGTGGAGTCGGGTCGCGTTCGGCCGCGGCGGACGCGGTGCCCGAGCCCTGTGGACGCGGCGGGATCGGTCGCAGGCTGCGGCGACGTCCGGAGCCGCTTCGACGATGGCCTCGGCCTCCGCCGCGACCGGTTCGACCACCGGCTCCGGCGGGCGCGGGCTCGACGGGATCCGCAGCGACGGGCTCGGCGACCTCGCCCGAGGTGCCGGCGGCGGCATCCGTCGCGTGCGCTGGGGCGCTCGCGTCGCCGGCCACGCCTCCCACTCCCGGTGGCTCGCCCTCCTCGGCCGCGGCGCCGACCGCGCTCGAGAAGAGGCTGATGACGAGCCAGATCGCGGCGACGAGGACGCCGAGCAGGGCGTAGCGGAGCCACGGCACGCGCCGTGCGGCATCCGCTGACGTCATCGCTCTCACCCCCGTGTCCTTCGACGGTACCCGCGACGGCCGAAACGGTCCAGCACCCGAACGGGGCGTGATTCCCAGCATCCCGTGACATCAGGCGCCACATGCCCCTGCGAGAATCGGGGAATGCACCTGCTTGCCGCGCTCAGCATGAAGAACCGAGCGCTCATCGCGCTCGTGACCGTCGTCGTCGCGATCTTCGGCGGCATCGCGCTGACCAACCTCAAGCAGGAGCTGGCGCCCTCGATCGAGTTCCCGCAGCTCTCGATCGTGACGTCCTACCCCGGCGCCTCGCCCGATGTCGTGAACACGGATGTCTCCACGCCCATCGAGACCGCGATCCAGGGCATCACCGGGCTCGAGACCACGTCGACGACGAGCTCGACGGGGCTCTCGCGCGTGACGGCGAGCTTCACCTACGGCACCGACCTCGCGTTCGCCGAGCAGAAGCTGCTGTCGGCCGTGAACCGCATCGCCGACCAGCTGCCCGAGGACGTCGACCCGCAGGTGCTCGCGCTCAGCCTCGACGACTTCCCGGTCATCGCCATCGCCGTCACCGGCGCCGACGACGTCAGCGCGCTCTCCGACGAGATCGACCCGCACCACGCTCGGCGAGATCAGCGACCTCGACGGCGTGCGCGACGCGACGCTCGATCGGCGACGTCGGCCAGCGGGTCACCATCACGCCCGAACCCCGACGAGCTCGCGGCGCGCGGCATCACGCAGCAGGCGATCCGCGACGCGCTCCAGCAGAACGGCCTGCTCGTGCCGGCCGGCACGATCACCGAGGGCGATTCCACGTTCGCCGTGCAGACCGGCGTGACGCTCGGCAGCGTCGACGAGATCGCCGCGCTGCCCGTGCTCGGCGCGACCGAGCAGCCCTCCGACGGCGCCGCGGGCGACCCGCGGCGCGGCAGCGGGCTTCCCCGGGTGCTGTCGCCGCGGGAGGGCCCGTGGCCACGACGATCGACGACGTGGCATCCGTGGAGCTCACCGACAACCCCGTGACGAGCATCTCGCGCGTGAACGGCGAGCCCGCGCTCACCATCACGGTCACGAAGCTGCCCGCGGCCAACACCGTCGAGGTCTCGAACGCCGTGCGGGCCATCCTGCCCGACCTGGAGTCGTCGCTCGACACCACGAACCCCGGCGCGACCGTTCACCGTCGTGTTCGACCAGGCGCCCTACATCCAGCAGTCGATCGAGTCGCTCGCGACCGAGGGCCTGCTCGGCCTGCTCTTCGCGGTGATCGTGATCCTCGTCTTCCTGCTCTCGGTGCGGGCGACCCTCGTCACCGCGATCTCGATCCCGACGTCGGTGCTCATCACGTTCATCGGGCTGCAGGCGGCCGACTACACGCTCAACATCCTCACGCTCGGCGCGCTCACCATCGCGATCGGCCGCGTGGTCGACGACTCCATCGTCGTCATCGAGAACATCAAGCGGCACCTCGTCGCCGGCGTCGACAAGGCGTCGACGATCGTGCGCGCCGTGCGCGAGGTGGCGGGCGCGATCACCGCTTCGACCATCACGACGGTCGCGGTGTTCCTGCCGCTCGCCCTCGTCGAGGGCGTGACCGGGCGAGCTGTTCCGCCCGTTCGCCCTGACCGTCACGATCGCGCTCGCCGCGTCGCTGCTCGTCGCGCTCACGATCGTGCCGGTGCTCGCCTACTGGTTCCTGAAGCCCGCGAAGCTGCACAAGCACGAGGACGAGGGCGAGGTCGCGGCGGCGGCCTTCGTCGACGACGAGAGCCCCAAGCAGGCCGTCGACGAGCTCGAGCACCCGTCGCGCCTGCAGCGCGGCTACCTGCCGATCATCGAGTGGACGCTGAAGCACGGCGTCGTCACGCTCGTGGTCGCCGGGCTCATCCTCGTCGGCACGCTCGCGCTGACGCCGTTCATGAAGACGAACTTCCTCGGCTCGTCGGGCCAGAACACCTTCCAGGTGACGCAGGAGCTCCCGGTCGGCACGAGCCTCGACGCGCTCGACGAGGCGTCCCAGCCGGTCGAGCAGGTGATCCGCGAGACCGAGGGCGTCGAGACCGTGCAGACCTCGATCGGCTCCGGCGGCCGCGGCGCTCGCGGCGGCGCTCGGCGGCGGCGGCGGCTCGACGGTGACCTACTCCGTCACGACCGACGAGGACGCCGACCAGGAGGCGCTGCAGGCCGAGGTGCGCGACGAGCTCGACGACCTCGACGACGTCGGCGAGATCACGCTCGCGGCGTCGAGCGGCTTCGGCGCGTCGAACGACATCGAGGTCGACGTGACCGCGTCGAACGAGGAGGACCTGCAGGCGCGGCCACGGATGCCGTGCAGGCGGAGCTCGACGGGCTCGACTCGCTCGCGCAGACCTCGTCGAACCTCTCCGAGTCGCGTCGCTACGTCGCGGTCGAGGTGGACCGCGCGGATGCCGCGGCGGCGGGCTACTCGGAGGTCGCGCTCGGCGGCTATCGTCTCGGCGGCCATGCAGCCGCAGTCCGCGGGCTCGGTCGTGATCGACGAGAAGACGCTCACCATCTACCTCGCCACCGAGGACCCGCCCGCCACGGTCGAGGAGCTCTCGGCCCTCGAGGTGCCGACCCCGACCGGCCTCGTCGCGCTCGACACGCTCGCCACGGTCGAGGAGGTCGACGGCCCGTCATCCGTGACGACCGTGCAGGGCCTGCGCAGCGCGACGGTGTCGGCGACGCCGAACAGCGACGACCTCGGCACGGCCAGCGCCGAGGTGACCGCGGCGATCGACGCCGTCGACCTGCCCGCCGGCGCGATCGGCCTCGATCGGCGGCGTCTCGGCCGACCAGGCCGAGTCGTTCTCGCAGCTCGGGCTCGCGCTGCTCGCGGCGATCCTCATCGTCTACATCGTGATGGTCGCCACCTTCCGGTCGCTGCTGCAGCCGCTGCTGCTGCTCGTCTCGGTGCCGTTCGCCGCGACCGGCGCGATCGCGCTGCAGGTCATCACGGGCATCCCGCTCGGCGTCGCCTCGCTCGTCGGCGTGCTGATGCTCGTGGGCATCGTGGTGACGAACGCGATCGTGCTCGTCGACCTGGTGAACCAGTACCGCGACCGCGGCATGCCGGTGCGCGACGCGCTGCTGCACGGCTCCTCACGACGTCTGCGTCCGATCCTCATGACGGCGCTGGCCACGATCTTCGCGCTGCTGCCGATGGCGATCGGGCTCACCGGGCACGGCGGCTTCATCTCGCAGCCGCTCGCGCTCGTGGTGATCGGCGGCCTCGTGTCGTCGACGGCGCTGACGCTGATCGTGCTGCCCGTGCTCTACGACCTCGTCGAGGGCGGGCGCGAGCGTCGGAAGGCGAAGCGCGCGGCCGCGAAGGCGGCGTGACCGCCGGGCCGGTGCCGCGCCCGAGCCCGTCGCCGAGAACATCTGATCCCGCTCGCGGGAAGCGGCCTCGCGAGGCGCAGCGCGTCCGTTCGAGTGCGGGGCGGTGCCTCACATGGGCACGAGCCGGTCCCGGATGGCCAGCGCAGCAGCGGCCGTGCGCGAGCGGACCCCGAGCTTGTCGAGGATGTTGCTGACGTGGCGGTGCGACGGTGCGTTCACTGAGGAAGAGCCGGCGGGCGATCTCGTGGTTGGACGCACCCGCCGCCACCAGGGCGAGCACCTCGAGCTCTCGAGTCGTCAGCGCGTGCGCCGTCGCCCGGCGTCGCGAATGGGAACATCGGCCGGGCGGCCGTTGCAGCGACTCCACCCGGCGCACGTCGGGCTGCGCGCCGAGTCGCGCGAACGTCGCATGGGCGAACTCGAGCTCGGCTTCGGCAGCGTCCTCGTCGTCGAGCGCGCGGCACGCCCGGGCGACGAGGACGGCCACGGAGGCAACCGCATACGGCGCCTCCAGTTCTCGCCAAGTGCGGGCCGCCTCGCGCAGCAGGGTGAGCGCGGACTCGACGTCGCCCGCCTGCCAGCGCGACCGCGCCCCGGGCCTGGGCCAACTCGGCCCGCACCACCGGCGTGTCGTACGTCGTGGCGATCGTGGCGATCTCCTCGGCTGCCTGCTCCTGCGGCCTCGAGGTCGCCTGCCGCCAGCATGATGCTGCACGCTCGCCGGAAGCAGGCCGGAGGCGCGCCAGGGGGTCCGTCGCCTCGACGAGGGCGCGACGGATGCCGGCCACCGCGGACGCCGTGGCGCCCTGGGAAAGCCGGAGCAGCGCAAGGCCGGGTTGGTCTTCGGCGCCGCGGTCGCTGGCGCGCCGGTAGTCATCGGCCGCTGTCAGGTCGCCGCGCAGGCGGTGCAGCTCGCCGAGCTCGTAGAAGGCGTGACCCGCGATGCGCTGGCCGAAGCCCTCGCCCAGGTCACCGCAGACGTCGGCGAGCTCGTGCAGGGCCTGAGGCCAGTCGCCGCCGAGGCACCAGATGTGGGAGCGGTAGATCCGGCAGTTGCCGAGGTACACGCCGCTCTGGTGCGGGAGCTCGTCGAGCCATGCTCCGAGTGCGGGGTCCATTCCCGGGCCCGGCTCCACTCGTGCGCTTCGAGGCAGGTGGCGATGGCGCTGCAGTAGAGCATGCTCGTCGCTCGCGGGGTCGTGTCGCGGGCGACGATGGAGAGCATCGCCTCGTCCAGGTGGGTGAGGCCCTCGTCAAGGCGTCCCGGACTTGACGAGGGCTCGGCCCCACATCGTCGTCGCGAACGCCCAGAGATCAAGCTCCGCGCGACCTGCGTCGAGGCGGGCCGCGCGCTGCAGGACCTCACCCGCCTCCTCGTAGCGGCCGGCACCGATCAGCGCATAGGCCTCGGTGACGAGCAGCCATCCCGAGTTCCCGCTCGGTCTCGTCGGTCTCGGACGGTTCGGCGCCGTGCCCGTCAGGCGCGGCGGGCGACGAGCGCGCGCATGACCGATGCCCAGCCGCCGGCCCTCGAGAACTCCCCGTTGATGACGAGGGCCTGCCACAGCCAGAAGCCGACGGTGATCGCACGATCGACATCGCCGGAGCCGACCCGGGCCTCATAGGCGCGCTGCAGGGTCGCGACGGCGAGCTCGCCGCGTCCCATGACCTGCGCGGACTCGGCGAGCAGCTCGAGATCACGGACACCGAGCGGCTCGACCTCGTCGACGGCGACGAACGCGTCGCACGCTTCGTCCCACCGCTCCGCATCGTGCAGCCGGCGGGCATGTTCAGTCGACCCCCCACGTCCCATCGGGTCCTCCCAACACCATCATCCTCCCGATCAGGACGGACTGGCATGTCCGCTGGACGGAGTCGGGCCCAATGGGAAGAACTGCCCATGCTGCTCGCCGCGGTTCGGCCCGATCTGCCGACGCGACGTCCACCGTCCGGGGCGAGTCTGAACGTGCCCGCTCCGACGGTCGGAACGCGGGACAGCACGGAGGAGGAGATCATGTCCGCACCATTCATCTTCATCGGGACGCACACGGTGAAGCCCGGACAGCTCGAGGCGTTCAAGGAGTACTTCGTCGACTTCTGCGACACCGTGGTCGAGCCGAACGAGCCGCGGCTGCTGTCGTTCCAGGCGTATGCCGACCCCGAGTCGAACCAGGTCACAGTCGTGCAGATCCACCCGGACGCGGAGTCCATGGTGAACCACATGTCGGTCGATCGCGCAGCATGTCGCGACCGCCTACGCCGACTACCTCGAGCGCGGAAGGCCGCTGGCAGATCTACGGCACTCCGCGCGCCGGCGTGCTCGAGAAGGTCCAGGCGATGGGCGGTGACCGCACCACGCCGACGGAGCCACGAGCCGTTCGCCGGGTTCACCCGGCTGGTGACGCTGGTTCTAGCGGGGGAGCCCCGCCGCCTTCGCGAGCAGCGCCGCGCGCTCGCGCTCGTTGCCCGTGAGCCGCGCGGCGGTCTCGAGCTCCCCGCGCGCCTCGCTCGTGCGTCCGAGCCGGGCGAGCAGCTCGCCCCGCACGGCGGGGAGGCCCGGGTAGCCCGCAAGCCGGCCGTTTCGCTCGAGCTCGTCGACGAGCCGCAGCGCGCTCGCCGGGCCGGTGGCCATCGCCACGGCGACGGCCCGGTTGAGCTCCACCACGGGCGACGGCGCGATGCGGCCGAGGGCCTCGTAGAGCACCACGATGCGGGCCCAGTCGGTGTCCTCCGCCGATGGCGCGACGGCGTGGCACTCGGCGATCGCGGCCTGCAGGCCGTACGCGGCACGTCCGCGCCCGATCCGGTCCGCCCTCGCGAGCGCGGCGCGGCCGCGCTCGATCTGCGCGCGGTCCCAGCGGGTGCGGTCCTGCTGGTCGAGCGGGATCGGCGTGCCGTCGCGGGCGACCCGCGTGCTGAACCGCGACGCGTGGAACTCCATGAGCGCCACGAGCGACTGCGCCTCGGGCTCGCGCGGCATCAGGCCGGCCACCACGCGGGCCAGTCGCAGGGCCTCGGCCGAGACATCCGGCCGCACCCACTGCTCGCCCGAGGCGGGCAGGTAGCCCTCGTTGAAGATCAGGTAGAGCACGCTCAGCACCGAACCGAGCCGCGCCGCGTAGTCCTGGGGCTCGGGGACCTCGAACGGCACGTTCGCCGCGGCGAGGGTCTTCTTCGCCCGCACGATGCGCTGCTGGATCGTCGCGACGGGCACGAGGAACGCCCGGGCGATCTCCTCCGAGCTGAGGCCGCCGACGATGCGCAGCGTGAGCGCGATCTGCGCCTCGCGCGAGAGCACGGGGTGGCAGGCGACGAACACGAGGCGGAGCACGTCGTCGTCGATGGTGTCGGGGTCCCAGAAGGTGCCGGATGCCGCGCGCTCCTGCTCCTCGAGGTCGTGGGCCATGGCGGCGTAGCGTTCGTCGAGCCGCTCGCGGCGGCGCCATCCGTCGATCGCCCGGCGCTTGGCCACGGCCGTGAGCCAGGCGCCGCCGTTGCGCGGCACGCCCTCGGACGGCCACTGGCGCATCGCCTCGAGCATCGCCTCCTGCGCGAGGTCCTCGGCCTGGCCGACGTCGCCGACGAATCGGGTCAGCGTCGCCACGATCCGGGCGGACTCGATGCGCCAGACGGCGGCGAGGGCGCGCCGGGCGCGGTCGGCGTCGGCGTCATCCGCCGCCACGACCGCGCCCGAGGCATCCGGGCTCATTCGCTCGCGGCCCCCAGACGGCCCTCGGCCTCTTCACGCCACTTGGCTTCCTTCTGGATCCACTCGTTGTCCTGCGGGAAGTCCTCGAGCTCGTTGACGCGGCGCACCTCGAGGCGCGTGCCCGGACCGAGCGGGCAGCGCTTCGCCCACTCCTCGGCCTCCTCCTTGCTGGAGACGCCGATGATCCAGAAGCCGTTGAACAGCTCCTTCGCCTCGGCGTACGGGCCGTCGGTGACGACGGGAGGCGTCGCGTCGAAGTCGACGACGAAGCCCTCCTTGGCGTCGGCGAGCCCCTCGCCGGCGAGCAGCACGCCGGCCTTGATCATCGACTCGTTGTAGGCGCCCATCGCGGCGATCACCTCGTTGAAGTCGAGGTCCTGGTAGGCGGCGATCGCCTCGTCATTGGCCCGCATGATCAGCATGTACTTCATCGTCGTCTCTCCTTCGTCGTGCGGGCCATGGTGCCCGCCTCACTCTGGCGTCGAACGGGCTCGTGGCCGGATCGACATCGGTGCGGACTTTTCTCCGCAATGCTTCCACGATCGACATGCGGCTGGCCATCTATACCCTAGGGGGGTATGGTGGTGCGAGCCGACTCGAAAGGAACCCCGACCATGACCCTGAACGCCGATGGACGCACCGAGCTCGCACTCTCCGGCGGAGGATGCGCCTGCTGCGCGGTCGACGCGGCGCCGACGCACCTCGCCGTCGAGCGAGCGGATGCCGCGGCGCTCGACCCGGCGCGCACACGCCACGGAGTTCGGCGTCGAGGGCATGACGTGCGGCAACTGCGTGCGCCACGTCAGCGAAGAACTCAGTGCAGTGTACGGAGTGGAATCCGTGGACGTCGAGCTCGTGGCGGGCGGCGTCTCGACGGTGACGGTCCGCAGCTCCTCCCCGGTCGACGCTGCGGCGATCGCCGCCGCAGTCGCCGAGGCCGGGTACGAGGTGGTGGCACGATGAACGCCCGGCGCCGCTCCGCCGTCGGTGCGGCCGTCACGCTCGTGGCCGCCCTCGCGTTCGACGGGATGTGCCATCGTCGCCGACCGCAGCGGCGGAATGGGCGACGGCATGGATCACGACGGGATGGGCGAGACCGATGGTTCGACCGAATTCAACCAGGCCGACATCATGTTCGCGCAGATGATGATCCCGCACCACGAGCAGGCGATCGTGATGAGCGACCTCATCCTCGCGAAGGACGGCGTCGACCCCGCGGTGGTCGAGCTGGCGGAGGAGATCACGGCCGCCCAGGGCCCCGAGATCGAGCAGATGGAGTCGTGGCTCGACGAGTGGGGTGCGCCGTCGATGATGGACGCCGACGAGATGGACGGCATGGGCGGCATGGGCGGGATGCTCACCGACGAGGAGCTGGACGAGCTCGAGGCGGCCGACGGCACGACCGGGACCACGCTGTTCCTCGAGGGCATGATCGAGCACCACGAGGGTGCGATCGACATGGCCGAGCAGCACCAGGAGGACGGCGAGAGCGAGGAGGCGCTCGCCCTGTCGGCGTCGATCATCGAGACCCAGGCGGCCGAGATCGAGCGGATGCAGGAGCTGCTCGCCGGCTGAACCCGGCAGGGCTGCGGGCCTGCGACCCGGGGCGCGGACCCGGGCCGCCATGGTGGCCGCTCCGGCGCCCTGCTACCGTCGCGGCGAGGGAGGTCCGCCATGGAACGCACCGATGCCGACGTCGACGGCTTCCTCGCAGGCGTCACGGGTGCGCGCGGCGACGACCTGCGGGCGCTCGACCGCATCATCTCCGAGGAGCTCGCCGGCCTCGAGCGGGTGCTCTGGGAGGGCACGATGTGGGGCGGCACCGAGCAGCGCATCGTCGGGTACGGCGCCATCTCCCAGCCGCGCCCGCGCGGGGCATCCGTCGAGTGGTTCCTCGTCGGCCTCGCCGAGCAGCAACGGCACCTGAGCGTGTACGTGAACGCCGCCGAGGACGGCGAGTACCTCGTGAAGCGCCGCGCGGGCGAGCTCGGCGCCGTGAAGGTCGGATCCGCCGCCGTGACGTTCGCGTCGCTCGCCGACCTCGACGAGCCCGCCTTCCGCGCGTTGCTGCGGCGCGCTCGCGAGCTCATGCCCGATGCGCGCTGAGCGGCGCCGTCGGCCGGTGCCGGTTCAGGATGCCGCGCGCGGCACGAGGCGCACGATGACGGCCTTCGAGACCGGCGTGTTGCTCTCCTCCGCCGCGCTCTCGAGCGGCACGAGCACGTTCGCCTCGGGAAAGTACGCGGCCGCGCACCCCCGTGCCGTGGGATACGCGACGATCCGCTGGTTGGGGAGCACCCGGTCGGGGTGCCCGGGCCACTCGCTGTGCACGTCGACGCGCTGTCCGTCGGTGAGACCGAGTTCCGCGAGGTCGTCGGGATGCACGAACACGACGTCGCGGCCCTTCCTGATGCCCCGATAGCGGTCGTCGAGGCTGTAGATCGTCGTGTTGAACTGGTCGTGCGAGCGGAGCGTCTGCAGGATGAGGCGGCCCGCCGGACGCTCGAGGTGCTCGAGCCCGTTGACGGTGATGACCGCCCTGCCGGTCGGGGTGTCGAACCGGCGCTCGTCGCGCGGCCCGTTCGGCAGCACGAAGCCGTCCTTGCGGCGCACGTCCTCGTTGAACGACTCGAAGCCCGGCACGACTCGCGCGATGCGGTCGCGGATGACGTCGTAGTCGTCCTCGAACGCCTGCCAGGGGATGTCGTGGCGGTCGCCGAGCGTCGCCGTCGCGAGCCGGCACACGATCGCCACCTCGGAGAGCAGTCCGGGGGCGACGGGTGGGATCGCGCCGTGGCTCGCGTGCACCGCGCACACGCTGTCCTCGACCGAGACGAACTGCGGATGCCCCTGCTGGAGGTCGATCTCCGTGCGGCCGAGGGTCGGGAGGATCAGGGCCTCCTCTCCGGTGACGACGTGGGAGCGGTTGAGCTTCGTCGAGACCTGCACCGTGAGCTTCGCGCCGCGCATCGCGGCCTCGGCGACGGCCGTGTCGGAGATGGCGCCGACGAAGTTGCCGCCCATCGCGAAGAACACGTCGATCTCGCCGTCTCGCAGGCCCTGCACCGTCTGCAGGGCGTCGGCGCCGTGCTTCCGCGGCACCGGGAAGCGGAACTCGGCTTCGAGCGCGGCGAGGAATCGCTCGGGCATCCGCTCCCAGATGCCCATCGTGCGGTCGCCCTGCACGTTGCTGTGCCCGCGGATGGGCGAGGCGCCCGCGCCCGGCTTGCCGATGTTGCCGCGGAGCAGCAGCAGGTTGACGATCTCCTTGATCGTCGCGACGGCCTTCTTCTGCTGCGTCAGGCCCATGGCCCAGGTGATGATGACCCGGTCGGCGGCGAGGTACTCGGCCGCGAGGTCGTCGATCTCCTCCTGCGCGAGCCCGGTGGCGGCGAGCACGGCGGTCTCGTCGAGATCGGCGAGATGGGCGCGGAACGCGTCGAGGCCGACCGTGTGCGTCGGCGAGGAAGTCGTGGTCGAGCACCGTGCCCGGCGCGGCATCCTCGGCATCGAGCACGCGCCTCGACACGGCCTGCAGCAGCGCCATGTCGCCGCCCGCGCGGATCTGGAGGAAGCGGTCGGCGATCTCGGTGCCCTTGCCGAGGATGCCCCGCACCTTCTGCGGGTTCTTGTAGCGGATGAGCCCCGCCTCGGGCAGCACGTTCACCGCGACGATCCGGCCGCCGTTGCGCTTCGTCTCCTCGAGGGCGCCCAGCATGCGGGGGTGGTTCGTGCCGGGATTCTGGCCCATCACGATGACGAGGTCGGCCTTGGCGAAGTCGTCGTACGCGACGGTCGACTTGCCGATGCCGATGGTCGCGTTGAGCGCGGTGCCGGTCGACTCGTGGCACATGTTCGAGCAGTCGGGCAGGTTGTTGGTGCCGAACGCGCGCACGAACAGCTGGTAGAGGAACGCCGCCTCGTTCGAGGTGCGGCCGCTCGTGTAGAACGCGGCGCGGTCGGGCGAGTCGAGGGCGTTCAGGCGCTCGGCGACGAGGCGGAACGCGTCGTCCCAGGAGATCGGCTCGTAGTGGTCGGAGCCGGCACGCTTGACCACGGGCTCCGTGAGCCGACCCTGCTGGCCGAGCCAGTACTCGCTCCGGTCGAGCAGCGAGGTGAGCGAGTGCTCCGACCAGAACGAGCGCGGCACGGTGATCGGCGTGGCCTCCCAGGTCGTCGCCTTCATGCCGTTCTCGCAGAACTCGAGCACGTTGCGGTGACCGGGATCCGGCCAGGCGCAGCTCATGCAGTCGAAGCCGTCCTTCTGGTTGATGGCGAGCGCGAGCCGCGCCGTTCGCACCGGACCCATCCGGTTCAGCGCCGGCTCCAGCGAGTGCAGGATCCCGGGCACGCCGACGGCCCACTGCTTGCTGGGATGCACCTCGAGGTCGGGGTAGGGCTCGATCGTCGGTTCGGTCACGTCAGTGCTGCTCCACGGGTTCGTCGGCGGTCTCGGGGATGCGCTCCGCGCCGGCGTAGACCACCATCGAGTCCCCGCGGAGGAAGCCGACGAGCGTCAGGCCGGCGTCCTTCGCGTGCTCGACGGCGAGCGACGAGGGCGCCGAGACGGCGGCGAGCACCGGGATGCCGGCCATCGACGCCTTCTGCGTCAGCTCGAAGCTCGCGCGACCCGAGACCTGCAGCACCATCCCGCGCAGCGGGAGGAGCGCCTCGCGGGCGGCCCAGCCGATCACCTTGTCGACCGCGTTGTGGCGGCCGACGTCCTCGCGCAGCACGAGCATCTCGCCGGTGCGGCCGTCGAAGAGGGCGGCGGCGTGCAGTCCGCCGGTCTTCTCGAACACCTCCTGTCCGGCGCGGAGCCGGTCGGGGAACGTGACGAGCAGCGCCGGGTCGACCCGCACGTCGTCATCGATCGGGTACGCGGATCGGGTGCGCACGGCGTCGATGCTGGCCTTGCCGCACACGCCGCACGAGCTCGTCACGTAGGAGTTGCGCTGGATCGAGGCATCCGGTGCGGGAACGCCGGGCGAGAGCGTGAGGTCGAGCACGTTGTAGGTGTTCTCGCCGTCGGGCCCTGCGCAGTGGATGGCGGCCGCGACCTGGTCGCCACGCGCGATCACGCCCTCGGAGACGAGGAATCCGACGGCGAGGTCGACGTCGTGGCCGGGCGTGCGCATCGTCACGGCGAGCGGTGCGCCGCCGACGCGGATCTCCAGCGGCTCCTCCACCGCGAGGAGGTCCTCGCGACGGGACGTCCGGCCGCCGACCGTGATCCGTCGTCACCCGCGTCCTCGCCGTGATCCTGCCCATGGGTCCTGCCTATCATGGTCGGCGCTGCGTCGGCTGCGAACTCGGGTTTCGACCGCTACGGCCACGGGCTTCCGCCGGGGCGATCTACAGTGAAGCCGTGCTGGTGGTGGATGCGGTGATCCTGATGGGCGGCCGTGCGACGCGCCTCGGCGGCGCCGCGAAGGGCGACCTGCGGGTCGAGGGCCGCACCCTGCTGGAGCGGGTCGTGTCCGCGGCCGAGGTGGCGCGCGATCGCGTCGTCGTCGGCGAGGCGGGCGAGTCCGTGCTGCCGCCCGAGGTTCGCGTCGTGCGCGAGGAGCCGCCGTTCGGCGGACCGGCCGCGGCCGTCGCCGCCGGGGTCCACGAGCTGGCGGATGACGCGGACGCCGTGCTGCTGCTCGCGGGCGACCAGCCGTTCGTGGCGCCGGCGGTGCCGCTGCTCCTGGCGGCGCTCGCGGCCGCCGAGGATCACGACGGCGCCCGGGCCGTGGATGCCGAGGGCCGGCCGCAGCACCTGACCTGCGTCGTCCGCCGCCCGGCGCTCGATCGACGCGATCGACGCGGTCGGCCCGCTCGACGGCGTCTCGATGCGCCGGCTGCTCGAGCCGCTGCGGATGGCTGACGTCGTGGTGCCCCCGGCTGCCACGATGGACGTGGACACCTGGGCCGACGCGCATGCGGTCGGCGCGACGGGAGGAGAGGGATCATGAGCGTCTCCGACGAGCAGTTCGACCGCCTGCTGGCGGACTGGGCCGACCGGGTGCGGGCGGAGCTGGGCATCGCCGACGCACCGCTCGACATCGAGCAGGTGCTCGGGGTCGCCGGCGTCGCCGCGCACGCGGTGATGCGACCCGCGGCGCCGATCACGACCTACCTGGCCGGGTACGCCGCCGGGCTCGCCGTCGCAGGCGGCGCGGATGCCGAGGCCGCCGCCCGCGACGCGCTCGACCGCGTCCGGCGCCTCGCCGCACCGTGAGCGGCGGGCTCGACTGGCGGGACGCGCGGGCCCGCGCCGCCGCCGCGGCGCCGGCTCCGGCGGTCGAGGTCGTGCCGCTCGACCTCGCCGCGGGCCGCGTGCTCGCCGAGGACCTGCGGACGCCGATCCCGTTGCCGCACTACGCGTCGTCGGCCATGGACGGCTGGGCGGTGCGCGGCGACGCGCCCTGGGGCCTCGTCGACCGCCTGGGGCTCGAGCCGGGCGAGGCCGCCGTCATCGTCACCGGCGGCCTCGTTCCGGCGGGCGCCGAGGCCGTCCTCCGCGCGGAGGCCGGCCACGTGATCGCCGGCCGCCTGTGGCCGGTCGGCGAGACGGGCCGCCGCGACGTGGCCGGGCGCCGCCACATCCGACCCGCGGGTACCGAGGCCGCGGCCGGCGAGCCCGTGCTGAACGCCGGCGCGCTGCTGACCCCGCCTCGTGTGGCCCTCGCGGCGGCGACCGGTGCCGACCGCCTGGCGGTGCGGCGCCGTCCCCGGGTGGCGCTCGTGCTCACGGGCGACGAGGTCGTGGAGGCCGGGCCTCCGGCGCCGGGGATGGTGCGCGACAGCTTCCGCATCTCGCTGCCCGCGATCCTCGACGCCCTGGGCGCCGAGGTCGTGGCGATCCACCGCGTGGGCGACGACACCGAGGCGACCCGGATCGCGATCGGCGGCGATCCGGTCGACCTGGTCGTCACGACCGGCGGCACGGGGGGCTCGCACGCGGACCAGGTGCGCGACGCGGCGAGCCGGCTCGGCGCGGAGTTCCTCGTGCCGTCGGTCGCGATGCGACCGGGCGGGCCGACGTTCCTCGCTCGCACGCCCGACCGGCTCGTCCTCGGGCTGCCGGGCAACCCGCTCGCCGCGGTGCTCGGCCTGCTGGCCGTCGGCGGCCCGTTGCTCGAGGCGTGGACGGGTCGTGCCGTCCTCACGACGACCGTGGTGGTCGAGACCCCGGTGGAGGGTCGGCGCGGGACGACGCGCCTGATCCCGGTCGCGGTGCGCGACGGCGTCGCGACGCCGACCGCGCACGCCGGCTCCGCGATGCTGCGCGGCCTCGCCGCGGCGGATGCGGTGCTCGTCGTCCCCGAGGGGGGCGTCGCTGCCGGGGCATCCGCCGCGGCGCTCGTGCTGCCGTGGCCGACCTGACCCGTCAGCGTTCGGTCGGGATCAGGCCGGGACGGTGGCCCGCCGCGCCTCCTCGCCGCCCACCGCGCCGCCTGCGCGCTGCAGCACCGCCCGGGTCGACGCCTCGGGGCGCAGGTCGAGCCGTCGCAGCAGCTGGGCGTTGAGCGCGACGATCACGGTCGACAGGCTCATCAGGATCGCGCCGACCGACATCGGCAGCACGAACCCGATCGGGGCGAGCACGCCCGCGGCGAGCGGCACCGAGATGAGGTTGTAGCCCGCGGCCCACCAGAGGTTCTGCTGCATCTTGCGGTAGCTCGCCCGCGACAGCTCGATCACCGAGATCACCGAGCGGGGGTCGGATGACGCGAGGATGACGCCCGCCGAGGCGATCGCGACATCCGTGCCCGCGCCGATCGCGATGCCGACATCGGCCTGCGCGAGCGCCGGCGCGTCGTTCACGCCGTCGCCGACCATCGCGACGCTCAGGCCCTCGTGCTGCAGCTCCTGCACCTTCGCCGCCTTGTCCTCGGGGCGCACGCCCGCGTAGACGCGGTCGATGCCGAGCTGCGCGGCGACCGTGCGGGCCACCGGCTCGGCGTCGCCCGTGATCATCACGACGTGCACGCCGAGCGCGTGCAGCGCGTCGACGGCCTCCTTCGACTCGGGGCGCACCTCGTCGGCCAGCGCGATCGCGCCGGCCACCTCGCCGTCGACGAGCACGTGCAGCACGGTCTGGCCGCGCTCGGCCCAGCCGGCGGATGCCGCGAGCGGCGCCTTCCCCTCGCGAGCGAGGAGTCCGGGGCCGCCGACCTGCACGGTGCGTCCGTCGACCGTCGCGTGCACGCCGATCGCGGCCGACGCCGTGAAGCCCGACGCGGACGGGACGAGCAGGCCGCGGCGCGCGGCATCCGCGACGATCGCCTTCGCGAGCGGGTGCTCGGAGTCGCCCTCGGCCGCGGCCGCGAGCGTCATGAGCTCGTCGGGGTCGAATCCGGATGCCGCGACGGCGTCGGTGACCGCCGGCTCGCCCTTCGTGAGGGTGCCGGTCTTGTCGAAGAGCACCGCGCCGACCGTGCGCATCGTCTCGAGCGCGAGGCGGTCGGTGACGAGCACGCCGCCGCGCGCCGCGCGCTCGGTCGCGATCGAGACCACGAGCGGGATGGCGAGGCCGAGGGCGTGGGGGCAGGCGATCACGAGCACGGTGATGGTGCGCACGACCGCGTCGTCGGGGTTGCCGAGCAGGGTCCACGTGATCGCGGTGATCACCGCGGCGCCGAGCGCGAACCAGAACAGCCAGCCGGCCGCGCGGTCGGCGAGGCGCTGGGCGCGCGAGGTCGACGCCTGCGCCTGGGCCACGAGACGCTGGATGCCCGCGAGCGCCGTGTCGTCGCCGACCGCGGAGACGCGCACGCGGATGGCGGTGTCGGTCGCCACCGTGCCCGCGACGACGTGGTCGCCCGGGCCGCGGCTCACGGTCGTGGACTCGCCGGTGATCATGGACTCGTCCATCGCGGCGGTGCCGTCGACCACGTCGCCGTCGGCCGGGACGCGGCCGCCGGGACGCACGATCACGACGTCGCCGACCTGCAGGTCGGACGGGGCGACGGTCTCGGTCGCGGAGGTGCCGTCCGCGGCATCCGTCACCCGCTCGGCCTCGTCGGGCAGCAGCGCCGCCAGCGCGTCGAGCGCCGACGACGTGGCCTGGATCGAGCGCATCTCGATCCAGTGGCCGAGCAGCATGATCACGATCAGGAGGGCGAGCTCCCACCAGAAGTCGAGGTGGTGGTCGAGCAGGCCGAGGCTCGCGCCGAGCGACGCGAAGTACGCGACCGTGATCGCGAGCCCGATCAGCAGCATCATGCCGGGCTTGCGGGCCTTCAGCTCCGACCAGGCGCCGGTCAGGAACGGGCGGCCGCCCCAGAAGTACATGACGGTGCCGAGCACGGGGGAGATCCACGGGACCAGGGCGTTGTCGGGCAGCGGGTAGCCGATGATCGACGCGAACATCGGGCTGAACAGGATCGTCGGGATCGCGATGACGAGCATGATCCAGAACAGGCGGCGGAACTGGCCGACGTGGTCGCCGTGGCCGGCGTGCATGTCGTGCCCGGCGTGCATGTCGTGCCCGGCGGTGCATGTCGTGACCGGCGTGGTCGGCGTGCATGTCGTGCGGCCGGCGTGCATGTCGTGGCCCGCGTGCATGTCGTGACCCGCGTGCATGTCGTGCCCCGCGTGCGGCGTCGTGCCCCGCGTGCGTCGGCGTGCCCCGTGCGTCGTGCCCCGAGTGCTCGGCCTCGGCCTCCGCCATCGCGCCGTGGTCCTCGTGCTCCTCATGCCCGTGCATGTCGTCGCGCGTCATGCTCATCGATCCTCCTCCATACTCGTCCGATTCGCAGCATACCCCCATGGGGTATCCATGGCTACAACCGAGGAGGTGCCGATTCGATTCCCGGACGAACGGACGAGTGCGCGCACGTCGCCCTACCACCGAGGGCGAGCGGGTTCGCGCTCGGAGAACACCCGTGGCCCCGGCATCCGCGCCGTGCTGTGATGACGGCATGGACCTGCTCATCCTCGGCGGAACGCAATGGCTCGGACGCACCCTCGCGACGGAGGCGGTGGCGCCGCGGACATCGCGTGACCTGCCTCGCTCGGGGCGAGGCGGGCGAGGTGGCCGACGGCGTCGAACTCGTCGTCGCCGATCGTTCGCAGCCCGGCGCGTACGACGCGGTGGGCGGGCGCGACTGGGACGCGGTGATCGACGTCACGCGCCAGCCGGGCTTCGCGCGCCGCGCCGCGGTGGACCTCGGCCCGCGTGCCGGGCACTGGACGTTCATCTCGTCGGGCAACGTCTACGCGGCGCAGAACCAGCCCGGAGCCGACGAGTCGGCCGAGCTCATGCCGCCCCTGGAGTCCGACGAGTCGACCCCCGACACCTACGGCGAGGCGAAGTCCGCGATCGAGCTCGCCTACCGCGAGGCCCTCGGCGAGCGGCTGCTCGTCATCCGACCCGGACTCATCGCCGGACCCGGCGACCCCTCGGGCCGGGGCGGCTACTGGGTCGCACGCGCGGCGCGCGACGACGAGCCCATGCTCGTTCCCGACATCCTCGACTCGGCCGTGCAGGCGATCCACGTCGACGACCTCGTGCGGTTCACGCTCGACGCGATCGAGCAACGACGCACGGGGGTCTTCAACGCCGTCGGCGACCGGATCACGTTCGCGGACTGGCTCGAGGCGTCGCGGGCGGTGGGCGGCCACGACGGCGAGGTCGTCGCGGTGGCGCCGGAGTGGCTCGCGGAACAGGGCGTGGCCGAGTGGTCGGGCCCCGACTCGCTGCCGCTGTGGATCATCGACCCCGACTGGAACGCGTTCCTCGACCGGTCGAACGCGGCGGCGAAGGCGGCCGGCCTGCGCCTGCGGCCACTGGAGCAACTGCTCGCCGAGACGCTCGAGTGGGAGCGCGGCGAGGGCCTCGACCGGGAGCGCGGCGCCGGGCTCACGCCCGAGAAGGAGCGCGAACTGCTGGCAGCGTTGCGCGGCTGACGTCGGCAGGCGTTCGGTCGCGCCGTGGCGCGCGTCGCGCCGCCGAGGGGCGCTGGCGGCGTTCGTCCGGGATCGCAGACACGACGGTCGACGGATGCCTCGGCCCGCGGCATCCGTCATTGCTACCGTCGTGGCATGGCGACGCTCTCGCACGATCCCCTCTGGCCGCGGGCGGGCGACTGGCCCGCGCTCGCCGACCTCGACCCCGGCGCATCCGTGGATCTGGTGCTGCTCGGCGTGCCCGCGTGGCGCACCTCGCTGTCGCCGACGAACGCGCATGCGACGCCCAGCGCGATCCGCGAGGCGCTGCGGCGGTACAGCCCCGCCCTGATGCCCAACCGATCGGGAGCCGGCGGCGGCGACGCGCGCGACCTCGGCGAGCTCCGGTTCGCCGACGCCGGCGACATCCACGAGCCCGACGGCCCCGACGGTGAGGCGTCCACGATCGCGACGGTCGCGGCGGCGCTCGAGCGCGCCGGCCTGCTCGTGGCGCTCGGCGGCGACAACTCCGTGACCGTGGCCACGGCGCTCGGCGCCTGGGGCGACGACCTGGGCACCGCCGGGCTCGTGACGATCGACGCCCACTACGACCTGCGCGACGGCGTCTCGAACGGCTCGCCCGTGCGCCGCCTCGTCGAGGCCGGCCTCGATCCGCGGCGCATCGTGCAGGTCGGCATCGCCGACTTCGCGAACTCGGCCGCCTACGCGCGGCGGGCGGCGGAGCTCGGCATCACGGTCATCCACCGCGACGAGCTGCACGGCCGGCTCCCGGCCGACGTGATGGCCGAGGCGCTCGAGATCGCGGGCGCCGCCGGCGGGCCCGTGCACCTCGACGTCGACGTCGACGCGTGCGACCGTTCGGTCGCGCCCGCCTGCCCCGCCTCGGTGCCCGGCGGCCTCGCCGCATGGGAGCTGCGCGCGCTCGTGCGGGCGGCGGCATCCGATGCGCGCGTGCGCAGCGCCGACCTCGTCGAGATCGATGCGACGACGGATGCCCCCGACGGCCGCACCGTGCGGCTGGCCGCGCTCTGCGTGCTCGAGCTCGCGGCCGGACTGGCCTCGCGCGCCTCGTAGCCGGGCCTCGCGGGACGATGCGCGGGGTGGCAGACTCGGCGCATGAAGACCCTCGTGCTCGTGCGACACGCCAAGTCCGCCTGGGACGCGCCGGGTCTCGCCGACCACGAGCGGCCACTCGCCGACCGCGGCCTGCGCGACGCCCCCGAGATGGGCCGACGGCTCGCCGAGCGCGGGCTGGAGCCCGACGTGATCCGGTCGAGCACCGCCGTTCGGGCCCGCACCACGGCCGAGCTCATCGCCGAGGCGCTCGGGCTCGCCCCCGAACGCCTCGACCTCGACGAGCGGCTCTACGGCGCCTCGCCCGAGGACATCCTCGGCGTCGTGCGCGAGTTCGACGACGCGATCGGCACGGCCATGGTCGTGGCCCACGACCCGGGCATGTCCGACCTCGCCTTCGCGCTGTCGGGCACGATCGAGCACATGCCGACGTGCGCCGTCGCGGAGTTCCGCTTCGACGTCGAGAGTTGGCCCGAGGCGGTCGAGGCCGAACCCGTCGAGACCCGGCTCGACACGCCCCGCTGAGGTCAGTCGGCGGATGCCGCGAGCATCCGCTCCACGTAGGGCGTCGCCGGTGCCGCCCGCAGCTCGTCGAGCGTGCCGCGCTGCGTCACCCGCCCCGCCTCGAGCACCAGGACCGAGTCGGCGAGCGCCGCGGCATCCGCCGGGCTGTGCGTGACGAGCACCGTCGCGCCGCCGAACTCGCGCACGTGGGTGGCGAGCTCCGTGCGCATCTCGGCGCGCACCTCGACGTCGAGCGCCGACATCGGCTCGTCGAGCAGCAGCACCTCGGGGTCCGCCGCGAGCGCGCGAGCGAGGGCGACCCGCTGCGCCTGCCCGCCCGACAGCTCGGCGGGGTAGCGATCGGCGAGCGACGTGAGCCCGTACCGCTCGAGCCACGGATCGGCCGCGGCGCGTGCGGCCGCGCGCCCGCCCCGCATGCGCGTGGCGAACGCGACGTTGTCGCGCACCGTGAGGTGCGGGAACAGCACGTAGTCCTGGAACACCAGGCCGATGCGCCGCCGCTCGGGCGGCAGCCCGTCGACCGCCCGGGCGCCGATGCGCACGCGGCCCGACTCGAGCGGCACGAGCCCGGCGATCGCCGAGAGCACGCTCGACTTGCCGGCCCCGTTGGGTCCGATGACGGCGAGCGGATGCCGCGGCGCCACGTCGAACGCGGCCGCGATGTCGAGGTCGCCGCGGCTGACGACGACGTCGGCGTGGAGCGCCGGGCGCGGGCCGGGCGAGCTCGGGCGGCCGGCGGCATCCGTCATGCGCGCACCCCCGGGAGCCACCGGTCGCGGAGGCCGAGGAGCACGATCACCGACACGGCGAGCAGGAGCAGTGCGAGCGCGATCGCCTCGTCGGGGTCGGACTGCATCGCGAGGTAGCTCGCGATCGGCAGCGTGCGCGTGACACCGGGCAGGGATCCGGCGAAGGTGATGGTGGCGCCGAACTCGCCGAGTGCGCGGGTGAAGCACAGCACCGCGCCGGCCGCGACGCCGGGCGCCACGAGCGGCAGCGTCACGAACCGGAACACCTGCCATCGCGATGCGCCGAGGGTCGCCGCCGCGAGCTCGGTGCGCCGGTCGGCCGACCGCAGGGCGCCCTCGACGGCGAACACGAGGAACGGCAGCGACACGAACACCTGCGCGAGCACCACCGCGCCGGTCGTGAACGGCACGGTGACGCCGAACCACTCCTCGAGCAGGCGCCCGATCGGCCCCCGCCGGCCGAGCAGCAGCAGCATCGCGATGCCGCCCACGACCGGGGGCAGCACCAGCGGCACGGTGACCGCCGCCCGCAGCAGGCGGCGGGGGAGCGTCGGCCAGTCGGCCGCGCGGGCGAGCAGGGCGGCGAGCGGCACGCCGAGCACGAGGCAGCACGCCGTGGCGATGGTGGCCGTGGCGAACGACAGCACCAGCGCCTGGAGCACCGACTCGCGCGCGAGCAGCTCGGGCAGGTCGGCCCACGGCGCGCGCAGCGACGAGCGCGGCCAGCGGCAGCACGAGCACCGCGAGCGCGATGCCGGCCACCACCGCGACCGGCCAGGACAGCCGCCCGGCCGCCGTGCTCCGTGCCGTCGGTGCGCGGGTGGCCGGCGCGCGGGTCGTCGGCTCGGCCACCTAGGGCGCCCCGAATCCCGCCTCGGCGAGCACCTCGCGCCCGGCGGCGCCGGTGACGAACGACCACGAAGTCGGCGGCCGTCTCGGCATCGGCGGCCTCGGCCAGCGCGGCGATCGGGTAGCGGTTCACGACGGATGCCGCTCCGGGCACCTCGATGCCCTCGACCTCGTCGCCCGCGGACTGCACGTCGGTGCGGTAGACCAGCGCCGCGTCGACCTCGCCGAGCGACACCTTGGTGAGCACCGCCTTCACGTCGGACTCGAGCGTGTCGGGCGCCGCCGTGACGCCCTCCTGGGCGAGCAGCTTCTCGGATGCCGCGCCGCAGGGCACCGACGGGTCGCAGAGCGCGATCCGCAGGTCGGGGTTCGCGAGGTCGTCGATGCCCGTGACGCCGGCCGGGTTGCCGGCGGGAACCGCGAGCTCGAGCGTGTTCGTGGCGAACACCACCGGATCCACGGCGAGGCCGGCGTCGGCCACGGTCTGCATGGGCGGCTCGGCGGCCGAGGCGAAGACGTCGACGGGGGCGCCCTCGACGACCTGCTGCGCGAGCGCGGCGCTGCCGCCGTAGCTCAGCACGACGTCGACGTTCGGATGCTCCGCCTCGAACTGCGCGGCGAGCGTGTCGAACGCCTCGGTGAGGGAGGCGGCGGCGAAGACGGTGATCGTCGTCGGTGCGGCATCCGCGTCGACCGTCGACGACGACGAGGCGGCGGAGCCTCCGCCCGACGCGCACCCGGTGAGCATCGACGCGGTCGCGAACACGAGGGTGCCGGCGGCGACGGCGAGGCGCCGGCGAGGCGTGGGAGCGGCGGAGGCGTCGGCGATCGTGGCCCGCGGCATCCGTCTCATGAATCGGTTCCGGTCGGCAGCTCGATCGTGACGTTCGTGGCCTTGGCGCTCGCCGCGGCGAGCATGCCGGGCTCGAGGCCCAGGTCGTCGGCGGCCTCGCGGCTCATCAGCGACACGATGCGGAACGGACCGGCCTGCAGGTCGACCTGCGCCATGACGCCGTCGCGCTGGACGCGCGTGACGAGCCCGACGAAGCGGTTGCGTGCGGAGGCCCGCGCGAGCGGGAACGCCTCGGCGAGCGCACCGCCCGACGCGAGCTCCGCCATGAGCGGCACGAGCTCCGTGCCGTCGACCACCTGCATGCCGTTCGCGCCTCGCCGCAACGTGAGCCGCCCGTGGTCCCCCCAACGGCGCACGGTGTCGTCACTCACGCCGAGCAGGGCGGCGGCCTCGCTGACACGGAACTCGGTCATGGCGGACCTCCTCGAATGCGGGTGGATGACTCGATCCTAGCCGCGTGCACGGCAGGATCGCACCATCACTCCCGCATGGGTCAGGCCGTGACGGTGAGCAGGATGCGCTGCCACCCGGTCGAGCCGTCGGGCGCGATCGGTGCGCGCTCCTGCGTCTGGAGGGTCCCGTCCGCATCGGTCGCGCGCACGGTGACGTAGTGGGTGCCGACGGGTGCGTCCCATTCGAGGAACCACTGCACCCACGTGCTGCCGTTGATCGGCGTCGAGAGCGTCGCCGGCTGCCACGCGCCGTCGTCGACGCGCACCTCGACCCGGTCGACGCCGACGGGCTGCGCCCAGGCGACTCCCGCGATCACCGTCGGACCTGCGGCGATCGGCGTGCCGGCGCGCGGCGTGTCGATCCGCGACGAGAGCTTGATCGGCGCCCTGGCGCTGTAGCCGCGCGGCGTCCAGTACCCCTCGTCCGCCGCGAAGGTCGTCACCTTCAGCTCGGTCAGCCACTTGGTGGCGGACACGTACCCGTAGAGGCCGGGCACGACCATCCGCACCGGGAACCCGTGCTCGAGGGGCAGCGGCTCGCCGTTCATGCCGACGGCGAGGATGGCGTCGAGGCCGTCGTCGGTCAGCGCCTCGAGCGGCGTCGACGCGGTGAAGCCGTCGATGCTCCGCGAGAGCACCATGTCGGCACCCGCCGCCGGGTTCGCCCGCCGCAGCACGTCGCGCACCGGCACGCCGAGCCACGTCGCGGTGCCGAGCAGGCCGCCGCCGACCTCGTTCGACACGCACGTGAGCGTGATCGCGTACTCGTCGAGGCCCATGCCGACCAGGTCGTCGAAGCTCAGCTCGACCCGCCGGTCGACCATGCCGTCGACGACGAGGCGCCAGCCCGACGGATCGACCTCGGGGACGGTGAGTGCGGTGTCGACGCGGTAGAACTCGCGGTTCGACGTGAAGAGGGGCGAGATCCCCGGGATGTCGAGTTCCGCGCCCTCGGGGACCGTCACCGTCGAACGCGGCGCGGGCAGCTGCAGGGCCCTGCGGATCGCCGCGATGGACGACGAGGTCGCCGTCGCCACTCGCGAGCCGATCCCGACGAGCACGGCGGATGCCGCGGCGACGCCCGCGATGCGGAAGAAGGCCCGCCGGTCGACCCCCGCGCGCTCGGCGTCGGGCCGTGCGAGGTCGGCCCGCCACGCGCGGAGCCGTCGGGCGAGGAGCGTGAGCACGACGCCGCCGACCACGGTGCCGACGACCGGCGGGACCCACGCGAACGGGGTCGCACCGGCCCGCGTGACGATCGCGGCCACGGACAGGGCGCCCGCGACCCCGAGGGCCACGACGCCGAGCGGGGGGCGCACGAACTCCAGGATTCCCGAGATCGACGCCGCGACGACGACCGCGAGCGCGAGGCCGACGAGCAGCGCGATCTTGTCGTACTCGCCGAACGTGGCGATCGCGAACTCCTTGAACGGCTGCGGCACGATGTCGATGACGAAGGCGCCGACCGCGAGGATCGGGCTGCCGTCGCGCGCGACGAGCAGCGCGAGGAGTTCGGCCGTCGCGAGGAACGCCCCGGCGCTCACGATCCCCGCGAGTGCGGCCCACCACCACATCCGCTTCGGGCCCGTCGTGGTCGCCATGCCGCCGCCTCCGCATCCACGAGCGCCGGTCGCGACTCGCAGGGGTGGTTCGTCACGGGACGGGGCGCGGATTGGGCCGGGCCGTCCGCCCGCTCGGCCGCGGCCGACGACGCCTGCCCCCTTCGTCGATCGGGGACGCCCCGGCTTCTCGCCGATCCTGCGAGAATCGGAGGATGGCCGCGATCGAGCCCGACTCGCCCCGCTACGCCCGGCAGCGCGTGCTGCCCGGCTGGGGCGTCGGCGCGCAGCAGCGCCTCGCCGACGCGCACGTCGTGGTGCTCGGGGCCGGCGGCCTCGGCAGCGCGGTCGTGCCGGCGCTGGTCGCCGCGGGCGTGGGCCGGGTCACCGTCGTCGACGACGACCGGGTGGAGGCGACCAACCTGCACCGCCAGACGCTGCACTCGCCGGCCGACGTCGGCCGGGCCAAGGTCGACTCGGCAGCGGATGCCGCGGCCGCCCTCTCCCCCGAGACGACCGTCGTCGCCGTGCCACGTCGCTTCGACGAGGGCAACGCCGACGAGCTCCTCGCCGACGCCGACCTCGTGATCGACGGGACCGACGACATCCTCACCCGCTACGTCGCCGACGACGCGGCCGCACGCGCCGGCATCCCCCTCGTGTGGGGCTCCGCGGCGAAGTTCTCGGGACAGGTCGGCGTCTCCTGGGAGGCGCGCGGCGTCTCGTACCGCGACCTGTTCCCCGAGCCGCCGGCGGATGCGGGCCTCAGCTGCGAGGTCGACGGCATCCTGCCCACCGTGTGCACCGTCACCGGCGGCATGATGGCCGGCGAGGCGCTGAAGGTGCTCACGGGCGTCGGCGAGCCGCTCCTCGGCCGGGTCGTCGTCTACGACGCGCTGTCGGGCCGCACCCGCGAGATCGCCTACCGACGGGCAGCGGATGCCGCGCCCCGCCCTGCCGTCGCCCGGCGACTCCGCCGCGCCCGCGCCCCGCTCCGAGGCGACCGGCGAGATCGACGCCGCGACCCTCTCCGACGAGCTCGGCTCCGAATCACCCCCGATGCTCCTCGACGTCCGCGAACCCTGGGAGGCCGCCATCGCCGCCATCACCGGATCCACGCTCATCCCGCTCGGCGAGCTCGGCGACCGCGTCGGAGAGCTCGACCCCGCGGCATCCGTCGTCGTGTACTGCCATCTCGGCGTGCGCTCGGAGTACGCCGCGCGCCTGCTCGCCGGCGCCGGCTTCGCGCGGGTGCGCAACCTGGCCGGCGGCATCGACGCGTGGTCGCGCACCGTCGACGCGACGGTGGTGCGGTACTGATGGCGGGCCGCATCCCGGTCGACGAGCACGCGGCGTTCGTGCGCTCCCTGCTCGCGGGGCTCGGCGCCCGACCGACCGAGCGGGTCGCGCTCGCCGACGCGCTCGGGCGCATCACCGCGTCGCCGGTGGAGTCGCCGATCGCGCTGCCGCCGTTCCGCAACTCGCAGATGGACGGCTTCGCGGTCCGCGCCGCCGACGTGGCGGATGCCCCGGTCTCGCTGCCGGTCGTGGGCGAGGTCGCCGCAGTGGCCGGCGCCCCGTCCCCGCTCGAGCCGGGCACGACCGTGCGCATCATGACGGGGGCGCAGGTGCCGGAGGGCGCCGACGCGATCGTCCCCGTCGAGGACACCGAGCCCGACGGCCCCGCGGCGGGCGCGGGCGGGGCCGCCGACGTCCCGCGCGTGCGCGTGCTCCGGCCGCGTGCCACGGGGGAGTACGTGCGGGAGGCCGGCTCCGACCTGGCCGCGGGCGCCGACGTGCTGCCGCCCGGCCTGCGGCTCGCGTCGCGTCACCTCGCCGCCGCCGCGGCATCCGGCCTCACCGAGCTGCTCGTGCGCGAACGGGTGCGCGTCGCGGTCGTGAGCACGGGCAGCGAGCTCGTGTCGCCCGGTGCCGAGCTCGGGGCCGGCGAGATCCCCGATGCGAACGGCGTCGCGCTCGCCGCGGCCGTGCGCGCCGTCGGCGCCGTCGTCGTGCACGAGGCGCGGGTGCGCGACGAGGTCGGCAGGCTGCGCCACGAGCTGGATGCCGCGCGCGACGCCGACGCCGAGCTCGTGATCACGAGCGGCGGCGTCTCGATGGGCGCCTACGAGGTGGTGCGCGAGCTGCTCGAGCCGCTCGGCGGGTGGGTCGGCAGCGTGGCGATGCAGCCGGGCGGACCGCAGGCGACCGGCGCGTACCGCGGCATGCCCGTGATCGGCTTCCCCGGCAACCCCGTGAGCGCCCAGCTCTCGTTCGAGCTGTTCGTCGCGCCGACGCTGCGGGCCATCGCCGGCCTGCCGCCCGCCCGCACCGCTCGACTCGCGCTCGCCGAGCCCCTCACGTCCGTGCCCGGCAAGCGGCAGTTCCTGCGCGGGCGACGCGCCGACGAGGACGGCCAGGTGGAGGTCGTGGGCGGCCCGGGGTCGCACCTCGTGGCGGCGCTCGCGGCATCCGAGCTGCTCATCGTCGTGCCCGAGGACGTCACGTCGCTCGACGCCGGCGCCCTGGTCGATACCGTGTTCCTATGACCTCGCTCACCCACCTCGACGACGACGGCCGCGCGCGCATGGTCGACGTCGGCGCGAAGCCCGTCACGCGCCGCGTCGCGATCGCCGAGGGTCGCCTCGACACGACGGCCGAGGTCGTCGCGCTGGTGCGCAGCGACGGGCTGAAGAAGGCCGACGTGCTGCCCACCGCGCGGATCGCGGGCATCTCGGGGGCGAAGCGCACGAGCGAGCTCATCCCGCTCGCGCACATCGTGCCGCTCGACGCGGTGTCGATCGACTTCGGGTTCGAGGAGCAGGCCGTGACGATCCGCGCCACCGTGTCGACGACGGCGCGCACGGGCATCGAGATGGAGGCGCTCACCGCCGTCGCGATCGCCGGGCTCACGCTGCACGACATGGTGAAGGCCGTCGATCCCGCAGCGCAGCTCGGCGGTATCCGGCTGGTCGAGAAGCGCGGCGGCAAGCGCGGGCACTGGCGAGCGGATGCCTCGGCGGACCCGGTGGACCCCGCCCACCACCCCGGCGCGGCCACCGTGCTCGTCGTCTCGACGCGCGCCGCGGCGGGCACCGCGGAGGACACCACCGGACCCGTCATCGTCGACTGGCTCCGCGAGCGCGGCTTCGACGTCGACGAGCCGGTCGTGGTCGCCGACGCCGACGTGGCCGACGCCATCCGGGGCGCCGTCGCCGGGTCGCCGTCCGTGCTGCTCACCACCGGCGGAACCGGGGTCAACCCGGGCGACCGCACGCCCGAGGCGACGCTCGCCGTGCTCGACCAGGAGCTTCCCGGCGTCGCCGAGGCGATCCGCTCGGCCGGACGCGTCGCAACGCCGACGGCGGCACTCAGCCGCGCGCTCGCCGGAGTCGCCGGACGCACGGTCGTCGTGAACCTTCCGGGCTCGCGCGGCGGGGTCGCCGACGGGCTCCGCGTGCTCGACGAGCTGCTGCCGCACCTGCTCGACCAGGTCGCCGGGGGCGACCACGCCCCGCGCGACTCGCACGAGGACCACCCTCGAGATCAGACCAGGGCGGCTCGCATGGCTGAGCCCGAGGTCCTCGCACTCGTCACCGCCGAGCCGCTCGACCGCTCCGCGATCGAGGCGTTCGTGCAGACACTGCAGGACGGCGCGCTCGTGACGTTCGAGGGCGTCATCCGCGACCACGACCACGGGGCATCCGTCACCGCGCTCGACTACGAGGCGCACCCCGAGGCCGAGCGGTTCCTCCGCGACACGTGCGCCGAGGTCGCCCGGGAGACCGGACTGCGCGTCGCCGCCGCGCACCGCGTCGGCACGCTCGCCATCGGCGACGTCGCGCTCGTGGCATCCGTCGCCGCCCCGCACCGCGCCGAGGCGTTCGCGGCGTGCGCGCTGCTCGTCGACCGCATCAAGGAGCGCACCCCGATCTGGAAGCGCCAGCACCTCGAGGGCGGCGCGACCGAGTGGGTCAACCTCTGACCTGCGGGCCCCGACCCGGCGCGCCCGTCGCCCGGCGGGCGGGTCGGCGCTCGGCCGTCACCCTGGGTCCGTCGGCCCGACTTCGCCAGCACTCGGCGACTTCGGTACGCGCATTCGCGGGACTCGCTCGATCCCCGACTTCGTCCCGGTACTTCGCCGGTACTTCGGATCGGGACTTCGGTACTTCGGTACCGATTTCGCGGACGCGACGGTGGTCTCGGCCGAGCGACTACCGCGGTGACTCGCGCCGGCACGCGACGGCCGACTGGCGCCGACCGGCGCCCGGGCCGCGGGCGCCGGCGAGCGGCTCAACCGCGCTCGACCGGGAACCGGAGGTGCAGCACGCGCCGGCCCTGCACGACCGCCGTCGGATCGCCGAGCCTCGCCGGACCCGCATCGCCGAAGTAGCGCTTGCCCGAGCCCATCACGACGGGCACGAGGTCGATGGCCACCTCGTCGACGAGCCCGGCGTCGAGCGCCTGCCCGGCGATCGTGCCGGCCGTGAGCCCGACGTCGCGATCGCCGGCGATCTGCGTCGCCCGCTCGACCGCCGCGGCGATGCCCTCGGTGACGAAGTGGAAGTCCTCGGAGCCCGGATACGACCAGTCGCGAGGCGGATCGTGCGTGACCACCACGATGGGCACGCCGATGGGATGCCGCCCGTGCCAGCCGTCGGTGACGTCGAACAACTCGCGGCCGACCACGAGCGCGCCGAGCGAGCCGACCCAGGATCGCC
>CAWDJA010000025.1:0-420849 GCA_963802485.1 uncultured Actinomycetota bacterium
TGGAAGAGCTCGCCGGGCGGACTGGTCACCGCGCTCGAACCCGTCATGCGCGCCGCCGACGGCGCCTGGATCGGCTGGACCGGCGTCGCCGACCGCGAGTTCGACCCGTTCGAGCACGACGGCATCTCGATCATCCCGGTGCCGCTCTCGGCCGACGAGCTCGAGGAGTACTACGAGGGATTCTCGAACGACACGCTCTGGCCGCTCTACCACGACGTGATCGCGCCGCCGTCGTTCCACCGCGAGTGGTGGGACGCGTACGTGCGCGTCAACCGCCGCTTCGCCGAGGCGGCCGCGCGCGCGGCATCCGACGGCGCGGTGGTCTGGGTGCAGGACTACCAGCTGCAGCTGGTGCCGCGGATGCTGCGCGAGACCCGCCCCGACCTCGTGATCGGGTTCTTCAACCACATCCCGTTCCCCGCCTACGGCATCTACTCGCAGCTGCCGTGGCGTCGCCAGGTCGTCGACGGACTGCTCGGCGCCGACGTGATCGGCTTCCAGCGGGCAGCGGATGCCGGGAACTTCTCGCGTGCGGTGCGCCGCCTGCTTCGGCTACACGACGCACGGCACCATCATCGACACGCCCGCAGGCAACGGCGACACCCGACGGGTCGTCGCCCGTCACTTCCCGATCTCGATCGATGCGGCCGGCTTCGAGGAGATCGCCCGCCGGCCCGACGTCCAGGCCCGCGCCCGGGAGATCCGCGAGAGCCTCGGCAACCCCGAGACGATCATGCTCGGCGTCGACCGCCTCGACTACACGAAGGGCATCCGCCACCGGCTGAAGGCGTTCGGCGAGCTGCTCCGCGACGGGCGCCTCAAGGTCGAGGACGTCACCCTCGTGCAGGTCGCGAGCCCCTCGCCGTGAACGCGTCGAGACCTACCGGCAACTGCGCGACGAGATCGAGCTCGCGGTCGGCCGCCTGAACGGCGACTACTCCACGCTCGGGCACCAGGCCGTGGCGTACCTGCACCACGGGTACCCGCGCGAGGAGATGGTCGCCCTCTACCTGGCCGCCGACGTCATGCTCGTGACCGCGCTCCGCGACGGCATGAACCTCGTCGCCAAGGAGTACGTGGCCTGCCGGTTCGACGCCGACGGCGTGCTGCTGCTCAGCGAGTTCACCGGGGCGTCCGACGAGCTGCGGCAGGCCGTGCTCGTGAACCCGCACGACATCGAGGGACTGAAGGACGCGATCGTCGAGTCGGTCCAGATGCCGAAGCGCGAGCGCTCGCGCCGCATGCGCGCCCTGCGCCGGCGCGTGCGCGAGAACGACGTGGCCAAGTGGTCGGCGACGTTCCTCGAGACGCTCACGGGCGCCGGGATCATCGCACCGGGCGTCTCCGACCCGCTGCAGGCGGCGATCTCGACCCTCGCGAGCACCGAGCGCCTGCTCGTCGCGCTCGACTTCGACGGCACGCTCGCCCCGCTCGTCGACCGGCCGGAGGATGCCCGCGCCACCGATCGCTCGCGCGCCGCGATCGAGCGCCTCGCGGTCGCCGACGACACCCGCGTCGCCATCGTCTCGGGTCGCGCGCTCGCGAGCCTCGACGAGGTCGCGAGCCCACCCGACGGCACCCTGCTCAGCGGATCGCACGGCGTCGAGCTCCAGCTCGACCCGGCCGGCGTCACGATCGACCTGCGCGACTCGGAGATGGCCAAGCTCGAGCGGCTCTCCTCCATCGTGGAGGAGGTCGCAGCGGGTGCCGACGGCGCGTGGATCGAGCGCAAGCCCGCGGGCCTCGCCCTCCACACGCGCCGGCTCAGCACGACCGCCGGCACGGCGCTGCAGCACTCGGCCCGCGACAAGGTCGAGGCCGAGCTCCTCGGCATCACGGTGCGCACGGGCAAGGCGGTGCTCGAGTTCGCCGTGCGCTCGAGCGACAAGGGGGAGTCGCTGGCCCGCCTGCGCCAGCACGTGGGCGCCACGGCGACGATCTACATCGGCGACGACGTCACCGACGAGGACGCGTTCGCCGCGCTCGACGGCGACGACGTGGGCGTGAAGGTCGGCCAGGGCAAGTCGATCGCGACGTACCGCGTGCGCAGCCCGGAGGACGTCGCCGAGCTGCTCGAGCGCCTGGCCGATGCACGTGACGCGGCGCGCGAGGGCGCTTCTCCCTGGACATAGACTCGGATGCATGTCGGAGTTCGATCCCAAACCGCGTAGTCGCACCGTCACCGACGGCATCGAGGCCATGACGAGCCGCGGGATGCTCCGCGCCGTCGGCATGGGCGATGCGGACTGGGACAAGCCGCAGATCGGCATCGCGAGCTCGTGGAACGAGATCACCCCGTGCAACCTGTCGCTCGCCCGCCTCGCGCAGGCCGCGAAGGAGGGCGTGCACGGCGGCGGCGGGTACCCGCTGCAGTTCGGCACCGTCTCGGTCTCCGACGGCATCTCGATGGGCCACGAGGGCATGCACTTCTCGCTCGTCTCCCGCGAGGTCATCGCCGACTCGGTCGAGGTCGTCATGCAGGCCGAGCGCCTCGACGGCTCGGTGCTGCTCGCCGGCTGCGACAAGTCGATCCCCGGCATGCTCATGGCGGCCGCGCGCCTCGACCTCGCCTCGGTCTTCCTCTACGCCGGCTCGATCGCGCCCGGCTGGGTGCGCCTGTCCGACGGCACCGAGAAGGACATCACGATCATCGACTCGTTCGAGGCGGTCGGCGCGGTGCGTGCCGGCACGATGAGCGAGGCCGACGCGAAGCGCATCGAGTGCGCGTTCGCCCCGGGCGAGGGTGCCTGCGGCGGCATGTACACCGCCAACACCATGGCGTCGGTCGCGGAGGCACTCGGGCTCTCGCTGCCGGGGTCGGCGTCACCGGCATCCGCCGACCGTCGTCGCGACTACTACGCGCACCGCTCGGGCGAGGCCGTCGTCAACCTGCTGAAGCACGGCATCACCGCACGCCAGATCCTCACCAAGGAGGCGTTCGAGAACGCCATCGCCGTGGGCATGGCGCTCGGCGGCTCCACGAACATCGTGCTGCACCTGCTCGCGATCGCCCGCGAGGCCGAGGTCGAGCTCACCCTCGACGACTTCAACCGCATCGGCTCGAAGGTGCCCCACATCGGCGACCTGAAGCCGTTCGGCAAGTACGTCATGAACGACGTCGACCGCCGCGGCGGCCTGCCCGTGCTCATGAAGGCGCTGCTCGACGCGGGCCTGATGCACGGCGACGCGCTCACCGTCACCGGCAAGACGCTCGCCGAGAACCTCGCCGAGATGGACATCGCGCCGCTCGACGGCGAGGTGCTGCGCACGCTCGACAACCCGATCCACGAGACCGGCGGGCTCACCATCCTCCACGGCTCGCTCGCGCCCGAGGGCGCGGTCGTCAAGACCGCCGGCTTCGACGCGGCCACGTTCGAGGGCCCGGCCCGGGTGTTCGAGCGCGAGCGCGCCGCGATGGACGCGCTCACCGCCGGCGAGATCAAGCACGGCGACGTCGTCGTCATCCGCTACGAGGGGCCGAAGGGCGGGCCGGGCATGCGCGAGATGCTGGCCATCACCGCGGCCATCAAGGGCGCTGGGCTCGGAAAAGATGTACTACTCTTGACGGACGGTCGATTCTCCGGCGGCACAACCGGCCTGTGCATCGGCCATCTGGCACCCGAAGCGGTGGACGCAGGTCCTATCGCCTTCGTGCGCGATGGTGATCTGATACGGGTCGATATCGCAGCTCGTTCCATCGACCTACTGGTCGACGATGCCGAGCTGGCTGCCCGCCGTGACGGCTGGGCTCCGCTTCCTCCGCGCTATACCCGTGGCGTCCTCGCGAAGTACTCCAAGCTCGTGCGTTCCGCCGCAGAAGGCGCCACGACGGGCTGAGTGCTGCGTCTCCCGCACACCACCGCCATCAGAACAGGAACCGAATGACCACGGAATCGACCCCCGTGCCTTCGCCCGCCCCCGTGCCGCCAGGCGCACCCGTGGAGATCACGGGCGCCGAGGCGGTCGTGCGCTCGCTCGAGATGCTCGGCATCACCGACGTCTTCGGCCTGCCCGGCGGCGCGATCCTCCCCGTCTACGACCCGCTGCTCGACAGCCGCAAGCTCCGCCACATCCTCGTGCGCCACGAGCAGGGCGCCGGCCACGCGGCCGAGGGCTACGCGTCGTCGAGCGGCAAGCTCGGCGTCGCGATCGCGACCTCGGGCCCCGGCGCCACCAACCTCGTCACGGCGATCGCCGACGCGCACATGGACTCGGTGCCGATCCTCGCGATCACGGGCCAGGTGTTCTCGAACCTCATGGGCACGGATGCCTTCCAGGAGGCCGACATCGTCGGCATCACGATGCCCATCACCAAGCACTCCTTCCTCGTGAAGCGTCCCGAGGACATCCCCGGCACGATCGCGGCGGCGTACCACATCGCCACCACCGGACGCCCCGGTCCCGTGCTCGTCGACATCACGAAGGACGCGCAGCAGGCGAAGTTCATGTTCCGCTGGCCGCCGAAGGTCGACCTGCCCGGGTACCGCCCGATCACGAAGGCCCACGGCAAGCAGGTCGCCGCGGCGGCGCAGATGCTCGCCGAGGCGAAGCGCCCGGTGCTCTACGTGGGCGGCGGCATCATCCGCTCGCACGCGTCGGAGGAGCTCGTCGAGCTCGCCGAGGCGACGAACGCGCCCGTCGTCACCACGCTGATGGCGCGCGGCGCGTTCCCCGACTCGCACCAGCAGCACCTCGGCATGCCCGGCATGCACGGCACGGTTCCCGCCGTGATCGCGCTGCAGGAGGCCGACCTCCTCGTCGCCCTCGGGGCGCGCTTCGACGACCGCGTCACCGGCAAGTCGGCGCTCTTCGCGCCGAACGCGAAGGTCGTGCACGTCGACATCGACCCCGCCGAGATCTCGAAGATCCGCACGGCCGACGTGCCGATCGTCGGCGACCTGAAGGACGTGCTCGTCGACCTGCTGGCCGGCTACCGCGAGGCGATCACCACGACGACGCCCGACCTCGAGGAGTGGTGGGCGACGCTCGACGGGCTGCGCTCGGAGTTCCCGCTCGGGTTCACCCGTCCGTCCGACGGACTGCTCGCGCCCCAGTTCGTGATCCAGCGCATCGGCGAGCTCACCGGCCCCGAGGGCGTCTACGCCGCGGGCGTCGGCCAGCACCAGATGTGGGCGGCGCAGTTCATCAAGTACGAGCGCCCCAACTCCTGGCTGAACTCGGGCGGCGCCGGCACCATGGGCTACGCGGTTCCCGCGGCCATGGGGGCCAAGGTCGCCGAGCCCGACCGCGTCGTGTGGGCGATCGACGGCGACGGATGCTTCCAGATGACCAACCAGGAGCTCGCCACCTGCACCCTGAACGACATCCCGATCAAGGTCGCGATCATCAACAACTCGTCGCTCGGCATGGTGCGGCAGTGGCAGACGCTGTTCTACGACGGCCGCTACTCGAACACCGACCTCAACACCGGGCACGACACGGTGCGCATCCCCGACTTCGTCGCGCTCGCCGAGGCCTACGGGGCGCTCGGCATCCGCGTGACGAAGGAGGAGGAGGTCGACGCGGCGATCAAGCTCGCGCTCGAGACCAACGACCGCCCGGTCGTGATCGACTTCGTCGTCTCGGCCGACGCGATGGTGTGGCCGATGGTGCCGCAGGGCGTGTCGAACAGCTACATCCAGTACGCCCGCGATCACTCGCCGGCCTTCAGCGAGGAGGACTGACCATGTCGACCCACGTGCTCTCCCTCCTCGTCGAGGACAAGCCCGGCCTGCTCACCCGCGTCGCGGGCCTGTTCGCCCGCCGCGGCTTCAACATCGAGTCGCTCGCGGTCGGCCACTCCGAGATCGACGGGCTCTCCCGCATCACGGTCGTCGTCGACGTCGAGGACCTGCCGCTCGAGCAGGTGACGAAGCAGCTGAACAAGCTCATCAACGTCATCAAGATCGTCGAGCTCGACCCCACCCAGTCGGTGCAGCGCGAGCACCTGCTCATCAAGGTGCGCGTCGACAACGCCACCCGCTCGCAGGTGCTCGAGGCGGTGAACCTCTTCCGCGCCCGCGTCGTCGACGTCTCGACCGACGCGCTCGTGATCGAGGTCACGGGCGACTCCGGCAAGACCACCGCGTTCCTCAAGGTGCTCGAGCCCTACGGCATCAAGGAGATCGCCCAGTCGGGCCTCCTCGCGATCGGCCGCGGCGGCAAGTCCATCACCGAGCGCGTCTTCAAGAACTGAGCACGGATGCCGCAGCACGCCGTCGCGGCATCCGTCACCTGAACCGAAACCAAGGAGAAAGAACAGCACATGGCTGAGATCTACTACGACAAGGACGCCGACCTCTCGCTCATCCAGGGCAAGAAGGTCGCCGTCATCGGCTACGGCTCGCAGGGCCACGCGCACGCGCAGAACCTTCGCGACTCGGGCGTCGAGGTCGTCATCGGCCTCAAGGACGACTCGAAGTCGAAGCCCAAGGCCGAGGAGGCCGGGTTCGAGGTCAAGAGCGTCGCGGATGCCGCTGCCGAGGCCGACGTGATCGTCATCCTCGCGCCCGACCAGTACCAGCGCCACATCTACGCCGAGTCCATCAAGGACAACCTCGCCGAGGGCAAGACCCTCGTGTTCGGCCACGGCTTCAACATCCGCTTCGGCTACATCGAGGCGCCCGAGGGCGTCGACGTCGTGATGGTCGCCCCGAAGGGCCCCGGCCACACCGTGCGCCGCGAGTACGAGGCCGGCCGCGGCGTGCCCGTGATCGTCGCCGTCGAGAAGGATGCCTCGGGCAACGCCTGGCCGCTCGTGCTCTCGTACGCCAAGGCGATCGGCGGCCTCCGCGCCGGCGGCATCAAGACCACCTTCACCGAGGAGACCGAGACCGACCTGTTCGGCGAGCAGGCCGTGCTCTGCGGCGGCGTCTCGCAGCTCGTGCAGTACGGCTTCGAGACCCTCACCGAGGCGGGCTACCAGCCGCAGGTCGCGTACTTCGAGGTGCTCCACGAGCTGAAGCTCATCGTCGACCTCATGTGGGAGGGCGGCATCGCCAAGCAGCGCTGGTCGGTCTCCGACACGGCCGAGTACGGCGACTACGTCTCGGGCCCGCGCGTCATCGACCCGCACGTCAAGGAGAACATGCAGGCCGTGCTCGCCGACATCCAGTCGGGCGCGTTCGCCGAGCGCTTCATCGCCGACCAGGACGCCGGCGCCCCCGAGTTCCTCGAGCTCCGCGCCAAGGGCGAGGCGCACCCGATCGAGGCGACCGGCCGCGAGCTGCGCAAGCTCTTCGCCTGGAACGCGTCGAACGACGACGACTACGTGGACGGCGAGGTCGCTCGCTAGTCGCGAGCGCACGCATCATCCCGCGCGGCGGGGTCGGCTTCGGCCGGCCCCGCCGTTCGCGTCATTCCTCGCCGAATCCGCAGGTCGAGCGGTACTCGCCGAGTTCGCCGAGATGAGCTGCCCATTCATCGCGCGTGAGGTCACGCCCGGCCATCCGGCAGGCCGCCGCCTGATGGGTGGCGGGGTCGCAGGTCCCACACCGCGACCCCGCCGCGGGCGTCGACCGCGAGCTCCTCGCCATCCGCGCGGAGCACGCCGAGGTCGCTGTCGACCGCGAGCGGCGCTCCGATCGGGATGCCCGCCGCCAGGTCGTAGATCGCGATCGTGTCCTCCGGGGAGAAGGCGATCAGCGTCCCTCCGTCGGCGCTCACGCTCACGGCCTCCAGCTGGCCGGGCACGGCCGGAAGCGTACCGAGGAGCGAGAACGAGCGGCCGCTGTGCCGTACGATGCGGTTCTCCCGCGTGCTGATGATCTCGCCCTGAGGGGTGAGGGTCGTCCATGGAACATCCTCGAGCCCGGTCCGCAGCTCCTCGCCGGTGCGTCCGTCGTACACCATGGTCCAGTAGGTGTTGCCCTTCGTCTTGTCGAACGCGGTGACGAAGACTTCGCTGTCGTCAGCGCTCGAGGACACCGACCAGACCTGGCCGTCCGTGTGGATGGTGGGCTCGATCCTCGTGCCGCTCGCCGGGTCGATCGTCCAGATCTCGCCATTCGCGCGCACCGCGAAGACCCGCGTGCCCGAGGAATCGAGGAAGGTGCTCAAGAGGTCGCTGGGCATCGCCTCGCCGGAGCGCCTCGTTCCCGTGCTGAGGTCGAGGAAGCCCCGCTGCGGATCGCCGATCTGGCCGAACAGGATGTCGTCCCCCACCCATTCCACGGCTCGTGACGGGATCGGGAGACGGGTGCGCACCTGTCCGGACGCCGTGTCCACCACGGCGATCTCCGTCGGTGAGGATGCCGGGTCCGCGCCGTCCGGCTCGCCGGCCGACCACGATCTGCGAATGATCCACGGAGTATCCGTCGACGAGGGTCCAGTCCGGAGCGACGATGCGAGAGGCCGCCCCCGAGCCGTCCAGCATCCACCGGGTGATGGCCGGGGAACCGCGCCCCACGGCGACGAGCTCATTGCCATCGGATGTCACGACGATCGGACCGACGGCTCCGAGTCTCGGGTCGTAGTGGGCCCCGGTGGGGATACCGGTGGGTAGGCTGCGCTCCTCGATGCGTCCATGGAGGTCGCCGCAGTACACCGTTCCGAGTGCGACGGAGGCGGTCAGCCATGGGCAGGGCTCGTCCTCATCGGTTGCGAACGCGTGGGACCAGTCGACGCGTGCACGCTCGAGGTCGACCGACGCGATCCGCCGGTCGCCGGTCGTGACGACCCGGGAGTCGGAGAGGACCGTCATCGAGACGTTCGTCGACTCCGGCGGCATCGCGACCACGGCCGCGATCGTTGCCGTGACGGGGTCGACGACGACGAGTTGTCCGGTCATGCTGCCGTAGAGGAGCCGACCGTCCGGCGTGAACGCGAGTGCGCCGCCGCGGTCGGGGTTGAGCTGCTCGCGATGGGTCGGCGTCCCGGGAACGCTCCGGATCGTGCCGTCGACGGCGTCGATGAGCCGGAGGTTGCCCACGGTGTCGATCGCCGCGACGAGGCGGCCGTCGGGGCTGAGTGCGAGTGCGTTGATGTCGAATGCGAGCCGTATCGGCCCCAGCAGCAGTTCGCCCGTCGTCAGATCGGCGACGACGAGACGGCTCTCGTTCGTGAATGGGGGGTTGGCGTCGCGGAGGAACCAGTCCGCGACCGCGACGCGCGCACCGTCGAGGCTCACCGCAGGTCCCAGCCGACTGTTGAGAATCAGGCCGCCCGTACGCGGGATGTCCAGCGTGCGGATGGTCTCCATGGAGTCGATGTCGACGATTCGGGCGTCCGGCGCACTGGTGACGAGGACCGCTTCTCGGGTTCCCGGGATGAGGGCGCCGACCATCTCGCGGACTCCCGGGACATAGCTCGTTCCGACCATGCCGACGGATCCGGTCATCGAGCCCATCAGCGCCGAGTGCGTGCGTGCGTCGTCGGGCCAACGTCGGTAGGCCTCCACCGCGAGGAGCGCTGAGACGCCGGCTTCCGTGCCGCGCATCGACTCCGCCGTGCTGAGCAGTGCCTCGATCTGCGCGTCCGCGCGCTGTCGGTCGGTTTCCGCGGCGCCGACCAGAACGAATCCCCCGGCCAGGACGGCGACGAGGAACAGTCCGAGCGCCGCGCCAAGTGAGGTTCGCAGCCGACGGTGCTGACGACGTTCCTCACGCGCACGCGCGTCGATCTCATCGAGCGTGCTGCGGTGCAGTCGTGCCGATTCGTCGAGGAAGGCGGACTCCGATCCGGTGAGTTCCGGCGTCCGCGTCGCGCGCCATTCGAGTGCCGAATCGAGGCGAACCCCTCGGTAGAGGTCCTCATCCGTGCGTCCATCCGCCTCCCACGTGGCGGCGGCGTTCGCCAGCGCATGCATCGTGCGCATGCCCTCGGCGTCGCTCTCGAGCCAGCCGCGCAGTCTCGGCCACGCGATCGCGAGCGATTCGTGCGCGATGACGAGCGTGTCCTCCTCGACGCTGACGAGCCGAGCCTGGGCCAGGGCGGAGAGGACCCGATCATGCGCGGCGTCATCTCGAAGCGGTGTCAGGCTGATGCGTCGACGCATCGGTGCGCCGTCGGTCCCGATCTCCACCAGGCGGAGCAGGGTCGAGCGGCAGATCTCCTGCTGCGCCCCATCGAAGGATCGATAGAGACGGTCGGCCGATTGCGCGATCGCGCCGGAGATCGCGCCGGATTCCTCATAGCCCGCGACCGTGAGCGTCGCCCCCTCTCGTCGCAGCCACGTCTCCACGAGGGTGTGCGAGACGTAGGGGAGCACGCCGGGCGCCCCTGCCGCGTCGCGCAGGATGAGTTCGATCAGCCCCGGCTCCAGGCGTAGACCGGCGAGCTTCGCGGGCTCCTCGATCGCCTTCCGCAGACCGGTCGGACCGAGCGGTGCGACCAGGTGCACTCCCTCTGCGAACAGCGGGCCCAGGCTGGGCTGGGTGGTGCAGTCATCGAGGAAGTCCGAGCGCACGGCGATGATCACTCGTCGGCCGGCCTCGATGGCCTCGGCGATGAGCCGACTGCATTCCTCGATCGTGGACGCGGGAAGACGGGAGTGGAAGAGTTCCTCGAACTGGTCGATCACGACGCAATCGGCACCGCTCCGTTCGGACAGGGCGTCGGCGAAGCTCAACACCGGTGCGGCGCCGGAACCGATGACGACCACGGTTTCACCGCGACCTCGGAGTTGGGGGACGATCCCGGCCAGCACGATCGAGGACTTGCCGCAGCCCGAGGGTCCCGACACGGCGAGGAACGGCGATCGCGCGAGCCTGGCCAGCGCGGCGCGGACGTCGTCCTCCCGACCGAAGAACTCATCCGCCTCGTCCTCTCCGAACGGCTGCAGACCGCGGTACGGGCAACCGGCGTTCGACGAGGGGGCCGGAGGCGGGGCGTCCAGCGCCGCGTCCTGCCGCAGGATCCCGGACTCCACGGCGATGAGCTCGGCGCCGGGCGCGATACCGAGTTCCTCGTCGAGGCGCGTGCGCGCGCTCCGCAGCGCGGCCAGCGCGTCGGCTTGGCGACCGGCGCGGTACAGCGCCGTGGCGAGGATCACCCACCGCCCTTCGCGGAGCGGGTCGGTTCGCACGAGGCGCTCCGCGTCCGGAATGACGGCTCGGTGCTCGCCGGATTCGAGCCGGGCCGCGAGCAGGTCCTCTTCGGCGGACTTTCGGATCTCCTCGAGCCGTTCGGCCTCCGCGACCGCCTTCGGCCATTCGCCGAGATCCGCGTACGCCGCCCCGTGCCAGAGTGAGAGCGCCCGCTCCAGCACGTCGACGGCGCGTACGGGGTCGCCGCCGAATCGGTGGGTCGACGCTGCGGTCAGGAGCCGCTCGAAGCGAACGGCGTCGATCGTCTCGGGATCGACCTCGAGCCGGTATCCCGCCGGCTTGGTGGCGACGGCGGCGGCACCGAGTGCACGACGAAGGCGCACGACGAGCGCCTGGACCTGCTTCGGCCAGGTCGCAGGGAGGCCGTCGCCCCAGATCGCATCCGCCAGTTCCGACGGTGCGACCAGATCTCCGGATCGAAGGACCAACGCGGCGAGGAGGGAACGCTCTTTCGGGGTCAGTCGTCCGCCGTCGATGGTGAGGTCACCGAGTACTCGGATGTCCACACCCTGAGTGTGGGCGTTCAGGAAACCGGGTGTCAACCAATCAGCGCCGGCGTCATACCGGATTCATACCCGATCTCAGATGGCGTCATACCGCCCCGGGCAAGCGTGGCCGACTGAGCGCCACGACCGTCACCCGCCGAGTCGTCCCGGCGACGGCGCTGGGGCAGGATCGTGACGGGCGGGCCGCAGCGCACGTGCGACCGCCGCGATCAGCCGAATCCGCACGTGCTCTGCGGTTCCCCGAGTTCCCCGAGGTACGTGCGCCACTCGTTCTCGGTGAGATCCCGCCCGGCGATCCGGCAGGCGTACTCGAACTGGTGGTCGGGATCGAGGTCCCACACGACGACGCCGTCGGGCATCGAGACGGCCATCTCGAGTCCATCGGGGCGGAGCATCGCGGGCGCGAGGGTCCGGCTGTCGGTTCGGAGTGGATCACCGATGCGGGTGCCGGTCTCCGTGTCGTAGAGCAGCGCGGTGCCGTCGGCGGCCATGACCAGCAGGGTCTGGGCGTCACGGCTCAGCGACGGATCCGCGAGACCCCCCGCCGCGCCGGCGACCGTGCCGACGCGAGCGAGCGGCTCCGTCTCGTAGCGGCCCATGCGGTTGTCCTCGAGGCCGATGAGGTCGCCGTCATCGAGCAGCACCTGAGCGCCGACCAGCATGGGCTCGTCGTAGAGCACGCGTTCATCCTCGGTGGCGACGATCGCCAGCGGAGCTCACGTCGTTCGTTCGTCGTCCCGTCCTGGGCGCCCGTCGCGTCTCGGTATCCACAGTGCGTCACGGCCATCCGGTCGCCGTCGCGGCGAGACCGAGATCCAGACGGGCCACCCGTCCACCCTCCACGAGTCGCCGTCCGACTCGCCGGTCCGAGGATCGAAGTCCTGGATCCTCCCGTCGACCCTCACCGCATCGAGTCGTTCGCCGTCGAACGACGGCCAGAACGCGTGGACGTTCCAGATCGACTTCCCGACCTGCTCTCCGCTCTCCGCGTCGACGAGGCGGAACACGTCCTCCTCCGCGTATCGCGCGATGAGACGTCGGTCGCCCGCCCAGACCACGTCGCTCACCGGCTCATCGAACCGGTAGGTGACCTCGCCGCTCGACGTGTCCTGGACGGCGACGCCTTCCAGGACCCGGAGGCGTCGACCGAGACGACGGCCTGCGGCGCGATCGCGACTGAACTGCCCTCGTACGAGTACGGTCCCACCACCATCTGGCCGGGCGCGATGAGCCGACGCCCGAGGCCGACGTCGTCGAGCCGCCAACGCGAGATCATCGGGTGGCTGCCGCTGATCGTCGTCAGTCCGGTGCCGTCGGCGCTCACGTCGATCGTGCCCACCTCGCCGTACAGCGGACCGAGCTCTTCTTCAGGGAGCGATTCGCCATCGGCGAGGGCGAACGCGCTGATGCGCCCGAACAGGCTGCCGCAGTACGCGCGCTGCATGGTTTCCGAGAGGGCGACCCAGTTGCAGAGGGCGGGGAACGGCCGCGCGATGTCGGTGGACCAGCGCACCCGCCCCTCATCGGGATCGAAGGCGATCAGGTGCTGGTCGCCGGCGGCGACGACGATCCCGGAGGCGCCGACCGCCATGGCGACATGCGCCGAGGAGGCGGGCACCGGCATGCTCGCGGAGATCGTCGCGGACGCCGCGTCGATCACGTCCACGCGGTCGTCGAGTCGCCCGACGAGCAGGCGGTCCCGGTCGTCGAACGCGAGCGCGGCGGCGTACGGAGTCTCCGATCGAGCACGACCGGTGTCTCGCCGGCGATCTTCGACATCCGCTCGTCGACGGTCGACACCAGGGTGACGGCGCCATCGCGCGCATCTGCGACGGCGATGATCGAGCCATCCGCGTTCGCGGCGAGCGCCCCGGTTCCGACCTGGAGGCGGGTCGGACCCGATGATGCGCTCACCGCCCTCGAGATCGAACACGACGAGCTCGGATTGCGGTGGAGGTTCCGTACCAGGTGGACGCCGTCAGCTGCGTCCGCACCGGCCACAGCACCGCGGCGACCCGCCCGTCACCGCTCACCTCGACGAGCGGACGAGGGCCGATCGGGCCGGGGTCGAATCCGAGGTCCAGTTCACGGAGCACCTCGCCCGTCGCGGCATCGCGGATCGCGGCGTCCCCGGCCGTCGTGACGATCACGACGTGCTCCGTGCCCGGGATGAGGCTTCCGTACGCGTTCCCGCTCGATGCCAGGAACGCGTTGCCGAGGAACCCGCCCGCGCCCTGCAGCACGCCCATGAGTCCCGACCGCGTCCGCGGGTCGTCGGGCCACCGTCGATAGGCCTCGGCCGCGAGGAGTGCGGAGACGTCGCGCTCCGACGTCCGCAGGGCGAGCGCCGTGCCGACGAGCGCCTCGATCGTGGCGCTGTCCCGTTGCGCGTTCGCCTCCTGCGAGGAGACCACGGCGACCGATCCCGCGCCGACCAGGAGCACGATGAGGCCGGCCGCGACCCCGAGCAGGACGCGCAGGCGCCGGTTCTGCCGACGGTCCCGGCGTGCGCGCTCGGCGAGCTGCTCCTGTTCGGCCGTGGCGCGCGCTGCGGACGCGTCGAGGAAGGCCGGCTCGACGTCGGTCAGGTCCCGCGGCGCCGCGTCGCGCCATTCGAGGCGGCCTGGAGGCGGGCGCCGCGGTAGCAGGTCGTCCTCGGGTCGATCCGCCGCGTTCCATGCCTCGGCGGCCGCGGCGACCGCCGCGAGGATGCGGGTGCCCTCGGCGTCCTCCTCGAGCCAGGCCTGGAGGCGCGGCCACGCGGTCGCGAGCGACTCGTGCGCCACCTCGACCGATTCGGCTCCGGCGCTCACGAGCCGCGAGCGGGCGAGCATCGTGAGCACCTCGTCGCGCGCGGCATCCGCCCGCAGGGGTTTCGACGCCACCCGACGGCGGACCGGGCTGCCGTCGGGGGCGAGCGCCACCAGTCGGAGCAGGAGCCAGCGGCACGTCGCACGCTGGTCGGGGTCCATCGACTGGTAGAGGCGGTCGGCCGACTGGGCGATCGCGCCCGAGATGCCGCCGGATGCCTCGTAGCCGGCGACCGTCAGCGTCCCGCCCTCCCGGCGGAGCCAGGTCTCGACGAGCGCGTGCGACAGGTGGGGGAGCGCCCCGGCCTCGCCCGCGGCATCCCGCAGGATGAGCTCGACGAGCCCGGCCTCCAGGCGCAGGCCGGCCCGCCGCGCCGGCTGCTCGATGGCCTCGCGCAGCGCGTCGGGCGACATCGGGCCGACGAGGTGCACGCCTTCCGCGACGAGCGGCGCCAGGTCGGGGTGCCCGGCGCAGTCGTCGAGGAAGTCCGAGCGCACGACGAGGACGACGGTCGGTCCCGTTCGCCGAGGCATCGGCGATCGCCCGGGCGGCGGCATCGACGTCGGCCTCGCCGGCGTGGAACACCTCCTCGAACTGGTCGACGACCACGACGTCGGCGCGACCCCGACCCAAGACGGCATCGCGGATCCGGACGTCGAGGTCGTGCTCGGGTGAGAGGATCACGACCCGGTCGCCGCGTCGCTGCAGCGCGGGGACCACACCGGCGCGCACGAGCGACGACTTCCCGCTGCCGGAGGCGCCCGACACGGCGAGGAAACCGGATCGGGCGAGGCGGACGAGCGCCGCGGCGATGTCGGCGATCCCGCCCGAAGAAGTCGTCCTCGTCCTCCACGCCGAACGGTTGCAGCCCGCGATAGGGGCAGGCCGAGCTCGGACTCGACGGCGTCTCGTCGAGGTCGAGCGCATCGTCGTGCCGCAGGATGCCGAGCTCGAGCTCGGACAGCTCGGCACCGGGTTCCGCGCCGAGCTCATCGGCGAGGCGTTCGCGTGCTGCGCGGATCGCCGCGAGCGCGTCGGCCTGGCGGCCGCTCCGGTAGAGCGCGGTGGCGAGGAGCATCCAGCGTCGTTCCCGCAGCGGCGCCTCCCGAACCAGCCGCTCGGCGTCGGCGACGGATGCCGCGTGCTCGCCGAGCCGCAGGTGCGCCGTCGACCCGCAGCTCTTCGAGCTCCATCCGCACCTCGTCGAGCCGCTCCGCCTCCACGACGGCGGGCGCCCAGGACGCGAGGTCGGCATACGGCGTGCCTCGCCAGAGCGCGAGCGCGCGCTCGACCGCGTCGACGGCGCGCGCCGGGTCGTCGTCGAGGTGCCGACGCGCGGATGCCGCGAGCCGCTCGAAGCGCTCCGCGTCCACGGTGTCGGGGTCGATGCGCAGGGTGTACGCGCCCGGCGAGGTCGCGATGGCGTTGCGCCCGATCGCGGTCCGCAGCCGGCCGATCGACGCCTGCAGCTGCTTCGGCCACGTCCCGGGCGGCTCGTCGCCCCAGAGGGCATCGGCGAGCTCGTCGGTCGTGACCGGGCGGCCCGCGCGGAGCACCAGCGCCGAGAGCACCGCGCGCTCCCTCGGGCTGAGCGTCACCCCCTCGAGAGTGAGCGGGCCGAACACTGCCACGCTCATGCTCCGCATTGTTCGCCGTTCCGCGCCCCCCGTCAACGACACGCGCATACCGCGCATACCGACTGCATACCGTCCGCGGGCCGGATGCATACCTCGTCGGCGCAGCGTGGAACCATGAACACCGCAACCACACCCCTTCGCCTCACCGCCGCGGCGTCCGTCGTCGCACTGGCGGTGACCCTCGCCGGATGTGCGACCGCAGAGCCTGCGTCCGCTGCCGGCGAGTCCCGTGCCCACGTGGCAGCCGTCCTCGTGACCCCCGCCATGCATCGCGCGCTGGTCCAGTCCGCCGCCGATCGCTACGTCAGCGAGATGCTCGTCCGTGCCCGCATGGCGAAGTCGGCGCTGCCGGCTTCCCTCGACGCGTCGTGCTGACCAGAGTGAGCGGACTCTGAACCGAGCCGCCTACCAACCCAGCCAACCCTGGACGGGCCGACGACGTCGGCCCGCTCCTCGTCATGCCATCACGATCGGACGGTTCGACTCAGGGAGCGTTGCCGTGGCGCGTGCCGCCTGGACGGGGCACGCGCCGGCGTCGATAGGGTGACGGAGTGCCAGCATTCCTCCCCGTCGAGATCGCCGTCCAGGATGCCGCGGGGGCCCGCGTCGCGCTTGAAGCCGGTGCGGCGAGGGTCGAGCTCTGCCAGGCGCTCGGCCTCGGCGGGCTCACCCCGTCGGCGGGACTGATCGAGTCGACGGTCGAGGCCGTGCGCGCGGCATCCGCGCCCCGATTCGTGCACGTGCTCGTGCGTCCGCGCGGCGGAGGCTTCGTCTACGACACCGACGAGCTCGCGACGATGCTCCGCGACATCCGGATGGCCCGGTCGCTCGGCGCCGACGGCGTGGTGGTGGGTGCGTTGACGGATGCGGGCGAGCTCGACCTCGAGGCCGTCGGTGCGTTCGTCGACGCGGCCGAGGGCCTCGACGTCACCGTGCATCGAGCAGTGGATGCCGCGGCCGACCCGCTCGCGGCGGTGGCCGCGCTCGCCGGCACCGGCGGTGCGCCGTGTGCTGACCTCGGGCGGGGCCGTCGACTGCCGCACCGGCCGCGACGTGCTGGAGCGCATGGCGCGCGAACTGCGCGGATCCGTCGAGCTCATGGCGGGCGGAGGCGTGGACGTGGGCGACATCCCGATGCTCGCGGCCGCCGGCGTCGACGCCGTGCACCTCTCGGCGCGGATCCGCGCGACCGGTGGCGGACCCGCGGCCCGGGCGGCGGGGAGGCCGGGTTCGACGCCACGGATGCGCGGGTCGTGCGCGCCGCGGTCGCGGCGGCCGGCGGCCCGACGCCGTCGGCCGGGTCCGCCGTCCGATGAGCCCGACGTCCACGGCGTCGCCGACTGCACCGCACCGCATCGCTGAGGACGGCCCCCGCGCAGCACCTCCTCGCGGCCGCACAGCTCGCCGCCGGAAGCATCGCGTTCGGAGCCGGCGGCGCCGTGCTCGCGTGGCTCATCGGCCTCGCCGTGCCGATGCTCTTCTTCCTGTCGCCTGCCGGTGTGGCTGGTGCTCCCGCCGGCCGCCGCGGCGGGAGGGGTCGCCGGCGGCGCCGCGCTCGGGGCGTGTCGCGCGCTCGGGTGGACCGTCGGCCGGGAACGCGTGGTCGTACCGATCGTCGCCGGCGTGCTGTCGCTGCCGCCCCTGTTCGCGCTGGCGGCGGTGTTCGGCGCTCGCGCACTCGACCTGTGGTGGCTGTGGGTCCTCACCGCGGTGGGCGCGTCATGGACGGCGCACCGGCGGCTGCTGCGGCATCCGCTCGATGACTGGCGGCCCGTGCTCGTGCGGCTGCTCTTCTCGCTCGGACTCGCCCTCGGCGCGCTCGCCGGGCTCCTCGTCGTCTACGTGGGCTTCTGGTCCTCCTGGTCGGGCGGGAGTCCGGCGGAGGCGCGCCCGATGCCCTGGCTCATCGGGCTGCTCGGGGTCGCCGGGATGCTCGGGCTTGCGGCGCTCGTCGTCTCGGTCGGCCCGTTCCGCACCCGCACGGCGGCCGCGCTGACATGGGCGGGGTTCGGCCTGCTCGCGGCGTCGCTCGTGGCGGTCATGCTCGGCGTCGTGGTGCAGTCCGCGTGGTCGGATGCCGCGGAGCAGGCGCAGGAGCAGGTCGTCGAGCCGGTGCCGCCGCCGCCCGTCGTCGAACCGGGCACCGGGTATCCGGGGGAGGAGCCGCGCAATGAGGCACCGGCGCCGAACCTCGAGGAGGGGCGCGCGCAGTTCGCTGCGCTCGCCGTCGCGACCGTGGAGGCCGCGGGCCCCGGGGCCATCTGGCGGACGAGCCGGGTGCGGTCGTCCGCGAGGTCGACTGCGGCGACGGCCGCACGATGCTGCGCATCGACGCCGAGTTCGCCATGGGCGTCGTCACGGACACGACGACCGACGAGCAGGATCGGGCGGTGACCGAGGCCAACCTCGCCGCCGCCGACCGGATCGTGCTCGCGTGGGCGGCGGCCGGCCTCGGCACGCCCGAGGTGATGCACGGCGAGCCGATCCTGGGCGGCGCCGAGGTCGGCGCCGTCGAGTTCGCGAAGGTCGACTTCGCGTTCGGGGTCGCGCAGCCGCGCATCGAGGGGCGGTGCCTGTCGAACGGGTGAGCCGTTCGCCGCGTGAGATCGCGCCCCGCGAGGCGGCGAGGCGGCGGCATCCGCTCGAGTAATGTGGATTCCATGAGCCCCGACCCCGACGACGACGCGCTGCGGTGGGAGGGCGACGACGATCCGACCCTCGCGCCCGGGTGGAAGGTGGTCGGCAAGCCGGCGCCGCTCGACGCCGCGACCGACGGCACGGATGCCGCGGCATCCGACGCCGACACGCCGACGCCGTCGCCAGACACGCGCCCGACACCGCCGCGGCCGACACCACTCACGCGGCAGCCGTCTCACGACACGGATGCCTCGCGGCAGGCCGGCTCGGCCGAGCTCGTGATCCTCGGCGTGCTCGGCGGCGTCTACCTGCTCTACGCGATCGGCTGGCTGTTCTGGGCCATCACGCCCCCGCCCGAGCTCGCCGACCCGGTGGCCCAGTTCATGTACGGACTCGGCCGCTGGCTGGCCGTGGCCGCTCCGGCGCTGTGGTTCGGCACCGTGCTGTGGCTCGCCGCCGAGCACCGCCGCGCGAGGCTCCTCTGGCTCATCGCGGGGGCCGTGCTCCTCGTGCCCATTCCGTTCCTGCTGCGAGGTTGAGATGAGCGAGGCATCCGCGCCCACCGACGGCGACGCCGGCGTGACCGACGCGACCACGACGCCCGCCGCGAGCCGGCCCGCGACCCCGCTCTGGCTCGCCGTGACGATCGCCCTGCTGTTCGGCGTGCTCTACGCCTACGACGTCTGGGAGGCCGTGCGCGACCTCGTCGGGATGTCGCTCCTCGTCGGCGATCTCGGCGTCTCGTTCGCGGGGTTCGGGCTCGGCCTGCTCATCGCGGCGCTCGTCGTGCCGTTGCTCGTGTTCGCGCTCGCGTTCTGGCTCGGCCGGCACCGCAACCCGCTCGTGCAGGTCGTGCTCTTCCTCACCGGGTACGCGGTGGTGCAGGCGATCACCCTCGACCTCGCGGCCTTCTTCGAGCTCGGCGGCATCGACTTCTCCTGACGTGCCACCGTGTGACGGCCGCGTCGTCACAGAACGGATGCGGCATACGCCCTCCAGTAGAGTGGCCGGGTAGCGCCCCCACGGCGTGTGGCGCATCCCACCGCACATCAGAGCGCCCTGCGCGCGCTTCGCCCCCGAAGGAACCGTTCGTGTCAAAGCCGGTCGTGCTGATCGCCGAAGAACTCTCGCCCGCCACCGTCGACGCCCTCGGGCCCGACTTCGAGATCCGCAACGTCGACGGCACCGACCGGCCCGCGCTGCTCGAGGCGATCGCCGACGCGAACGCGATCCTCGTGCGCTCCGCGACGAAGGTCGACGCCGAGGCGATCGCCGCCGCGCCGAAGCTCCAGGTGATCGCGCGCGCGGGCGTGGGGCTCGACAACGTCGACATCAAGTCGGCCACGACGGCCGGCGTGATGGTCGTGAACGCGCCGACCTCGAACATCATCTCGGCCGCCGAGCTCACGGTCGGGCACATCCTGAGCCTCGCCCGGCACATCCCGGCCGCGCACTCCGCGCTGGCGCAGGGGGAGTGGAAGCGGTCGCACTACACCGGCGTCGAGCTCTACGAGAAGACGATCGGCATCATCGGCCTCGGGCCGCATCGGCGCGCTCATCGCCGCGCGCCTCCAGGCGTTCGGCACCGAGGTCATCGCGTACGACCCCTACATCACCGCCGCCCGGGCGCAGCAGCTCGGCGTGCAGACGGTGAGCCTCGACGAGCTCCTCGAGCGCAGCGACTTCATCACGATCCACATGCCGAAGACGCCCGAGACCACCGGCATGATCTCGACCGAGCAGCTCGCGAAGATGAAGCCGACGGCCTACGTCGTCAACGTCGCACGCGGCGGCCTCATCGACGAGGACGCGCTCTACGAGGCCCTCGCATCGCGCACGATCGCCGGCGCCGGGACTCGACGTGTTCGTGTCGGAGCCGCCGCGCGAGTCGCCGCTGCTCGCGCTGCCGAACGTCATCGTCACGCCGCACCTGGGTGCGTCGACCGACGAGGCGCAGGAGAAGGCGGGCGTGTCGGTCGCGAAGTCGGTGCGCCTCGCGCTCGCGGGCGAGCTCGTCCCCGACGCGGTCAACGTCGCCGGTGGCGTCATCGACCCCTACGTCCGTCCGGGCATCCCGCTGGTCGAGAAGCTCGGCCAGCTCTTCGCGGGCCTCGCGGATGCCGCGATCACGAGCCTCGACGTCGAGGTGCACGGCGAGCTCGTCGACTACGACGTCAGCGTGCTGAAGCTCGCCGCCCTGAAGGGCGTGTTCACGAACGTCGTGAGCGAGACCGTCTCGTACGTGAACGCGCCGCTCCTCGCCGAGCAGCGCGGCATCGACGTGCGCCTGATCGTCGACTCCGACTCGCCCGAGTACCGCAACGTGATCACCCTCGCCGGCGCGCTCGCCGACGGTCGCCAGATCTCGGTGTCGGGCACCCTCACGGGCACGAAGCAGATCGAGAAGCTCGTGGGCGTGAACGGCTACGAGATCGAGGTGCCGATCGCGACGACCCACATCGTGATGCAGTACACCGACCGCCCGGGCATCGTGGCGGTCTACGGCCGCGAGTTCGGCGACGCGAGCATCAACATCGCGGGCATGCAGATCGCACGCCGTGAGGCGGGCGGCCAGGCGCTCAGCGTGCTCACCGTGGATTCCCCGGTGCCGTCGGACGTGCTCGACCGGGTGCGCGAGGCGATCGAGGCCGACGTGCTCGTCGAGATCGACATCACCGAGGAGTAGCCGGGGGCGGCTCCGTCGCGAGTCGTTCGAGCAGCGCCACGAGCGCGTCCATCTCGGCCCCGCGCGGGGCGTCGACACCCAGCTCGTCGTCGTCGCCGTGCAGCGCCGAGTCGTAGTAGAGCCCGTCGCCGATGAGGGTGATCGCGAGTGCGACGGTCGGGTCGGCGACGTGCCGCCCGATCGCCTCGAACCAGCGTTCGCGCGCCGAGCGGATGGCGCGTGCGGCGGCCGCGCTGCCGCCCTGCGCGAGTCGTGCGGTGGCGACCACGGCGCGGTCGAGCGGATGCTCCATGGCGACCGAGGATCGCACGAAGTACGCGATCGGACCCTCGGGGGCCGTCTCGATGGCGTGCACGTCGCGCTCGACGAGGGCGTCCAGGCGGCCGATCAGTCCCTCGATGAGCGCCTCCTTGGAGGCGAAGTGGTAGAGGAGTCCGCCCTTGGAGACGCCGGCGGCGCGCGCGGTGGCGTCGAGGGTGGCCGCGCGCTCGCCGTCGTGCACGAGGATCTGCTCGAACGCGTCGAGCACGGCGTCGCGGGCGGCTGGAGGGCGGCTCATGTGCTCGATCGTAGCGAGCGGCATCCGTCCATGACCTGATACTATACCGGCTGGACGGTAAAGTAATGGAAGCCGAGATGACGAACACCACGCAGCCCGCGACCCAGCCCATCGATCGCACGACGAACCCCGTCGCACACGTCGACCCGGGTCGGGCATCGCGCGCGCCGCGACGCGCGTGGATCGCCCTCGCCGTGCTGATGCTCCCGGTGCTGCTCGTCTCCGTCGACAACACCGTGCTGAGCTTCGCGCTGCCCGCCATCTCGCGCGACCTCGCGCCCACGGCGGCCCAGCAGCTCTGGATCATCGACGCCTACCCGCTGGTGCTGGCGGGGCTCCTCGTCGGCATGGGCAGCGCGGGCGATCGCTTCGGGCGCCGTCGGCTGCTGCTGATCGGCTCGACCGGGTTCGCCGTGGTCTCCGTCGTCGCCGCCTTCGCGCCGACCGCAGAGGCGCTCATCGCCGCGCGCGCGGCGCTCGGCTTCTTCGGCGCCATGCTCATGCCGTCGACGCTGTCGTTGCTCCGCGCGGTGTTCACCGACCGCGAGCAGCGCCGCCTCGCCATCGCGATCTGGGCCTCCGGGCTTCGCGGCCGGCAGTGCGCTCGGCCCCCTCGTCGGCGGACTGCTGCTCGAGCACTTCGCCTGGGGCTCGGTGTTCCTGCTCGCGGTGCCGGTGCTCGTGCCGATGCTCGTGCTCGTGCCCCTGCTCATCCCCGAGAGCCGCGACCCCGCGCCGGGCCGCATCGACCTCGTGAGCACCGTGCTCTCGCTCGCCGCGATGGGGCCGATCGTCTACGGCATCAAGTCGCTCGCGACCGAGGGCGTCGACGGGTTCGGCGTGCAGGCGATCGTGCTCGGCGTGTTCTGCGCGATCTGGTTCGTGCGCCGGCAGCTCCGCAGCGAGACCCCGATGCTCGACGTGCGGCTCTTCCGCCAGGGCTCGTTCGGCGGCGCGGTGCTCGTGAACCTGTTCAGCGTCATCGCGCTCGTCGGGTTCCTCTACTTCGTCTCGCAGCACCTGCAGCTCATCGCGGGCCTCAGCCCGGTTGCGGCCGGGCTCGCGCTGGTGCCCGGCCTCGTCGCGATGATCGCGGCGGGACTCGTCGTCGTGCCGATCGCCCGTCGAGTGCGCCCGCGCATGCTCGTGCCGGTGGCGCTGGGTCTCTCGGCCGCCGGATACCTCGTGATCGCACTCGGCGCGAACTCGGGGTCGATCGCCCCGATCATCGTCGCCTTCGTGCTGCTCGGCGTCGGCATCGGCGCCGCCGAGACGGTCTCGAACGAGCTGATCCTGTCGAGCGCGCCGCCGGCGAAGGCCGGAGCGGCGTCAGCGGTGTCCGAGACGGCGTACGAGCTCGGCGCGGTGCTCGGCACCGCGGTGCTGGGCAGCATCCTCGCCGCGCAGTTCCGCTCCGGGATCGTGCTGCCGCCGATCCTCACCGACGGGCAGGCGGATGCCGCGCGCGAGACGCTCGCCGGCGCCATGGCCGTCTCCGAGGAGCTGCCCGCGATCGATCGGCGGCGAGCTCGCGGCATCCGCTGCCCGCGCCTTCGACGGCGGGGTCGTGGTGACCTCGCTCATCGGCGTCGCGCTGATGATCGCGGCCGCCGTCGTCGCGGCGATCGCGCTGCGCAACCCGGCGCCCGGCCGGTCGCAGTGAGCGGAATCGCCGGAACGGACGAACGACCGCCGCCCTCGTCGTGAGGGCGGCGGCCGTTCGAAGGCTGCGGCTCAGAGCACGTTCGGGTCCTCGGGAACCGAGTGCTCGTTGCGCACGACGCGGTCGCCGGTCGCGGGGTCGACACTCGAGTGCGAGGTCGACACGGAGCGGCGGCGGCGGGCGAGGAGCACGATGCCCAGGATGATGATGATCGCGCCCGCGAACATGAGGATGTAGCCGACCAGCTGGAGGTTGATCCAGTCGACGGTCAGGTTGAGCGCGAACGCGAGGATCGCGCCGATGACGAAGAGCACGATACCGAGACCGAGACTCATGGTGGGGGTCCTGCTTTCTCTCCGGCGGCTTCGGGCGCCGCGTTTCGATGAGGCGGATACCTCGTCCTGAGGCCGAGTGTATCGATCGGCCTCCGGCGCGGACAGTACGCTGGGAGGGCTGGCGCACGAAGGAGAATCCATGGTAGGCACGGTCAGGCTCGCGGTCATCCCGGGCGACGGCATCGGTCCCGAGGTGGTCGGCGAGGCGCTCAGGGCGCTCGACGCGGCCGTCGCCGGGAGCGACGTCGCCTTCGAGCAGACGCCGTTCTCACTGGGCGCGGCGCGCTACCTCGAGACGGGTGACGTGCTGACCGACGACGACCTCGCCGCGATCAAGGAGCACGACGCGATCCTGCTCGGTGCGGTGGGCGGTGTCCCCGGCGACCCGAGGCTCGCCGGCGCCAACATCGAGCGCGGACTCCTGCTGAAGCTGCGGTTCGAGCTCGACCACTACGTGAACCTTCGTCCGACCGTGCTGCATCCGGGCGTGCGCAGCCCGCTCTCCGACCCGGGCGAGGTCGACTTCGTCGTCGTGCGCGAGGGCACCGAGGGGCCGTACGTCGGCAACGGCGGTGCGATCCGCGTCGGCACGCCCGCCGAGGTCGCGAACGAGGTGTCGGTGAACACCGCCTACGGGGTCGAGCGCGTGGTGCGCTACGCGTTCGCCGCGGCATCCGCTCGCCCACGCAAGCGGCTCACGCTCGTGCACAAGACCAACGTGCTCGTCTTCGCCGGGTCGCTCTGGAAGCGCACGGTCGACGCCGTCGCCGCCGAGTATCCGGATGTCGCGGTCGACTACCTGCACGTCGACGCCGCGACGATCTTCCTGGTCACCGATCCTGCTAGATTCGATGTCATCGTCACGGACAACCTCTTCGGCGACATCCTCACCGACCTCGCCGGCGCGATCAGCGGCGGCATCGGCCTGGCGGCCTCGGGCAACATCAACCCCGACGGCCGGTTCCCGAGCATGTTCGAGCCGGTCCACGGCTCGGCACCCGACATCGCCGGGAAGGGCATCGCCGACCCCACCGCCGCGATCCTCTCCGTCGCCCTGCTGCTCGACCACCTGGGTCACCCCGAGCAGGCGGCGAAGGTGCAGCGGGCGGTCGCCGCCGACATCGCCGAGCGCGGCGACGCGAGACGCTCGACCTCCGAGGTCGGCGACGCGATCGTCGCCCGCATCGGCGCACACGATTGACCAGCGCATCCGAAGGACGGAAACCATGACCATCAACCTCCCGCTCCAGGCACCATCCGCGGCCGGCCTCATCTGGAACATCACCCGCAACGACGCGGCGAAGAGCGACGCCGAGCGCGACGCGGTGCTCGCCGACCCGGGCTTCGGCAACCACTTCACCGACCACATGGTCGACCTGTGCTGGTCGGACAAGGGCGGATGGCACCGGCCCCGCGTCTCGCCGTACGGCCCGATCCAGCTCGAGCCGTCGGCGGCGGTGCTGCACTACGCGCAGGAGATCTTCGAGGGGCTGAAGGCCTACCGCCACGCCGACGGGTCGGTCTGGACGTTCCGCCCCTACGAGAACGCCGCGCGGATGCAGCGCTCGGCCGCGCGCCTCGCCCTGCCCGAGCTGCCGAGCGAGTACTTCATCGACTCGCTGCGCCAGCTCATCGCGGTCGACGGCGCCTGGGTGCCGACGGCCCCCGAGACGAGCCTGTACCTGCGCCCCTTCATGTTCGCGAAGGAGGCGTTCCTCGGCGTGCGCCCCGCGAAGAAGGTGGCCTACTACCTGATCGCGAGTCCTGCGGGCGCCTACTTCCACGGCGGCGTGCAGCCCGTGTCGATCTGGCTCTCCACGAAGTACGCCCGCGCCGGCAAGGGCGGCACGGGTGCGGCGAAGACCGGCGGCAACTACGCGTCGAGCCTGCTGCCGCAGGCCGAGGCCGCCGAGCACGGATGCCAGCAGGTGCTGTTCCTCGACGAGGGCAGGTACCTCGAGGAGCTGGGCGGCATGAACGTCGTGCTGGTCTACCGCGACGGCACGCTCGTGACTCCCGAGTCGGACTCGATCCTCGAGGGCATCACGCGCGACTCGGTGCTGCAGCTCGCGAAGGACCGCGGCCACACGGTCGAGAGCCGCAAGGTGACGCTCGACGAGTGGCGCGACGGCGCGGCATCCGGTGACATCGTCGGTGCGTTCGCATGCGGCACCGCCGCCGTGATCACGCCCATCGGGCGGCTGCTCGCCGAGGACTTCGAGATCGTGCACTCGGGCGCGGCCGCGTCCGAGCTCGCACTCTCGCTTCGCGAGGAGCTCACGGGCATCCAGTACGGCCGCGTCGAGGACCGCCACGGCTGGATGACGCGGCTCGACGCCTGATGGCCGGCACGGTCATCCGGCCGTTCCGCCGCGACGACACCGAGCCGGTGGTCGCGCTCTGGCGCGCCGCCGGGCTGGTGGTGCCGTGGAACGACCCGTACCGCGACATCGAACGCAAGCTCACGGTGCAGCCCGAGCTCTTCCTCGTCGCCGAGGCCGCGTCGGCCGACGGCGCGACGGACGTCGTCGGCGCGGCCATGGTCGGGTACGACGGGCATCGCGGCTGGGTGAACTACCTCGCGGTCGACGAGTCGCGGCGCGGCGAGGGGCTCGGCGCGGCGATCATGGCGGAGGCCGAGCGGCTGCTCGTCGAGCGCGGCTGCCCGAAGCTCAACCTGCAGGTGCGGTCGACGAACCAGGGCGTGATCGACTGGTACCGCTCGCTCGGCTACGAGCCCGACCATGCGGTGAGCCTCGGCAAGCGGCTGATCCCAGACGGCGCCGGACCGTCGGCCCAATAGGCTGGTCGCATGAAGATCGCGCGCTTCTCCCACGGCGAGACCATCGCCTTCGGCATCGTCGACGAGGAGGAGGACGAGCTCGTCGTGCTGAAGGCCGACCCGATGTTCGCCGGGTACGAGCCGACGGGGGAGCGGGTGCCGCTCGGTGAGGCCAAGCTGCTCGCGCCGGTGATCCCGCGCTCCAAGGTGGTCGCCGTCGGCAAGAACTACCGCGAGCACGCCGCCGAGATGGGCGGCGAGGCGCCGGCCGAGCCGCTGCTCTTCCTGAAGCCGAACACGTCGGTCATCGGCCCGGGCGACGCGATCGTGCTGCCCCTGCAGAGCGAGCGCGTCGAGCACGAGGGCGAGGTCGCGGTCGTCATCGGGCGCATCGCGAAGCACGTCGCCGAGGCGGATGCCGCGAACGTGATCTTCGGGTACACGATCGCGAACGACGTCACGGCGCGCGACCTGCAACAGCGCGACGGGCAGTGGACCAGGGCCAAGGGCTTCGACACGTTCTGCCCGCTCGGTCCCGTGATCGACACCGACCTCGACCTCGAGGGCGGCACGATCGAGACGAGCGTGAACGGCGAACGCCGCCAGGAGGGCCGCCTCGCCGACATGGTGCACTCGATCCCGGCGATCATCGCCTACGCGTCGAGCGTGTTCACCCTGCTCCCCGGCGACGTGATCCTCACCGGCACGCCCGCCGGCGTCGGTCCGATCGTCGACGGCGACACCGTCGAGGTCACGGTCTCGGGACTCGGCACGTTGTCGAACCCGGTGCGCGGCTCGCGCTGAGCTGCGTCGGCCGGGCGGCGTGCGGCCGCGGCATCCGCTCGCTCAGCGACCGAGCGTCGTCGCGGCGTGGTCGACGTCCTCGTCGTCGTTCCAGAGGTGGAACGCCACACGCGCGCGCCCGGCGCGGCCCGACGCGGTGATGCCCGCGGCGCCGAGTGCCGCCAGCTCCGTGCCGTCGGCGTCGGGCCAGGTGACGATCGCGCTGTCGGACGGTGACATGCCGATCCGCTCGCGGAAGGCGTTCGCGAGGCCCACCGCGTGGGCGCGCACCTCGTCGGCGTCGAGCGACGCGGCGAACCCCAGCGCGGCCTCCGCGCCGGCCCACGCGTGCCAGGCGGGGGAGACGTCGAAACGGCTCGCGTCCTCGGCGAGGTGCAGGTCGGGGCCGTAGCACGACGCCCACGGGTCGGCGCCCGAGTACCATCCCGCGGTGAGCGGCGTGATCTCGTCGAGGGCCCGCGGCGAGAACGCCGCGAACGCCGCCCCGCGCGGGGCGCACAGCCACTTGTAGGCGTGGCAGACGATGAGGTCGGCCTCGAGGTCGGCGGTCGGCAGCCAGCCGGTGGCCTGCGTGGTGTCGACCATCACGCGTGCGTCGACACTCCGCGCGGCCTCGGCCACGGATGCCGCGTCGGCCACCTCGCCCGTGGCCGACTGCACGAGCGAGTACGACGCCATCCACGTGTCGGGGCCGATCGCGTCGGCGAGGTCGGCCAACGGCACGTGGCGCACCCGCAGGTCGCCCCGCGCGAGGAACGGGGCGACGACGGAGGAGAAGTCGCCGTCGACGCAGACCACCTCCGCGCCTGCCGGGGCGGATGCGGCGGCGAGCCCCGCGAACACCGAGACCTGCGATCCCGTGGCGATCCGTTCGGGCCCGACGCCGAGCAGCGTCGCGGCGTGTCCACGCGCCCGCTCGAGGGTCGCCGAGTACTCGGACGCGAGGGCCGTGCCCGTCGCCCAGCGCTCGAGATCGAGGCGCAGTGCCTCACGCGTGACGTCGGCGGGAAGGCCGAGCGTGCAGGCGGCGAGGTAGCCGCGGCCGGCGGCGAATCGGTCTCGGAGGGAGGGCATGCCACCAGTCTCCGCGCGAGCCATCCATTCGGCAATGACAGGTGAGTGATCATATCCATGCCGTGTCGGTTATGATTTGCACATGTCCGACGCATCCATCGAGGGCCTCGCGGCCGCACTCGACCTGCAGACCGTCCGTGTCGTGCGCCAGGTCGCCGAGCACGGCTCGCTCACCGCCGCAGCCGAAGCCCTCGGGTACAGCCAGCCCGCGGTGAGCCAGCAGCTCCGGCGCTTCGAGGAGCGCACCGGCATCGCGCTCGTCGAGCGGGTCGGCCGCGGCATCCGCCTCACGCAGTCGGGCCGCGTGCTTGCCCGCCATGCCAACGCGGTGGCGACCGCGATCGAGGCCGCCGCCGGTGAGCTCGCCGAGATCCGGGGCCTGCGTGCCGGACGGGTACGGCTCATCGCGTTCCCGTCGGCGTCGGCGACGCTCGTGCCGAGGCTCATCGCCGCGCTCGGCGCGGCCCACCCGGGCGTCGCGGTGACGTACGTCGAGGCCGAGCCGCCCGAAGCGGTCGCCGCCGTGCGCGCCGACCGGGCCGACCTCGCCATCACCTTCAGCTACCCGGGCGACCGCGACGACCCCCACCGGGCCAGCGCCCGCGGGCTCGACGTCCGCGCGTTCGGCGAGGAGCCGATCCGGCTCGTGCTGCCCGCCGGGCATCCTGCCGCGGTGTCCGACGTGGTCGACCTCGCCGCGCTCGGCGACGACCCGTGGATCGCCGGATGCCCCCGCTGCCGCGGCCACCTGCTGGAGCTCGCCGCGACCGCCGGGTTCACGCCGCGGATCGCCTTCGAGACCGACAACTTCGTGGCCGTCGAGGGGATGGTCGCGCAGGGCCTCGGGGTGGCGCTGCTGCCCGCACTCGCGCTGGCGGCCTCGCCGCGGCATCCGGGCGTCGTGACCCGCCCCACCGCACGGCGCGACGTGCGCTCGCTGCACCTCGTGACCGCACGGGGCGCGGAGCGCGTGCCCGCGGTCGGCGCGACCATCGCCGCCCTCGAGTCGCTCGCCGCCGCCTGAGGTCCGTCCGGCCGGAGGCGGCGCGGCGGACGCGCCCCGGTCGATAGCATTGACCCGTATGTCCGAGACAGCCCACCCCACCACTTCTGCCACCGGTACCGACGTCCGCGTGCGCTTCTGCCCGTCGCCGACCGGCACCCCGCACGTCGGCCTGGTGCGCACCGCGCTCTTCAACTGGGCGTACGCCCGGCACACCGGCGGCACCTTCGTCTTCCGCATCGAGGACACGGATGCCGCGCGCGACAGCGAGGAGAGCTACGAGCAGCTCCTCGACGCGCTCACCTGGCTGGGCCTCGACTGGGACGAGGGCGTCGGCGTCGGCGGCCCGCACGAGCCCTACCGCCAGTCGCAGCGCGGCGGGATCTACGCCGACGTCGTCGAGCGGCTGAAGGCCGCCGGGCACGTCTACGAGAGCTACTCGACGGCCGACGAGATCGACGCCCGCAACGAGGCCGCCGGGCGACCCAAGCAGTTCGGCTACGACAACTTCGACCGCGACCTCACCGACGAGCAGCGAGCGGCCTTCCGCGCCGAGGGCCGCGAGCCGGCGCTGCGCCTTCGGGTGCCCGACGTCGACCTCGGCTTCGACGACCTCGTGCGCGGCCGCATCGACTTCCCGGTCGGCGGCACGACCGACTTCGTGGTGGTGCGTCCCAACGGCGCGCCCCTCTACACGCTCGTCAACCCCGTCGACGACGCGCTGATGGGCATCACGCACGTGCTGCGCGGCGAAGACCTGCTCTCGTCGACGCCGCGGCAGATCGCGCTGTACCACGCGCTCATCGACATCGGCGCGACCACGTTCGTGCCGCGCTTCGGGCACCTGCCGTACGTCATGGGCGAGGGCAACAAGAAGCTCTCCAAGCGCGACCCCGAGTCGAACCTGTTCCACCACCGCGACCGGGGATTCATCCCCGAGGGCCTCGTCAACTACCTCGCGCTCCTCGGCTGGGGATTCTCGGCCGACCGCGACGTGTTCAGCCGTGACGAGCTCGTCGCGGCGTTCGACGTCGAGGACGTCAACCCGAACCCCGCGCGCTTCGACCTGAAGAAGGCCGAGGCGATCAACGGCGACCACATCCGCCAGCTCGAGCGTCGGCGAGTTCACGGCGCGCACCGTGCCGTACCTCCAGGCCGTCGGCGCCGTCGAGACGCCGATCAGCGCCGCCCAGGAGGCCGTGCTCGTCGAAGCCGCGCCGCTCGTGCAGGAGCGCATCGGCCTGCTCGGCGAAGCGCCCGGCATGCTCGGCTTCCTGTTCACGGATTCCGCGGGCCTCGCGTACGACGACGACGCCCTCGCCGGCCTGCCCGCCGACACCGCAGCGGTGCTCGCCGCCGCCCGCGAGGCACTCGATCGACTGCCCGCCGACGCGTGGACGCACGACCAGATCGAGGAGGCGCTGCGCGGCGCGCTCATCGACGGGCTCGGGCTGAAGCCGCGGGTCGCGTTCGGCCCGGTTCGCACCGCGATCTCGGGGCGCCGCGTGTCGCCGCCGCTCTTCGAGTCGATGCAGATCCTCGGCAAGATCGACTCGCTGGAGCGCATCGACCGGCTGCTGGCGCGCCTCGGTTAGAGCGCACGCGGGCCGGCCGCCGAGGTCTGCTCAGTTTGGTCGGCGTGCGGTGCGTAGGCTAGAGTTGCGTGTCGGCGCGGGCTTCGGTCGCGGGCCATTGGGGTATGGTGTAATTGGCAACACGGCGGTTTCTGGTACCGTTGTTCTTGGTTCGAGTCCAGGTACCCCAGCAAGATCGAACATGACGAAGGCCCGGTGAATCCGGGCCTTTTCCCATTGCCGCAGAGGTCGCCCCCAAGCGAGGGACCCCCACCCGGAGAATGAGGTCGGGGCCCCCCGTTCCCTTGGGTGTCGGGCTCGAGGACCGCGGCCGGACGGGCGGATGCGAATGGCCCGACCGCCGCGGTGAACACATCGTAGGCGGGTGGTCGCGGCAACCGATGCCCCCAGAACTGGGCGCTGACGATTCGGCACGATTCGACGTCCTCGCACGGGGACGCGGCTACCATGTGGCTGCAGCGCCGCTCGCGTTCCGCCGTGTCGGCGCACACGTGCAGGGAGATGAGAACATGTGCCGCTGGCTCGCGTACTCCGGTGAACCGCTCCAACCGTCGACGGTGATCCTCGACGCCCAACACTCGCTCGTGAAGCAGTCGCTCAACTCGCCGCTCGGCGCGGAGACCGTGAACGGCGACGGCTTCGGGTTCGGCTGGTATCCGCGCGACTCGGCGGTCGGCAGCCGTCCCGCGCTGTTCCACAGCACCGAACCCGCGTGGAACGACGAGAACCTGCGCGAGCTCACGCAGGCCATCGAGAGCCCGCTGTTCTTCAGCCACGTGCGGGCGGCGGGCGGACCTCCGATCCAGCAGACGAACTGCCATCCGTTCCGCTTCGAGAACTGGATGTTCATGCACAACGGGTTCCTCGGCGACTTCGCCAAGATGAAGCGCGACCTCACGTTCGCGGTCGATCCGTCGCTGTACCCGCACATCCACGGCACCACCGATTCCGAGGTGATCTTCCACCTCGCCCTCACGCTCGGGCTGCAGGACGACCCGATCGGCGGCATCACGAAGGCGGTGCAGATGGTCGAGTCCGTCGGTCGCGAGCACGGCATCCGGTTCCCGATGCAGGGCACGATCGCACTCGCCGACGGCGCGACGATCTGGGCGTTCCGCTATTCGACCCAGGGGATGTCACGGTCGCTGTTCCATTCGGTGGACATCGACACGCTGCGCGGGATGTACCCCGACATCGAGCGCCTGAAGATCTTCGGCCGCCGCGCCCGCGTGGTCGTCTCCGAGCCGCTGAACGACCTGCCGGGCGCCTTCGTCGAGGTTCCCGAGTCCACCGTGGCGATCCTGGACGAGAGCGGATACCGCCACGAGCCGTTCCTCGCCGAGGCGGCGTAGCCGCGTCAGTCCGGGACACGGGGCCGGATGTCATGGGGAAGTCTGGACACGGGCGGCATGCTGAGGTTCCATGGTGATCGGAGCAACATGGTGTCCGCCCTTCCGGGCACCGCGTCACCCGCACGATCGCGGGCCCCGGGGGTGAGTGCATGGTCCGGAACATGCGGAATCGCGACTTCGCGGAGACCCGCACGCCCCTCGGCGTCATCGGCGGCTTCATCGGCCTCGTCGCGGCGAGCGCTGCGGCCGCCACCCTCGTCGTCGTCGGGGTGACGCCCGCGATCGCCACCGTCGGCATCGCGGCATCCGGCACCATCGGGATGTTCGAGAACCTGCCCGGCTACCTCCAGATCGGCGAGCTGTCCGAGAAGAGCAACATCTACGCGACCCGATCCGACGGCAGCACCGCGCTGCTGGCGTCGTTCTACGACCAGAACCGGGTCGAGGTCGGCTGGGACGCGATCAGCCAGTACGTGAAGGACGCCGCCATCGCCGGCGAGGACCCGCGGTTCTACGATCACGGCGGCATCGACATCCAGGGCACGGTGCGGGCGGCGGTCACCACCGCCACCGGCCGGGAGACGCAGGGCGGCTCCTCCATCGCCCAGCAGTACGTGAAGAACGTGCGCGTGCAGGAGTGCGAGCGGATGGCCGACATCACCGCGCTCGAGGACCTCACCGAGGAGGAGCGGGCGGCGCTCACCGGCGACGAGCGGCATGCGCTCATCGAGGAGGAGCGGCTCGGGTGCTACGACACGGTCACCGAGACCACGATCGACCGCAAGCTCAAGGAGATGCGCCTCGCCATCGGCGTCGAGAAGCGCTACACGAAGAACGAGATCCTGCTCGGCTACCTGAACATCGCGGGATTCGGGGGCACGGTGTACGGCATCGAGGCGGCCGCCAACTACTACTACAGCACCTCGGCCGCGAACCTGTCGCTCGCGCAGGCGGCATCGCTGATGGCGATCGTCAACAACCCCGCGAAGTTCCAGCTCGACAAGCCCGAGAGCGAGACGAACGGCGTCGCCAACGGGTACGCGGAGAACACCGCCCGGCGCAACTACATCCTCACGAGCATGCTCGAGCAGCGGAAGATCACCCAGGCGGAGTTCGACACCGCCGTCGCCACGCCCGTGCAACCCGCGATCACCGAACCGAGCACCGGCTGCCAGACGGCCGGGGGCAGCGCGTACTTCTGCGACTACGTGAAGAACATCCTCCAGAACGACCCGATCTTCGGCGAGGAGGCGGAGACCCGCATGCTGAACTTCCGCCGTGGCGGATACGAGGTGTTCACGACGCTCGACCTCGACCTGCAGAACGCGGCCGAGAGCACCATCGCGCAGAACGTGCCGCAGACGTACCCCGGGTGGGATGTCGGCGCGGTCATCTCGAGCGTCCAGGTCGGCACCGGCCGAGTGCTCGCGATGGCCCAGAACCGCACCTACAGCCAGGATCCCGCGGTGCTCTCGACCGGACCGCAGTACACGAGCATCAACTACAACACCGACTACGACTACGGCGGATCGAGCGGGTTCCAGCCCGGCTCCTCGTACAAGGTGTTCACGCTCGCCGAGTGGCTGAAGACGGGACACGGGCTCGCCGACCGCGTCGACTCGCGCCCGAAGAGCAACTGGGGCGTGTTCCAGGACAGCTGCCTCGGGCCGCACTACGCGGGCAACTGGAATCCGCGGAACGACGCCAACGAGTCCGGCGGCAACTACAGCGCACTGGAGTCGACGATCGGATCGATCAACACGGGCTTCATCGGCATGGCGAAGCAGCTCGACCTGTGCGGCATCCGGCAGACCGCCGAGGCATTCGGCGTGCACCGGGCCGACGGCGATCCGCTCGTGCAGGGTCCCTCATCGGTGATCGGCACCAACGAGGTCGCCCCGCTCAGCATGGCCGTCGCCTTCGCCGGCATCGCCAACAACGGCCTCACGTGCTCGCCCATCGCGATCGACCGCATCGTGGGACGTGACGGCGAGGAGATCCCGCCGCCCGTCAGCACCTGCACGCAGTCGGTGTCGCCCGAGGTGTCGGCCGCGATGCACTACGCGATGGGTCGCGTGATGACCGGCGGCACGGGCTCGTCGTCGTACGGCGCCACGTCGCCGCGAGTGCCGCTCATCGGCAAGACCGGAACCACGGACGGGGCGAAGGACACCTGGATGTGCGGGGCGAGCTCGAAGGTGGCGACGGTCGCCGCCGTCGTCAGCGTCAACGGCGAGGCGAACCAGCGCGGGATCTCCTTCGCGAGCGGGCAGGCCGCGACGGCCCGTCACCGCATGTGGCCGGCCGTGATGTCGGTCGCGTCGGCGAAGTACGGTGGCGACCCGTTCACGGAGGCGGGGCTCGGGCCGGTCGCACCGCGCACCGGCGGGACCCCGGCGCCCGCGCCGGCGGACAGCGATGAGTCCGAGCCGGCGCCCGACGGTGGCGGCGGCGGCAACGGCAACGGGAACGGGAACGGGAACGGCAACGGAGGTCCGGGGCCGGACTGATCGAGCGTCGACCGCGCCTGGCGCCCCGCCGGGGTCCGTGCCGGCGAGGCGTCCACGCGTCGGGTGAGCGGCCGACAGCTCAGACGTCGATCGCGTCGCCCGGCTCGAGCGGCAGGTACTCGCCGCCGCCCTGCTCGGCGGCCCAGCGGAGCCGAGCGTTCGAGAGGTCCTTGCCCGCGCGCGAGAGCAGCATCTCGTGCGTGGGGAACGCGCGCCTCGGCGCGACCGCGATGACGTAGTCCATCACCTCGCCGATCTTCATCCACGGCGCGTTCGCCGGCGCCGCGAGCACGTCGACCGTGACGCCCTCGGGCACCACGAACGAGTCGCCGCCGTAGTAGAGGGCGTCGTCCACGAGCACGCCGAGGTTGTCGATGATCGGGATCGAGGGGTGGATCTGCGCGTGGCGACCGCCGAAGAACCGCAACCGGAACGGGCCGACCTCGACCTCGTCGCCCGCCGCCACCGTCTCGACGGGGAATCCGGATGCCGCGGCCGCGACACCCGCGGGCCCGAAGATCCGCACGTCGGGGTTCGCGGCGACGATGCGCCCGAGCTGCTCGGGCGTCCAGTGGTCGTCGTGCTCGTGGGTGATGACGACGGCGACGGTGCCGGCCGACTCCGTGACGGGCGTCGTGAACTTGCCGGGGTCGACGTACAGCTTGTCGCCGGAGTCCTCGACGACGAGCGCGGCGTGTTCGAGCTTCGTGAGTCGCATGCGTCGAGCCAACACCGCCCGTCGGTCGGCGCGCAAGCCCGGCGCCTGCCAGAATCGCTCCATGCATGGAGCCCCCCGGCGCCTCCTCGTCGCCGTCAACCCGGCCGCCTCGTTCGGCCGGAACCGCGCGGTCGGCCCCGCCGTCGCCGAGCGACTCATCGACGAGGGGCACGACGTGTCGATGCTGCGAGAGGCCAACTTCGAGCTCCTCCGCCGCGAGGCGGAGTCGGCGTTCGGGCAGGGCGGCATCGACGGTCTCGTCGTGGTCGGCGGCGACGGCATGGTCTCGCTCGGGGTGAACCTCGTGGCGCAGACGGGCGTGCCGCTCGGCATCGTCGCGGCCGGCACGGGCAACGACCTCGCGCGCGGCCTCGGCCTGCCGTACGACGACCCGGCGGCCGGCACCGACGCCCTCGTCGCCGCGCTCGCGCGCGAGCCGCGCGCCATCGACGCCGGAGTGATCCGCCACGGCGAGCTGCGCACGTGGTTCGCGGGCGTGGTCTCCACGGGATTCGACGCCGTCGTGAACGAGCGCGCGAACCGGATGACCCGGCCCCGGGGTCCGAGCCGATACACGCTGGCCCTGGTGCGGGAGCTGGCCACCTTCCGGCCGCGCACGTACGCGATCAGCATCGACGGGGTGCGCCGCGAGCAGCGGGCCATGCTCGTCTCGGTGGCGAACAACGCGTCGCTCGGCGGCGGCATGCGCATCGTGCCGCATGCCGACCTCGCCGACGGCCTCCTCGACGTGTTCATCGTGCATCCGCTCTCGCGCATCGGCCTGCTCAGGGTGTTCCCCAAGGTGTTCGCGGGGGAGCACGTCGATCACCCCGCGGTCGAGTTCGTGCGAGCGTCACGGGTGACGATCGACGCCGACGACATCGTCGCGTACGCCGACGGCGAGCGCATCGGCGCGCTCCCCATCGACGTCGAGGTCGTGCCCGGCGCGCTCTCCGTGTTCGCCTGACGGGGCGACGGATGCCGCGGCGGCCTCGATTTTGCGGCAGCCTCGCGCCTGTGTCATACTCTTCAAGTTGTCGATTCGGCCCCATCGTTTAGCGGCCTAGGACACCGCCCTCTCACGGCGGCAGCGCGGGTTCAAATCCCGCTGGGGTCACAACGCATCGAATGCCCTCGCTCCGGCGAGGGCATTCGGCATTTCCGGGCTCGTCCGGCCCGCGGCATCCGTTCGCCGCGACGCCGCGGCACCGCGGTCGGCTGCGGATGCGCCCGCGGCATCCGCTCGGCCATCGGCTAGACTCGCCAGAGCGAAGGGGAGTATCCCGCGGGGCGCACGCCTCGGGCCACGATCGTCAGTACGAGCGCCAGAGACGCCGCTCCGGGCGTGGCGGCGCGCCGGAGGCGCGGTCGGGAGAGACTTTCGGGTTCACCCGTACCCACAACTCACCCGGAAGGCCCCCAGTGCTCGAGCTCCCCGCCTGGTTCGAAATCGGATCCCTCGTGGTCCTGACCCTCATCCTCATCGGCGACCTCCTCCTCGTCGTGAAGCGTCCGCACGTTCCGTCGTTCCGGGAGTCGACCCTCTGGGTCGTGTTCTACGTCGTGCTCGCGCTCATCTTCGCGCTGCTCATGCTGCTGCTCGGCGACGCCGAGCACGCGGGCCAGTTCGTCGTGGGCTGGCTCACCGAGTACAGCCTGTCGATCGACAACCTCTTCGTCTTCGTCGTGATCATGGCGCGGTTCGCGGTGCCGAAGAAGATGCAGCAGGAGGTGCTCATGGTGGGCATCATCCTCGCGCTGATCTTCCGCGGCGTGTTCATCCTGCTCGGCGCGCAGCTCATCGAGAACTTCAGCTGGATCTTCTACATCTTCGGCGCCTGGCTCGTGTGGACGGCGATCCAGCAGGCGTTCCTGCACCGCGAGGAGAACGCCGAGGAGAACGAGAGCGGACTCGTGCGGATGCTGCGCAAGCGCGTCCGCATCTCCGACGACTACGACGGCATCAAGCTGCGCACCACCGTCGACGGCACGCGCATGTTCACCCCGATCCTCATCGTGTTCATCGCCATCGGCACCACCGACCTGCTGTTCGCGCTCGACTCGATCCCCGCGATCTTCGGCATCACGCAGAGCGCGTTCATCGTGTTCACCGCGAACGTGTTCGCCCTCATGGGCCTCCGCCAGCTGTACTTCCTCCTCGGCGGCCTGCTCGAGCGCCTCGAGTACCTCAAGTACGGCATCGCGTTCATCCTCGCCTTCATCGGCGTGAAGCTCGTGTTCCACGCCCTGCACGTGAACGAGCTGCCGTTCCTCAACAACGGCGAGCCCATCGAGTGGGCACCCGAGATCTCCACGTGGGCCTCCCTCGGCGTGATCGTGGCCGCGATGGCGGTCGCCACGATCGCGAGCCTCGTGAAGGCCCGCGTCGACTCGAAGCGCCGCGGCGCGAACCTGCTCGACGAGGTGCCCCACTTCACCGAGGACGCACCCCGCCGCGAGCACTGACGATCGGCCGGCGCGGTCGCGGCTGTGCACAGCGGTCCGCGACACCCGCCGGGAGTTGCTAGCGTGGGGAGGCGACGCCTGGGTGGGGCGCCCGGGCCGGGGGGCCCGGTGAGTTGCGACGAGGAGAACCGTGTCCGCTGATGGCGAGGACGTCGTCCCGCTCCCGCACGGTTCCGCCGTGATCGCCCACAGTGCGCAGAGCGACGTCGGTCGCGTGCGCAGCGTGAACGAGGATGCGTTCCTCGCCGAGGCGCCCGTCTACCTCGTCGCCGACGGCATGGGCGGGCACGCCCGCGGCGACGCCGCGAGCCGCACGGTGATCGAGACCTTCCGCCGGCACCTCGAGCCCGGGCGGCCCACGTCGCCCGAGCTGGTGCTCGACGCCATCCACACGTCGAACGATGCGGTCCGCGCCCTGAGCGCCGAGGGCGAGGAGGGCACCGCCGTCGCCGGCACGACCCTCACCGGGGTCGCGCTCGTCGACGCGGGCGACGGTGCCGGATTCCACTGGATGGTCTTCAACATCGGCGACTCGCGGGTCTACTCGTGGGACGGCCGCACGCTCGAGCAGCTCAGCGTGGATCATTCCGCCGTGCAGGAGCTCGTCGACGCGGGGCTCATCAGCGCCGACGATGCCGAGCGCCACCCCGACCGCAACGTGATCACCCGCGCGATCGGTGCCGACGAGGTCGTCGACCCCGACGTGTGGCTCATCCCGGCGACCGGCCGCCAGGTGTTCCTCATCTGCTCCGACGGGCTGTCGAAGGAACTCGACGACGAGCAGCTCGCCCGCATCCTCGCGGGCGACACCGGCCACGCCGCGGGCCTCGCCGGCGAGCTCGTCGAGGCCGCGCTCGAACAGGGCGGACGCGACAACGTCACGGTGATCGTCGTGGAGTCCGAACTCGGCTCCGACGACGACGACGAGGCGACGCGCGATCGCCGTGAAGCGCTGTCGCGCGCGGCCGAGGACACGACGCCGCGAACCGGAGGGGGCGAGCATGGCGACGTACCGGCCTGATCCGGCGAACGGATGGCTCGCCGCCGTCCGCGGCACCGTCGTGCTGCTCGCGCCGTCGACGGCGGCGTCCGACCTCGTGGCACTGTGGCCGCAGCTCGGCGCCGAGGACCCGACGCCGCACGTGCTCGACCGGCTCACCGCCGCCGGCCTCGCCGCGACGCCGCCCTTCGCGCTCGTCGTGCGTCATGCCGACGACGAGTCCGCCCGCGTCGTGGCCCGCGGCGGGATCACCGTGCGCGTCGGCGACACGGCGATCTCGGGCGCGGGGGTCTCGACGTGGACCGAGCGGGTGATCGACGCCGGGGCATCCGTCATCGTCGTGCGCACCGACGCCGAGGGCTCCGATGCCGGTGCCGAACTCCCCATCGTCGAGGGCATCGTGCCGGCGAACGCGCGTGAGCTCCCGAGCCGGCGAGGCGGTCGCCCCGGCTGCGCCCGACGCGCCCGAGGCGCCGGCTGCGGCATCCGCGCTCCACGTCGTGGTGCCAGGCGCGATCGGCGAGCCCGAGGTCGCGCCTGCGCCGGCCCCCCGGCCGGTGGCCGGTCGGAACGCCGACGACGCCGTCCGTGATCGCGTCGGCACCGCCCGTCACGCCGTCCGAGCAGACGATGGTGCCCGCCGAGGACACCATCGCGGCGCCGATCACGCCGCCGCGGCCGACGTCCGCGGTCGAGCCGACGCCCGACGCGGGCGGACTCGACGGCGACCACGACGGACTCACCGTCGCGAGCGTCGACCTGCGGCGGCTCCGCGCCGAGCGGGCGGCCCGAGGAGGCGGGTCCACTCCCGCATCCGGGATCCCCGCTGGCATCCGCGCCCCGGTCGAGCCTGCGCATGCCCGACGGCACGATCGAGCAGATCGGCCACGAGGTCGTGCTCGGGCGCGCCCCGAGCGTCAGCCAGGTGTCCGGCGGCCGCATCCCGCGACTCATCACGATCGGAGCGGGCGATCCCGACATCTCGCGCAACCACGTCAGGCTCGCCGTCGAGGGCGACACCGTGGTCGTGACCGACCTGCACTCGCGCAACGGCACGCACGTCGTCGCTCCGGGCAAGGCGCCCGTGAAGCTCCGCGCCGGCGAACCGACGCCGGTGCTGGCCGGAACGGTCGTCGACCTCGGCGGGGGCTGGACCCTCCAGGTGGTCGGAGCGTGATGCGACGCGCCCCCTCCAGCCCGCCCGACCTGCCCGGCTACACCTCGCTCCAGCTGCTCGGCTCCGGCGGATTCGCCGACGTGTTCCTGTACGAGCAGCGGCTGCCGCGTCGCAAGGTCGCGGTGAAGGTGCTCCTCACGGAGGAACTCGGTCGCGACACGCGGGCCCAGTTCGTCGCCGAGGCGAACCTCATGGCCCAGCTCTCGGCGCATCCGTTCATCGTCACGATCTTCCACGCCGACGTCTCGGCCGACGGCCGCCCGTACTTCGTCATGGAGTACTGCTCGGGCCCGAGCCTCGCCGAGCGCTACAAGCGCGAGCCGTTCGCGGTCGAGGATGCGCTCCGTACCGGCATCCGCCTGGCCGGCGCCGTCGCGACCGCGCACGCCGCCGGCATCCTGCATCGCGACATCAAGCCCGCGAACGTGCTGACGAACGACTACGGGTGGCCGGCCCTCACCGACTTCGGCATCTCCTCGAACCTCGAGGGCGAGCTGCCCGTGCACACCGTGACCGCGCCCGCCGACGCGTCGGCGACGTCGTCGGGGCAGTCGGCCGTGGGCATGAGCGTGCCCTGGTCGCCCGCCGAGATGTTCGAGGACGACCCCCGGCCCGACCAGCGCAGCGACCTGTTCTCGCTCGCGGCGACCGTGCACACGCTGCTCGCCGGCCGCACGCCGTTCGAGATCCCCGGCCGGCCGAACGGCTCGCTCGACCTCATCGGCCGCATCGAGCGCGGCGCGATCACGCCGATCGACCGGGCCGACGTGCCGCGCAGCCTCGTCTCGGTGCTCGCGAAGGCCATGTCCGTGCGCCGCGACGATCGCTACCCGACCGCGATCGAGTTCGCCCGCGCCCTGCAGCGGATCGAGCTCGAGCTGGGCTACGCGGCCACCGAGCATCGAGGTGCCGAACCTCGCGTCGGAGCGCACGACGTCCGACGACGACGCGGACGCCACTCGCGCACGTGCCGTGCACGTCGTCGAGGCGCAGCCGCGCCAGGTCGCGCCGCAGGGCGACGACGCGACGCTGGCGCGCGGGCCGCGTCAGGTCGAGGCGCAGCCCGCCTCCACCGGCACCGTGCCGACGCACGACGAGGGCACCGTGCTCCGACCCGCGCCCGCCGGGCGAGCGGGCGGCGGCGAGCCGGCGGTCGTCGACGCGACCGTCGTGCGGCCGGCGAGGCCCGCTGCATCCGTGGAGTCGCCCGTCGACGCCACCCAGGCGCGACCGCGGCCGGCGTCGCGGGCGGGGACCGGCGCCGTGGCCGGACCGCCGAGTCGACCTCGACGAGGCGATCGCGGTCGCGCTCCCGCGCGGGCACGATCGTGGCCGTCGCCGCCGGCGCCGTCGTGGTCGCGGCGATCGGCATCGCCGTGGCGCTCTCCGGCACGCTCGACCAGGGCGCACCCGACCCCACGCGGGCCCCGACCGGCGAGGACGCCATCGTGGCCGCCACCGTTCCCGCGCCCGTCGTGGAACCGGGCACGCGCTCCGCCGACGGCACGGCGGTCGTCTTCCCGGTCTCGCACGCCGGCGCGGAGGACGGCGATCGGTACCGCTGGCAGCGTGCCGACGGCTCGGGGTCGACCGAGGTCACCGACGAGTCGTCGATCGTCGTCGCGGGGGTCGACGCGTCCGAGCGGGTGTGCATCGAGGTGCAGGTGCAGCGCGGCAGCAAGACCTCCGAGGCGGTCACGGGGTGCACGCCGTGAGGCCGCTGCGGGTCGAGTTCTGCGGCGAGTGGTACACCGTCGAGGAGGGTGCGCCGTTCACGATCGGGCGCGAGTCCGACCTCACGATCGACGACAACCCGTACCTGCACCGCACGTTCCTCACGCTGTCGTCGGAGTTCGGGCTGTGGTGGCTCTCGAACGTCGGCCAGCTGCTCTCGGCGACGGTGTCGGATGCCACGGGCAGCGTGCAGGCCTGGGTGGCCCCCGGTGCGAAGCTGCCGCTGGTGTTCCAGACCGTGCACGTGATGTTCAGCGCGGGTTCCACGACCTACGACTTCACCGTGCATGCCGAGGAGGACTTCTACAACACCTCCCTGACGGCGACGCCCGAGGACGGCGGCACGACGATCCTCCCCGTGACCCTCACGACGAGCCAGCGGCAGCTCGTGGTCGCCCTCGCCGAGCACCTGCTGGCGCAGCCGACCGCGGGTCGAGCGGCGGTGCCGACCTCGGCGGAGGCCGCGGCACGCCTCGGGTGGAGCATGACGACGTTCAACCGCAAGCTCGACAACGTCTGCGAGAAGCTCGACAAGATCGGCGTCGACGGCCTCCGAGGCGGACGAGGGAAGCTCGCGACGAACCGTCGCGCACGGCTCGTGGAGTACGCGGTGGCGACGCGACTGGTGAGCGCCGACGACCTCGCCCTCCTCGATCGCACCGACGACGCGTCGCATTCCGGAGGCGACGGATAGCGCGACGCCGATGGGCAGGCGTCCCCATTTCAGGGGGACACCGGTGCGTGTTACGTTGATGGCCGTCCGGGTGCCGCGCGCTCGGCCTTCCGACGTATTCGTCCGACGGAATGATCCCAGGGGAGTTGAGAGTGGGCACCTTCACGGCCTGGGTTCGCGCGCGCAAGCCGGTCGCCTCGGCGGTCGCGCTCGCCGTCGCGGTCGGCGTGCCGGTGACCTTCGCGGTGCTGCACCAGGGCTTCCCGGTGACCGACCCCGACCTCCGTGCGCGCGACGTCTGGGTGACGAACGGGCAGGAGCTGCTGGCCGGCCGGCTCAACCGGCAGATCGAGGAGCTCGACGCCGCCGTGGCGACCGCGTCGAACGACGTCGACGTGTTCCAGGACGGCGACGACGTCTTCCTGCTCGACGCGAGCGTCGGGTCGGTCGAGCGGATCGACCCCTCGTTCACGACGCTCACCCAGCGCATCGACGTGCCGCTCGGCTCGCGCATCGCCTACGGCGGCGACGTGCTCGCCGATCCTCTCGCCGAAGGGCCAGCTCTGGACCACGCCCGCCGGCGGAGACCTCTCGTTCGACGCGGGCGGCACCGACCCGGTCGCCGAGCTCGGCGCCGACGCGCGGGTCGCCGTGAGCGATCGGGGCACGGTGTTCGCGACCTCCGCCGCCGACGACGAGCTCGTGCCGCATCGACGCGGGCGGCGGGGAGCCCGCGGTCAGCCGCGCTCCCGAAGCTCGGCGCGCACCAGGTGGCGGCGATCGGCGAGCGGGCCGTGGTGTTCGACGAGGACCGCAACGTCGTCGTGGTCGACGGACGCGACGTGCCGCTTCCCGAGGCGGGCCTGAAGCTCCAGCAGTCGAGCGCCGAGCACGACGTGGCCTACGTCGCCGGAGCGTCGGAGCTCATGGCCGTGCCGCTCGGCGGCGGCGATGCGCGGGCGATCGAGAGCGACGCCGCGGCGGCGCCCGCCCGGGCCGCGGACGAGGTGGCCGCGCCGGTCTGGGTCGACGGATGCGCGCACGCGGCGTGGGCGACCTCGTCGACGTACCTCGCCGCGTGCGACGGCAGCGAGCCGTCCTCGCAGTCGATCGCGCAGCCCACGGCGGGCTCGCGGCTCGAGTTCCGCGTGAATCGCGACGTCGTCGTGCTCAACGACCTCTCCAACGGCAACGCGTGGCTCGTCGACTCCGACCTGCGCCTCGTCGACAACTGGGAGGAGGTCACCCCGCCCGAGGAGACCGACGAGCTCGAGGGCGACGAGAAGAGCGCCCAGCAGACGTTCGAGGACACCCTCGCCGAACGCACCGACGTGAACCGGCCTCCGCTCGCCCGCGACGACGAGGCCGGCGTGCGGCCCGGCCGCACCACCGTGCTCGAGGTGCTCGAGAACGACACCGACCCCGACGGCGACGTGCTGACGGTCGCCGAGACGTCGGAGGTCGCGGCATCGCAGGGCCGGCTCGAGGTCATCGACGGCGGACGCGCCCTGCAGCTCACGCCCGCCGACGGGGCCGCCGGCACCATCTCGTTCCGCTACTCGGTCGAGGACGGCCGCTCGGGGGTGTCGGAGGCATCCGTCGACGTGCGCATCGTGCCCGAGACCGAGAACGTCGCCCCCACCTCGCTGCGGTCGGGGGCGGTCAGCGTCGAGCAGGGCCAGCAGATCTCGTACAACGTGCTCGCCGACTGGAACGATCCCGACGGCGACGACGTCTTCCTCGTGAACGCCTCGCCGACGAGCGGCGACTCGGTGCGGTTCAGCCCCGACGGCTACGTCACCTTCGACCACAAGTCCGGCGAGCTCGGGCTCAAGGAGGTCGCGTTCACGGTCTCCGACGGACAGCTCGACGGCCACCGGCACGCTCACCGTCGACGTGAAGCCCGCCGGCACGCTGAACCCGGTCGGCACGCCCGACTTCGCGCAGGTCTTCGCCGGTGAGGCGACGCTCATCGAACCCCTCGAGAACGACCTCACGCCCTCCGGTGCGCCGCTCGCGCTGCTCGGCGTCGACCAGGTGCCCACCGGGGCATCCGTCACCCCGAACCCCGAGCGCGGCACGATCGCCTTCTCGTCGAACGAGCCGGGCGAGTACATCTTCCTCTACAACGTCGGCGCGGATGCCGCGGTGAGCGTCGGCCTCGTGCGCGTGCAGGTCGTCGAGCCGCCCGCCGAGGCCCCGCCGCCCATCGCGGTGAAGGACACGGCCTACCTGCGGCCGGGGGAGCCCACGTCGGTTCCCGTGCTCGCCAACGACGTGTCGCCGTCGGGCCGCGTGCTGGCGGTGCAGTCCGCCGACGACACCGAGACCGACGACCTCGTCTCGGTCGAGATCCTCACGAACACCGTCGCGCGCGTCACCGCCTCCGAGGCGCTCGACCGGCAGCTGCAGTTCAGCTACACCATCTCCGACGGCGTGAACACGGCGACGGCCACGGTGACCGTCGTGCCGGTGCCCCCGCTCGTGAAGCACCAGCCGCCGGTCGCGGTCGACGACGCCGTGAACGTCCGCGCCGGCGACATCGCCACGGTGCCGGTGCTCGCGAACGACTACCACCCCGACTCGACCGCCATCCACGTGCTGCCCGAGCTCGCCGACACGGGCGCCCTGCAGGGGCTCGCGTTCGTCGACGACGACCACGTGCGCTTCCAGGCGCCCGACGAGCCCGGCACGTACACGGCCGTCTACACGATCGGCGACGACTTCGAGCAGACCGCCCGCGCGAACGTGACGTTCACCGTGGTGGCGAAGGACGCCGGCGAGAACCGGCCGCCGCTGCCCACCCCGTTGACCTCGCGCACCTTCGCGGGCTCGGCCGTGTCGATCGACATCCCGCTCGACGGGCTCGACCCCGACGGGGACTCGGTCGTGCTCACCGGCATCTCGTCGGCGCCGAACCTGGGGCGCATCGCCGAGCGCACGAGCACGTCGATCACGTACGAGGCGTTCGCGGGCTCCACCGGCACCGACACGTTCGGCTACGAGCTGCGCGACGCGTTCGGCGCGACCGCGAAGGGCACGATCCGGATCGGCGTGATCCCACGGCCGGCGGTCGCCCTGCCGCCGAAGGCCGTCGACGACGCGATCGAGGTGAAGCCCGGTCGCACGGCGTCGGTCGAGGTGCTCCTCAACGACTCCGACCCGAGCGGCTACAGCCTGAAGGCCGTCGACCTGCCCGAGGTCGACGAGGGCATCGAGGCCGAGATCCGCGACAAGCGCCGGGTCGTCGTCACCGCGCCCGACCAGGAGGGCGCGTTCACGATCCGCTACGAGATCTCGAACGGGCACGGCGGCGCCGACACCGCGTTCCTGCAGGTCGCGGTGAAGGACGACGCGAAGGTGCTGCCGCCGACCGCCGAGGACCAGGTCATCGAACCCGAGGAGGTCGTCGAGGTCGACTCCGTGACCGTGCAGCCGCTCGACGACGCCACGAACCCCGGTGGACTCGTGGACGACCTCGTGGTGACCCTCGAGGGGCCGAACGCGGGGCGCGCCGAGGTGACGCCCGACGGCGGCATCGTCGTGAAGCCCGGTCGGGAGCGCTACGCCGTCGCGTACCGCCTCACCAACGAGCTCGACGAGCTCTCGGCGATGGCGTTCGTGATCGTGCCGCCGTCCGCCACGGAGGAGGACATCGAGGAGGACGAGCCCACCATCCCCGCCCCGCACCTCGCCGACCTCGATCCGATCGTCGTGCCGATGAACGGCAGCATCCGATGGGATGTCGCCGACCTCGTCGTCGTGCCCTCGGGCAAGCCGGCGCTGGTCCTCTCGGCCTCGGCGGCGAACGCGCGGTCGGAGGCCTACGTCGACGGGTCCACGCTGCAGTACGAGCCCGCGCAGGACTACCGCGGCGAGGCATCCGTCACCTTCGAGGTCACCGACGGGCGCGAACGCCGACGACCCCGACGGACGCAAGGCCCTGCTCACCGTGCCGGTGACGGTCGGCGACCCCGACTTCGAGGACACGCCGCCGGTGTTCACCCCGCGTGCCGAGACGATCGAGGCGGGGGAGCAGCCGCTCGAGATCGACCTGCGCTCGTCGAGCGACCACCCGAACCCCGACGTCATCGGGCGGCTCGGGTACTCGAACCTCGGCGGCACGACCGCCGACATCCAGGCCGCCATCGACGGGGGCGTGCTGCGGGTCTCCGCGCCGCTCGGCGTGCAGCCGGGCACGGCCACGCGACTCACGTTCGACGTGACGTTCAACGAGTTCACGGTGCCGGGCTACGTCGACGTGAAGGTCGTGTCGTCGACCCGGGCGAAGGCGCAGGCCGTCGACGACGGTCCCGTCTACATGAAGCGCAGCGAGACCACCACGATCGACGTGCTCGCGAACGACTTCAACCCGTTCCCCGAGGTGCCGCTGAAGGTGATCGCCGCCGAGGTCGACCAGCTCGACGTCGGCTCGAGCGCGTCCGCGAGCTTCACCTCGACCGGCGTCTCGGTGCGCACCGGGGCGGCCTTCACGGGCACCCTGAGCGTGATCTACCGCATCCAGGACGCGACGAAGGACCCGGCCCGCGAGACCCAGGGCCGCGTGACGGTGATCGTGCGCGACCGTCCCGAGCAGCCGAACGCACCGGCGGTCACCGCGGGCGACGCGTTCGCCGACGTGCGCTGGCAGGCCCCCGCCCCGAACAACTCGGCCATCACGGGCTACGAGGTGAGCTACAACGGGCAGGTCGCCACCTACGGCGCGGGCGCCGCCGGCATCACCCAGCGCATCACCGGACTCACCAACGGCACCGCGTACACCTTCGCCGTGCGCGCGATCAACGGCATCGGCGCCTCGGAGTGGTCGGCGGGCACGACCGCGACGCCCTACGGCACGCCGACGGTCCCGCAGAACGTGCGGCTCACCTCCTCGGGAGACGCCCCGGCCGACCTCACCGCGAGCTGGAACGCCCCGGCCTCGACGGGCGGCGGCGCGGTCGACTACCAGTGGCGCGTCACGGGCGCCCAGGGCTGGCAGACCACCGCGGGCACCTCGGGTCGCGTGAACGGCGTGGGCGCCGGCACGTACACGCTCGAGGTGCGAGCGATCAACCGCGGCAGCAACCAGACCGGCCCGACGGGTTCCGACTCCGTCGGCGTGAGCAATCCGCCGCCCCCGCCGCCCGCCGCGTACATCTGCAAGGGCGGGCCCCAGGGCGGCGGCAACGCGGTCGTCGTGCGGTACGAGAACTTCACGAGCGGCGGCCACCGCATGTACACGTCGCTGAACGGCGACTCGAGCGCCTTCTACAAGGAGACGTTCGGCATCGGCGGCGACGGCAAGCAGACCCTCCAGAACTGGCTCGGCGTGCGGTTCGACTCGGCCATCTGGGTCGAGATCGAGGGACCGACGAGCATCTCCAAGACGAACTCGATCACGGGCGACCGGTGGAACTCCCTCTCGCCCGGACAGTGCAGCGGTTGACCCGAGGAGCAATGAAATGGCAGTGACATCCGAACAGGCCCTGTGGTTCCAGGACGCCTTCTCGAAGCTGGTCGACAACATCGACCAGGCGATCCTCGGCAAGCGCGAGGTGATCGAGCTGGTGCTCGTCGCGCTGCTCTCCGACGGGCACGTGCTGCTCGAGGACTTCCCGGGCACGGGCAAGACGGTGCTCGCGAAGGCGCTCGCGAACACGCTCGACGGCACGAACTCGCGCATCCAGTTCACGCCCGACCTGCTGCCGTCCGACGTCACGGGCGTCACGATCTACGACCAGGGCAAGGGACGCTTCGAGTTCCACCGCGGCCCGATCTTCGCGTCGATCGTGCTCGCCGACGAGATCAACCGTGCCAGCCCGAAGACGCAGTCGGCGCTGCTCGAGGTCATGGAGGAGGGCAAGGTCACCGTCGACGGCGTGAGCTACGACGTGGGCTCGCCGTTCATGGTCATCGCGACGCAGAACCCCGTGGAGCAGGCGGGCACCTACTCGCTCCCCGAGGCGCAGCTCGACCGGTTCCTCATCAAGACGTCGCTCGGCTACCCCGACCACGACACGGCCGTCACGCTGCTGCTGGATGCCGCCAACCGCGCGCGTGCGTCGAAGGTCTCGCCGATCATCGCGGCGAGCTCGGTGACCACGATGGCCCAGCTCGCGTCGGAGGTCTTCGTCGACGCGGCGGTGCTCGGCTACCTCAACCACATCGTGGCGGCGACGCGCGAGCACCAGGACTCGGCGCTCGGCGTCAGCATGCGCGGGGCGCTCGCCCTGGCGCGCACGGCGAAGACGTGGGCCATCGCGCACGGCCGCACCTACGTGACGCCCGACGACGTGCGCGAGCTCGCGGTGCCGGTGCTCGCGCACCGCATCATCGTCGACCCCGAGTCGGAGTTCGCCGGCGTCACGGCCGAGGACATCGTGGGCCGCGTGCTCGTCGAGGTGGCTCCGCCCGCGTACCGGGCGGCATGAGCGACACGACCCGAGCCGAGGCGTCGGCCACCCCGCCGTCGACGCCGTCGCAGGCCCGCATCGCGGCACGCGCCGTGGGGCGGTCGATCGCGGCATCCGCTCGATCGCTCGCCGCGCGCGGGGGCGCGACCGGTCGTGCCGCCGCCGGGTTCGCGGCACCCGTGACCGGGGTGGTGTCGACCACCGGATGGCTCGTGCTGGCCGGCGCCGTCGTCGCCCTCGTGGTCGCGTGGGTGTTCGGCTGGATCGAGTTCGCCTTCCTCGGGCTCACCCTGCTCGCCGCGGTGCTCGTCTCGATCGCGTTCGTGTTCGGGCGCCTCCACTACCGGGTCGGCATCGAGCTCCAGCCCGCGCGGGTCGTGGCGGGGGAGCGGGCGCTCGGGCGGCTCGTCGTCGAGAACGCCGGCGCAGCCACGTCGACGCCCTCGCGGCTCGAGCTGCCCGTCGGCGCGGGCCTCGCCGAGTTCGTCGTGCCGGCGCTTGCGCCGGGCGCCGAGCACGAGGAGCTGTTCGCCGTGCCCACCAACCGGCGCGCGGTCATCGTCGCCGGTCCGGCGGTGTCGGTGCGCGGCGACCAGCTGGGCCTGCTCCGTCGCACCGTGCGCTGGACGGAGCCGGTCGAGCTCTTCGTGCACCCGCGCACGGCCCGCCTGCAGCCCTCGGCGGCGGGGCTCGTTCGCGACCTCGAGGGCGAGGTCACGAAGACCATCACGAACAACGACATCTCGTTCCATGCGCTGCGGGCGTACGAGCCCGGCGACGCGCTGCGGAACGTGCACTGGCGCACCTCGGCGCGCACGGGCGAGCTCATGGTGCGGCAGTACGAGGAGACCCGGCGGTCGCAGCTCGTCCTCCTGCAGGTCACCGAGCGCGAGCACTACGCGTCCGACGACGAGTTCGAGCTCGGCGTGTCCGTGCTCGCCTCCATCGGCGTCCAGGTGATCCGCGACGCCACCCGCGTGGCCGTGGCGACCGAGGGGCTCGCACTGCGCACCGCCACCCCGACGGCACTCCTCGACGACACCTCGCGCATCGAACCGGTGCGCCGGCCGTTCCCCACGGTGCGCGACTTCGTGCGCGAGGCCACCAAGCGCCTGCCGCCGCCGAGCGTGGTCATCGCCGTGGCCGGCTCCCGGCTGCCCGTCGCCGACCTGCGCTCGATCGAGACGCTGTTCGGGCCCGACACCGAGACGGTCGCGTTCCGCGTCGAGCTCGGCGCGGCGTCACGGATCACGCGCATCGCCGGCACCACCGTCGTCACCGTCGGCGACCTCGACGAGCTGTCGCGACTCGTGCGGAGGGTGCGCCCGTGACCCGGCTCTCACGCACGACCGTCAGCGACATCCTCGTGCTGAGCCTGCTCTCGCTGCTCGGCATCGCCGGCTACGAGACCTCGTTCGGCGACCTGAACTTCCTCGTCGCCGCGATCGCAGGGCTCGTGGTGGGCACGCTCGCCGCCGTGGCCGGCACGGTGTGGCGCCTGGGCGCCGTGACCACGGTGCTCCTCGCGATGGCCGGGTACGTGCTCGTCGGCACGCCCGTCACGATGCCGGATGCCGCGCTGTTCGCCGTGCTGCCGTCGCTCGAGGGCCTCACGGGGCTCGTGATCGGCCCGGTGTACGGCTGGGCCGACATCGTCACGATCGGCACGCCGGTCGAGGCGCCCGACTACGTGGCGGTCGTGCCGTACTTCGCGGCGTGGCTCGTGGCGCTCGTCGGCACGATGCTCGCGACGCGGTGGCTGCCGCGGCGTCGCACGGCGCTGCGCTCGAGCGTGCTGCTCATCGGCCCCGTCGTGCTGTACCTCTCGGGCATCCTGCTCGGCACCGACGAGGCCTACTTCGCGGGCGTGCGCGGCGTCGCGTTCGCCGTCATCGCGCTCGTCTGGCTGGCCTGGCGTCGAGGGGCGACCGTCGAGGCGAGCGGCGAGGGCGCGGCGCGGCTGCGGCGGCAGAAGGTCGCCGGGACGGCGACCGTCGTCGCGGGCGCCATGGCGATCGGCGCCGTCGCGGGGCTCGCCCTCGCGCCGGTGTCGCCCGATCGATTCGTCCTGCGCGACGAGGTCGTGCCGCCGTTCGACCCGCTGGAGTTCCCGAGCCCCCTGTCGGGCTTCCGCACCTACACGAAGGACCTCGCCGAGACCCCGCTGTTCGAGGTGACCGGCCTCGAGCCGGGCGACGTCATCCGGCTCGCCACCATGGACGCGTACACCGGACGGCTCTGGAACGTGGCCGGCCCCGACGACGTCGGCCCCGACGGCGGCGGATACGGCATCGTCGGCGAGACCCTGCCCGAGCCGCTGCTCGCGACGCTCGGCAGCGAGCGGCGGGTCGAGGTGCAGGTCGACGCGTACGACGACGTCTGGCTGCCGACCGTCGGCTACGGCGAGGCGCTCAGCCTCGTCGACCGCGGCACGAGCGACCGCGCCGGCGACCTGCGCTACAACCCGTCCGCCGGCACGGCGGTGCTCACGAGCGGGGTCGCCGAGGGCGCCGGGTACGAACTCGACGCGCGCGTCCAGGTCGAGCCCGAGACCGACGAACTGCTCGACACCCCGGTCGCGAACCTCGCGATGCCCGCCGTCGAGAACGCGCCCGACGTGGTGGCTGCGAAGGCCGACGAGTACGTCGGCGAGGCGACGACGCCGATCGAGCAGCTGCGCGCCATCGAGACGGGGCTGAAGACCAACGGGTTCCTCAGCCACGGCCTGGCGTCCGACACCGTGCCGTCGCGCGCCGGGCACGGCGCCGACCGCATCATCGAGCTCTTCACGCGAACGCAGATGGTGGGCGACGAGGAGCAGTACGCCTCGGCGATGGCGCTGATGGCCCGGCACCTCGGCTACCCCGCCCGGGTCGTCATGGGCTTCGCCCCCGAGGTGGGTGACGACGCGCAGGAGGTCGAGGTGGTCGGCGGCGACGTCACCGCGTGGGTCGAGGTGCCGTTCGAGGGCGTCGGCTGGGTGTCGTTCCGCCCCACGCCCGACCAGGTCGACGTGCCGCAGGAGCAGACGCCGAAGCCGAAGTCCGAGCCGCAGCCGCAGGTCCGCCAGCCGCCGCGCGCCGAGCACGACGAGGAGCAGCTGCTCACCACCGTCGAGATCGACGACTCCGACGACGACCGCGACCGGCCGTTCGTCGTGCCCGCCTGGGTGTGGGTCACCGTCGCGGCGGTCGGCATCCCCGCGGTGCTCGTGTTCCTGCCGATGCTCGTGGTCGCGGCCGTGAAGGGCGCACGCCGTCGCCGTCGCCGCAGCGGCGCGAACGACCGCCGGGCCGCGGGAGCCTGGGAGGAGCTCGTCGACCGGTACGCCGAGCTCGGGTTCGAGCCGCCGGCGCAGGGCACGCGGCTGCAGTCCGCCCGCGCGCTCGAACGCCAGCTCGCCGAGCAGGGCCTCGCCGGGACCATGCAGGCGGCTTCGCCGCGCGCCCACGCCGTCCCCGATCGCCGCATCCCCGGCCCCCGTGCGCCTGTCGACCCTGGCGGCCACGATCGACCGCGACGTGTTCGCGGGCGGCGAGGTGAGCGACGCGATGGTCGAGGATCGTTGGACGACCGCGGATGCCGCGACCGCGGCCGTCGCCCGCGCCGCCGGCCGGGTGCGCCGGCTCATCAGCCGCTACCGCGTGCGTTCGCGCCGGTAGCGCCGCACGCGGCGGTCTGCGGGGTCGTCGACGCCGTGGCTAGAGTGGTGGCGTGGAATCGCCGGACTTCATCGTCCCGCCGCCGGGGCTGATCCCGTCGGCGCCCCCGAGCGACGAACCCGACCGCACGGTGCGCGACGCGCCGCCGCGGATGCTCCCGGCCTTCCCGCCGCCGCCCGGCATCGCACCGACCCCGGGCCCGCCGGCTGCTGCACCCACGGCGACGGCGCCCGAGGAGCGCATCGAGGCGCCGACCGCGACCCCGCAGCCCGGGGCCTGGCGGCTCCGCGTCCCCGGTGGGCTCGAGGTGCTGCTCCTCCGTCCCGTGGTGCTCGGTCGCGATCCGGCAGCCGATCCCGGGCGGCCGCAGGCCGCCGCGATCGCGCTCGACGATCCCGCCCGCTCGGTGTCGAAGACCCACGCGCTCATCGAGGTGGTCGACGGTCGGGTCGTGGTCACCGACCTCCACTCGACGAACGGCACCCGGGTGCTGACCCCCGAGGGCGAGGCTCGCGAACTCGAGCCCGGACGGGGCGCCGACGCCCCGAACGGGTCGACCCTGCTCCTCGGCGAGTTCGCCGTGCGACTGGATCGAGCGCCGTTGAACTCGGTGTAGCCTGAAGAGGTGCGTGCTCCGCGACTTCTCCTTCGGTGCCGCGGCGGGGCCTCGTTCTAGGCCGATCCCGTCGCGGAGTCTGTCGTCGGCTGGCCGCAGAACCTGAGGAAGCGAACGCATGAACGCAGCACCCACGAACGGCGTGAACACGCCGGAAGCATCACCGCGCACCCTGGCCGAGAAGGTCTGGGAAGCCCACCTGGTGAAGAAGGGCGAGGACGGCACCCCCGACCTCATCTACATCGACCTCCACCTCGTGCACGAGGTCACCAGCCCGCAGGCCTTCGACGGGCTGCGTGTCGCCGGTCGTCCCGTGCGCCGGCCCGATCTCACGATCGCCACCGAGGACCACAACACCCCGACGCTCGCCATCGACCGGCCGATCGCCGACCCGACGAGCCGCACGCAGATCGAGACCCTCCGTCGCAACGCGAAGGAGTTCGGCATCCGCCTGCACTCGCTCGGCGACGTCGAGCAGGGCATCGTGCACGTCGTCGGACCCCAGCTCGGCCTCACGCAGCCCGGCATCACCGTCGTGTGCGGCGACTCGCACACGTCCACGCACGGGGCGTTCGGCGCGATGGCGTTCGGCATCGGCACGAGCGAGGTCGAGCACGTGCTCGCCACGCAGACGCTGCCCCTGAAGCCGTTCAAGACCATGGCGATCAACGTCGAGGGCACGCTCCGTCCGGGCGTCACCGCGAAGGACATCATCCTCGCCGTCATCGCGAAGATCGGCACCGGCGGCGGCCAGGGCTACGTGCTCGAGTACCGCGGCAGCGCCATCCGCGCGCTCTCGATGGACGGTCGCATGACGATCTGCAACATGTCGATCGAGGCCGGCGCCCGCGCCGGCATGGTGGCACCGGATGCCACGACCTACGCCTACCTGAAGGGCCGTGCCCACGCTCCCGCCGGCGCCGACTGGGACGACGCGGTCGCCTACTGGGAGACGCTCGCCACCGACGAGGGGGCGGAGTTCGACGCCGAGGTGTTCATCGACGCCGACGCGCTCGAGCCGTTCGTCACCTGGGGCACGAACCCCGGCCAGGGCGTCTCGCTCTCCGAGGCGGTGCCCGACCCCTCGGCGATCGCCGACCAGCACGAGCGCGCGGCGGCCGAGCGCGCCCTCGAGTACATGGACCTCGCGCCGGGCACGCCGCTGAAGGACATCCACGTCGACGCGGTCTTCATGGGATCGTGCACGAACAGCCGCATCGAGGACCTCCGTGCCTTCGCCTCCGTCATCAAGGGCAAGCAGAAGGCCGACGGCGTGCGCGTCATGGTGGTCCCGGGCTCCGCGCGCGTCCGCCTCGAGGCCGAGGCCGAGGGGCTCGACAAGGTCATCGAGGAGTTCGGGGCGGAGTGGCGCTTCGCGGGCTGCTCGATGTGCCTCGGCATGAACCCCGACCAGCTCGCCCCGGGCGAACGGTGCGCGTCGACGTCGAACCGCAACTTCGAGGGCCGGCAGGGCAAGGGCGGCCGCACCCACCTCGTCTCGCCGCTCGTCGCGGCGGCGACCGCCATCCGCGGCACGCTGTCCAGCCCGTGGGATCTCGAGAACGAAGGGGAGGTGCGCTGACCGTGGAGAAGATCAGCACCGTGACCGGCGTGGCGGTTCCGCTGCGCCGCTCGAATGTCGACACCGACCAGATCATCCCCGCCGTGTTCCTGAAGCGGGTCACCAAGACCGGCTTCGACGACGCGCTCTTCCACGCGTGGCGCCAGGACCCCGAGTTCATCCTCAACGACCCCGCCTTCCAGGGCGCCCGCGTCCTCATCGCGGGGCCCGACTTCGGCACCGGCTCGAGTCGCGAGCACGCCGTGTGGGCGCTGCGCGACTACGGCTTCGACGTCGTCATCAGCTCGCGGTTCGGCGACATCTTCCGCGGCAACTCGGGCAAGCAGGGCCTCCTGGCCGCCCAGGTCGCCTACGAGGACGTCGAGCGCCTCTGGGAGGTCATCGAGGCCGAGCCGGGAATACCCGTCACCGTCGATCTGGTTGAGCGTACGGTGAGCGTCGGCACGCTCACCGTGCCGTTCGACATCGACGACTACACTCGTTGGAGGCTTCTCGAAGGGCTCGACGACATCGGGCTCACCCTGCGGGACGAGGAGTCGATCGCCGAGTTCGAATCACATCGAGAGGCTTGGCGGCCGAAGACCCTCCCCATCCGGGAGCCGGCAGAATCAGGGAGTCTGTGAACACACTCGGGCAGGACGCCAAGAACCACGGAACGGCAGTCGGGTTGAACGTCGACCGCATCACGATCAACGGCGGCAAGCCGCTGCGCGGTCGGATCGAGCTCAAGGGCGCCAAGAACCTCGTCACCAAGGCGATGGTCGCGGCCATCCTCGGCGACACGCCCAGCGTGCTGAAGGACGTGCCGAACATCAGCGACGTCCGCATCGTGCGGGGCCTCCTCGAGGTGCACGGCGTGAGCGTCACGCACGGCGTCGACGAGGGCGAGCTCATCCTCGACCCGTCGGCCGTGGAGTCGGCGCACATGGCCGACATCGACGCGCACGCCGGCTCGAGCCGCATCCCGATCCTGTTCTGCGGCCCGCTGCTGCACCGCCTCGGCGAGGCGTTCATCCCCGACCTCGGCGGCTGCCGCATCGGCGACCGCCCCATCGACTACCACCTCGAGGTGCTGCGCAACTTCGGCGCCATCGTCGAGAAGCTCCCGAGCGGCATCCGGATGTCGGCGCCGAACGGGCTGCACGGCGCGAAGGTGGCGCTGCCCTACCCGAGCGTCGGGGCGACCGAGCAGGTGCTGCTCACCGCGGTGCTCGCCGACGGCATCACCGAGCTGTCGGGTGCCGCCATCGAGCCCGAGATCATGGATCTCATCAACATCCTGCAGAAGATGGGCGCGATCATCACGGTCGACACCGACCGCGTCATCCGCATCGAGGGCGTCGAGAAGCTCCAGGGCTACACGCACCGCGCGCTCTTCGACCGCAACGAGGCCGCCAGCTGGGCCGCCGCGGCGCTCGCGACCGACGGCGACATCTTCGTCGGCGGCGCCCGCCAGGCCGAGATGCTCACCTTCCTCAACGTCTTCCGCAAGGTCGGCGGCGACTTCGAGATCCAGGAGGACGGCATCCGCTTCTTCCACCCCGGAGGCGAGCTGAAGCCGGTCATCATCGAGACCGACGTGCACCCCGGGTTCATGACCGACTGGCAGCAGCCGCTCGTCGTGGCGCTCACCAAGGCCAAGGGCGTCTCGATCGTGCACGAGACGGTGTACGAGCAGCGCTTCGGCTTCGTCGACGCGCTCGTCGAGATGGGCGCGTCGATCGACGTGCACAAGGAGTGCCTGGGCGCAGGCGCGTGCCGCTTCGGGCAGCGCAACTTCCAGCACTCCGCCGTGATCTCGGGTCCGACCCTGCTGCACGGCGCCGACATCGAGGTCCCCGACCTCCGCGGCGGCTTCAGCCACCTCATCGCGGCCCTCACGGCCGACGGACGTTCGACCGTCTCGAACGTCGGGATCATCGCGCGCGGGTACGAGAACTTCATCACGAAGCTGGAGCTCCTCGGGGCGGACTTCGAACTCGAAGGATAATGGGGGAGTGTCACATGACGACCCGCCCTCGCACCACGGCGTGAAGGCCCGCTCGGAGAAGCGCCGACCCTCCTTCTTCTGGTTCCTCGCCGTCCTCGTCCTGCCGATCTTCAACCTCGCGGTCCGCTTCCGCTTCCACCACCCCGAGCGGATGCCGCAGACCGGCGCCTTCGTGCTCGCCCCGAACCACTACAGCGAGATCGACCCGGTCGTGATGGGCGTGGTGAGCTGGAAGCTGGGGCGTGCCCCGCGGTTCCTGGCCAAGGCGTCGCTCTTCAAGAACCCCGTGCTCGGCTGGCTGCTGCGCAGCTCCGGCCAGATCCCGGTGGAGCGTGCGGGCAGCAAGAGCCACGCGGCGCTTCGCGCCGCGGAGGAGCTCGTGGAGAAGGGCCGGATGGTCATCGTCTACCCCGAGGGCTCGCTCACGCGCGAGCCCGACCTGTGGCCGATGCGCGGCAAGACCGGCGCGGTGCGGATCGCGCTCGAACGCGACATCCCGATCATCCCGGCGGCGCACTGGGGCACGCAGGCCCTGCTCGCCCGCTACGGCAAGAAGCTCAGCCTGTTCCCCCGCAAGACCATCGACGTCGCGATCGGGGAGCCGCTCGACCTCAGCGCGTACCGCGGCAAGCCGCTCGACCAGGCGACCCTGCTCAAGGCCACCGGCGAGCTCATGGACGCGATCGCCGAGCTGCTCGCCGAGCTCCGCGGCGAGCCCGCGCCGCCCGAGCGCTGGGATCCCACGGCGCACGGCCAGCGGGAGACGGGTCGACTCGATGGCTAGGACACCCGCGCGGAAGGCCCCCGGCAAACGCGTCGCCGTGCTCGGTGCGGGCAGCTGGGGCACCACGTTCGCGAAGATCCTGGCCGACGGCGGCGCCGACGTCGTCATCTGGGCGCGTCGGCCCGAGCTCGCGCGCGAGATCCAGGAGGCGAAGCGCAACAGCGACTACCTCGCCGGCGTGAACCTGCCCCTCGGGCTGCGCGCCACGAGCCGGCTCGACCTCGCGCTGGCCGGCGCCGAGCAGGTCTACGTGTCGGTGCCGAGCCAGGCCCTGCGCGAGAACCTGAAGGTCGCCGGTCCGCACATCCACGCCGAGGCGATCGTGGTGTCGCTCATGAAGGGCGTCGAGAAGGCCACCGGCATGCGCATGAGCGAGGTCATCGCCGAGACGCTGCCGCTCGACGAATCCCAGATCGCCGTCATCTCGGGGCCGAACCTGGCGCTCGAGATCGCGAAGGAGCAGCCGACCGCGGCGGTCGTGTCGTCGACGAGCCTCGAGACCGCGCAGTCCGTGGCATCCGTGGCCCGCAACCGCTACTTCCACTCGTTCGTGAACACCGACGTGATCGGCACCGAGTTCGGCGGCGTGCTGAAGAACCTCATCGCCGTGGCGATCGGCATCGTCGACGGGGCCGGCTACGGCGAGAACACCAAGGCCTCGATCATCACCCGCGGCCTCGTGGAGATGACGGACTTCGCGGTGGCGTACGGGGCCCACCCCGAGACGCTCTCGGGCCTCGCGGGCCTCGGCGACCTCATCGCCACGTCGCAGTCGCCGCTCTCCCGCAACAACACGGCGGGGCGGCTGCTCGGACAGGGCTACCACCTCAACGACGTGGTGAACCAGATGCAGCAGACGACCGAGGGGCTCGCATCCGTCGCGCCGATCCTCGAACTCGCGCGGGCGAAGGGCGTGGAGATGCCCATCGTCGAGCAGGTGCGGCAGGTGCTGGCCGGCACGCTGGACCCGAAGGACATCGCACCGCACCTCACGACCGACGACGAGCCGCAGGGCGAAAGGACGATGGATGGACAAGCTCAGGGTGGTTCTGCTGTTCGGCGGGCGTTCAAGCGAGCACTCGATCAGCTGCGCAACAGCGGGAGGGGTGCTCCGGGCGATCGACCGTGACCGGTACGAGGTGATCCCCGTCGGGATCACCCGTGACGGCGCGTTCGTGCTCGAGGCCGACGACCCCGAGCGGTTCGCCCTCGACCCCGAGCACCTCCCCGAGGTCGTCGACAACGGAACCCGCGTGCGCTGGCCCGAGAGCGCGGCCTCGCGCGAGCTGCGCGTGACGGATGCCGCGGGCGAGCGCTCGCTCGGCGACGTCGACGTCGTCTTCCCGATCCTGCACGGCCGGTTCGGCGAGGACGGCACGGTGCAGGGCCTGCTCGAGCTGGTGGGGCTCCCGTACGTCGGCAACGGCGTGCTCGCCTCGGCGATCGGCATGGACAAGCACGTCACGAAGACGGTGCTCGAGGGCGCGGGCATCGAGGTCGCCCCGTGGGTCACGCTCACGCGCGCCGGGCTCGCCGCCGACCCCGAGCTGTGGGGCCGGCGCACCCGGTCGCTGGGCCTCCCGGTCTTCGTCAAGCCGGCGCGCGCGGGGTCGTCGGTCGGCGTCACGAAGGTGTCGGACTGGTCCGAGCTCGACGCCGCGCTCGAGATCGCGTTCGCCGAGGACCGCACGGTGCTGGTCGAGTCCGCGGTCGTGGGCCGCGAGATCGAGTGCGGCGTGCTCGAGGGCCGCTCCGCCGGCGACGTGCGCGTGAGCGTCGCGGGCGAGGTGGTGGTCACCGGCCGCGAGTTCTACGACTTCGACGCGAAGTACCTCGACGCCCCCGGCGTGGAGCTCATCTGCCCCGCCGACCTGGGCGAGGGCGAGCTGTTCGAGCTCCAGCGCATCGCGCGGCGCGCGTTCGAGGCGATCGGCGGGGAGGGGCTCGCGAGGGTCGACGTCTTCCTCACCGGCGAGGGCTTCGTCGTCAACGAGGTCAACACGATGCCGGGCTTCACGCCGATCTCGATGTTCCCGACGTGCTGGCTGAACTCGGGGCTCAGCTACCCCGAGCTCATCGACGAGCTCATCGCGGTGGGGGTCGCCCGCGGCAGCGCGCTAGCCGGCGTCGTCGAGTGCGACGCAGCCGTCCTCGGCGGGGATCGCCGAGACGGCCGCCGAGAGGTCGGCGATCGCCGTCGTGCCCGACACCACGTCGTTGTCGATGAGCACCTCGACGGCGGGCGTGCGGCCGTACGTCGTGAACAGGTAGTTCGGGGCATCCGACTCGTCGATGACCCAGTCGACGCCGTCGACGCTCACGCACCGGTCGGTCGTCGGGCCGAGCGGCTCGACGCCGCAGCGCAGCAGCACCGAGGCGGGCTGTCCCCACGCGCCCGTGCCCTGCGCGTTGGTCTCGCGCTCGGGCAGGCCCGCGACGGTGTCGGGCAGCCGCACGACGACGGCGGCGCAGTCGGGGTCGATCGCGGACGGCGCGGCATCGAACGCGACGGCCTGGCTGCAGCCCGCCAGCGCGAGGCCGGCGAGCACGGCGAGGCCGGCGCCGGAGGCGATGCGCCGCAGCCCGCGGCGCGGCAGGGGGGCGACTCGGTGGGGCATCCCGTTCAGGCTACCGTGAGTGGCATGGAACGAGCTGCGCGCCCCGGCGACCCGACGATCGCCGAGCTGGGCGAGTCGGCGGTGCTCGGCCGCATCCTGCCGCGGCTCGCGCCGGGCGACGCGGCGCTCCTGGGCGCCGGTGACGACGCCGCGGTCGTCGCAGCCGCCGACGGCCGTTTCGTGGTCACGACCGACCTGCTCGTGCACGGCCCCGACTTCCGGCTGGCGTGGTCGACCCCGTTCGACCTCGGCTGGAAGGCGGCCGCCACCAACCTCACGGATGTCGCGGCCATGGGCGCACGTCCCACCGCGCTCGTCGTCGCGATCGCCGCGCCCCCGACGATGCCCGTGACGGTGCTCGAGGGCATCGCCGACGGGTTGCGCGAGGGGCTCGCGGCACTCGCCCCGGGCGCCGGCGTGGTGGGCGGCGACCTCTCGGCCTCGACCGTGCTGACGATCGCGGTCACCGCGTTCGGCGACCTCGAGGGCCGCGCGCCCGTGCTGCGCTCCGGTGCGCGGCCGGGCGACGTCCTGGCGCACGCCGGCGCCCGCGGTGACGCGGCCAGGGGGCTCGCGCTGCTCTTCGACGAGGGCACGGATGCCGCGGGCGAACCCGATCCCGCACGGGCGGCCGACGTGCGGGCGCGGCATCCGCGGCTCGTCGGCGCCCAGCTCGCGCCCGAGCCGCCCGTGTCGGCCGGCGTCGTGGCTGCCCTCGCCGGGGCGACCGCGATGCTCGACGTCTCCGACGGGCTCGCGCGCGACGCCAGGCGGATCGCGGAGGCGAGCGGGGTCGACCTCGACTTCGTCGGCGGCCGCGCTCGGACCCGACCTGCGGGTCGCGCTGGCCGGCGCCGAGGACCACGGCCTGCTCGCGACCTTCCCGGCCGGCGCGCCCGTGCCCGCGCCGTTCGAGGTCGTCGGCGGCGTCGTCGCCGGCACCGGCGGCGTCCTCGTCGACGGTCGTCCCGTCGGCGCCGACGGGTGGGACCCCTACTCCGGCTGGGACGGCCGCGCAGGCTGAGCCGACGCCCACCAGAGCGTGGTCTCGCCGTAGTCGCGACGCCGTTCGGGCACGATCCCCGCGGGCCACCGGGGTTCGGGCGAACGCGAGCTGCGCTCGACGACCACCACGGCGTCGGCCGACAGCAGTGGGGCGAGCAGCGCCAGGTCGTCGGCGAGCGCGGGTTCGCCGAGGTCGTAGGGCGGGTCGATGAACACGAGGTCGAACGTGCCGACGGCGGATTCGAGGTACGACGCGACCGAACGCATCGCCACGCGCACGCGTGGTCGGGCGCCGCCTCGCGCGGCCCGGGTGATCGCGTCGGCGTTGCGGCGGCAGATCTCGGCCGCCGCCTTCGCCTTCTCGACGAGCACGACCTCGGCCGCACCGCGCGAGGCGGCCTCGAGGCCCAGCGCGCCCGATCCGGCGTAGAGGTCGAGCGCCGATGCTCCGTCGATGGCGTCGCGCGCCTCGAGCGCCGAGAAGATCGCCTCACGCACCCGGTCGCTCGTGGGACGCGTGCCGGAGCGCGGCACGGCGAGGGTGAGCGAGCCGGCGTATCCGGCGATGATGCGGGTCATGCTCCCGGCAGCATATCGACGCGGACGTGCGGTGTCATGCCCGCGCGGCGGCCCCGGCGGCGCTGCCATGATGGAGGGGTGGATGACTCGACCGACCAGGTGCCCGCCGAACCGTCCCACCACCGGGGGGACGAACAGCAGATGATCGACCGGCTGTGGGATTTCAGCGATCCCGCGGCGAGCGAGGAGCGGTTCCGCGAGGCCGCCGACGACGATGAGCATCCCGCGCACGTGCGCGCGGTGATGACGACGCAACTGGCGCGCGCGCTCGGCATCCAGGGCCGGTTCGCCGAGGGGATCGACGTGCTCGACGGCGTCGTCGCCGGGGGCATCCCGTCCGACGACCCCGAGCGCGACGTCGCCGAGGTGCGCGCTCGCGTCGACATCGAGCGCGGCCGCATCCTGGCCGCGTCCGACCGGCGTCCCGAGTCGGTGCCCGTGCTGACCCGCGCGGTGCGCGAGGCCGCCCTGGCCGGCTCGCCGTTCCTCGTCCTCGACGCGCTGCACATGCTCGCCCTGAACGACGAGGGGCACGAGGAGGAGTGGGCCGCCGAGGGCTTCGACGTGCTCGCCGGCTCCCGCGACCCCCGCGTGCTGCGCTGGGGCGTCGCCCTGCACAACAACCTCGGCTGGACCATGCACGACGGCGGCCGCGCCGATGCGGCGCTCGCCGAGTTCCAGCAGGCCGTCGAGGCGGCCGACCTGTACGGCACGGCCGAGCAGCAGCACGTCGCCCGCTGGTCGATCGCCCGATGCCTGCGCACGCTCGGTCGCACCGACGAGGCGCTCGAGCTGCAGCGCGAGCTCGCCCGCGCGCGTCCCGACGACCCGTACGTGCAGGCGGAGCTCGCCGCGCTGACGGCGGAGGAGCCTACGATCGAGGCATGACGTCCGAAGGAGCGGATGCCGCGGGCACCGGTCGGTTCACCCTCGACACCCGCCTCTCGGGTGCGCTCGGCGGGCGCACGGCGCAGGCCGTCGAGCGGGCGTTCGGCTACCGCACGGTGGGCGACCTCCTCGGCCACTACCCGCGCAGGTACGCCCTCCGCGGCGAGCTCACGGCGCTCGCCAGCCTTCCGCTCGACGAGAACGTCACGATCGTGGCGGAGGTGCTCGAGGTGCGCGAGCGCACCATGCGATCCCGACGGGGATCGATCCTCGAGGCGAAGATCTCCGACGGCACGGGCATCCTGACCCTCACGTTCTTCAACCAGGCGTGGCGCGCGCGCGAGCTCGTGCCCGGGCGCACGCGGCATCTTCGCCGGCAAGGTGGGCGACTACCGCGGCGCACGCCAGCTCGCGCACCCCGACTACGAGCTCTTCGACGATTCGGCGCCGATCGCCGCGGATGCCGCGGCGGCCAAGCGCTGGGCCGAGGCGCCGATCCCGATCTACCCGGCCACGGGCACGCTCGCGAGCTGGCAGCTGGCCAAGTCGATCGCGCTGCTCCTCGACGGGCTGGGCGACGTCGACGACCCCGTGCCCGATGCGGTCCGCCAGGCGCGGTCGCTGCTCGACCAGCGGCGGGCGCTCGAGGCGATCCACCGGCCCGAGGTCGAGGCCGACTGGAAGTCGGCGCGGCGCACGCTGCGGTTCACCGAGGCGTTCGTGCTGCAGACGGCGCTGCTGCTGCGGCGCGCGGAGCTGCGCGCGCACACGACGACCGCGCGGCATCCGTCGGCGGGCGGACTCCTCGAGCGGTTCGACGCCTCGCTGCCGTTCTCGCTCACCGCCGACCAGCAGGACGTCGGCGCCGAGATCGCCGACGACCTCGAGCACCCGGTGCCGATGAACCGCCTCGTCCAGGGCGAGGTCGGCTCGGGCAAGACGGTCGTCGCACTGCGGGCCATGCTCGCGGTGGCCGACTCCGGCGGGCAGTCCGCGCTCCTCGCGCCCACCGAGGTGCTCGCCGCGCAGCACCTCCGATCGATCGCCCGCCTGCTCGGCCCCGACCTGTCGGCGTCGGTCGTGCCGACGCTGCTCACCGGCCAGCTGCCGGCCGCCGACCGCCGGAAGGCGCTGCTGCGCGCCGCCGCCGGCCAGTCGCGCATCGTCGTCGGCACGCACGCGCTCATCGGCGACGCCGTGTCGTTCGCCGACCTCGGGCTCGTGGTCGTCGACGAGCAGCACCGATTCGGCGTCGAGCAGCGCGAGGCGCTGCGGCTGAAGGGGCAGCATCCGCCGCACGTGCTCGTGCTCACCGCCACGCCCATCCCGCGCACCGTCGCGATGACCGTCTTCGGCGACCTCGACGTGTCGACGATCCGCGAGCTCCCCGCCGGCCGCGCCGGCATCGAGTCGCACGTGGTGCCCCTCGCCGACCGTCCGGGCTGGCGTCCGCGCGTCTGGGAGCGCCTCGCCGAGGAGGTCGAGCTGGGACGCCAGGGCTTCGTGGTCTGCCCCGCGATCGAGGCGCGCGTCGCCGAGGACGACGGGGAGGCGCCCGACGGCGACGGCGAGGCGGATGCCGCCGTGCCCGCGGCATCCGTCGCCTCGGTGCTCGCCGAGCTCACCGCGCATCCCCGCTTCGCCGACAAGCGCGTCGCCCCGCTGCACGGGCGCATGAGCGCCGACGAGAAGGAGGCCGCGATGCGCGCCTTCGCGGCCGGCGAGCTCGACGTGCTGGTCGCGACGACGGTGATCGAGGTGGGCGTCGACGTGCCGAACGCGAGCGCGATGGTCGTCGTCGACGCCGACCGGTTCGGCGTCTCGCAGCTGCACCAGCTCCGCGGGCGGGTCGGCCGCGGGAGCGTGCCCGGGCTGTGCCTGCTCGTGACCTCGGCCGAGGCGGGTTCGCTCGCGCGCCAGCGCGTCGAGGCCGTCGCGGCCACGCTCGACGGCTTCGAGCTCGCCCGGGTCGACCTGGAGCTGCGGCAGGAGGGCGACGTGCTCGGCGCCACCCAGTCGGGCGGGCGCTCGTCGCTGAAGCTCCTGCGCGTCGCGCGCGACGGCGACGTGATCGCCGACGCCCGCGAAGTCGCCGCGGAGGTGCTCGCCGCGGACCCCGGGCTCGGGCGCCACGGCGCGCTCGCGGCCGAGGTCCGCCGACGGCTCGACGCCGAGGCGAGCGGGTACCTGAGCAAGGGCTGAGACTCTCCGCAAGGCCTTTCACCGCGGCATCCGCGCACTACGCTGGGCGTATGCAGCGGATCGCCGTCGTCCCAGGATCGTTCGACCCCGTCACGCTCGGCCATCTCGACGTCATCGCACGGGCCGCGGGGCTCTACGACGAGCTGCATGTCGTCGTGGTGCACAACCCCGACAAGTCCGCACTCCTGCCCATCGCGCAGCGCGTGTCGCTCATCGAGCGCTCGATCGCCGACGCGGGCATCGAGGGCCGCATCGTCGTGGCGTCGTGGAGCATGGGGCTGCTCGTCGACTACTGCACGGATGTCGGGGCCTCCGTGCTCGTCAAGGGCATCCGCTCGCAGCTCGACGTCGCCTACGAGACGCCGATGGCGATCGTGAACCGACACCTGGCGGGCGTCGAGACGGTGTTCCTGCTGCCCGACCCGGCGAACGCCCACGTGTCGAGCTCGCTGGTGCGGCAGGTCGCGGCGCTCGGCGGCGACGTCGCCCCGTACGTGCCGTTCGTGGTCGCCGACTACCTCCAGGCGGCGATGACCCCATGAGCGAGGCGGCGGTCACGGTGGGCGGCGCCGACGCCGCTCCCGGGCTCGTGATGGGCATCGACGAGGTCGGCTCGCGGGCCGCGACCATCGTGCAGAACGTCGAGACCGTCATCGCCGGCAAGCGGGAGGCGATCACGGCCGCCCTCACGGTGCTGCTCGCCGAGGGGCACCTGCTCATCGAGGACGTCCCCGGCGTCGGCAAGACGATGCTCGCGAAGGCGCTGGCCCGCTCGGTCGACTGCACCGTGAGCCGCATCCAGTTCACGCCCGACCTGCTCCCGAGCGACGTGACGGGCGTGTCGGTGTTCGACCAGTCGAGCCGGCACTTCGAGTTCAAGCGCGGCCCGGTCTTCGCCAACATCGTGATCGGCGACGAGATCAACCGGGCGAGCCCCAAGACCCAGTCGGCGCTGCTCGAGTGCATGGAGGAGCGCCAGGTCACGGCCGACGGCACCACGTACGTGCTCGACCAGCCGTTCACCGTGGTCGCGACCCAGAACCCGGTCGAGATGGAGGGCACGTACCCGTTGCCCGAGGCGCAGCGCGACCGGTTCATGGCGCGCGTCTCCATGGGCTATCCGTCGTCGGCCGACGAGATCGCGATGCTCTCGACGCGCGAGACGTCGAGCCCGCTCGACCGCCTCGGAGCGGTGGTGTCGCTCGTCGAGCTCCGCGACATGATCGCGGCCGTGCAGCACGTGTTCACGTCGCAGCCCGTCAAGGAGTACGCGGTCGAGCTCGCCCGTGCCACGCGCGACGACCGCCAGCTGCGCCTCGGTGCGAGCCCCCGCGCGACGCTGCAGCTCATCCGCGCGGCGAAGGCGCATGCGGCCATGCACGGGCGCGACTTCGTGCTCCCCGACGACGTCGACGCGCTCGCGGTGCCCGTGCTCGCGCACCGGCTCGTGCCCACCAGTCGTGCGATCGGTGCGCACGACCGCGACAGCGGACCGCTCATCGACGCCATCGTGCGCCGCATCGTGGGGGAGACGCCGGTTCCGGTCGGCAGCGCACGAAGGAGCTGAGAATGTCCCGCCCGCGCTCCGTTCGCGTCTCGGCCTGGCCGCGACTGACGAGGCGCGGCGGCACGCTCGTCGTGGTCGGCGTCCTCCTCCTCGCGGTGTCGCTGTGGTTCGACCTCCGCGACATCCTGCTGCTCGCCTTCGTGGGCATCGCGATGCCCGCGGCGGCCGGCGTCTTCGTGGTGGTCCGCACCCCGCGCCTCGCCGTGACCCGGGCGTTCGCCCCGCCGGTCGTGCCCGCGGGCGCCTGGACCCGGGTGTCGCTCGTCGTGAAGAACCGCGGGCGACGCACGTTCGACGGCGCGCACTGGCGCGACACCGTGCCCGACGGCCTGACCGGTCCGCCCGAGGCGATCCTGCCCGCGATCGGGCCCTACGAGGGCGTGCTCCCGTCCGGCGACGACACGGTGCGCCTCGAGTACCGGCTCCGGATGCCGCGGCGAGGCGTCACCTCGATCGGGCCGCTCCGCGTCGGCATCACCGACCCGTTCGGCCTCGCCCGGATCGATCGCGAGGTGGGCACCGGACACGAGATCGTCGTGACCCCGCGAGTCACCCCGCTCGACGCGGCGCTCGGCAGCGCGGCCTCCATCGACGGCGTGCGTGCACGGCCTGCAGCGCCGCTCCCACCCGAACTCCGACGAGCTGATCGCCCGCGAGTACCGCTACGGCGACCCGCTCCGGCGGGTGAACTGGGCGGCCACCGCCCGGCGGGGCGAGCTGATGGTGCGCGAGGAGGAGCAGCGCGGCGACCCCGAGGCGCGCGTGCTGCTCGACACGACCCTCGTCCGGTCGGCCGAGGGTGTCCTCGCTCCGGCGCGAGCACGACGACGGGCCGAACCACGCCTTCGAGCTCGGCATCGAGATGGCCGCCTCGATCGGCGTGCACCTGCTCGAGAACGGCTTCCGGGTGCGGTGCACCCAGGTCGCCGACCCCGAGCGCGCGGTCGTTCCCGGGGCCGCGTACGACGGCGGGTACCGCATGCCGGGCGGCGACCGGACGCTCCTCGAGGACCTCGCGCGGCTCGACGAGCCCGCACGCCTGTCGGTGCACGCCGAGCCGGAGCCCGCCGCCTCCGAGGCGAGGGCACGGGCTCGCGAGGCTCGGGCGCCGGGCTTCGCCGTGCTCGTCGACCCCGACGAGCAGGACGCGAGCAACCTGATCGCCCTCCGCCCGATGTTCGAGCCCGCGGTCGCGTTCGCCGTGGAGGGCGTGTCCCGACGCGTGCTCGACCTGCTCGAGGAGGCGGACTGGCGCATCGTGCGGGTGCGCCGCCCCGCCGAGATCGGCGAGGCGTGGGCCGGGATCGCGCTCACCGCGCGCGCGTCGACGGCCGCCGGCGCCGCCACCGCGCACCGGCGGGGCCGACGACGACCGGGACGGGACGGTGACGGATGCATCCTGATCCCGTGCCGCTCTCACGCGCCCAGCGACTCGCGCTCACGGCGGCGTCGTTCCTGTTCCTCGTCGATCGCGACGATGGCGCTCGGCCCGCTGATCTCCGGCAGCGGATGGTGGTGGCTGTGCGCGTTCATCGCCGCGGGCACCCTGTTCTCGGGGCTCGGGTTCCGAGCCATCCGCACGCCGCCGTCGCTCGTGCCCGTGCTCGAGCTCGTGGTGCTGCTGCTCATGCTCACCCTGCTCTTCGGCGGCGCCACGAGCTTCGCGCTCATCGTGCCGACCCAGGGCACGTTCGAGACCTTCGGCGAGCTCGTCGTCGGCGCCCAGCGCACCATCGAGCAGCAGGCCGTGCCCGCGATCCCGGTGCCCGCCCTGTCGTTCGGCCTCGCGCTCGGCGTGGGCCTGCTCGCCGTGCTCACCGACATCCTGGTGCAGACGCTGCGGATGCCGGCGCTGGCCGCGGCACCCGCCCTCGTGCCGATCCTCATCCCCGGCTTCATCATCGAGGCGGGCGCCGAGCTGCCGACCCTCGTGCTCACGGCCGCCGCGTACCTGCTCCTCCTGCGCATCGACGTGCGCGTGCGTCGTCGGGCCAGGCTCGACGGCCCGCGAGGAGGGCGACCAGGCCGCCACCGTCATCGCCCCGAAGCGGGTGCCGATCGCCTCGACGCTCGGCGCGTCGCTGGGACTCGCGGCCGTCGGACTGCTCGCGGCCTCGGTGCTGGCGGCCTCGACGCCGAGCATCTCGACGAGCCTCCTGCTGGGCTCGCCCGGGCGGGGCACGCTGTTCGCGCGGGGCGTGAGCCCGTTCATCGACCTCGGCCGCGACCTGCGCCGCCCCGACGCGCGACCCGCCTTCCACTACCTCGCCCGCGACGGGGACCGGCCGTACTTCACGCTCCTCACGCTCGACCGGTTCGAGGGCGAGGTCTGGAGCGCGACCGAGCGCGCCGTCGACGGGGACAACACGGTCGATGCGATGCCGCGCCCCGACGGCCTCTCGGGCCGCGTCGACACGTCGGAGCATCCGATCGACGTGATCGTCGACGAGGTCAGCACGACCTGGCTGCCGGTGCCGTACCCCACGACGCGCATCGACGGGCTCCGCGGCTCCTGGTTCTGGGAGGACGGCTCGCTCACGGTGCGCAGCGTCGACACGAACACGGACGGGCAGCAGTATCGCGTCACCCGCCTCGACGTCGAGCCGACGCCCGCGCAGCTCCGCAGCGCCGACCGCGACCTCCCGGAAGAGCTCGCAGCGTACCTCGCCCTGCCCGAGGAGCTGCCCCAGATCATCACCGACACCGCGGCATCCGTCACCTCGGCGCGCCCCATCGCCGTACGACGCGGCGGTCGCGATCCAGGCGTACCTGCGCGGCGCCGACTTCGACTACTCCACGCAAGCGCCCGTCGAGGAGGGGTACGACGGCGGCGGGTTCGACGTGATCGCCCAGTTCCTCGAGACGAAGGCCGGGTACTGCGTGCACTTCGCCTCGACGATGGCGGTGCTGGCGCGCGAGGTGGGCATCCCGGCCCGGATCTCGATCGGCTACACCCAGGGCTCGCCGACCGAGCAGCGCGTCGACGGCGTGCAGCGCGTCGAAGTCGACTCGCACGACCTGCACGCGTGGCCCGAGCTGTACTTCGAGGGCGTCGGCTGGGTGCCGTTCGAACCGACGCCCGGGCGCGGACTGGTGCCCGACTACTCGCGGCCCGGCGCCGGCGAGGAGCAGGGACCGAACGTGCCCGATGCGGCGACGTCCACGCCGGGCGCGAGCGGCCGACCCGACCTCGACCCCGACCGCGGGCTCGCCGGGCCCAGCGGCGACGCGCTCGCGGCCGCCGGGCAGCTGTGGATCCGCGGCGGCGCGACCGTGCTCGTCGTGCTGCTCCTCCTGCTCCTCCCGGCCGCGTTCCGCACCAGCCAGCGGCTCACGCGACTCGGGCGGGTCCGCCGAGGCGAGCGTCCGGCGGATGCCGCGTGGGACGAGCTCGTGGCGACCGCGCGCGACCTGGGGGCGGGGGGCGGCGACGCCGAGACGGCGCGCGCGTTCGCGGCCCGGATCTCCGAACGCGAGGCGTTCGCGGGCGACGCGACGGCACGCGCGGCGCTCCTGCGCCTCCGCGACGCGGTGGAGCGCGAACGGTACGGGCGCGCGGGAGCGTCGCCCGGCCCGGGGCTCGCCGAGGACCTCGGCGCGGCGCGGGACGCGCTCCTGGCCGATGCCCGCGGCGCGGAGCGCGCGAGGGCGGTGCTGATGCCGCGCTCGCTGTTCGACCGGGCGCGCAAGGCGCTCGGCGACCGGCCGGCGGCCGGGGCGTAGAATCGTCGATCGTGGCCATCAAGCATTCCCCGTTCCGCGTGAACGTGCGCGACCTCGTGAACCGTCCAGGCGACATGCGCGAGCAGCACCTCGCGATCGCCGTCGCCGAGCCGATGGGCGAGGGACTCGTCGGGCTGAAGGAGGGTTCCGAGCTCGACCTCGACGTGCGGCTCGAGTCCGTCCACGAGGGCGTCCTCGTGACGGCGGAGGTCGACGCGGTCGCCGAAGGCGAGTGCGGACGCTGCCTCATCGACATCGCCCTGCCCGTCGAAGTCGAGTTCCAGGAGCTTTTCGCGTATCATTCTGGAGAAGCTTTCGAGTATGAGGTTCAAGACGACCACGTGGATCTTGAATCGCTCATCCGAGATGCGGTGGTGCTGTCACTGCCGTTCCAGCCGGTGTGCCGGCCGGACTGCCCGGGTCTCGACCCCGAGACCGGGGTCCGACTGGCTGATCATCCGGAACTCGTCACCCCTGAGCAACGCGACCCGCGGTGGGCCGCGCTCGCCGGGTTCGAGGCTTCCGAAGACCAAGGCGCGGATGTCGCATCCAGTGCCGACCAGCAGAGAGATTGAGAGAGAGTCATGGCTGTTCCGAAGCGGAAGAAGTCACGCGCCAACACCCACGCGCGCCGTTCGCAGTGGAAGGCCGAGGTCCCCACGCTCGTCAAGACCGTGGAGAACGGCAAGGTCACCTACAGCCTTCCGCACCGCGCGAAGGTCGTCGAGGACTCTGCGGGCACCCCGCTCTTCCTCGAGTACAAGGGCCGCAAGGTCGCCGACGTCTAGTCGGCACCAACCTGGCTTTCGACCGGTCGTGACGCGAACGGAGCACACGGGGCACGGGGAACTCTCGCTCGACGAGTTGCAGCAGACGCTGCAGGTCGACATCGACCCCGCCCTGCTCCTGCTCGCGCTCACGCACCGGTCGTTCGCGTACGAGAACGGCGGGATCCCCACCAACGAGCGCCTCGAGTTCCTCGGCGACTCCATCCTGGGGCAGGCCGTCACGGTCAAGCTCTTCCGCGACCACCCCGACCTCGACGAGGGCGAGCTCGCCAAGCGCCGCGCGAGCCTCGTGTCGAGTGTCGCGCTGGCCGAGGTGGGTCGCGCCATCGGCGTCGGTCCGCTACATCCGGCTCGGTCGGGGCGAGACCATGACGGGCGGATCCGACAAGCCGTCGATCCTCGCCGACACGGTGGAGGCGATCATCGGCGCGGTGTACCTCGACGCCGGCGGCGATGCCGCGACGGAGTTCGTGCTGCGCCTGGTCGCCCCGCTGCTCGCCGACCCCGAGCGCTTCGGCGCCGCCATGGACCCGAAGACGAGCCTGCAGGAGATCGCCGCGCGCCGCAGCGCTCCGCCGCCCCTCTACACGGTGACCGAGAGCGGCCCCGACCACAACAAGCACTTCGTCGCCACGGTCTCGGTGGGCGACCTCGTGCAGGCCACCGGCGAGGGCTCGAGCAAGAAGCAGGCCGAGATGGCCGCCGCGCTCGAGGCCTGGACCGAGCTCAACGCCCGCTGACGTGCCCGAGCTGCCCGAGGTCGAGGTCGTCCGCGCCGGGCTCGCGCCCGCGGTGACCGGGGCACGGATCGCGGCCGTCGACGTGCTCGACGCGCGTGCCCTGACGCGTCACGACGCGGCATCCGGTGACTTCGAGTCGCTCGCTCACCGGTGCGCGCATCGAGGCGGCGGTGCGTCGCGGCAAGTTCCTGTGGATGCCGATCGGCGTCGATCGCGCCATCGTGGGCCACCTCGGCATGAGCGGCCAGCTGCTGCTGCGCACGCCCGACCATCCGGGCGACGACCGTCACGCCCGCGTCCGCCTGCACCTCGACCACCCCGAGCACGGCGAGCTCCGCATCGACTTCGTCGACCAGCGCACGTTCGGCTCGCTGGCCGTCGACCGCCTCGTGCCGACCGCCGACGGCGAGGTGGCCGGCTTCTCGGGCGGGGTGTCCGGGCCGTGGGCACGCAGCATCCCCGCCCAGGTGTCCCACATCGCGCGCGACCCGCTCGACCCGGCCTTCGACGACCGCGCGTTCCTCGACGCCCTCGCGCGCCGCGCGTCGGGGGTGAAGCGCGTGCTGCTCGACCAGGGCCTCGTGAGCGGCGTCGGCAACATCTACGCCGACGAATCGCTGTGGGCGGTGCGCCTGCACGGCGAGCAGCCCGCCTCGTCGCTGACACGCCGACGGGGCCGCGAGCTGCTCGCCGCGGTGCGCGACGTGCTCGGCAAGGCCCTCGCCGAGGGCGGCACGAGCTTCGATGCGCAGTACGTCAACGTCAACGGGGCATCCGGGTACTTCGCGCACTCGCTGAACGCCTACGGGCGGGCGGGCCTGCCCTGTCCGCGCTGCGGCACGCCGATGGTGCGCGAGTCGTTCATGAACCGCTCGTCGCACCGGTGCCCGCGCTGCCAGCGGCTCCGGATGCCGCGTCGCCGGGCGCTGCCACGTCGACTCCAGTGCGAACGGACGGAAGCCCAGCGCGACGTTGATCGCGAGCATGTGCTCGTTCTCGTCGGCGTTCCACGTGTAGATGCGCTCGCGGGTGGGGTCGAGCTCGTCGAGGGCGACCAGGTTCGCGAGCTTCAGCCGCATGCCCAGCCGGTGTCCGCGGTGCGGAGCGAGCACGATCGTGTCCCACTGCTCGACCGCAGGCGAGTCGGGCAGGAGCGACAGTTCGGTGAACCCGGCGACCTCGCCGTCGGGGGCCACCGCGACGACGTTGAGGTGCGTGCGGCCCGCTTGGCGCGCGCGGCGCTCGTGGTCGCGGATGCGCGCGGCGTCCCACTGCTCGAGCCCCCACGCGATGGCGCCCGCCGGCGGGTCGATCGACATCCGCTCGTGGGCGACCGCGAGCGAGTCGATGAGCTCGTCGGGGGCCTCGTCCTGCCAGGCCACGAGGCGGTAGCGGTCGGAAGCCTGCTCCAGCGATGCGCTGAGGCGTCGTCGGAACTCGTCGCCCCGCCCGGCGACATCCATGGCGCTCACCCGGTTCAGCTGGCCGAGCGCGAAGCCGCGCGCGAGCGCGAATCGTGCTGCCGGCGCGTCGGCCGCGATATCGGCGTCGCCCTGCGGCGCGTGGAGCCGTGGCCCGATCGCATCGTCCGCATCGATCAGGTGGTCGGCCGAGAGCACGGTGGTGGGGCGCCCGGCCGCATGCGCAGCCTCCTCGGCGGCCGCGAGCAAGCCGCGAGCCGATGCCCTCGCGCCGCCGATCGGGCTCGACGCCCAGGACGTCGATGTACGCCGTGGCGGCGTCGGCGTCGAGCTCCCACTGCACCTCGACGACGGCCGACCAGCCGCGTCGGCGTCGAACGCGCCGATCGCGGTGTACCGCGTGAACTCGGCCTGGCGCAGGTCCTGCAGCACCTCTTGGGGCCGGCGGGTCAGGTCGGTGGTGCCGAGCGCCTCGACGTCGAGGCTCGCAGCGAGCGTCACGTAGGCGGCCGAGCTCGGCGTCGTCGGTTGCGCCGACGTGGTCGGGGAGGCGGATCGGACGGATGTCGACGCTCATGATCGCTCCTCACCTGGGCGTAGGCAGCCGCCCAGATTAGCGCGGAGCCGTCGGATGCGGCAAGGGCGGATCCCGCGCGATGGCGGCGGGGGCGAACGGCGGCGCGCCGTTCCTCGACTACGCTCGTCGGCAGCGCGCTCGCGAGTCGGAAGGGTGGGACGTGTACCTCAAGAGCCTGACGCTGAAGGGATTCAAGTCCTTCGCGCAGCCGACGACGTTCGCCTTCGAACCGGGCGTCACGTGCATCGTCGGCCCCAACGGCTCCGGCAAGTCGAACGTCGTGGACGCGCTCGCCTGGGTCATGGGGGAGCAGGGTGCCAAGACGCTGCGCGGCGGCAAGATGGAGGACGTCATCTTCGCGGGCACCGCCACGCGCGGTCCGCTCGGCCGCGCCGAGGTCAGCCTCACGATCGACAACGCCGACGGCGCGCTGCCGATCGAGTACAGCGAGGTGACGATCTCCCGCACGCTGTTCCGCAACGGCACGAGCGAGTACGCCATCAACGGCGAGACCTGCCGGCTGCTCGACGTGCAGGAGCTGCTGAGCGACTCGGGCCTCGGCCGCGAGATGCACGTCATCGTCGGCCAGGGGCAGCTCGACGCCGTGCTGCACGCGAGCGCCGAGGATCGGCGCGGCTTCATCGAGGAGGCCGCGGGGATCCTGAAGCACCGCCGCCGCAAGGAGAAGACGCTCCGCAAGCTCGACGCCATGCAGGCGAACCTGACCCGCCTGTCCGACCTGGCCGGCGAGATCCGGCGCCAGCTGAAGCCGCTCGGCCGCCAGGCCGAGGTGGCGCGCGAGGCGGCGACGATCGCGGCCGTCGTGCGCGACGCGCGGGCCCGCCTGCTCGCCGACGAGGTCGTCGGCCTGCGCCGCGCCCTCGACGAGCACGGACGCAGCGAGCACGAGCGCCACAGCGAGCGCCAGGTGCTGCAGCAGGAGCTCGAGCAGCACCAGGCGCGGGTCGAGCGGCTGGAGTCCGCCTACCTCGGCGACGACGTCGACGCCGCGCGCTCCACGTCGCACGCGCTCGAATCGGCGCAGGATCGGCTGCGGTCGCTCGATGCGCTCGCGCGGCAGCGCATCGCCCTGCTCGAGCGCCCAGGTCGAGCCGACGGATGCCGCGCCCAGCGTCACCCGCGCCATGATCGAGGAGGCGACCGCCGGGCTCGACGACTTCACGAGCGCCGTCGGCGACGCGGCATCCGCCCTCGACGGCGCCGCGGCCGCGACCCGCTCCGCGCGCGCCGAGCTCGACGTCGTCGACGAGGGCATCGCCCGCCAGAGCGCCCGCGTGGCGGCGTACGACCTCGAGCTCTCGGCGCTCGCCGGCCAGGCCGACACGGCCGCCTCGAAGCTCGCCGCCGTGCGCGGGGAGGTGCTGCGCCACGCGAACGCGCTCGAGGCCGCCGCCGCCCGCCGCGCCGCCGCCGCCGCGGAGCTCGCACGCGTCGAGGCCGAGGCCGAGGCCGGCGAGGGCGCGGAGACCGACCTCGACGAGGCGTACGAGCTCGCGCAGGCCGCCGTGTTCGAGGCCGAGGCCGAGATCGAGCGGATCCGCGAGGAGCTCCACGGGCGCGAGCGCGAGCAGGGCGCCCTCGCCGCGCGCACCGCCGCGCTGTCGCTCGCGCTGGACCAGAAGGACGGCTCGGCCGCGCTCGTCGTCCTCCGGCGTCGCCGGCGTGCGCGGCCTGCTCGCCGAGTCGCTGCACGTCGAGCCCGGGTACGAGCCGGCGATCGCCGCAGCGCTCGGCTCGCTCGCCGACGCCGTGCTCGTCGACGACCGCGACGCGGCCTACCGCGCCCTCGAGCACGCCGAGCGCGGCGAGCTCGGTCGCGTGGCCCTCGCCCTCGCCGAGCCCGGTGCCGTGCCGCGAGCGACGCCGGCGATCGACGGGCTCACCGCGGCGTCCGAGGTGGTGACCGCCCCCGCCGGCGTGGTCGCCCTGCTGGCCGAGGTGCTCATCGCCGACGACCTCGCGGCCGCCAAGGCCGCGGAGCCCGTCGCTGGCGCGACTCGACGCACCGGCGACGATCATCACGAAGGACGGCACCGTCGTCGGCCGCTACGTCGTGCGCGGCGGAACGGGTCGCGAGCAGAGCCGGATCGAGCTCTTCGCCGAGCGCGACCGGGCCGGCGCCCGGCTCGAGGACCTGCGCGCCGAGCTCGAGCGCTCCCGCTTCGATCTCGCCGAGCAGCGCACCATCCTCGAGCGTTCGAAGGAGCAGGCGAAGCAGGCGCTCGCCGCGCTGCGCGACTTCGACGCCAGGCTCGCGCAGCGCACGGAGCAGCTGAACCGGGCGCGCGTGCAGGCCGAGGCCGTCGAGGCGGAGGCGACCCGCCTCGAGCAGGCGGCCGCGAACGCCGAGGAACGCGTCGGCGACGCGGAACGGGCCGCCGACGAGGCGAAGGCCGCGCTCGAGCACGCCCGGTCGGTCGAACGGCCGGTGCTCGACGCGACCGTCCGCGACGGCGCGCTCGCGGCGCTCGAGCAGGCACGCGAGCTCGAGGTCGAGGCCCGGCTGCGACTCGAGACCGCGAAGGAGCGCGTGCGCGCCGAGGAGGCCCGCGTGCGGGCCATGGAGCGGCAGTTCGACGCCGAGCAGCAGGCCGCAGCGGATGCCGCGCGCCGCGCCGTCGTGCGTCGCGCCCAGCTGGCCGCCGCCACGCGCGTGGCCGACTCGCTGCCCGCCGCGCTCGCCTCGGTCGACGCCGCCGTGGCGGAGGCCCGGGTCGCCCTCGGCCGCGCGGAGGCGCAGCGCGCGAGCCGCAACGAGGAGCTGCAGCGGGTGCGGCGCGAGGAGGCCGCCGTGCGCGAGCGCCTGCACGCCGTCACCGAGGACGTGCACGGGCTCGAGCTGCGCATCTACGAGAAGAAGCTCCACGTCGCCGGGCTCGTCGAGCGGGCCGAGTCGGAGCTCGGCCTCACCGAGGACGTGCTCGTCGCCGAGTACGGGCCCGACGTCGACGTGCCCGCCGAGGACGAGGAGGCGCCCGCCCGCCCGTTCGTGCGCGAGGAGCAGCAGCGCCGCCTGGCCGGCGCCGAACGCAAGCTCGCGCAGCTCGGCCGGGTCAACCCGCTCGCCCTCGAGGAGTTCGCCGCACTCGAGCAGCGCCACCAGTTCCTCACCGAGCAGCTCACCGACCTCGCGAACACCCGCAGGGACCTGCTGACGATCATCGAGGAGATCGACGGCAAGATGGAGTCGATCTTCCGCGGCGCGTTCGAGGACACGCGCGACGCCTTCGCCGAGGTCTTCCCCGTGCTCTTCCCGGGCGGCACCGGCAGCATCGCGCTGACCGACCCCGACAACATGCTCACCACGGGCATCGAGGTCTCGGTGAAGCCCGCCGGCAAGAAGATCGAGCGGCTGTCGCTGCTCTCGGGCGGCGAGCGATCGCTCGCGGCGGTCGCCCTGCTCATCGCGATCTTCAAGGCCCGGCCGAGCCCGTTCTACATCATGGACGAGGTCGAGGCGGCGCTCGACGACGCGAACCTCGGGCGCCTGCTCACGACGCTCGAGGACCTGCGCGAGTCGAGCCAGCTCATCGTGATCACGCACCAGAAGCGCACGATGGAGATCGCGGATGCGCTCTACGGCGTGTCCATGCGCCAGGACGGCGTGTCGGCCGTGGTCGGGCAGCGCGTGCGCGAGGAGCGCGAGGCGCGCGCGAGCTGAGGCCGGGCGCGACGGATGCCGCAGGGTGCGCCCGCGGCATCCGCCCCGTCATCCGACCCGCGTCTTCGACCTCAGGTCAGCCGGCGATCGTCGGGCTCGACGATGCGGAACCAGCGGTAGCCGTAGGCGTCGAGGTGCACGTCGATGCGACCGCGCTCGTCGATCGGCTCGGCGTCGACCGCGAACAGGTCGGAGAGCAGGGTGCCCGGGGCGACCCGGCCGAGCTCCAGCGGCACGAGGGTCGGCGTGGGCGCGAAGTTGTGCACGGCGACGAACCGTCCGACGTCGGCGGTGATCCGATGCGCGAGCACGGCGTCCTGGCCGGTCGGCAGCAGGTCCAGCTCGCCCCAGCCGATCTCGGGGGAGCTGCGGTAGCGCACCGCGAAGTGCCGGATCGTCGCGAGCAGCGAGTCGGGGTCGTGCATCTGCGCCTCGACGTTCACGTGCTCGGGCGCGTACCCGTCGGTCGGGCGGCGTCGCGACGAGCCTCGCCGGCGTGGCCCGGGAGAAGCCGCCGTTGCGCTCGTCGGTCCACTGCATCGGCGTGCGAACCGCCTGCCGCCCCTCCTGTTCCGCGTTCTCGCCCATGCCGATCTCCTCGCCGTAGAACAGCACGGGCGTGCCGGGCAGCGAGAAGAGCAGGCTGTAGACCAGGCGGATGCGGCGCGGATCCCCGTCGAGCATCGGTCGGCAGCCGCCGCACGATCCCGCGCCCGTAGACGCGCATCCACTCCTCGGGCGCGAACGCCTCGAAGACCTCCTCGCGCTCCGCGTCGGAGAGCTTGTCGAGCGTGAGCTCGTCGTGGTTGCGCACGAAGTTCGCCCACTGCGCCTCGGGCTCGAGCACCGGGCGCTTCGCGAGCGACTCCGCGAGCGGACGTGCGTCCTCGCGGGCGAGCGAGAGGTAGAGCGCCTGCATGCCGAGGAAGTCGAACTGCATGGTGAGCTCGGGCGGGTCGCCCGTGCGGCCGAAGAACTCGAGCTGCTGGTCGTACGGGAGGTTCACCTCGCCGAGCAGCACGGCCTCGCTCGATCGGCGCTGCAGGAACCGGCGGATGTCGCGCAGGAACTCGTGCGGGTCGCCGATGTCGACGCCCTCCGGCGGCTCGATGAGGAACGGCACCGCGTCGACCCGGAATCCCGAGATGCCGAGCTCCAGCCAGAAGCCGATCGTCTTCGCGATCTCGTCGCGCACCGCGGGGTTCGCGATGTTCAGGTCGGGCTGGTGCCGGTAGAAGCTGTGCAGGTAGTACTGGCCGGTGCGCTCGTCGAGCTCCCAGACGCTGTCCTCCTCGCCCGGGAAGACCGTGTTCGCCTGCTTCTTCGGGGGCTCGTCGCGCCACACGTACCAGTCGCGGTACGGCGACGTGCGGCTGCGCCGGGCCGCCTTGAACCACGGATGCCGCTCCGACGTGTGGTTCATCACGAAGTCGATGATCACCCGCATGCCGCGGTCCCGCGCCGTGCGCGTGAACTCGGCCACGTCGCCGAGGGACCCGAGTCGCGGGTCCACGCCGAGGAAGTCGGTGATGTCGTAGCCGTCGTCGCGGTCGGGGGTGGGCTGGAACGGCATCAGCCAGATGCACGTCACTCCCAGCTCGGCGAGGTGGTCGAGCCGATGGGCGAGCCCCTCGAAGTCGCCGGAGCCGTCGTCGTTCCAGTCCATGTAGGTCTCGACGTCGAGGCAGTAGACGACCGCGGTCTTCCACCACAGGTCGCTGCGGTCGGTGATCCTCATCGCCCGGCCGCCTTCAGCGTCGGCACCACGTGCTCGCCGAACGTGTCGAGGAACGCGTCCTGCTCGACGCCGACGTGGTGCAGGAAGATGCGGTCGAAGCCGAGCTCGGCGAGCTCGGCGAGCTTCGCGAGGTGACGGGCCGGGTCGGCCGAGACCTGCACGGTCGCGGCGACCTCGTCGGGCGTGGCATCCGCGGTCGCCTCGTCGAACGCCTGCGGCGTGTCGAGCTCCCACACCATGGGCCCGGGCAGGACGCCCGTGCGCCACTGGTCGTGCGCGATCGCGAGGGCCTCCTCGTCCGTCGGCGCCCAGCTGAGGTGCACCTGCACGGCGGTCGGGCCCGTGGCCGCCGGCGTCGCGGTAGGCGTCGATCACCGCCCGGAGGGCGTCGCGCGGCTGGTCGACGGTGATGAGCCCGTCGGCCCACTCGGCGCATTCGCGGGCGGTCTCGGTCGACACCGCGGCGCCGATGAGCGCCGGCGGCACCGGGGGCAGGCTCCAGACGCGTGCGCGGTCGACGTGGATGCAGCCCGTCGACGCTGACCTCCTCGCCCGCGAGCAGGCGACGGATGACGGTCACGGTCTCGCGGAGGCGCGCATCCCGCTCGTCCTTCGGCGGGTACGGGTCGCCGGTCACGTGCTCGTTGACCGCCTCGCCGCTGCCGAGCGCGGCCCAGAACCGGCCGGGGTACATCGACTCGAGCGTGGCGATCGCCTGCGCGGCGATCGCCGGGTGGTACCGCTGCCCGGGCGCCGTGACGACGCCGAACGGCAGCCGCGTGGCCTGCAGCGCCGAGCCGAGCCAGCTCCATGCGAAGCCGGACTCGCCCTGCCGCAGGCTCCACGGGGCGAGGTGGTCGGAGCACATCGCCGCGTCGAAGCCCACCTCCTCGGCGCGCTGCACGGCGTGGAGGAGTCGGGCAGGGGGGACTTGTTCGTGCGAGGCGTGGAATCCCACGATCGTCATTCGCACTCCTTCCGTCATCCTCGACGCTTCCCGCCCCCGGCCCGGTCGGCAACCCCTTGCAGGCCGCCGGCCGTCGGTGTACCGCGCGAGCCCATCTAGGCTGGACGCATGGCAGAACGTGCATCCTGGTCGCTCGGCTCGGCCCTCCGCGGGGTCTTCGGGGCGAAGACGATCGACGAGGACACGTGGGAGGACCTCGAGTCCGCGCTCATCCGCGCCGACTTCGGCCCCGCGGTGACCGAGGAGATCGTCGACGGCATCAAGGCGCAGGTCGAGCGCTATCGCACGACCGATCCGCGCGACGTGCAGCGGATGCTCCGCGAGGTCGTCGAGGAACGGCTCGCGAAGTACGACCCCACCCTCAAGCTCACCGAGCGTCCGGCCGTCGTGCTCGTCGTCGGCGTCAACGGCGTCGGCAAGACCACCACGATCGGCAAGTTCGCCCGGTTCCTCCGCACCTACGACCGCAGCGTCGTGGTCGGCGCCGCCGACACGTTCCGCGCGGCCGCCGTCGACCAGCTCGCCACGTGGGCCGAGCGCGCCGGGGTGGGCATCGTGCGCCCGGAGCGCGAGGGCCAGGACCCGGCATCCGTCGCCTTCCAGACCGTCGAGAAGGCGAAGCAGGACGGCACCGAGATCGTGATCATCGACACCGCCGGACGCCTGCACACGAAGGGCGGGCTCATGGACGAGCTCGGCAAGATCAAGCGCGTGGTCGAGAAGCAGGCGCCGATCAGCGAGGTGCTGCTCGTGCTCGACGCGACGACGGGGCAGAACGGGCTCGCGCAGGCCGAGGCGTTCATCGAGCACGGCGGCGTCACCGGGCTCGTGCTCACGAAGCTCGACGGCAGCGCGAAGGGCGGGTTCGTGCTGGCCGTGCAGGAGAAGACCGGACTGCCGATCAAGCTGATCGGCCAGGGCGAGGGCATCGGCGACCTCACGGGGTTCACCCCGCATGTCTTCGCGCAGAAGCTCATCGGCTGACCACGAGGAGGGGACCATGGCGACCGAGCACGACTACTTCGGGATCGTCGGCGACTACTGGTCGGAGATGATCGAGTACGGCGACCAGCGGGTCGAGGTCGTGCTCGAGGCCGAGGACGAGATGGTGTCGAACGCGTCGCTGGATGCCGCGGCGGTGCTCGTCGGCGAGCTGGAGCTCGTCGACGACGAGCTGCGGTCGGCGTTCGTGAGCCAGCTCGACTCCGGCGGCACGCCCGTGATGCGATTCCTCGACGTGCTGCTCGACCCCGAGCTCGAGCAGGCCGAGGAGATCGACGCGGCGATCGGCCGCGATTCGGGCGACCGGCAGGTGGACGCGCTGCGATCGCTGTCGCTCCTGCGCGTCGACCTGCGGCCCGAGGCCGACGGACCGGGCGAGCCGTTCGCCGAGTTCGAGTACGCGCTCGCGCCCGACGACACCGACGAGCGGCTCATCGCCGCGATCGACACGGGCCGCGAGGTCGTCGACGTGCGCTTCGAGGGGTGACCGCCGGCACGTGCAGCTGGGAGGCATCCGCTCTCGCCTACAATCGAAGGCACCATGGCTACCTTCGGAAACCTGTCTGACCGCCTCGCCGAGACCTTCAAGAACCTCCGCACCAAGGGCAAGCTGTCGGCGGCCGACGTCGACGGCACCGTCCGCGAGATCCGCCGCGCGCTGCTCGACGCCGACGTCTCGCTCGACGTGGTCAAGCAGTTCACGGCGCACGTGCGCGAGCGCGCCCTCGGCGACGAGGTCAACAAGGCCCTGAACCCGGCGCAGCAGGTCGTGCAGATCGTCAACGAGGAGCTCGTCGCGATCCTCGGCGGCGAGCAGCGCCGCCTGCGTGTTCGCGAAGAACCCCCCGACGGTGATCATGCTCGCCGGCCTGCAGGGCGCCGGCAAGACGACGCTCGCCGGCAAGCTCGCGAAGTGGCTCGTGAAGGACGGCCACACGCCGATGCTCGTCGCGGCCGACCTCCAGCGTCCGAACGCCGTGAACCAGCTGCAGGTCGTCGGCGCGCAGGCGGGCGTGCCGGTGTTCGCCCCCGAGCCGGGCAACGGCGTCGGCGACCCGGTGCGCGTCGCGAAGGACGCCGTGAAGCAGGCCGAGCGGGCGCAGCACGACGTGGTCATCATCGACACGGCCGGCCGCCTCGGCGTCGACGCCGAGATGATGAAGCAGGCCGCGAACATCCGCAAGGCGACGAACCCCGACGAGGTGCTGTTCGTCATCGACGCCATGATCGGCCAGGACGCCGTGACGACGGCGAAGGCGTTCCAGGACGGCGTGGACTTCACCGGCGTCGTGCTGTCGAAGCTCGACGGCGACGCCCGCGGCGGCGCCGCCCTGTCGGTGGCGTCCGTCACCGGGCGACCCATCATCTTCGCGTCGACCGGTGAGGGCCTCGACGACTTCGAGCCCTTCCACCCCGATCGCATGGCGAGCCGCATCCTCGACCTCGGCGACATCCTCACCCTCATCGAGCAGGCCCAGGAGGCCTTCGACGAGGAGGAGGCCCTCAAGGTCGCCGAGAAGCTCGCGACCGAGCAGTTCACGCTCGAGGACTTCCTCGCGCAGATGCAGCAGCTCCGCGGCGCCGGGTCGATCAAGAAGATGCTCGGCATGCTTCCCGGTGCGGGCGGCATGAAGCAGCAGCTCGAGAACTTCGACGAGCGCGAGATCGTGCGCACCGAGGCGATCATCCAGTCGATGACGGTCGCCGAGCGTCGCAACCCCAAGCTCCTGAACGGCTCGCGGCGCCTTCGCATCGCGCGAGGCTCGGGCATGACGGTCACCGACGTCAACCAGCTCGTGCAGCGGTTCGAGCAGGCGGCCAAGATGATGAAGACCGTCGCGCGCGGCGGGATGCCGCAGATCCCCGGGATGGGACCCATGCCCGGTGGCGGCGGCTACGGCGGCGGCAAGCGACAGGCGGCCAAGGGCAAGAAGAAGGCGTCGGGCTCGCGTTCGGGCAACCCGGCCAAGCGCGCCGCCGAGAACGCCGCGATCGCATCGGGCGCCCCGGCCGGCCAGGGGTCGGCTCCGACGGGGTCGGGCTTCGGCCTCGGGGGCGGCGGCGCCGCGAAGCCGGCGCCGAGCGACGAGGAGCTCGCGGCCATGCAGAAGTTCCTCGGCCGCTAGCAGGCCCGCTCACCCGCTCGGCAGTCGCGCCTCGATCTCGAGCATCCGGTCGATCTCCAGCGCCTGCGACGTGGCGATGGCGCGTGCCCACCGCGCGACCGCGGGTTCGCCCGACTCGGCGAGCCGCTCCTCCGACATCTCGAGCGCGCCCCGATGGTGGGGGATCATCGCCGAGACGAAGAGCCGATCGAACGCCGCGCCGTCGAGTCCCGCCGCGCGGTCGATCGTCGACCGGCTGATCTCCCCGGCCATCGATTCGGCGTGGTCGTGTCCGGCCGCGGCGTCGTCGCGGGAGCTGCGACGCTCGAGCCACCGGCGCATCGACTCGGCCTCCGCCGCCTGCGTGACCGCGATGAGTCCCGCCAGATCGGCCAGCTCGGGGTCGGCGACCCGGCCGGGGGCGAGCTCGGCGAGCTCCACCGCCTGCTCGTGGTGCTCCACCATCGCGGCGATGAACGCGACGTCCGCGGCGGTCGCCTCGCCGTCGCCGTCGGTGGCGTCGGCCGACGCCGGGCGCTCGGAGCCTGCCGGTTCCGTGCCGCCGGGCGGCGCCGGGGTCACGAAGGAGGTGCCCGAGTCGTCGGGCGCCGGCCCGGTGCATCCGGACACGCCGACCGCCATGAGCGCGGCGATCGCGAAGCCGGCGACCGACCCGGTCGCCGCCACGGATCGTGGAGGTCACGGGGCCGCCCGCCGACGCCGACGCCAGGCGATCGCCGCGTGGTACGCCAGTGCGACGCCGAACGGGAGGAGGACGAGCAGCCACCAGGCGCTGCCGCCCGCCGGACGCGTCGCCGCGGCATCCGGCGTGGGCGTCGGCGAGGGCGACGCGACGACCACGCTCGCGAGGGCGAGACGCGGCGCGGACGCGTCGCCGCGCACGACGACGTCGTACCGGCCGGGCTCGAGCGGACCGGGGAGGGCGACGGTGGTCGCGGCGAGGGAGCCGTCGGCCTCGGCGGTGGCCGTCGCGAGCACCGCCTGCGTCGGCATCCACCACACGTCGGCCGTCTCGCCCGGCGTGAGGGAGCCGGGCGGCAGCGACACCGTGACCTCCGCGGAGTCCGCCGGCTCGAGCGCCGCGGGCTCGACCGACAGCGTCTCGAGCGGGGCGCGCTCCGCCGCCGCGGCGGGCACCACCGGCGCCTCGCGCCACACCCACGAGTACGCCGGCTGCGTCTGCGGGTTCAGCCCCGTGTCGTCGTACCTGGCGGCATCCGCGAACATCGGGTCGGTGAGCCGCAGCACCTCGAGGCCCTCGTACATGTCGCTCGCGTAGAGGTAGCCGTCGTAGTGGTACACCGACCAGATGCCCGCCGTGTAGTCCATCGAGTACCCGTAGTCGGGCCGATCGAACCAGGTCAGCTCCACGGGCGCGGCCGGGTCGGTGAGGTCGACGACGGAGACGCCGCCCTCGAGCCACGCCTGCGCGATGATGAAGCGCCCGGGCACCGGCACCAGCCCCCCGGAGTGCGCGACGCACTTCTCGAGGTCGGACTGGACGCGGGGGAGCTTGTACGTGCCCGCCTTCACCAGTGCGTCGGGCTGGATGAGCCACACCGCGTCGGCGCCCCGGTCGGCTCCGAACGCCGGTGAGCAGGTGTTGATGAACCCGTCGCCGAGCTCGTCCTGGAAGACGACGCGGGTCGCGTCGTTGTCGAAGATGCCCGAATGCCAGAACGTGACCGCGGGGTCGCGGACGCGCTGCAGCACCACGGGGGCGAGCGGGTCGCTGATCGAGAGCAGCAGTCCATCGCCGCGGCACGCCGCGACGGCGAGTCCCTTCGCCGGGTAGGCGGTGATGTCGTGGCATCCGGTGGTCGAACGCGTCTCGGCGCCGCCCGGCGCGCGGTCCTCCGGCCCGAACGCGGTCTCGTCGTCGAAGAGGTCGAGCTCGCCCACGATCGCCGCGCCCTCGGGGGTCGCGAGCGGCACCTCGATGATCTGCAGGGGGTTGCGACCGGTGCAGTTGAGCGACGCCCCGCGGCTGTAGGCGTTCATGTACACGAAGACGCGGTCGGTGCTCGCCGGGTCGGGGATCACGGTGTGCGTGTGCCCGCCGCAGCGCGTGCGCACGGCGGCGGCGTAGCGGGGCGCGCGAGGATCGCTGATGTCGAAGACGCGAAGGCCCTCCCAGTTCTCCGCGGTCTCGGGCACGCGCGCCGCCTCGCAGGAGTCGTCGGACATCGTCTCGTCGATCGAGATGAGCACGAGGTCGCCGACCGTGCTGATGTCGCCCTGCCCGCCGGGGCACGAGACGGCGCTGACGAGCTCGGGCGCCGCCGGGTCGGCGATGTCCCAGATCGAGAACCCGGCGTAGTTGCCCTGCACGAGGTAGTCGCCCGTGAAGGCCAGGTCGGAGTTGATGTAGTCGGCGTCGTCACCCTGCCGGAACGGGTTGTCGCGGTGCGCCACCCACTCCAGCCCGGGCCCGATCGACGGTTCGCGGTCGGCGGATGCCGCGACGGCGGGCGGCGCGAGCAGCACCGCCGCGACGCCGAGCGCGACCAGGAAGGCGGTGGCCGACCTCGCACGCGACGCAGCGCGACCGGCCCGCATGCTCAGTCCAGCTGGTCGCCGTCGCGGCGCACGGGCGCGTCGGCGACGAAGGCCACGAGCGCCTCGTCGCGAAGCAGCTCGATCGGCCGTGGGCCCGTGTCCGCGCGACGCAGGATCGCCTCGCCGGGCAACGGCGCAGCGGATGCCGCGAGCACGACATTGCCGAGGCTGCTGCCCTCCACGACGGCGGGGGAGGCGACGGCGAGCACGTCGGCGTGCATCGAGGCGAGGGTGGCGGCGACCTCGCGGCTCATGTCCAGCCCCGCCGTCGCGAGCGTGTTGACGACGACGACCGCGTCGGGCGCCAGGAGCTGGTCGAGTTCGCGGAAGAACTCGAGGGTCGACATGTGCCGCGGGGAGACACTGCCCGAGAACACGTCGACGATGGCGAGGTCGTAGCCGCCGCCCGTGCGCGCGGCGCGCTCGACCGCCGCGCGCCCGTCGTCGAACTCGACGGTGAGCTCGACGTCGTCGGCGAGCGGCAGCACCTCGAGCACGAACTCGAGGAGCTCGCGGTGCAGTTCCACGACGTGCTGCACCGACCCCGGACGGGTGGCGCCGACGTAGCGCGGCACGGTGAGCGCACCGGCCCCGAGGTGCAGCACCCGGAGCGGACGGCCGGCCTCGCGGCATCCGTCGATCACCCCCGCGATGAGGCGGGTGTACTCGAGTTGGAGGTCGAGCGGATCGAGTGGGTTGACGTGCGACTGCGTGGTGCCCTCGATGACGAGGGAGTAGCCGCCGTTCGTGCCCCGCTCGGGAAGGAGCCGCGCACTCACCTGCTCGCCGTCGAGTTCGAGTCGGGGATCGCCCATGCGTCCCACACTAGGTCGGGGGCGCACGGCAGGCCAGATGCCGCGTCGACTTCGGGCTCATCGGGGTGGAGTTCGCCGACGCGCCACCGGGAGTGCCTAAGATGTGCGGCAAGAGCCGTGGTGACCGAAGGCGGGACGGCATCCGCCGCCGGCTGCTCCGGTGGATGGAGGCAGAGTGCAGGCGGCCCAGTCGCAGCAGATGGCGGTCGCGTGGGACGACCGCGTCCTCGGCGCGCACACCACGCCCCACTTCATGCAGTCGAGCACGTGGGAAGCGGTGCGGTCGTCCAGTCCGTGGCACGTCTCGAGGCGTGGGCTCGGCACCGATCGGGACTACCCGGTGCTCGTCTTCGAGCGCCTGGCCGAGGGATTCGGCCTGTTCCAGCACCTGCCGCGAGTGAGCGGCCTGGCCCCCGCGGACATCGCGCCGCTGACCGAGCGGATCCGATCCGAGCGCGGAACGGCGTTCGCCACGAAGATCGAGGTGCACCAGCCCCGCGACGAGGCGCTCGAGGCGGCCTTCCTCGACCAGGGGTGGCAGCCGGCGAAGGCGTCGCAGTACCGCCACACGGTCATCGTCGACACCTCGGTGGGCGAGGACCAGATCCTCGCGAACATGAAGAAGCGCGCCCGCGCCGAGATCCGGGTCGCCGAGCGCCACGGCGTCGTCGTCGGGCGGGCCGAGCTCGACGACGCCAACCGGGCGCGCATGATCGACCTCGTCCGCGAGACCGAGGAGCGCTCGGGCGCGTTCTTCCGTGGCGACGGCTACCTCCAGGCGGTGTGGTCGGCGTTCGTCGCCGACGACCGCGGCCGGCTCTACTTCGCGCGGTACGACGGCCAGGTCGTCGCCGGCGCCTTCATCACCCGCTACGGGCCGAACGCCTGGTACAAGGACGGCGGCTCGACCCGCGACCAGCCGCAGCTCATGGCATCGCGCCTGCTGCAGTGGCGCATCATCCGCGACCTCGCCGCCGACGGCATCGAGCGGTACGACCTGGGCCACGTGCCGCCGCCGGGTGAGCCGGATGCCCCGGGGCAGGGCGTGCTCGTCTTCAAGAGCGCCTTCGCGCGCGACGTGCTCGAGTACATGCCCGCCTTCCAGCTCTCCCACGAGGAGCGGGCGGAGGAGTGGCGCCGCGGCGAGGGCGCGTTCCTCGCGGCGTACCTCGAGCGCACCGGCGACTACTGGTACTGAACCGGCCGGTCGCGGGACCGCCGCCGAGCGCCGCGACGTTTGCTTACAGATCTGTAAGTAACCCGCGTGCCGAACACGCTACAGTGAACCGGGCGGCAGTGCGGATGCCGCGACTCGACGACTTGGAGCACCACGATGACGACCGGCTCGGCCGACTACCGCGACGCGGGACTCACCTTCCCCGACGACTTCCTGTTCGGATCGGCCACCGCGTCGTACCAGATCGAGGGCGCCGTGCAGGAGGACGGCCGCGGGCCGTCCATCTGGGACACGTTCAGCCACACGCCGGGCAAGGTGTGGAACGACGACACCGGCGACGTCGCCGACGACCACTACCACCGCCTCGAGGCCGACCTCGACCTCATGGCCGAGCTCGGCCTCGAGGCGTACCGCTTCTCGATCGCGTGGCCCCGCATCCAGCCGACCGGTCGCGGACCGGCCAACGAGGCCGGCCTGTCGTTCTACGAGCGGCTCGTCGACGGGCTGATCGCCCGCGGCATCCGGCCGATCGCGACGCTCTACCACTGGGACCTGCCGCAGGCCCTCGAGGACGAGGGCGGATGGGCGAACCGCGCCACCGCGGAGGCCTTCGCCGACTACGCCCGCATCATGGGGGAGCGGCTCGGCGATCGGATCTCGGTGTGGACCACCCTCAACGAGCCGTGGTGCAGCGCCTACCTCGGGTACGGGTCCGGCGCGCACGCGCCCGGCCTCCTCGACGGCGCCAAGGCCCTCGCCGCGGTGCACCACCTGAACCTCGCGCACGGGCTCGCCATCGCCGCGCTGCGCGAGGTCGTGACGAACGACCCCGGCTACTCGATCACCCTCAACCTGCACGTGATCCGGCCGTCGGGCGCCGACCGGCGCCGAAGCCGCGCGTCGCATCGACGGACTCGCGAACCGGGTGTTCCTCGGCCCGCTGCTCGAGGGGGAGTACCCGGCCGACGTGATCGCCGACACGGCCGAGGTCACCGACTGGTCGTTCGTGAAGCCGGGCGACACCGAGCTCATCCGCCAGCCCATCTCGCTGCTCGGCGTCAACTACTACTCGACCGTCACGGTGCAGATGTGGGACGGCGAGTCGCCCCGCGCCAACGCCGACGGCCACAAGGACATGGGCGGCACGCCGTGGCCGGGTTCCGAGAACGTGGAGTTCCTCGTGCAGCCCGGGCCGTACACCGCCATGGGCTGGAACATCGACCCGTCGGGCCTCGAGGACCTGCTCGTCGCGCTGCACGAGGCGTACCCGAGCCCTGCCGCTCATGGTGACCGAGAACGGCGCGGCGTTCGACGACGTCGTGACCGAGGAGGCCGACGGGCCCGCCGTGCACGACGTCGACCGCATCGACTACCTGCGCCGGCACTTCACGGCCGCGCACCGCGCGATGGCGCGCGGCGTCGACCTGCGCGGCTACCAGGTGTGGTCGCTCATGGACAACTTCGAGTGGGGCTACGGCTACTCGAAGCGCTTCGGCATCGTGCGCGTCGACTACGACACGCTCGAGCGACTGCCGAAGGACAGCGCGAAGTGGTACGCGGAGCTCATCCGCACGAGGTCGATCCCGGCCTAGGCGGCCGGGGCGGGCCCGGGGGAGTCGCCGGGCTCGGCGAGTCGCCGGGCTCGGCGATCGGCCCGGAGTGGGCGGTGTCATCGGGGTCATCGCCCTCGCGGAGCTCGCGCGCGAGGTGGGTGACGACCGCGGTGAGGTCGCCGCCGGCGGCCTCGGCCACCCGGAGCTGCCGCTGGTAGCTCGCGCCGCCGTCGAGCATGGTGCGCACCTGCTGCAGCTCGACGGCGCACCCGAGCCGCTCGGCGAAGGGCACGAGCGTCGTGAGCAGGTCGCGCAGGTCGTCGCCGACCAGGCGCTCGGTGCCCGCGACATCCGTGATGATCTCGGCGTCCATGCCGTAGCGTGCCGCGCGCCACTTGTTCTCGCGCACGTACCAGGGCTGCAGCACCGTGAGCGTCTCGCCGCGGTCGAGGCGATCGCTCATCCAGTCGACGAGGCACTGCACGAGCGCGCCGATCGCGGCGATCTCGCCCGCCGTCGACACGCCGTCGCAGACGCGCACCTCGACGGTGCCCCAGCGCGGCGACGGGCGGATGTCCCAGCGCACCTCGGTGTGGTCCTCGATGACGCCGGTGCGCACGAGGTCGTCCACGTACCGTTCGTACGCGGACCAGTCGGCGAGCGGATAGGGGAGCCCGGCCGTGGGCAGCTGCTGGAACATGAGCGCGCGGTTCGACGCGTACCCGGTCTCCACGCCCGCCCAGAACGGGCTCGAGGCGCTCAGCGCCTGAAGGTGGGGGATGTAGGCGAGCAGTCCGTCGAGGATCGGGAGCGCCTTGTCGCGCTCCTCGATGCCGACGTGCACGTGGATGCCCCAGATCATCATGTTGCGCCCCCACCACCGGGTGCGCTCGATGAGCTTGTGGTACCTGGGCTTGTCGGTGAGCCGCTGGTCGTACCACTGGCTGAAGGGATGCGAGCCGCTGCAGACCAGCTCGTACTCGCCGAGCTCGTCGATCACCGCGCGCACCTCGGCGAGCTGGCCCTCGAGGTCGGCGACCGCGCCGGCGACGCGCTCGTGCACGCCGCTCACGAGCTCCACCGTGTTCGTGAGCAGCTCGGAGGTGATGGTCGGATGATGCCCGCCCTCGCTGCGCTCGTCGAGCACCTCGAGCACCCGATCGGCGACCGAGGCGAGCTCGCCGGTGTTCCGGTCGACGATGGCGACCTCCCACTCGATCCCGACCGTGGACCTGGCCGAGCGCGCGAACTCGATCTGCATGCCCCGACCCCCTCCCGGCCGACGGATGCGCCGACGTCGGCTCATCATGGCATGCGAGCCGGGCGATTATCCTTACGACGCGAAATCTGCAAGAATGGTCAGTCGAGTTCTGTACCGCCCGACCCTCTATCCGGCGCACAGGACCCCAGAGAGCTTCCGCCGAGTGTGCACCCCACGCTCACGGCTGTCAGTTCGCCCACCTCACAACATTTTCAGGAGAATTGTGGCTGTCAAGATCCGTCTCAAGCGCCTCGGCAAGATCCGTGCGCCGTACTACCGCATCGTCGTCGCCGACTCGCGCACCAAGCGCGACGGTCGCGTCATCGAGGAGATCGGCAAGTACCACCCCACCCAGAACCCCTCGTTCATCGAGGTCGACTCCGACCGCGCCCAGTACTGGCTCTCCGTCGGCGCGCAGCCGACCGAGCAGGTCGCGGCGATCCTCAAGCTCACGGGCGACTGGGGCAAGTTCAAGGGCGACAAGGACGCCGTCTCGACCGTCCAGGTCGCGGAGCCCAAGGCCGCCTTCGTCGCCGACGAGAAGAAGAAGCCGGTGCTGAAGCCGAAGACCGAGAAGCCCGCGAAGGCCGAGGAGGCCCCCGCCGAGGCCGCAGCCGACGAGACCGCGACGGACGAGGCGTAGGCCTTGCTCCAGTCCGCGCTCGAACACCTCGTCAAGGGGATCGTCGATCACCCTGACGACGTGAAGGTCGTCTCCGCGTCGAGCGCACGCGGCGAGGTCCTCGAGGTTCACGTGAACCCCGAGGACCTCGGTCGCGTCATCGGACGCGCCGGCCGCACCGCGAAGGCGCTCCGCACGCTCGTCACCGCGCTCGCCGACGGCCGCCGCGTTCGCGTCGACGTCGTCGACACCGACGACTGACGTGGCCGACGCACCCCGAACGCAGCTCAGGGTCGGCCGCCTCACCAAGGCGCACGGCCTGAAGGGCGCCATCAAGCTCGAGCTCTACACCGACGACCCCGAGCGCCGCTTCGTGCCGGGCGCCGAGTTCTCGCTGCAGGTGCCCGAGTCCTCGCCGTGGCACGGCAGGACCCTCACCCTGCGTGAGCTCCGCTGGTACAACGGGCACCCGGTCGGGTTCTTCGAGGGCGTCGACGACCGAACCGCCGCCGAGGGCCTCGTCAAGGCCATCCTCTGGGTCGAGCACGTCGACCAGGAGTCGCCCGAGCCCGACGCGTGGTACGACCACCAGCTCGTCGGCCTCGCAGTGGTCCGCGACGGCGTGAAGATCGGCGAGGTCACCCACGTCGACCACCTCCCCGCCCAGGACCTCCTCATCGTGAAGTCGAGGGGCCGCGAGGTCATGGTCCCGTTCGTGTCCGCGATCGTGCCCGAGGTCGACATCGCGGCGGGCACCGTGACGGTGACCCCGCCCGCCGGCCTGTTCGAGGAGCTCGTCGACGACGAGCCCGAGGCGACCGAGACGACGGCGCCGTCCGAGCCCGAGGCCACGGCGACGGACGCCACGGCCGAGGCCGAGTCCGCAGGCGACGCGCCCGCGGCATCCGACCGCGGCGACGAACCCGCCGAGTAGGTCGCCCATGCGGATCGACATCGTCACGATCTTCCCCGAGTTCTTCTCGGTGCTCGACCTGTCGCTCCTCGGCAAGGCGCGCCAGTCGGGCCTCATCGAGGTCCGCACGCACGACCTGCGCGACCACACCCACGACCGCCACCGCACCGTCGACGACACGCCCTACGGCGGCGGGGCCGGCATGGTCATGAAGCCCGAGCCGTGGGGCGAGGCGCTCGACGGGATCGTCGGCGACGGGGCATCCGACGCCCTGCTCGTCGTGCCGTCGCCCGCCGGCGAGCCGTTCACGCAGGCGATCGCCCGCGAGCTCGCCGCCGAGGAGCACCTCGTGTTCGCCTGCGGCCGCTACGAGGGCATCGACCAGCGCGTCGTCGACCACTACGGCGAGCGGATGCGGGTGCGCCTCATCAGCCTGGGCGACTACGTGCTCAACGGCGGCGAGGTCGCCGTCATGGCGATGATCGAGGCCGCGGGGCGACTCGTGCCCGGCGTGGTCGGCAACCCCGAGAGCCTCGTCGAGGAGTCCCACGAGGACGGCCTGCTCGAGTACCCGAGCTACACGAAGCCCGCCTCGTGGCGCGGGCTCGACGTGCCGCCCGTGCTGCTCTCGGGCAACCACGGTGCGATCGCCGCGTGGCGCCACGAGCAGCAGGTCGAGCGCACCCGGCGCGTGCGGCCCGAGCTGCTCGACGGCTGAGGCCGGCGGCGCCGAGCTCGGGCCCGCGCCGCGCAGCCCGGTGCGCCGCGCGTGAGGCACTCTTCACCTCCCGGAAACACGCGGGTGCCGTCTGCGAAACACGCCGTGCATAGCGTCGAAATCGGCGGCGAGACCGGATTCCGCCGGGAAGCGCGGTGCGGAACATGGTCGGGTCGAGCGGTGCCGGGCTGCCGGCGGATGTCCCCGGCGCACACCCCCTCCGCCTCGTCGCGGTCACCCACGGCGCCCCCTCGGCGGAGAACCGCGAGGCCGTGATCCGGCTCGTCGACGGCGTCGCGTCCGAGCGACCGGAGCTCGACGTCTCCATCAGCTTCGTCGACGCCGCGAACCGCGACGTCGCCGCCGCGCTGGCCGCCGCCGCGGAGCCCGACGCGGTCATCGTGCCGCTCGTGCTCTCCGCGGGCTTCCACGTGCGCACCGGGCTCTCGCTCGGGCTCGACCGCATCGGCGGCGGCGCCCAGCTCGCCGACGAGCTCGGCCCCGACGATCGCATCGTCGCGGTGCTCGCGCGGCGCCTCCACGCCCTCGGACTCGACGACGAGGACGCCGTCGTGCTCGCCGCCGCCGGCTCGAACGACCCCCGCGCCGTGCGGGAGTGCTTCGAGACCGCCCGCCGGCTGGCACATCGGCTCGGTCGCCCGGTGACCGTCGGGTTCATCGCCGCGGCCATCCCGCGACTTCCCGACGCGATCGAGATGATCCGCGAGGTGCATCCGGGCTCCCGCGTGGTCGTCGGCGCCTACCTCCTCGCGCCGGGCACCTTCTACGACTCGGCCGCCGGCGCCGGCGGCGACCTCATCGCCGACCCGCTCCTGCTCCCCGGCGAGTCCGCCCCGCACGAGCTCGTCGACCTGGTGCTCGAGCGCTTCGCCGCGGTCGACGCGAACGACTGGGAGCCCGCCTGAGCCGACGGCGACGCCCGGTCGCCGAGCGTGCCGCACGCGGTCGCGGCGCCGTCGCGACGTCGGCGTGAGGCTCGGCGTCCCGTCGGCCTCCGCCGCGCGGGCGAGCACGTCCGCGATCCGGCCCTTGCATCCGCCGCAGCCGGTGCCGGCGCGCGTGTCCCGTCCGACGCACTCGACGGTCGTGTTGCCGCACGCGGCCGACTCCTCGATGCGACCGACGGTCACCCCGTTGCACCAGCAGACCGTCGTCGACGGGGCGAACGCGTCGGCGTCGGCGCTCGGGTCGTAGTCGGGTCCGTCGAACCGGAGCAGGAGCGAGCGATCGGCCGGCAGCTCGCCGCGCCGCTCGAAGAGCAGCGTGAGCTCGGCGGCCGTGCGAGGCATCCCGACGCTCACGAAGCCCGTGAGCACGCCGTCCTCGGTGACCATCTTCACGTAGCGGAGGTGCTCGGGATCGGCCCACTGCGAGACGCGGCGCCGCGGGTGCAGCGCGTCGTCGTCCCACGGGTCGGCGGCGATCTCGCCGACGGCGACGACGTCGATGTGCTCGGCCTTGAGCATCACGATCGGGTCGCGCTCCTCGGGGACCGCGGCATCCGTCGAAGCGCCCTCGGCCTCGGCGGCGAAGGCGGCCGCGAGCCATGCGGCCTGACGCCACCCCGGCCCGATCAGGCCGGACGGCGCGCCCGGGAGCACCCGCTGGCCGGCGAGCTCGTCGGTGCGCTCCACCACCTGCGCGCAGTCGCCGATCGCGTAGACGTCGGGGTCGCTCCACGACCGCAGGTCGGGGTGCACGACGATGCCGACCGCGGTGCGCAGGCCCGCGAGCGTCGCCAGCTCGTTGCGCGGGCTGACGCCGCACGAGAGCACGAGGAGGTCGCCGCGCAGCTGCTTGCCGTCGGCCGTGACGAGCATGTCGAACCGGCGGCGCCCGTCGGCGTCGGTGCGGTACGCGACCGCCTCGGCACGACTGTGCGCGATGACCGTGATGCCCGTGCGGCGCAGGGCCGCCCGCAGCACCTGGCCGCCGCCGCGGTCGAGGTTGCGCGGCATCGGGTGCGGCCCGTGGTGCACGACGCAGACCTGGGCGCCGGCGTGCGCCGCGGCGAGCGCGAGCTCGAGCCCGAGCACGCCCGCGCCGAGCACGATGATGCGGCGCCGCTCGCGCACGGCCTCGAGCACGCGGTCGGCGTCGGCGAGGTCGCGCAGCGCGGTGATGCCCTCGGGCAGCTCGTCGTCGTGCGCCACGAGGTGCCGCGCGTACTTCTCGAGCGAGGCGAGGTCGCGCCGGTGCCGTTCCACGCCGTCGAGCGTCGGCACGTTGGCCCGGGAGCCCGTCGCGAGCACGAGACGGTCGTAGCCGAGCTCCTCGCCCGTGCTCAGCCGCACGATGCGCGCGGCGCGGTCGATCGAGGTCGCGGCGACGCCGAGGAGCACGCGGGCGCCGGCCTCCTCCGCGGTGGCGCGGTCGCCGACGATCATGGAGTCGAGCTCGGTGTTGCCGACCGCGTACTCCGCCACCAGCACGCGGTTGTACGCCTCGACGTCCTCGCCGGCGACGACGGTGAGCTCGACGGCGCCGCCCCGCACGGCGGGCAGCAGCTCCTCGACGAAGCGGGCGCCGACGGGTCCGTAGCCGACGAGGACGATCCTGAGTGCGGTCATGCGAGGACTCCGGCTTCCACGAGGCGCGTGACGCGCACGACGTTGGTCTTGAACTCCGGCATCGACGAGATCGGGTCGACCGCGTCGGAGGTCAGCAGGTTCGCCGCCTGCTCGTCGCCGTAGTGGAACGGCAGGAACACGGCGTCGGGCCGGATGTCGGGCGTGAGCCGCGCCCGGCAGTGCACCGTGCCCCGCCCGTTGGCCAGCTCGAGGTCGTCGCCGTCGGCGATGCCGAGGCGCTCCGCGGTGGCCGGATGCATCGAGGCGAGCGCCTCGGGCTGCGCCTCGTCGAGCTCGGGCACGCGCCGGGTCTGCGCGCCGCTCTGGTAGTGCTCGAGCAGCCGCCCGGTCACGAGCGTGAGCTCGCCCTCGGCCGGACGCGGGCGCGCCGTCTCGCGCACGGACACGGCCACGAGCCGGGCGAGCCCGTCGGGGTGCGCGAAGCGGTCGGCGAAGAGCCGCGGGCGTGCCGGCGCTGCCGCGGGGGAACGGCCAGTACGCCGCCTCGCCGCGGTCGAGCATGGCGTAGTCGATGCCCGAGTAGTCGGCGATGCCGCCCTCGGATGCGAGCCGCAGCTCCTCGAACACGAGCTCGGGATCGGTGTCGAACGTCGCCGTGGAGCCCAGGCGCCGCGGCGAGCTCGGCGAGGATCCACAGCTCGTCGCGCACGCCGGCCGGCGGGGTGATGGCGCGGCGGCGGCGGAGGACCCGGCCCTCGAGGTTGGTCATCGTGCCCTCCTCCTCGGCCCACTGGGTGACCGGCAGCACGACGTCGGCGAGGGCCGCGGTCTCGGAGAGGAAGAAGTCGCAGACCACGAGCAGGTCGAGCCCGGCGAGGCCCTCGCGCACGGCCTCGACGTTCGGCGACGACACCACGAGGTTGGAGCCGTGCACGAGCAGCGCGCGGACGCCGCCCGGGCGCCCGAGCGACTGCAGCAGCTCGACGGCGGGCACGCCGGGACCGGGGATGACGTCGGGCTCGACGCCCCAGACGCGCGCCACGTGGGCGCGCGCGTCGGGGTCGACGATCTTGCGGTAGCCGGGGAGCTGGTCGCACTTCTGGCCGTGCTCGCGCCCGCCCTGGCCGTTGCCCTGGCCGGTGAGCGTGCCGTAGCCGCTGCCCGCGGCGGCCGGGCAGGCCGAGCGAGCAGGGCGAGGTTGATCGCCGCGGTCGCGGTGTCGGTGCCGTCGACGTGCTGCTCGACGCCGCGCCCGGTGAGGATGTAGGTGCCCTCGCCCGACGCGAGCCGGCGCGCGAGCCGGCGGAGCGTGAGCGCGGCGACGCCGGTGACCGACTGCACCCGCTCGGGCCACCAGGAGGCGACGCTGCGGCGCACCGCGTCGAATCCCGTCGTGCGCGTCGCGAGGTAGTCGGCGTCGACGAGGCGCTCCGCGATCACGACGTGGATGAGGCCGAGCAGCAGGGCGAGGTCGGTGCCGGGAGCGGGCTGGACGTGCAGGCCCTGCCCGTCGTCGGTGAGCCGCGCCGTCGCGGTGCGTCGCGGGTCGACGACGACGAGCCCGCCCGCGGCCTGCGCGCCCGCGAGGTGCCCGATGAAGGGCGGCATCGTCTCGGCGACGTTGGTGCCGAGGAGCAGGATCGTGGAGGCCCCGTCGAGGTCCTCGAGCGGGAACGGCAGCCCGCGGTCGACGCCGAACGCGCGGTTGCCGGCCGCCGCGGCCGACGACATGCAGTAGCGGCCGTTGTAGTCGATGCGGCTCGTGCCGAGCGCGAGCCGCGCGAACTTGCCGAGCAGGTAGGCCTTCTCGTTCGTGAGCCCGCCGCCGCCGAAGACGCCGACCGCGTCGGCGCCGTGTGCCGAGCGGATGCCGCGCAGCGACGCCGCGACGAGGTCGAGCGCCTCGTCCCAGCTCGCCTCGTGGAACGCGCCGTCGGCGCCCCGCACGAGCGGGGCGCCGAGGCGGGAGGGTGCACGGAGCAGCTCCGCCGAGGTCCAGCCCTTCTTGCACAGCCCGCCGCGGTTCGTGGGGAAGTCGCGGCCGGTGACCGTCACGGGCGGGGTCGCGGTGTCCGCGGCATCCGTCGGGGTGAGGGTCATCGCGCACTGCAGGGCGCAGTACGGGCAGTGCGTGGGGGCGGGACGGGTCATCTGATCTCGATTCAGATCTTGTGCTCGCGGAGGCGGGGCGAGCGCACGTACACGAGGTAGGTGATGGCGAGGAGGAGGGCGTATCCCGCGACGAAGCCGAGGAACGCGCCCGCGTAGGCGCCCGTGGCCTGGAAGGAGAGGTTCAGCGCCTGCGGGATGAGGAATCCGCCGTAGGCGCCGATCGCGGAGATCAGGCCGAGGGCCGCTGCCGCCTTGCGCTGTGCGAGCACGTCTCGTCGCCCGACGGCCGCGGAGCGCGAACACGATCGGCACCATGCGGTACGTCGAGCCGTTGCCGATGCCCGCCGACGGCGAACAGCAGGAGGAAGAGGCCCGAGGAAGAGCCAGAAGTTCGCGACGCGGCAGCGTCAGCACGACGGCGAGGGTGATCATGCCCATCGCCGCGAAGGCGACCATCGTGATGCGAGCGCCGCCGAAGCGGTCGGAGAGCCGGCCGCCGTAGGGGCGGGCGAGCGAGCCGACGAGGGCGCCGAGGAAGGCGAGGCGCGACCGACGCGCCGCCGACGCGCGATGGCCGAGAACTCGGGGAACTGGTCGGCGATGAGCTTCGGGAACACGCTCGCGAAGCCGATGAACGACCCGAAGGTGCCGATGTAGAGCAGCGACATGATCCAGAGGTGCGGCTCCTTGAGCGCCGCGGCCGAGCCGGCGAAGTCGGCCTTCGCGTTCGAGAGGTTGTCCATGTAGCGCGCAGGCGCCGAACATCGCGAGCAGGATGAACGGGACCCAGATCCAGCCGGCGAGCGGGCAGGTTCAGCGCGGCGCCGGCGCCGATCGTGATGACGATCGGCACGACGAACTGCGCGACGGCTGCACCGAGGTTGCCGCCGGCGGCGTTGAGGCCGAGCGCCCAGCCCTTCTCCCTCTGCGGGTAGAAGAAGGTGATGTTCGACATCGAGCTGGCGAAGTTGCCGCCGCCGAATCCGGCGAGCGCCGCCGCGAGCGAGCAGCACGCCGAACGGGGTCTCGGGGTTCGACACGCACACGGCGAGCGCGATCGATCGGGATGAGCAGCAGCGCCGGCCGAGATGATGGTCCAGTTGCGCCCGCCGAACTTCGGCACGAGGAACGAGTACGGGATGCGGAGGGTGGCACCCACGAGGCTCGGGATCGAGATGAGCCAGAAGATCTCGCCGGTGCCGAGGTCGAAGCCGGCGGCCGGAAGCGCCACGACGACGATCGACCAGAGCTGCCAGACGACGAAGCCGAGGAACTCGGCGAAGATCGACCAGCGCAGGTTGCGGCGGGCGATGGCGCGGCCGCCGGTCTCCCACTGCTCGTTGTTCTCGGGGTCCCAGTTGTCGATCCACCGGCCTCTCCGGGTGACGAGCGCCGGCGCGGCGGTTTCGGTGGCGTGCTGGTTCGACGTGCGGGGGAGCACTGCTCACGGTGTCGGTCATCGGTACCTCCGGGGGTCTGGGTCACGGTGTCGAGCTGGTGTGGCTGACGCTATTCGCGCCGTGTTTCCGCGGAAGGTCCGGTCGTAAACCCTGCGTCTCCACCTGCTCACCCGGGACGGATGGTCGTGTGAGGTCGTGGTCACACATCGATCCGGTACCCCCGCTTGACGACGGTGGCGATGAGCCCGGGCACGCCGAGGGTCTGGCGCAGGCGGCTCAGGGCGACCTCGAGCGCGTGCTCGTCGCTCGTGCCCGGCAGGCCGGACGCGAGCCGGTCGCGTCCGACGACGGAGCCGCGCGCCTGGACGAGCGCGCGGAGGATGCATGAGCGCGACCGGTGCGAGCGCGACACGTCGGTCGTCGACGTCGACGACCGAACCGCGCAGCGCGAGCGGTCCGTGTCGCGTGTCGAGCCGGATGACGCGGGTCGACTCGAGGTGCTCGCAGACGAGCCGGATGAGCGCGCCCATGCGGATAGCGCTCGGGCTGGATCGGCGTGATCCCGGCCGCCACGAGCGGCGCCGCCGTGACGGGGCCGACGGCCGCCGCGACGACGGGCCCGCACATGGCGTCGACGAGGTCGTCGTAGCGCCCGCGCGCCTCCGCGGCGCCGAACAGGGCGTGCACGGCCGGCGCGCTCGTGAACGTGATGCAGTCGAGCCCGCCCGAGCAGGCCGCCTCGATGAGCCGGTCGACCCGATCGTCGGCCTCGTCGGTCTCGATCCACCGGTACGGCTCGACCGTGAGCACCCGATCGTGCGCGTCGCGCAGGCGATCGAGCTGCGACGGGTTCAGGAACCCGTGCAGCTGCACCGCGACGGTGAGCCCGGCCGGTCGGGTCGCGAGCACCTCGTCGATGAGCGACTCGGTCGTCTCCTCGGCGCTCATGCCGACGTCGTTGAGACCGGCGGCGCGGATGCCTCCGCGGGCCTTCGGCCCGCGCACGAGGATCGCCGTGTCGGAGAGCGCGTCGACGAGGTCCTCGCCGAGGCCCGCGGCATCCGCGACCTCGAACCAGCGGCGCACGCCGTAGGCGGTCGTCGCGAGCAGCACGTCGGGCCGTGCCTCGATGATCGCGCGGGTGTCGGCGATCACGGGGTCGTCGGAGATCGCGTTGGCCATGCGCAGCGTGGGCGCGTGCAGCACCTGGGCGCCGCGACGGGCGAGCGCGTCGATGAGGTCGGCCGAGCGCCGGTCGCTGGTGACGCCGATGCGGAAGCCCTCGAGCTGGTCGGGCCGGAACCCGGGCGCGCACTCGATGACGTCGGTCACGTGACCACCGCCGCGAAGCCGGCCGCGCGCTCCATGAGCTCCGCGGCGCCGGCGTCGCCGTCGTGCGCGAGGCGCACGACCTCGCCGATGACGACGACGGCGGGCGAGGTCACCCCGGCGCGTCCGGCGGCGAACACGATGTCGGTGAGGTCGCCGACCGTCGTGCGCTGGTCGGCGCTGGAAGCCGCGTTCGACGATCGCCACCGGCATCGTCGGCCGACATGCCGAAGCGGGCGAGGCCGGCCGTGAGCGACGGCAGCGAGTTCACGCCCATCAGCACGACGATCGTGCCGCCGAGGCCGGCGAGGTGCTCGAGCTCGGCGTCCGTGAGCGGCGCGTGCCCCGACACGACGGTGAACAGGTGGCTGACGCCGCGGTGCGTGAGGGGGATGCCGGCGGCGCCGGGCACCGAGATGGCGCTGGTGACGCCGGGGATGACCTCGACGCGGACGCCGGCACGGTGGCACGCGAGCACCTCCTCGCTGCCGCGGCCGAGCACGTAGGGGTCGCCGCCCTTCAGCCGGACGGCGTGGCGTCCGGCGAGCGCGTGCTCGACGAGCAGCGCCTCGATCTCGTGCTGCGGGATGGCGTGGTGGCCGGGGCGCTTGCCGACGTCGACGAGCTCGGCCGTCGGGGCGACTCCGCGAGGGCCTCGTAGGGGGCCAGCCGGTCGTAGAGCACGACGTCGGCCGCGCCGAGGGCGCGCACCGCGGCGACCGTGAGGAGGTCGGCTCGGCCGGGTCCGCCGCCGACGAGGGTCACGCGGCCGGTCATGCGTCGGCCCCTCGCACGGGGATGGTGGGTCCCGGCGACGAGCACGGCCTCGCCGCGCTCGCGCTCCTCGGCGGTCGCCGGCCGGAACTGGTCGCGCTCGGGCACCCGCGCGATCGAGGGGTCGGGCGTGTTCGGCGCGTTCACGAACGAGCGGAACCGGCGCAGCCGCTCGGGATCGGCGAGCGTCGCCGCCCACTCGTCCTCGTAGGTGTCGACGTGCCTGGCCATGGCCTGCTCCAGCTCGTCGGCGAGGCCGAGCGAGTCGTTCACGACGACGTCGCGCACGTGGTCGAGTCCGCCCTCGAGGTCCTCGATCCAGCGGGCGGTGCGCTGCAGCCGGTCGGCCGTGCGCACGTAGTACATGATGTAGCGGTCGATGTACCGGAGCAGGGTCTCGTCGTCGAGGTCGCTCGCGAGCAGCTGGGCGTGCGCCGGCTGGAACCCGCCGTTGCCGCCGACGTACATGTTCCAGCCCTGGTCGGTGGCGATGACGCCGACGTCCTTGCCGCGGGCCTCCGCGCATTCGCGGGCGCATCCCGAGACGCCGAACTTCAGCTTGTGCGGCGAGCGGAGGCCGCGGTAGCGCAGCTCGAGCTGCACGGCCATCGCCACGGAGTCCTGCACGCCGTAGCGGCACCATGTGGAGCCGACGCAGCTCTTCACGTTGCGCAGCGCCTTGCCGTACGCCTGGCCGGACTCGAACCCGGCGTCGACGAGCCGCTTCCAGATCTCGGGCAGCTGGTCGAGTCGCGCGCCGAACAGGTCGATGCGCTGGCCGCCCGTGATCTTCGTGTAGAGGCCGTAGTCGGTGGCCACCTGCGCGATGACCGCGAGCTTCTGCGGCGTGATCTCGCCGGCGGGGATGCGGGGCACGACCGAGTAGGTGCCGTCCTTCTGCATGTTGGCCATGGCGCGGTCGTTGGTGTCCTGCAGGCCGCCGCGGCCGCCGTCGAGGATGTACGAGCCGTGCTGGGTGGCGAGGATCGATCCGATGACGGGCTTGCACACGTCGCAGCCGCGGCCGGTGCCGAGGCGGGCGATGATCTCGTCGAACGAGGTGAGCTCGAGCACGCGCACGGACTCGAAGAGCTCCTGGCGCGAGAGCTCGAAGTGCTCGCAGAGCGCCCGCGACGGCGTGACGCCGGACTTCTTCAGCTCGGCCTCGAGCAGCTTCTTCACGAGGGGCACGCACGAACCGCACTGGGTGCCGGCGCGCGTGCAGGTCTTCAGCGCGCCGAGCTCGGAGCAGCCCTCGGCGTGCTCGTCGCCGTTCACGGCGTCGCGGATCGTGCCGGCGGTCACGTTGTTGCAGGCGCACACGAGCGCGGCGGCGGGCAGCTCGTCGCCGGCCGGCGCCTCCATCCCCGAGGCCGAGAGGTAGGCCGCCGGCTCGCTCGACAGCTGCGTGCCGAGCATCGGCCGCAGCGAGGCGTACGGCGAGGCGTCGCCGACGAAGATGCCGCCGAGCAGCGTCTTCGCGTCGTCGGTCATGACGAGCTTCTGGTAGAGGCCGCGTGCGGGATCGGCGTAGACGATCTCGAGGGCCTGCTCGGTGCGGGCGAGCGCGTCGCCGAAGCTCGCGACGTCCACGCCCGAGAGCTTCAGCTTGGTGGCGTCGTCGACGCTCGTGAACTCGCGCCGCCCCGCCGAGGAGGCGGTCGGCGACGACCTCGGCCATGGCGTTCGCGGGGGCGACGAGGCCGGTGCATCGGCCCTCGAAGCTCGCGACCTCGCCGATCGCCCAGACGTTCGGGGCGGATGCCGCGCACGCGGTGCTGATCGCGACGCCGCCGCGCGGGCCGAGCTCGAGCCCGAGGTCGCGGGCGAGCTCGTCGCGGGGGCTGATGCCGATCGCGAAGACGAGGAGGTCGGCCGCGATGACGCGACCGTTCGTGAGCTCCACGCCCACGACGGCGCCGTCCTCGACGAGGATCGCGGCCGGACGCGTGCCGAGGTGCAGGCCGATGCCCTGCCCGGCGATGATGCGGCCGAGCGCGCGGCCCGCGCCCTCGTCGAGCTGCGCCGACATGAGCCAGCCGCCCGAGTGCACGACCGCGGTGTGCGAGCCGAGCTTGGCGAGGCCGCCGGCCGCCTCGAGGCCGAGGAGCCCGCCGCCGGCGACGACGACCTGCGCGGGCCGCCCGTGCCGCGCGGCGAGCTCGCGCGTCTCGGCGACCAGGGCGTCGACGTCGTCGATCGTGCGGTACACGCGGGCGTGCTCGCTGCCCGGGGAGGTCGGGAACCGGCGCGCTCGAGCCGGTGGCGAGGACGAGCTCGTCCCAGGCGAGCACGAGCCCGCCCGAGGTGGTCGCCGTGCGCGCCGCCTCGTCGACCGCGATGACGCGCTCGCCGGTGACGAGCCGGATGTGTCCGTCGTCCCACATCGACGTCGGCTCCAGGGTCAGGTCGGTCGCGGCATCCGCGAGCCTGGTGCTCAGCGCGACGCGGTCGTAGGGTCGGTGGATCTCCTCGCCGACGACGGTGACGCGCAGGGTGCGGTCGGTGTCGCGGGCGTGCAGGCTGTCGGCGAGTCGGTGCGCCGCGGGCCCGCCGCCGACGATGACGACGTCGCGCACGCCGGTCGCGGCGTGGGTGGTCTCGGTCATGGCTGCCTCCGGGGCTCGGTTGCAGGCGAGCGTACGACCGGGCGGTTTCGGCCCTGTTACGTCGAAGTAACCGCGGGAGCACGCCGAACGCACGTCGGCTCCGATGCGATGTGAGGCGGGTTTCACCTCGGTGAAACACCCGGATGCCGCAGGGGAAACACCCGGAACGTAGCGTCGAGCACACGACGAGAGGAGCCGGGATGCCGCCGACGATCGAGATGACCACGACCTGGGAGCGCACGTGCGAGGTCGACGACCTCGAGCCCGGATGGGGCGAGGTGGCGCTGCTGGGCGGGCACCAGGTCGCACTCGTGCGCTTCGCCGACGACGAGGTGTACGCGGTGGACCACCACGACCCGCACACGGGCGCGCCCGTGATGGCGCGGGGGATCGTCGGCTCGCGCGGCGACCGCCCGACGATCGCGTCGCCCCTGCACAAGGAGGTCTACGACCTCGGCACCGGCGAGTGCTTCACCGACGGCTCCCTCGCGCTCCGCACCTATCGCACCCGGATCGTCGGCGGCATGATCGAGGTGGAGCTCGACGGATGACGCGCGCGCCCGCGCTCGTCGCCGCGTCGCACGGCACGTCCTCCGCCGACGGCCGTGCCGCCGTCGCCGCGCCTGGTCGACGCGGTGCGGCGTGCGGCGCCGCGGCTGGTGGTCGAGGACGCGTTCGTCGACGTGCAGCAGCCCGACGTGGCATCCGTGCTCGACCGACTCGGCGAAGCGCACGCGGCCGTGGTCGTTCCCCTCCTGCTCTCCGCGGGCTACCACGTGCACGTCGACCTCGCCCGCGAGGTCGCGCAGGGGGCCGGTGCCCCGGTGCTCGGCGCCGCCCTCGGACCCGACGACCGCCTCGTCGACGTGCTCGCCGAGCGGCTGGCGGAGGCCGGCCTGCGCGGCGACGACCGCGTCGTGCTGGCCGCGGCCGGGTCGAGCGACGTGCGGGCGGTCGACGACTGTCGCGTCGTCGGTCGACGGCTCGCGGCTCGCCTCGGTCGCCCCGTGGCGGTCGGTTTCCTGTCGGCGGCACGGCCCGGCCTCGCCGACGCGATCGCGCGCACGCGTGCGACGCATCCGGTGTCGCGGGTGGTCGTCTCGAGCTACCTGCTCGCGCCCGGGTACTTCCACGACCTCGCGGTCGGGGCCGGCGGCGACGTCACGACCGCACCCGTCCTGCGAGCGGATGCCGCCCCGCCCGCGTCGCTCGTCGGACTCGTGCTCGACCGCTACGCGGAGGCGTTGGTGCTCAGCCGCGCTGCGTGAGGACGATCGGATCGCCGTCGGTGACGGCGATCGTGTGCTCGGAGTGCGCCCCGCGCGAGCCGTCGGCGCTGCGCAGCGTCCACCCGTCGGGGTCGGTGAAGATCCGGTCGGTCGTCTCGAGGAACCACGGCTCGATCGCGATGACGAGCCCGGGCTTCAGCGGCAGGCCGCGACCCGGACGCCCGCTGTTGGGAATGTGCGGGTCGCCGTGCATCGTGCGCCCGACGCCGTGCCCGCCGAAGTCGGTGTTGATCGAGTAGCCCTCGGCCTTCGCGACGTCGGCGATCGCCCGCGAGATGTCGCCGATGCGGTGGCCCGGCCGTGCTGCGGCGATGCCGGCGTCGAGCGCGCGCCGCGTCGTGTCGATGAGGCGGAGGTCCTCGTCGCGAGGGGTGCCGACCACCACCGAGATCGCGGAGTCCGCGACCCAGCCGTCGACGGCCGCCGCGAAGTCGAGGCTCAGCAGGTCGCCGTCGCGCAGCCGGTAGTCGTGGGGGAGTCCGTGCAGCACCGCGTCGTTCACCGAGGTGCAGAGGACCTTCCCGAAGGGGCTCGCGCCGAACGACGGGTGGTAGTCGATGTAGCAGCTCTCGGCGCCGGCCGGAGCGGATCATCCGGTGCGCCAGGGCGTCGAGCTCGAGCAGGTTCACGCCCACCGCGGCGGCCTTCGACGTCGCCTCCAGCACGCTCGCCACGAAGCGGCCCGCAGGCCGCATCTGCTCGATCTCCGCAGGGGTCCTCAGTTCGATCACGCTCATCCCTTCCGACTCCATTCTGTCGGGTCCGCCCTGAGTGAACACCCGGCCCGTGCGCAGCCGCGCGGCGTTACGCTGTGGGCATGCTGATCCGGCGGGCGTTCCTCAGGTGGCTGGTCGCGGCAGTCGTCGTACTGCCGATCTGGCTCGCGGTGGGCTGGGCGATCTTCGGCGGCGGAGGCTGGGGCACCCTCGGCCTCATCATCACCGTGCCGATCGCGTTCATCTCGCTGGGCATCATCGCCCTGCTCGTGTGGGCCCGCCCGACGGTGCGCGCCGAGCGGGCGGTCTCGTGGACCGACGTCGGCGTGATCGGCGCGTGGCATGCGTCGATCATCGGCATCGGCTTCTACGGGCAGGGGTCGACGTTCTTCGGCGTGGCCGCGATCCTGCTCGCGATCGCCGCATTCTGGGTGGCGATCTGGCAGCTCGTCTCCGACGGCGCGCGACGCATGCAGGCCACCATGTCCGAGTTCGAGCGGCTCGCCGCCCAGCAGGCGGGTTCGCCGATGCCTCCCGATGCCCAGGGCGAGATGCCCGTGCGGCGTCCTCCGTTCGACGACGGCGACGGCGAGGTCATCATCGTGCGCGAGGTGCGCGACTGACGCCACGGGGCGGGCGCCGGAGGCATCCGTCGCCTCGCTTTGGCGCGCAGCGCCGCGGCATGGCACAATAGAGGATTGTGCCGCCGCAGGACTCTGCCTCCGGGGAGTACGCACCGCGCGAGTGATCGCGCAGGCGGCACCGGACACTTCCATCAATGATCCGCGTTCGACCGGTTGCGGGCGCAGAGAGCGAACCATCATGCACATCCTCGACCATGTCGACGCCGCGAGCCTGAGGTCGGACATCCCCGACTTCCGCCCCGGCGACACCGTCAAGGTGCACGTCAACATCATCGAAGGCACGCGCTCGCGCATCCAGGTCTTCCAGGGCGTCGTCATCGGCCGCCAGGGCGAGGGCGTGCGCGAGACCTTCACGGTCCGCAAGGTCAGCTTCCAGGTCGGCGTCGAGCGCAAGTTCCCGGTGCACTCGCCGGTCATCGACCACATCGAGGTCGTCACCCGCGGTGACGTCCGTCGCGCGAAGCTGTACTACCTGCGCAAGCTCCGCGGCAAGAAGGCCAAGATCAAGGAGAAGCGCGACAGCTGATCCGACGTGGCGTGACGCCCGCGCGTCGCGTGCGGCACGTCATCGAACCGAGCTCCCCACCCCTAGACTGGGTGGGGAGCTCGGGCGGTTAAATGACAGAAGAAATCAGCACCACGCGGACAGATCGCGCGGGCTCGGCGTCGGCACGCAGGAAACGCAGCACGCTGCTGTTCCTCCGCGACCTGCTCGTCATCTTCGTGGTGGCGGTGCTCGTCTCGTTCCTCATCAAGACGTTCCTCATCCGGTCGTTCTTCATCCCGTCGCAGTCGATGGAGCAGACGCTGGTGATGGACGACCGGATCATCGTGAACCAGCTGGTGCCCGAGGTGAGCCCGATCGAGCGCGGCGACGTCGTCGTCTTCAAGGATCCGGGCGGATGGCTCCCGGCCCGCGCCGAGACCGCGCAGCCCCCGCTCATCGCCGCGATCGACTGGTTCTTCGCATTCGTCGGCCTCTCGGCGCCCGACTCGAACGACCACCTCGTCAAGCGCGTCATCGGCCTGCCGGGCGACCACGTGGTGTGCTGCAACGCACTCGGCCAGATGAGCGTCAACGGCGTTCCCCTCGACGAGCCCTACGTCGCGCTGCCGCCGGGTGAGACGAAGGTCTCGCGCGACGACTTCGACCAGGTCGTGCCCGACGACTCGCTCTGGGTGATGGGCGACAACCGGTACAACTCCAAGGACTCCCGCTACAACAGCGAGACGCCGCTCAAGGGCTTCGTTCCGATCGACAACGTCGTCGGGCGTGCCTTCGTGGTCAGCTGGCCGATCAGCCACTGGGCCTGGCTCGGCAACTACCCCGAGGTGTACGAGGGCGTCGACGAGGGATCCGGCTGACATGACCCCGTCCGCGATCCCCAACCTCAAGGCGGAGCGCGAGCTGTTCGACGGCGGCGCCCCGATGGTGCTCGCGTGCGACGAGGTGGGTCGCGGCGCACTCGCCGGCCCGGTCGCAGTCGGCCTCGTGCTCATCGACGCGTCGGTGCGGCGCATGCCGGCCGGCCTGCGCGATTCGAAGCTCATGACCGAGCCGCGACGTGAGGCGATGGCGCCGCGTGCGGCGGCGTGGGTGCGCGGCTGGGCCGTCGGCGAGGCGTCCGCCGCGGAGATCGACGAGCTCGGCATCATGGCGTGCCTCGGGCTCGCGGGCGCCCGCGCCTACGCCGCCCTGACCGCCGCCCAGGAGGTCGCGCTCGACGCGCCGCTCCTGCTCGACGGCAACTACGACTGGCTGAGCGCGTCGATCGAGCGCCGCGCGCGCGTGACCACGCGCATCAAGGCCGACCGCGACTGCGCGTCGGTGGCCGCGGCATCCGTGATCGCCAAGGTGCACCGCGACCGGGGGATGCGGGTCTCGCACGAGGACTTCCCCGTGTACGGCTGGGACGAGAACAAGGGGTACTCGAGCCGCGGCCACTTCGCGGCCCTCGCCGAGCACGGTCCCAGCGCGCTGCACCGGCACACCTGGCTGCACGAGCGCCCCGAGGAGGCGCCGACGCTCTTCGACCTCGGCGTAGGATGAGTCCCGATGGATGAGGACGAGTTCGAAGACTACGACCGCGAGGTCGAGCTGGCCCTGTACCGCGAGTACCGCGACATCGTGTCGCAGTTCCAGTACGTGGTCGAGACGGAGCGGCGCTTCTACCTCGCGAACGAGGTGGAACTGGTGCGCCGCGACACCGAGCACGACTTCTACTTCGAGCTGAACATGAAGGACGTCTGGGTCTGGGACGTCTACCGTGCCGACCGCTTCGTGAAGTCGGTGCGCGTGCTCACCTTCAAGGACGTGAACGTCGAGGAGCTCGCCACGCGCGAGTTCGAGCTGCCCAAGGAGCTCGCGCTCGACGAGTAGCCGTGTCCTCCGAAAGGCGGACTCGCCCCGGAAGATAACGAAACGGTAACATCGGCGCATCGCGACGATCCGGGTGGACCCGGGCACTCGGCTTCCTTCGGGTGCGTCGCGGGTTCGAATCCCGCCGTCGCGTCTGATCAGGTGCCGCGCGCCGTGCTGCCGGCGCGTGCTCACCTTCATCGGCGTCGATGCGGCGCCGGTGCTTAGTGCGTCCGAACGCGTGTCGGACGCAGGAGCACTCGTCCTCGACAATCGGGCGGCGCCGTCGCTCGACCCCGGCCGTCCACCGTCGCCGCCGTGGGCGCGTACCGCGCCGCCACGCTGGTCGCGGAGGTGGTGCTGGTGGCCCACAATGCGGAACTCGGTCGGCGCGGCGAACAGCTCGCGGTCGACCACCTCGAGGCGCGGGGCATGCACGTCGTCGCCCGCAACTGGCGGTGCCGGCTCGGTGAGATCGACATCATCGCGCGCGACGGCGGCGACACGGTCTTCATCGAGGTGAAGACCCGTACGTCGCACGACTACGGGCATCCGTTCGAGGCGATCACCCCGGTCAAGCTCGCCCGACTCCGCCGCCTCGCCATCGCCTGGTGCGAGGCGACGGATGCCGCGGTGTCGCGCATCCGCATCGACGCCGTCGCCGTGCTCGCCCCCGCCGAGGCCCCCGCGCTGATCGAGCACCTCGAGGGGATCAGCTGATGCCCGTCGCCCGCACCCGCTCCGTGGCGCTGCTCGGCCTCGCGGGCTCCGTCGTCGAGGTGGAGGCCGACCTCTCCTCCCAGCTCCCCGGGTTCGTCATCATCGGGCTGCCCGACGCCGCCCTCGCCGAGGCGCGCGAGCGCGTGCGTTCGGCAGCCGTCAATGCCGGATGCCCGCTGCCGCAGCGCAAGCTCACGGTCAACCTCTCGCCCGCCGCCCTGCCGAAGCACGGCTCGGGGTTCGACCTCGCCATCGCGATCGCCTGCCTCGCCGCCGCCGGCGAGGTGTCCGTGGAGTCCGTCGATCGGGTGGTCCACCTGGGCGAACTGGGCCTCGACGGGCGGCTCCGGCCGATCGACGGGATCCTGCCCGCGGTGCTCGCCGCGGCCCGAGCCGGACATGACACCGTGATGGTTCCCACGGCGAATGCGGCGGAGGCCGCGCTGGTGCCCGGGGTCGAGGTGATCGGCGTGGCCTCACTGCTCGAAGCGGCGATCCGGCACGGCGGCGAATACGACGACACGCCCGTCGAGCCGGTGCCCGCCCTCTTCCGCACCGAGGGCGCCGACGTGCCCGCGATCGGCGACCTCGCCGACGTCGCGGGCAACGACGACGCCGTCGATGCGCTCCTCACTGCGGCCGCCGGCGGCCACCACCTGTACCTGCTCGGACCGCCCGGCGCGGGCAAGACCATGCTCGCGTCGCGCCTGCCCGGCATCCTGCCCGACCTCGACGCGGATGCCGCACTCGAGGTCTCGTCCATCCGCTCGCTCTCGGGGCGACCGCTCGGCGCCGAGCTCACCACCCGCCCGCCCTTCGAGGCGCCCCACCACACGGCCACCGCCGCCGCCATCGTCGGCGGCGGCAGCCGGGTGATCCGCCCGGGTGCCGCCGCGCGCGCGTCGCACGGCGTCCTCTTCCTCGACGAGGCACCCGAGTTCCCGGCCGCCGTGCTCGACGTGCTCCGGCAGCCGCTGGAGTCGGGCACCATCAGCATCCACCGGGCCAATGCGGTCGCGTCGTTCCCGGCGAGGTTCCAGCTCGTCATCGCCGCGAACCCGTGCCCGTGCGGCGGCTACGGCGTGGAGGCCGCAGGATGCACGTGTCCACCCGCGACCCGGCGGCGGTACCTCGCCCGCATCTCCGGCCCCCTGCTCGACCGCATCGACCTGCAGGTGTGGGTGCCGCGCATCACGATCGCGGGGCTCCGCATGCACCGGCAGTCGCGGGGCATGTCGAGCGCGGAGGCGCGTGCCAGGGTCGTGGCCGCACGCGGCGTCGCCGCGGAGCGCCTCCGCGGAACCCCGTGGCGCACCAACGCCGAGATGCCGGGGCCGTGGATGCGCGGCGCGGGGCGGTTGCATCCGGGCGGGCGGGCATCGGCCGCGGCCGACCGCGCGCTCGAACGCGGCGGCATCACCATGCGCGGCTACGACCGCGTCTTGAAGACCGCCTGGACCATCGCCGACCTCGAGGGTGCCGCCGCGCCCGGGGCCGAGCACGTCGGTCGGGCCCTGTTCCTCCGGAAGGGGATCACGATATGAACCTCGTCGAACGATCGGCGCAGCAATGGGCCGGCGAGTTCGCCGCCGTCCGGGGCGACGCCCGTGCGTCGCTCGACGCCTTCGCCCGCGCGGTGCTCGGCACCGTCGCGGAGCCCGGCGACGGCGTGCTCGGCCGCGTCATCGCGGCGATCGGCTCGGCGGCGACGGCCGAGGCGCTCCTCGCCGGCGTTCCCGCGGAACGGCTCGCAGGCGAGGTGGGCGCCGCGGGCGGCGACCTCGACGAACGCGAGGCGGAGTCCGGTCTCGCGCGTTGGCGCCCGCGACTCGACCATGCGCGACTTCGTTCGCTCCCTCACGCAGGCCGCGCGGGTCGGCGCGCGGCTCATGGTGCCCGGCGACGCGAGCTGGCCGAGTGGGGTCGACGAACTCGGGGTGCACGCGCCGATCGGGTTGTGGGTGCGCGGCCGATCCGACGCCCTCGACGGGAGCGTGCCGACGATCGCCCTGGTGGGCGCCCGCGCTGCGACGGGCTACGGCGAGCACGTGGCCATGGAGTCCTCGGCCGGGCTCGTCGACCGCGGGTTCGCGATCGTGTCGGGCGGTGCCTACGGGATCGACGGGATGGCGCACCGCGCCGCACTCGCCAGTGACGGCACGACGATCGCCTTCCTCGCCGGCGGGGTCGACCGCTTCTACCCGCTCGGCCACGAGTCGCTGCTCAGCCGCATCGCGCAGACGGGTGCGCGTCGTCTCCGAACTGCCGTGCGGTGCCGCGCCCACGAAGTGGCGATTCCTGCAACGCAATCGCCTGATCGCGGCGGCGAGCGAGGCGACCGTGGTGCTCGAGGCGGGCATCCGCTCCGGCTCGCTCAACACGGCGGGACATGCCGCCGCGCTCGGCAGGCCGCTCGGGAGCCGTGCCCGGTCCCGTGACGAGCCCCGCCTCGGCTGGATGCCACCGTCTCCTGCGGGAGTTCGACGCGGTGTGCGTCGTCGACGCCGACCAGATGGCGGAGCTCGCCGGCGGTGGGTGCCGGCGGAGCGCGAGCCCGGCGGAACGCGACGCGGACGATGAGACCGGCACGTCCCGACGAGTGAGCGCCGCCGACTCCACCCCTGCCGGGCGAGCCGTCGGCCGACGATCCCGACGCCATCCGCATCCTCGATGCGATGAGCACCCGGCGCCCGCGGGAGCTGCCCGAGGTGGCCCGTCGAGCGGGCCTCACGGTCACCGAGGCGATGGCCGCCCTCGGCCGGCTCGAGGCCGAGGGGATCGTCGAACGCCGACCCGAGGGCTGGGTGCGCCGACGTGCCGGATGAGCACGCATCGGCATCCGGGGCTACCCCTAGGCTGGCGCCGGGAGGTCGTCATGCAGATCGAACGAGCTCGGCAGGTATCCGGCGGCGAAGCAGGTGATCGCCCACGTGAGCGACACCCACCTGCTGCGCGGGGGAGCACCGCTCGGCGGGCGTCGCCGACACCGTCAGAGCGTTGGACCAGGTGGTCGCCCAACTCGCCCGTCTGGGCGACAGCCTCGACGCGATCGTCGTGACGGGCGATGTGACCGACCTCGGCGAGGCGGATGCCTACCGTCGAGTGCGTGCGGCGGTCGAACCGCTCGTCGAGGCGACGGGCGCAGAACTCATCTGGGTGATGGGCAACCACGACGAGCGGGCGCCGTTCCGCGAGGGCCTCCTCGACGAGGCGCCGAGCGCCGAGCCCGTGCATCGGATCGTCCACGTCGGTGGACTCCGCGTCATCGCCCTCGACACGAGCGTGCCGGGCTTCCACCACGGCGAACTCGACGCGGACGTCCCTCGCCTGGCTCGACGCGGCGCTGGCCGAGCCGGCTGCGGAGGGCACCATCATCGCGATGCATCATGCGCCGCTGCCGACGCCGCTCGCGCTCATGGACCTCCTCGAGCTCCGCGGTCAGGATGAGCTCGCCGACGTGATCCGCGACCGCGACGTGCGGCTCATCCTCGGCGGACACCTGCACTACGCCACGAACGGCTCGTTCGCCGGCATTCCCGTCTCCGTCGCCGGCGCGACGGCCTACACGATGGACCTCTCCGCGCCGCCGCGCGAGCTCGTCGGGATCGACGGGGGTCGCTCGTTCACGCTCGTGCACCTCTACGACGACACGTTCGTCACCTCGGTGGTGCCGGTCGGGCCGTTCCCCGTCGTCACGAGCTTCGGGGCGGAGTTCCTCGCCGAGGTCGAGGCACTCTCACCCGAGGGACGCCTCGAGCGCTTCTCGCGCAAGCCTCCAGTGGCGTCATGAGCACCTGATGCGCGGCACGCGCACGCCCCGCGGCTCGCGTAGCGGCATCGCGGGGGCAGGCTGGAGGCGTGAACCTCGACCGGCTGCTCGACGAGTACCTCGCGCACGTGCGTGCGGAGCGCGGGTACTCGGAGCACACCGTGTCCGCCTACCGCGCCGATCTCGTCGACCTCATCCGGTTCGCGAGCGATCGCGGGGTGGACGATCCCCGCGCCGTCGACCTCGGCCTGCTTCGCGACTGGCTGTGGGCGGCCACGGAGCGCGGGCTCGCGCGCGCGAGCATCGCGCGCCGCGCGGCATCCGCTCGCGGCTTCACCGCGTGGCTGCACCGCCGCGAGCTGATCGCGGCCGACCCGGGCGCGCGGCTCAAGGCGCCGCGCGCGCAGCGGACCCTGCCGAGGGTCGTGACCGAGCGCGCGCTCGCCGACGCGCTCGCCGGGCTCGCGGACCGCGCGTCGGGTGGCGACCCGGTCGCCGTGCGCGACGCCGCGATCGCCGAGCTGCTCTACGCCTCCGCGCTGCGGGTGTCGGAGCTCGTCGGCCTCGACCTCGCCGACGTCGATCGTCGACGCCGGACCGTGCGCGTCACGGGCAAGGGCGCGAAGGAACGCGTGGTGCCGTACGGCGCCCCGGCCGCGCGTGCGCTCGACCGCTACCTCGAGGTCGCGCGACCGGCGATGCTCGCCGCAGCGGCAGCGGCAGCAGCGGAGCAGCGGCGAGAGCGGCGTCCGACGGCGCCGGCAACGGCTCCGTGCCTGCGACGATCGGCGGTGTTCCTCGGCGTGCGCGGCGGTCGACTCGGGGTCCGCAGCGTGCACCGGCAGGTCGCCGCGCTGCTCTCGGAGATCCCGGGCACCGGACCGAGTGGCCCGCACGCCCTGCGGCACAGTGCGGCGACGCACCTCCTCGACGGCGGCGCCGACCTGCGCGCCGTGCAGGAGTTCCTCGGCCACGCGAGCCTCGGCACCACGCAGATCTACACCCACGTGTCGGCGGAGCGGCTCAAGCAGAGCTACCAGACGGCGCATCCGCGCGCCTGAGCGTGGCCGGCCGGAAGCCGCCCGAGAGCGCAGCGGATCGGCGACGTCGGCGTTCGGCAGCGGGCCCGAAGCTCAGCCCATCGGCAGCAGCACGGCGCGCGGCAGCCCGCCGAGGAAGAGGAACGGGGACACGTACTCGCCGTCGATCCGCACGCCGAAGTGCACGCATCCGGCCGCGCAGTGCCCGCCGGAGGACACCGTGCCGATCACGTCGCCCGCCGACGACGGCAGCGCCCTCGGCCACCGTCGCCGCGACGGGCTCGATCGCGCTCACCACTCCGTCGCCGTGGTCGATCGCCACGACGCCGCGGCCGGCGACCGGACCCGCGAAGCTCACGGTGCCCGGCGCGGCCGCCCGGATGGCGGCACCCGGGTCGACCGCGAGGTCGATGCCGCGGTGCCCGGCGGCGTACGGCGTCGGTGGCGCGCGGAACGGCGCGACGACGACGATCGGCGGCGGCACCGGCCACGACCACTGCGGGAGGGTGCCGGGCGCCGGAGACGACGCGGTAGCGCCGGTACCGACGACGCGGGCCGGTCGTCGCCGACGTCGACGGCGTTCGCCGCCGCGGGCATGAGGGCCACCGCCGCAAGCGCTCCGAGCGCGAGCAGCGGTCGCCGCGACGGCGCGCAGCCGGCGAATCGCGCGGGTCGGAGCGGCGGCGGCGGGCGTGCGAACGGGCATGTCCCGATGCTGGCCCGCACCGCGGCATCCGGAGCCCGCACGCGGCGGACCCGGGTGAGCGGCCGCGGAGCGCGCCGACGTGGGGAGGGGGAGTGCCGCGCCCGGGCGGGCGGATCCGCCGATGATGGTAGAGTATCGGGAGCACCTCGGCCTGCCGGGGTGACTACGCGTGCCATTCGGCCACCGACTCCACTCAGTCCCGCTCCGTGTTCGTCCAACGAATCGGAACAGGCGGAGCCGTGCCGGGCACCAGGGCTCCAGGCCGCCGGCCGGGGCGACAACTGAGAACAAAGGAGTACGGCTCATGGCCGTCGTCACCATCCGCCAGCTGCTCGACAGCGGCGTGCACTTCGGGCACCAGACCCGCCGTTGGAACCCGAAGATGAAGCGGTTCATCTTCACCGAGCGTTCCGGCATCTACATCATCGACCTGCAGCAGTCGCTCGCCTACATCGACAAGGCGTACGACTTCGTCAAGGAGACGGTCGCCCACGGCGGCACCATCCTCTTCGTCGGCACGAAGAAGCAGGCCCAGGAGTCCATCGCCGAGCAGGCGACCCGCGTCGGCCAGCCCTACGTGAACCAGCGCTGGCTCGGCGGCCTCCTCACCAACTTCTCCACGGTCTCCAAGCGCCTCGCGCGCATGAAGGAGCTCGAGGAGCTCGACTTCGAGGGCACCACCAGCGGCTTCACCAAGAAGGAGCTGCTCATCAAGAAGCGCGAGCTCGACAAGCTGCACAAGTCGCTCGGCGGCATCCGCAACCTGTCGAAGACGCCGTCGGCGCTCTGGGTGGTCGACACCAAGAAGGAGCACCTCGCGATCGACGAGGCCAAGAAGCTCGGCATCCCCGTCATCGGCATCCTCGACACCAACTGCGACCCCGATGAGGTGCAGTACCCGATCCCGGGCAACGACGACGCGATCCGCTCGGTGAGCCTGCTCACCCGCATCATCGCCGACGCCGCCGCCGAGGGCCTCATCGAGCGCCACCAGAAGCCCGAGGCCGAAGGCAACGTCTCGGCCGTCGAGCCGCTCGCCGAGTGGGAGCAGGAGCTCCTCCAGGCCGGCAGCGCGACCACGCCCGAGCAGGCTTCGGCCGAGACCGAAGTGGTCGCCGAGACCGTCGCCGAGGCAGAGGCCGAGGCGGCCGAGGTCGTCGACGAGGCCGCGACCGAGGTCGCCGCGACCGAGTCGGAGGCCGACGCCGAGGGCGCCGCCGCCGCCGAGGGCGCCGCTGCCGCCGAGGGCGCCGCTGCCGCCGAGGGCGCCGCTGACGCCGAGGGCGCCGCTGCCGCCGAGTCCAAGTAATTCCACCAGTCCAGGAGACTTCCCAAACATGGCCAACTTCACTCTCGAAGACGTCAAGAACCTGCGCGAGCGCCTCGGCACCGGCATGGTCGACACGAAGAACGCACTCGTGGAGGCCGACGGCGACATGGACAAGGCGGTCGAGATCCTCCGCCTGAAGGGCGCGAAGGGCAACGCCAAGCGCGCCGACCGCTCCACCGCCGAGGGCCTCGTGGCCGCCGTCGACAACGGCGACGGCACCGCGACCATGATCGAGCTCGCCTGCGAGACCGACTTCGTCGCCAAGGGCGACAAGTTCGTCGGCCTCGCCGACCGCGTGCTCGCGGCCGTCGCCGCGGCCCGCGCCGAGACCGTCGAGGCCGCCCTGGCCGCGCCGGCCGAGGGCAAGACCGTCGCCGACGTGATCAGCGAGGAGGCGGCGATCCTCGGCGAGAAGGTCGAGCTCCGCCGCATCCGCCTCGTCAAGGGCGAGCACTTCTCGATCTACCTGCACAAGACGTCGAAGGACCTGCCCCCGCAGGTCGGCGTGGTGCTCGGCTACGCCGGCGACGACGCGGAGACCGCGCGTTCGGTGGCGCAGCACATCTCGTTCGCGAACCCGGAGTACCTCACGCGTGAGGACGTGCCGGCGGAGTCGGTCGAGAAGGAGCGCGCGATCGTCGAGCAGATCTCCCGCGAGGAGGGCAAGCCCGAGGCCGCCCTCCCGAAGATCATCGAGGGTCGCCTCGGTGCGTACTTCAAGCAGGTCGCACTCCTCGAGCAGGACTACGCCAAGGACAACAAGCTGTCCGTCAGCAAGGTCCTCTCGGACGCGGGCCTCACGGTGAGCGACTTCGCTCGCTTCAAGGTCGGCGCCTAGGTGCCACAGGGGAGTCCGGATCGTTCGCGATCCGGACTCCCTTTTCCATGCGCGGATGCCGCGGGCGCGCGTCGCGCCGTGCGGCACCGCCGCGCGACATCCGGCACCGGCGCTGCGCCGGAGGCCATGAACCACTAGTTTTGACACGGGCACGAAGGAACGGGGCGGGCATGACGGAACGCAGGCGCAGGGTGATGCTGAAGCTGTCGGGCGAGGCGTTCGGCGGTGGGGCCCTCGGGGTCAATCCCGACGTCGTGAGCGCACTCGCGCGGGAGATCGCGGATGCCGCACGGGATGTCGAGGTCGCGATCGTCGTGGGCGGCGGCAACTTCTTCCGCGGCGCCGAGCTCTCGCAGCGCGGCATGGACCGTGGGCGCGCCGACTACATGGGCATGCTGGGCACGGTGATGAACTCGCTCGCCCTGCAGGACTTCCTCGAGCAGGCCGGCGCCGAGACCCGCGTGCAGTCCGCCATCTCGATGACCCAGGTCGCGGAGCCGTACATCCCCCGCCGCGCCGAGCGCCACCTCGAGAAGGGCCGCGTCGTCATCTTCGGCGCCGGCGCGGGCCTGCCCTACTTCTCCACCGACACCGTCGCCGCGCAGCGGGCGCTGGAGATCGACGCCGACGTCGTGCTCGTGGCGAAGAACGGCGTCGACGGCGTGTACTCCGACGACCCGCGCACGAACCCCGACGCGCACAAGATCGACCGGATCAGCTACCAGGAGGCGCTGCAGCGCGGCCTCAAGGTCGTGGACTCCACCGCGTTCAGCCTCTGCATGGACAACGGCATGCCGATGCAGGTGTTCGGCATGGAGCCGAGCGGCAACGTCACCGCCGCCATCCTCGGCGCGGAACTCGGCACGATCGTGAGCAACGGCGTGCCGGCGTCCACTCGATAGACTGTCCCGAGTAGCGAACCGAAGGAGCCCCCGTGATCGCGGATGTACTGTCCGATGCCACCGCACGCATGCACAAGGCCGTCGAGGTCGCGAAGGACGACTTCGCGACCGTGCGCACGGGGCGGGCGAACCCCCAGCTCTTCCAGAAGATCATGGTGAGCTACTACGGCACGCCGACGCCGCTCGCCCAGCTCGCGTCGCTCCAGAACCCCGAGGCGCGCACGCTCGTCGTGACGCCCTACGACAAGAGCGCGATGAAGGACATCGAGTCGGCCATCCGCGACACCCCGAACCTGGGCGCGAACCCGAATAACGACGGCAACGTCATCCGGGTCACGCTTCCCGAGCTCACGGAGGAGCGCCGCAAGGAGTTCGTGAAGATCGTGCGCTCGAAGGCCGAGGACGCCCGCGTGTCGGTGCGCAACATCCGGCGCAAGGCGAAGGACGACCTCGACGCCCTGAAGGGCGAGGTCGGCGACGACGAGGTGTCGCGCGGCGAGAAGGAACTCGAGCAGATCACGAAGTCCAACGTCGACGCGATCGACGAGGCCCTGAAGCGCAAGGAAGCGGAACTCCTCGAGGTCTGAGGGAACACCATGGCGGGCGTTCCAGGGGAAGACGAGTCGGACGCCGGGGGGCATGACCGGTCGTCGCGTGAGGAGTTCAAGGCGCAGGTGCAGGCCCGCAAGGCCGACTTGGAGCGCCAGTTCGAGGCGTCGAAGGCGCAGTTCGACCAGGCGCAGGAGAAGATCCAGGCGCGCACCGGTCGCAACCTGATCCTCGCGATCCTCATCGGGCTCGCGTTCGGCGGGGCGCTGCTGCTCAGCCTGCTCGTGTTCAAAGAGCTCTTCATGGTGTTCGCCATCGTGCTCGCCGGGTTCGCGAGCTACGAGCTCACGCAGGCGCTGCGCAAGGCGGAGTTCCACGTGCCGCGCATCCCGACGGTCGCGTCCGCGGTCATCGCGATGCCGATCGCCTACTACGGCGGCGCGGGCGGGCAGCTGCTCGCCGTGCTCGGGGCCATGCTGCTCGTGTGCGCATGGCAGCTCGTGGAGCAGGTCGTGCCCTCCCGCCGCCGCACCGGCGCGAGCCTGGTGCGCGACCTCGCCGCCGGCGCGTTCGTGCAGGGCTACGTCACCTTCCTCGCGACGTTCACCGTCGTGCTCACGGCCGCCGACGGCGGGCAGTGGTGGACGCTCGCGTTCATCATCATCGCGGTCGCCGCGGATGTCGGCGCGTACGCGTTCGGCCTCGCCTTCGGCAAGCACAAGATGGCCCCGGTCATCAGCCCGAAGAAGACGTGGGAGGGCTTCGGCGGCGGTGCCGCCGCGAGCCTCGTGGCCGGCGTCCTGCTCTCGATCCTCATGCTCGGCAACACGTGGTGGTTCGGGCTGGTGTTCGGGGCGGCGATCTTCCTCACGGCGACCCTCGGCGACCTCGCCGAGTCGCTCGTGAAGCGCGACATCGGCATCAAGGACATGAGCTCGTGGCTTCCGGGTCACGGCGGATTCCTCGATCGGCTCGACTCGATCCTGCCGTCTGCGGCGGTTGCCTACGTGGCCTTCCGGATCTTCGGCTGACGTCCGCGATAATGGTGCGGTGGATTCCACCTTCCCTCGCGCCCGCAAGCCTCAACTGGGATACAACACCGCCCAGGTCGAGGAGTTCCTGCAACTGGCCCGTCGTGCCTACGACGGGACGGCCCGACGCGACGATCCGCCGCTGTCGTCCGAGAGGATCCGCCTGACCGCGTTCGCGATGCAGAAGGGCGGCTACTCCACGGCTCACGTCGACGCCGCACTCGAGCGGCTGGAGGACGCGTTCGCGGCCGAGGAGCGCCAGGTGGCGGCACGCCTCCACGGCGGCGAGGCCTGGCTCAGCGAGGCGCGCACGACGGCGCAGGTCGTCTCCAACCGACTCGCGCGCCCCGAGGGGCAGCGCTTCGACCGGGTGAGCCCCCTGGCGCTGGGGTACCGGGTGCGCGACGTCGACCGCTTCGCCGACAAGCTCACGCGATACTTCCGCGACGGATGGCCGATCTCCATCGACGACGTGCGCACCGTGGTGTTCACCACGCAGCGCGGCGGATACCGGGAATCGCAGGTCGACCTCGTGCTCGATGCCGTCGTCGACGTCATGCTCGCGGTCCGCTGAGCCCGGTTCGACTCGATCGCAGCGCCTCGGATACACTCGACGAATCGTGGGCAGGCATACGGGAATCGACGGGTCGACGGCACCGGTGCGTCCCGAACTGGACACCGCACGGCCGAGTGCCGTCGCGCAGGCGCAGGCCGCTCGCCGGCCGCCGGTCGGAGGCGCCGCAGCCGCGCAGGCGACGCGCAGGCCGGGCACGTTCAAGCAGGGCGCGACCGTGGTCTTCGCGTTCGTCGCCTCCGTGAGCTTCCTGCTCGTGAACGTGGTCGACCCGTTCTCGGGTGCCACGGCGTCGCCCGACTTCGCGGCGCAGGGCGAGCGCTTCGGCGGCGCCGACGTGCAGGCCTTCGACGTCGAGGGCGAGTACACGATCGACGTCTCGAAGGAGGGCTACGTCGTCGAGAAGAAGCCCGAGCCGAAGGTGGCGGCCGCATCGACGTCGGCCGGCAGCGGATGGGCGCCGCCCGCGGTGACGCCCGATCCGGGCTCCGCGCAGGCGTATGCCGCGGGAGCGGTCGCCGCGCGGGGCTGGGCGTCGAGCGAGTTCGACTGCCTCGTCGCCCTCTGGAGCAAGGAGTCCGGCTGGCGCGTGAACGCGTACAACGCCTCCAGCGGCGCCTACGGCATCCCGCAGGCGCTGCCCGGTTCGAAGATGGCCACCGCCGGCGCCGACTGGGAGACGAACGCCGCGACCCAGATCGAATGGGGCCTCGGCTACGTGCAGGGCCGCTACGGCACGCCCTGCGGGGCGTGGGCGCACTCGCAGGACGTCGGCTGGTACTGAGCCGGTCGCTCGTGCACGAGCCGCCGAGCGGAGCGCTGACGGCGTTCACCGCGCGCGTCCGGCTCCAGGGCTCGCCGAGCGGATGCCGCGCCGCCGCCTAGACTTGGACCATGGCACGCTCGAACCGATCTCGCGGTCGTGCGGCCCGTGCTCGCGAGGAGCACCCCGAGCTCGACGTCGATCGGCTCACCGCCGGATGGCGTCGAACCGAGGTGCGCGGCGGGCGCGAATGGAACGTCCAGCCGGTGACCGAGGCGCAGGCCGTGAAGGCCTACCTCTGCCCGGGCTGCGGCCTCGAGGTCGCGCCCGGCGTCGCCCACCTCGTCACCTGGCGCGCCGACGGCGTGCTCGGCGACGCGGCCGACCTCGCAGCGAGGCGGCACTGGCACACCCACTGTTGGAGGATCGGCACCAGGTGAATCCCGACGACGCGTCCCCGGTCGAGGTCCGAGCGGGCGTCGAGCTCCCGGCGAACCGCGAGGAGATCGAACTGCACACCACCGACGGGCTCCGGCTCGTCGGCGAACTCGCGACCCCGGTCGACCGGCCGCCCGTCGCGACGCTCGTGACGCTGCATCCGCTGCCCACCGCCGGCGGCTTCATGGACTCGCACATCCTGCGCAAGGCGGCCGCGCGCCTGCCCGCCCTGGCCGACCTCGCGGTGCTGCGGTTCAACACCCGCGGCACGACCTCGCCGCGCGGTCGGAGCGATGGCTCGTTCGGCGAGGGCGTCGCCGAGCGGGCGGATGTCGCGGCGGCCATGGCGTTCGTCGCCGAGCGCGGGTTGCCGAACCCATGGCTGGTGGGCTGGTCGTTCGGCACCGAGCTCGCGCTGAAGTACGGCCTCGAGCACGGCATCGCGGGCGCCGTGCTGCTCTCGCCGCCCCTGCATCGCACCAGCGACGAGGAGCTGCGCCGGTGGAACGCCTCATCGGCGCCGATCGTCGCGCTCATCCCCGAGCACGACGACTACCTGAAGCCCGCAGAGGCGGCGGAGCGCTTCGCGGTGCTGCCCCGGCTTCGGCGAGTCGACGTGGAGGGCGGCCGCCACCTGTGGGTGGGGGAGTCGCAGACGCGCCGCGTGCTCGAGGAGATCGTCGCCGCGGTGAACCCGGCGGCCCTGCCGCTGCCGACCACGTGGCCGCCGCCCACCGCCTGAGTCGCGACATCCGCGACGCCGGATCGGCGCCGCAGGAGGGCGTCAGCGTTCGTTCTGGCGCGGGATCACGACCTGCTTGATGATGAGCAGGAACGCCGCGGCGACGGGGATCGCGATCAGCGCGCCGAGGATGCCGAGCAGCGCACCGCCCGCGAGCGCCGCGATGACCACCAGCGCGCCGGGCACCTTGACCGCGCGGTTCATGATGTGCGGGCTCAGGAAGTATGCCTCGACCTGCATGTAGATCAGGTAGTAGATCGCGGCCACGAGGGCCGTGAGCGGCGACCCGAGCCCGGGGATGAGGCAGACGAGCACGATGATGACCGAGCCCGTGATCGTTCCGACGAGCGGGACGAGCGAGAAGAGGAACGCGAGGAACGCCAGCACGGCCGGGAACGGGGCCTGGATGATCGACAGGAAGATGAAGCTGGCGACGCCGTTGCAGGCCGCCAGCGACGCCTGACCGAGCACGTAGCGGCCGACCGACTGGGTGATCTGCTCGGTGAGGTCGGCGAACCGCTCGCGCTTCGACGCCGGCACCAGCTGGTAGGTGGCGCGCTTCATGCTGTTGAGGGATGCCGCGAAGTACAGCGTGAGGATGAAGACGATCACGACCGCGAACAGCCCGGTGCCGATGGCGATCGCGACCTGCAGCACGCCGCCCGCGAGCTCGCTCAGCTTCTCGGGGTTCGTGAAGAAGTCGGTGACGGCGGTGGTGACCTGCAGGCTGATCTCGTCGACCGGCACCTGCGGGAACTGCTCCTGGAGGCCTTCGAGCCAGTCCTGCGAGTCGACGCGGGCGACGATGCGGGGGATCTCCTCGACGAGCTGGCTGACCTGGTCGACGACGATCGGCACGACGGCGAGCACGAGGGCTGCGACCAGCAGCCCGACGCCGGTCATGACGATGAGGATCGCCGCCCAACGCGGAAGCCCTCGGCGCTCGAGCCAGCTGATCGCCGGATCGAGGCCGAGGGCCAGGAAGAGTGCCGCGCCGATGTAGGCGATGATCGTCGAGAGGCTCGAGATCGAGAAGAGGATGAGCAGGCCGACGCCGACCCCGAGCGTCCCGACGAGTCCGACGCGGAACGCGTTCTGGATCTTCATGGGGCCGGCGCGGCCGCTCGACTACCGGTTGTCCGCCGCCACCTGCTCGGCCTGCGTGAGCACTCCGCGGAGGCTCTCGAAGTAGCCTGCCACGGCGTCGCGCTCGATCTTGATCTGCGAGAGGCGGTCCTCCGCGTCGCCGACGAGGGCACGTGTGCGCTCCTCGGCGTCGGCGATGAGCTTGCGAGCCTGGTCGTGCGCTGCGGCGATGCGGTCGCGCGCCTCGTCGTCGGCCTTGTCCCGGACCTTGGCGATCTCGGTGCGGACCTTCGTCTCGAGGCGCTCGGCCTCCGCGCGGCTCTCGGCGGTGCGCGCGACGGCTTCGGCGAGCTCCGCATTGGCGTCGGCGAGGAACTTCTGCGTCTGGGCGACGGCGTCCTGGTGGGCGGCCAGCAGCTCCTGCTCGGCCTCGTCGCGCTTCGTCGTGAGCTCCGACTCGAGGTCGAGGTGCGCCTTCTCGATCTCGCGCCGCATGCGGTTCACCTCGTGCGTGGTCTTCTTCCGCATGGCGGTGAGCTGGTTGTCGAGGTCGATGCGCGACTGCTCGGACTCGGCGTCGAAGTCGGCGCGTGCCTGCTCCTGCTCGAGTGCGAGGTCGGCGCGCATCTGGTCGAGGTCGGCAGCGTGCTTGGCACGGATGCGGTCGAGCTCGTGCTGCAGCTTGAGGCGGGCGGCCTCGGCCTCGCGCTGGAGGTCGACCTTCGCCTGCTCCTTCTGCTGGGCGAGATCGGCCCGGCTGCCGGCGAGCTCGCGGTCGAGGTCGGTGCGGGCCTGCTCGAGCTCGTGCACGAGCGCGGCGCGGCGCTCGTCGATCTCGGCGTCGATGGCGGCACGGGCCTCAGCGGTCTCGCGCTCGAGGTCGAGGCGTGCCTGCTCGGTCTCGGCGGCGAGGTCGATGCGGGCCTGCTCGGTCTCCTTGGCGAGATCGGCGCGGGCGCGGTCGAGCTCGATCGCGACCTCGGCGCGGGTCTGCTCGGTCTCCTGGGCGAGGCCGGCGGCCGTGGCCCGCGCCTCGTTCGCCTCGGCGTTCGCCGCGACGAGGATCGCCGAGGCCTTCTTCTCGGCGGCGGAGAGTGCGGCGGCGGTTTCGCGCTTGGCGCTCGTGCGGAGCTCGGCCGCCTCGGTGGCGACGGCGCCGCGGATCGCTGCGGCGTCGCGCGCGGCCTCCTGGCGGAGCTGCTCGGCCGTCTCGTGCGCGCGGGAGACCATGTCGTCGACCTCGGCACGTGCGTTCTCGAGCACGCGGTTCGCCTGCGCGCGCGTCTCGGTGAGGGTGCGCTCGGCGAGCTCGTGCGCGTCGGAGCGCATGAGGTGCGCCTCGTCCTCGGCGGCGCGACGCAGCTTCTCGGCGTCGATGTCGGCCTGCGCGATCAGGCGGGTGGACTGCTCCTCTGCGACGCGCAGCGTGTTCTCGAGCTTCGTGCCCAGGCCGGAGAACGTCGGGCTGCCGACCTCCTCGAGCTCGCCCGTCAGCTCTTCGATGCGTGCGAGGAGGCGCTTGCTCTCCTTGGACTGCTCGGCGAGCTGGTTGTTCGCGTTGATGATGTCGCGGCGGAGCCCATTGATGCTCTTGTCGACCTCGTCCTTGTCGTATCCGCGGAACACCTGCGTGAACTCGGTCTCTTCGACGGCCATTCTTCCTCCGGGCTCGGTCCCGCGTTCGTGGGGGCTCGTGCGGGATGTGTCGATTGTACGGGTCCGCGACATCCGTCGCGCACGACTGCCCACAGGGGCGGTCGGCCGCGCTCGACGGGGGAGCTCTGCGCCCGACGGCGGAGGTGCCGATCATCCACAGCGGGTGGTTAGGAGACTCCCAGACAGCGCCGGTAGTGTGGAATGTCCCTGTTCGACGCCGCACCATGCGGCACCGGAGGTTTCGTTCGTGCGCTTCGCCCTCGCCATCGTGGCATTCATCGCCGCGGCCGTGATGATCGGGTTCGGCATCGCCCAACGCACCGTCCTCCTCGAACCCGACCGCGTGTCGCTCTCGGCCGAGATCGAGGGCCAGGCGGCCTACACGGTCATCGAGCCCGACGCGCTGGGTGCCCATCCCGGCAAGCAGACGCTCACGGTGTCGGGTTCCGACGGCGGTGTTCATCTCCTACGGACGCAGCTCCGACGTCGCCGCATGGCTCGGCGACTCGCCCTATGTGGCGGTGCACTACGACGCCGAGGCCGAGGAGCTCACGAGCGAGGTCGTCGCTGACCGAGCCGGTCGACGACGACGGTTCGACGGCCGACGGCGCCCTGCCGACCGACGCCGGCGACCGGCACCGAGGGCGAGCACGGAGCCCGCCGCGGACCCCGCCGCGTCCCCGGTCGGATCCGACCTGTGGCTCGACGAGTTCACCGACGAGCGCAGCGTCACGACCACGATCGACGTGCCCGACGACATCTCGGTGCTGCTCGCCACCGACGGCACCGCACCCGCTCCGACCGACCTCGCGATCGCCTGGCCGCTCGACAACTCGACGCCGTGGGCCGGACCGCTGCTCGCCGGCGGCGCGCTCGTGTTCCTCGGCGGCATCGCACTGCTCGTCTCGGGCTTCGTGCACCACCGCCGTTCGCGCGGACCCCGTCGCAACCTGCCCAAGGGTCCTCGCGGCAAGCTGCCGAGCGCACCGAAGCCGCCGACGCTCCGGCAGAGCCAGGTCGGCAGCGGCAGCGGGCGCCGCGCCGTCGGTCGGGCGAAGCGGATCGCCCTCCTGCCGCTGATCGTGATCCCGGCGTTCGCACTCAGCGCCTGCTCGGCGGACTACTGGCCGAGCTTCGACCAGGCCGCGCCGTCGACCGCGCCGGCCACCGAGACCGGAACGCCGACTCCGACGGAGGAGCCGGCCTGCCGATGAGCCGGCCATGGAGCCCGCCGTCACCGTGCCGCAGATGGAGCGCATCATGCGCAGCGTCGCGGTGTCCACGACCGAGGCCGACGCCGCGCTCGACGCGGCCGCGATCGCCGAGCGGTTCACCGGACCGGCGCTGGCCGCTCGCGAGGCCAACTACAAGATCCGCACCACGCTGCCCGAGCATCCCGCTCCGACCGCGATTCCGGCGGCCCCGCTCACCCTGACCCTCCCGCAGCAGGTCGCGGGCTGGCCCGCGAGCGGACGCACGGTGCTGACCATCGCCAAGAACAGCGACGACCCGACCGTGGCGCCGACGGCGCTCGTGATGCAGCAGGCCACGCCGCGCGAGAACTACAAGATCGCCTACGCGATGTCGCTCGCGCCCGACGCCGACGTGCCCGAGGTGGCCCCCGCGTCGATCGGCGCGCCCCTCATCTCGCCCGAGTTCAAGGGCCTCGTGATGCCCCCCGGCCAGGTCGCGGCGGCCTACGCCGACGTGCTCCTCAAGGGCGACGCGTCGGAGTTCGCCACGATGTTCGACCCCGAGGGCGACGTGCTGCGGGAGCAGCTCGGCGTGACGGGTCAGCAGGCGATCAACGACGCCCTGCCGCCGACGGCCGACATCGCGTTCTCGAACGTCGTCGGCAGCAGCCCCACGGTCGCGCTGGCCACGAACGACTCCGGCGCACTCGTCACCGCCTCGATCGAGCAGACCGAGAAGGTCACCCCGAACGACGGCGGCACCATCGGATTCGAGTCCGGCGCACCCGGCGCGGCACTCTCGGGCTTCACCGAGAAGAGCGCGAAGGGCGTGCAGCGCGTCATCGGCGTGCAGTTGCTGTTCTACGTGCCGAGCGTGGGCTCGGACGAGCAGATCCGTCTCCTCGGCTGGTCCGAGAGCCTGATCGGAGCATCGGAGGTACCGTGACCGACCCCACCCCCGCCAACGGCCTCCGAGGGGCCGTCGACCTCTCCGCGCTCGTGCAGCGTCCGCAGGATCGGCAGCCGCAGGCGGGCGCGCCGGTCGGCGGTGACCGCATCGTCTTCGAGACGGATGACGCGGCGTTCGGCTCGACGCTCGAGCTCTCGCGCACCGTCCCCGTCGTCGTCGTGCTGTGGGCGTCGTGGAGCGAGCAGTCCACCGCGCTCGTCGAGACGCTCGAGCGACTCGTGCGCGCTCGCGACGGACGGCTCGTGCTCGCCGCCGCCGATGCCGACCGCAGCCCGCAGCTGGTGCAGGCGTTCCAGGCGCAGGCGATCCCGACGGTCGTCGCCGTCGTCGCGGGCCAGCCGGTCCCGCTCTTCGCGGGCGTGCAGCCCGACGACGTGATCGAGCAGGTCTTCGACCAGCTCCTCGAGCTCGGCGCCCAGCACGGCGTCACGGGCCGCGTCACCGCCGAGGGCGAGTCCGGATGACGCCCCGGTCGAGCCCGTCGAGGAGCCGCTGCCGCCGCTGCACCAGGAGGCGTACGACGCGATCGAGCGCGGCGACTTCGCGGCCGCGGCATCCGCCTACCGCACCGCCATCGCGCAGGACCCGCGCGACTCCCTCGCCGTCGCCGGGCTCGCGCAGGCGAACCTGCTGGGGCGCCTGCAGGGCAAGACGCTCGACGAGATCCGGAACGCCGCGGCGTCAGCGCCCGACGACCTGGCCGCGCAGCTCGACGTCGCCGACCTCGACCTCTCGGGCGGGCACGTCGACGACGCGTTCGACCGCCTGCTCACGCTGTTCCCGAAGCTCGACGCCGACGGCAAGCGCGCCGTGCGCGAGCGACTCGTCGAGCTCTTCGAGGTCGTCGGCACCGACGACCCGCGGGTGGTGGCAGCCCGACGCCGCCTCACCAACCTGCTCTACTGACCGCCGCGCTGCGCCCGACCGCGACGCCGGACCGCCGGGGCGGGCTCACCGTCCTGGGCGCTGCCGGCGGATGCGCGGCTCACGCCTCGAGCGTGAACCACACGGCGGCCAGCGGCGGCAGCGTGAACACCCCCGACGCGGGGCGTCCCGACCACGGGTCGTCGGTCGCGTCGACGCCGCCGAGGTTGCCGACGCCCGAGCCGCCGAACTGCGCGGCATCCGAGTTCAGCACCTCGCGCCAGCGGCCGGCCCGCGGCAGGCCCAGGCGGAAGCCCTCGTGCGGACGACCCGCGAAGTTGACGACGCACAGCAGCGGCCGTCGCTCGCGGTCGTACCGCAGGAACGCGATCACGTTCTCGGCGGCCGCGCCGCCCTCGACCCACTCGAAGCCCGACGAGTCGTCGTCGAGCTGCCAGAGCGCGGCGGTCTCGCGGTAGGTGCGGTTCAGCGCCCCGACGAACTCGGCGAGCTGCTTGTGCGTGGGCTGGTCGAGGATCCACCAGTCGAGGCCGCGCTCCTCGCTCCACTCCGAGAGCTGGCCGAACTCCTGGCCCATGAACAGCAGCTGCTTGCCGGGATGCGCCCACATGTACGACAGGTAGGCGCGCACGTTCGCGAGCTGCTGCCAGTGGTCGCCCGGCATCTTGCGGATGAGCGACCCCTTGCCGTGCACGACCTCGTCGTGGCTGATCGGCAGCACGAAGTGCTCGCTGAACGCGTAGAGGAACGAGAACGTGAGGTCGTGGTGGTGGTGCGACCGGTACATCGGGTCCTTCTGGATGTACTGCAGCGTGTCGTGCATCCAGCCCATGTTCCACTTGAAGCCGAAGCCGAGCCCGCCCGACGACGTGGGCGCGGTGACGCCCGGCCACGACGTGGACTCCTCGGCGATCATCACGATGCCGGGGTTGCGCTTGTAGGCGGTCGCGGTCGCCTCCTGCAGGAATCCGATCGCCTCGAGGTGCTCGCGGCCGCCGTGGATGTTCGGCAGCCACTCGCCGTCCTCGCGCGAGTAGTCGAGGTACAGCATCGAGGCGACCGCGTCGACGCGGAGTCCGTCGACGTGCATCTCCTCGAGCCAGAAGAGCGCGTTGGCCACGAGGAAGTTGCGCACGCGCGGGTTGCCGTAGTCGAAGACGTACGTGCCCCATTCCTTCTGCTCGCCGCGGCGCGGGTCGGGGTGCTCGTAGAGTGCTTCGCCGTCGAACTTCGCGAGCGCCCAGTCGTCCTTCGGGAAGTGCCCGGGAACCCAGTCCATGAGCACGCCGAAGCCCGCCTGGTGCAGCCGGTCGATGAGGTACTTCAGGTCGTCGGGGCTGCCGAACCGCGAGGTGATCGCGAAGTAGCCGGTGACCTGGTAGCCCCATGAGCCGCCGAACGGATGCTCCGCGAGGGGCATGAACTCCACGTGCGTGTAGCCCAGCCAGTCGAGGTACTCGATGAGCTCGTCGGCGACGTCGCGGTACCCGCGCCCCGGGCGCCAGGAGCCCAGGTGGAGCTCGTAGATGCTCATCGGGCCGTCGTGGGGGTTCGTGGACGCGCGCCGCGACATCCACTCGCCGTCGCCCCAGTCGTGCGAGCTCACGCTCACGACCGACGCGGTGGCGGGCGCCACCTCGGCCTGACGGGCCATCGGGTCGGCCTTCATGATCCAGGCGCCCGATCCCGTGAGCAGCTCGAACTTGTAGATCGTGCCGGGCTCGAGGTCGGGCACGAACAGCTCCCAGATCCCGGCGGCCCCCATGCTCCGCATCGCGTGGCCGGCGCCGTCCCAGCGGTTGAACTCGCCGACCACCCGCACGGCGCGGGCGCGCGGCGCCCAGACGGTGAACGCGGTGCCGCGCACGGCGCCGGTCGCCCCCCAGTGCTCGCGGTGGTGCGCGCCGAGCACGTGCCAGAGCTGTTCGTGGCGTCCCTCGCCGATGAGGTGCAGGTCGAGCTCGCCGATCGTGGGCGCGAACCGGTACGGGTCGTCGCTCGTCCACTCGTCGTCGCCGTAGAACGCCCGGATCAGGTAGTCGACCGGGCCGAAGGCGCCCGATCCCGCCCAGATCCCATGGCCCACGTGCTCGAGCGCGAGCACGTCGCCGCCGTCGAGCAGGGCCTCGACGCGGTCGGCCAGCGGCCGTCGCGTGCGGATGACCGTGTGCGCGCCCGGCGTGCCCGGGAGCTCGAATCCGTGCTGCCCGAGCACGGAGTGGGGGTCGGAGTGGCGGCCCTCGGCGACGGCGGCGAGCACGGCGTCGTCGACGGCGGGGCCGGCGAGCGGCATCCGGTCAGTCATCGCGGCCTCGCACCACGTGGAGGATGTGCGCGGGCCTCGTGAACGCGTCGAGGCGCACGTAGTTGGCATCGCCCCAGTCCCAGCGATGCCCGGTCACGAGGTCCTCGACCTCGAAGCGGGGTGCCGGGGGTGAGCCCGATGGCGGCGAGGTCGAGGTGCACGGTGGTCTCCCTCACGGAGTGGGGATCGACGTTCGCGACGACGATGACCGTGTCGTCGCGGCCGTCGGGCGTGAATCGCCCGTCGAGGTGCTTCGAGTACACGAGCACGGAGTCGTCCTCGCTCGCGTGGAAGCGGATGTTGCGCAGCTGGCCGAGCGCCGGGTGCGCGTTGCGGATGCCGTTCAGGATGCCGAGGTAGAGCGCCAGCGAGCGCCCCTCCTTCTCGGCGGCGGCGAAGTCGCGCGGCTTGAACTCGTACTTCTCGTTGTCGATCGCCTCCTCCGCGCCGGGGCGCGCGACCGACTCGAAGAGCTCGAAGCCCGAGTAGACGCCCCAGGTCGGCGCCGCCGTCGCCGCGATCGTCGCGCGCACGGTGAATGCCGCGGGCCCGCCGAACTGGAGGTACTCGGTGAGGATGTCGGGGGTGTTCACGAAGAGGTTGGGCCGCATGAAGTCCGCGGTGTCCTGGGACACGGAGGTGAGGAACTCCTCGAGCTCCTGCTTGGTGTTCCGCCAGGTGAAGTACGAGTACGACTGCTGGAAGCCGACCATCGCGAGCGCCTGCATCATCGCGGGGCGGGTGAACGCCTCGGCGAGGAAGACGACGTCGGGGTCGTCGGCGTTCACCGCCGCGATCAGGCGCTCCCAGAACGTCAGGGGCTTCGTGTGCGGGTTGTCGACGCGGAAGATCCGCACGCCCTGCTTGATCCAGTGCCGCACGATCCGCAGCACCTCGTCGAAGATGCCCTCGGGATCGTCGTCGAAGTTGACCGGGTAGATGTCCTGGTACTTCTTCGGCGGGTTCTCGGCGTAGCGGATGGTGCCGTCGGGGAGCTGGGTGAACCAGTCGGGATGCTCGGCGACCCACGGGTGGTCGGGGGAGGCCTGCAGCGCGAGGTCGAGGGCGTCTCGATGCCGAGCGCGGCGGCCCGGCGCACGAACGCGCGGAAGTCGGCGAGCGTGCCGAGGTCGGGATGCACGGCGTCGTGGCCGCCGGAGGCTGCGCCGATCGCCCACGGCGAACCCGGGTCGTCGGGGCCCGGGTCGAGGGTGTTGTTGGGGCCCTTGCGGTTCGTGACGCCGATCGGGTGGATCGGCGGGAGGTAGACGACGTCGAAGCCCATGGCGGCGACCCCGTCGAGACGCTTCGCGGCGGTGCGGAAGGTGCCGCTCTTCCACGTGCCGTCCTTGAGGCGCCGGGCACCCTCCGAGCGCGGGAAGAACTCGTACCAGGAGCCGACGCCCGCGCGTCGGCGCTCGACGAGGATCTCGTGCTCGGGCGAGTCGGTCGTGAGCCGCGCGAGGGGCCACGCGGTGAACACGTCGAGGACGGGCGCGTCGACGAGCGCGCGACGTTCGGCGACGGATGCCCCGGTGTCGCGCAGCCCGGCGGCGAGCGCGGTGAGGCGGCGGCGGGTGGCGAGCGGACGGGACTTCTCGGCGACGGCGCGATCCAGGAGGCGCGCGCCGATCTCGAACATCAGCTCCGTGTCCACGCCCGCGTCGATCTTCAGGGCCGCGTCGTGCCGCCAGGTGGCGATCTCGTCGTCGAACCCGGTGACGTGCCAGTGCCAGACGCCCCGCTCGTCGAGGAGGGCCTGGGCCTCCCACCGGTCGGTGCCGGCCGCCAGCGGCGACATCCGCTCGTGGCGCACCTGCCCGGACGGGCTGGTGAGCACCAGCATCGCGCCGACCTGGTCATGGCCCTCGCGGAAGACGGTCGCACGGAAGGGCACGACCTCGCCCGCGTAGGCCTTGGGCCGCCATCGGCCGTCGGGGAGGGCGGGGGTGACCCGGGTCACCGGGATCCGGCCGGCCAGGACTGCGTTCGTGGTCACGTTCCGACCGTAGCGCGGAATGCCGCGCACGTCGCGATCGGGTCGGTGAACCGCGGAGCCTTTCGCGTCGCGCGCGGCATCCGCTAGGCTCGCGCCGCCCGCGCCCGGTCGCGCCGGCGTTGTCGAGGCGATCGATGAGACGGGCCGTTCACACATTCGACACGCGGCTCGACCTAGGGTGGAGCGCGTGAAGCCGATTCGCAAGTTCACCGTCCGGGCCGTCGTCCCCGGCTCGCTGTCCGCGCTCGAGGAGCTCGCCGGCAACCTCCGGTGGTCGTGGCACGAGCCGACGAAGCGCCTGTTCGAGCACATCGACCCCGAGCTGTGGCGCAGCTCGCGACGCGATCCCGTCGCGTTCCTCGGCGAGGTCGACCCCGCGCGGCTCGAGGAGCTCGCGGCCGACGGCGGCTACGTGGACTGGGCCGAGCGCGAGCGGCACGGCCTTCGCGAGTACCTCTCGGAGCCTCGCTGGTTCCAGTCGCTCGGCACCGACGCACCGCGCACGGTGGCGTACTTCTCGCCCGAGTTCGGCATCACGGCGGCCCTGCCGCAGTACTCGGGCGGCCTCGGCATCCTCGCGGGCGACCACCTGAAGGCGGCCTCCGACCTCGGCGTGCCGCTGCTCGGCGTGGGCCTCTTCTACAAGGCCGGCTACTTCGCCCAGTCGATCTCGCCCGACGGCTGGCAGCAGGAGCGCTACCCCGTGCTCGACCCCGACGGGCTGCCGCTCTCGGTGCTGCGCCGTCCCGACGGCTCGCCCGTGCAGGTCACGCTGGCCCTGCCCGACGACGAGTCGCTGCACGCCCGCGTCTGGAAGGCCGCGGTCGGCCGCATCACCCTGCTGCTGCTCGACACCGACATCCCCGCGAACACCGACGACCTGCGCTCGGTCACCGATCGCCTCTACGGCGGCGGCGGCGAGCACCGCCTGCTGCAGGAGCTGCTGCTCGGCATCGGCGGCGCCCGCGCGGTGCGCGCGTTCACCGAGCTCAGCGGCGGACCCGAGCCCGACGTGTTCCACATGAACGAGGGCCACGCCGGATTCCTCGGCCTCGAGCGCATCGCGACGCACATCGCCGAGGGGCGCTCGTTCGCGGAGGCGCTGCAACTCGTGCGCGCCGGCACGGTGTTCACGACCCACACGCCGGTGCCCGCCGGGATCGACCGCTTCGAGCGCGCGCTCGTCGAGCGCTACCTCACCAGCTCGCTGCTCCCCGGCGTCGACCCGGCCGACGCGCTCGCGCTCGGCGTCGAGCCCGGCGCCGACCCCGCGACGAGCCCGTTCAACATGGCCGTGATGGGCCTGCGGCTCGCCCAGCGCGCGAACGGCGTCTCGAAGCTGCACGGCCAGGTCAGCCGCCGCATGTTCGGCGACCTCTGGCCGGGCTTCGACTCGGAGGACGTGCCGATCACGTCGATCACGAACGGCGTGCACGCCCCGACGTGGACCGACCCCGCGCTCCTGGGGCTCGCCGAGGCGACCCTCGGAACCGCCGACACCGAGCACGCCGACTGGGCGAGCGGGTCCCTCTCCGCCGCCGAGTTCTGGGGCGTCAAGCGGCGCATGCGGCTGCAGCTCGTCGAGGACGCGCGGCGCCGGCTCGCCGCGGCGTGGAGCGAGCAGCACGCCGGGGCGCCGGCCCCGGCATGGGTGTCGCGCGTGCTCGACCCCGACACGCTGACCGTCGGGTTCGCCCGTCGCGTGCCCACCTACAAGCGACTCACCCTCATGCTCAGCGACCCCGAGCGGCTGAAGGCGATCCTCACCAACCCCGAGCGACCCGTGCAGTTCGTGATCGCCGGCAAGTCGCACCCCGCCGACGACGAGGGCAAGCGCCTCATCCAGCAGCTCGTGCAGTTCGCCCAGCAGCCCGAGCTGCGCGAGCGCATCGTGTTCCTGCCCGACTACGACATGGGCATGGCCGAGATGCTCTACCCGGGGTGCGACGTGTGGCTGAACAACCCGCTGCGTCCGCTCGAGGCGTGCGGCACCTCGGGCATGAAGGCCGCGATGAACGGCGCCCTCAACCTGTCGATCCTCGACGGCTGGTGGGCGGAGTACGCCGGCGACGACTACGGCTGGGTGATCCCGTCGGCGGATGCCGCGGGGGACGCCGGCGAGCGCGACGCCCTCGAGGCGGCCGCGCTGTACGAGCTGCTCGAGCACCGGGTGGCGACGCGCTACTACGAGCGCGACGCCGACGGCGTGCCGCTCGAGTGGGTGCGTCGCGTCCGCCGCACGCTCGCGACGCTCGCGCCCGAGCTCGGCGCCGACCGCATGGTGAAGCAGTACGTGGAGGAGCTCTACCGCCCCGCCGCCGAGCAGGCGGCCCGCGTGGAGGCCGACGGCGACCGCGGCGCGCGGGAGCTCGCGGCCTTCGGCGCACGGGTGCGGGCGTCCTGGCCCAAGGTGGAGGTCGTGCACGTCGAGTCGGGCGGGGTCGAGTCGCCGCACGTCGGCGACGAGCTGCGACTGCGCGCCTACGTCGAGCTCGACGGGCTGGCGCCCGACGACGTGTCGGTCGAGGTGGTCTACGGCCGCAGCCGCACCGACGAGACGATCGAGGGCGTGCGCCGCACCCCGCTCGAACCCGATGCCGCCGCCGCGGCGGATGCCGCGTCGGGCCCGCACGGACCGCGCCTGTACACCGGCACCGTCGTGCTCGACCGGGCGGGGGCGTTCGGGTACACGGTGCGGGTCGTGCCGCGGCATCCGCTGCTCGTGTCGCCCGCCGAGCTGGGGCTCGTCGCCGTCGCCGACTGACGGCGGATCGGTCGCGGGTCAGCGGTCGCGGGCGATCGGCGCGTACCGGCCGCCGGTCACGGCGATGAGGTCGTCGGGCGCGAGCTCGAGGTCGAGGCCGCGCCGCCCGCCCGACACGAAGATGGTCTCGGCGAGGATCGCCGACTCGTCGAGCACGGTCGGCAGCACGCTCTTCTGCCCGATCGGGCTGATGCCGCCGACGACGTAGCCCGTCTTGCGCTCGGCCACGGCGGGGTCGGCCATCTCGGCTCGCTTGCCGCCGAGGGCCTGCGCGAGCGCCTTGAGGTCGAGCTGCATGGCCACCGGCACGATGCCCACGGCGAGGGCGCCGTCGACGGACGCGAGCAGCGTCTTGAACACGCGGTCGGGGTCGAGTCCGAGCTTCTCGGCGGCCTCGAGCCCGTACGCGGCCGCGCGCGGGTCGTGCGCGTAGGCGTGCGCCCGGAACGCGATGCCGGCGCGGGTGAGGGCGACCGTCGCGGGCGTGGCCGCCGCGGCATCCGTGCGCTTGGCCATCATCGCTCGCCCGTCATCGCTCGCCGTGCGCGCGGAACAGGTGCATCGACAGGGGCGGCACGGTGATCGTGTCGCCGGGTGCGTGGTCGACGCGGTCGTGCACCGGCTCCTCGTCGACGGAGTCCCAGAGGCGGGTGTATCCGGTGACCCCCGCGTGATCGGGCAGCACGACCTCGGTCTCCTCCGCGTGCGCGTGCACGACGAGGAGGATGCGGTTGAACGCCTCGAACTCGGGCGTCGACGCGGCGAGGTACTGCAGGGTGCGCTCCTCGGGGGAGTGCCAGTCGTCGATGGTCATGGTCGTGCCCTCGGCGTTGAACCAGTCCATCTGCGAGGCGCTCGGGATGGTCTCGCCGAAGCGGCCGAACCGCACCGGGCGCAGCGCGGGGTTCTCGGTGCGCAGTCGCAGCAGCCGCCGCGTCGTCGCGAGGATGCCGGCGTCGCGCTCCTCGTCGCGCCACGACAGCCAGTTCAGGTCGGAGTCGTGGCAGTAGGCGTTGTTGTTCCCGCGCTGGCTGCGCCCGTACTCGTCGCCGGCGGTGAGCATCGGCACGCCCGCCGACAGCAGCAGGGTGCCGAGCAGGTTCCGGATGCTGCGCCGCCGGGCCGCGCGGATGGCCGGATCGTCGGTCTCGCCCTCGACACCGTGGTTGTACGAGTTGTTGTGGTCGGTGCCGTCGCGGTTGTGCTCGCCGTTGCCGAGGTTGTGCTTCACGTCGTAGGCCGTGAGGTCGGCGAGGGTGAACCCGTCGTGCGCCGTCACGAAGTTGAGGCTCGCGAGCGGGCCGCGCTCGAGCGCGAAGGTGTTCGCCGAGCCCGCGAGCCTGGTGGCGAACCGGCCGATGCCGCTTCCCGCGGTGCCCGTCTGCCGTTCGCGCCGCAGGTCGCCGAGCCAGAAGTCGCGCATCCGGTCGCGGTAGCGGTCGTTCCACTCGGTGAAGCCGGCCGGGAAGTCGCCCGTCCGCCACCCGCCGGGTCCGACGTCCCACGGCTCGGCGATGAGCTTGGCGGTGCTCAGCACCGGATCCTCGAGCATGGCCCGCAGCAGCGGATGCTCGGGGGTGTAGCCGCCGTGGTCGTCGCGGCCGAGCGTGGCCGCGAGATCGAGGCGGAACCCGTCGACCTGGAGCTCCTCGGCGAAGTACCGCATCGAGTCGAGCACGAGGCGCTGCGGCGCGCCGCGGCCGAAATCGAGCGTGTTGCCGCATCCGGTGGTGTCGACGTACCGGCCGTGCGCATCGTGGCGGTAGTACGACGCGTTGTCGATGCCCCGGAACGAGTAGGTCGGCCCCTGCCGACCCTCCTCGGCGGTGTGGTTGTAGACGACGTCGAGCACCACCTCGAGGCCGGCCTCGTGCAGTCGCCGGACCATGCCCGCGAACTCGCGCCGCACGGCGTGCGCCCCCTCGGACTGCGCGGCCGCCGACGCGTACGGCGCGTGCGCCGCGAAGAAGGCGAGGGTGTTGTAGCCCCAGTAGTTGAGGCGACCCTGCCGCACCAGGCGCTGCTCGGTGACGAACGCGTGCACGGGGAGCAGCTCGACCGTCGTGACGCCGAGGCCCGTGAGGTACTCGATCGACGCGTCGTGGGCGAGCCCGGCGTACGTGCCGCGCAACGGCTCGGGGATCGCGCGGTTGAGCTTCGAGAACCCGCGCACGTGCGCCTCGTACACGACCGTGTGGTCGAGCGCGACGCGGGGCTTCGACGTGCCCGCCCAGTCGAATCCGGTGTCGGTGAGCGGCGCGAGCGCGACGCCGCGCCACGACCCGTCGGCCGCCGGCGCGAGTCCGCGCGCGTACGGGTCGAGCAGGGTGTGCGCGGGATTGAACGCGTGGTCGAACCCGGCCGGCCCGTCGACGCGCAACCCGTAGCGCGCGCCGGGCACGAGCGCCGCCGAGGATCCCGCCCAGACACCGTGCCCATCGCGCACGAGTGGCGTGCGCTCGACCGCCCAGTCGAGGTCGCCGTCGGCGAACACCTCGAGCTCGATCGACGTCGCGTGCTCGGACCAGATCCGGATGCTGCCGCCGTCCGCGCCGGTCCGGACGCCGAGGTCGTGCAGGGGATCGGGCGCGGACATGCGATCTACAGTAGTTCGTATGCAAGCGCTCCCACCGCGCACGCCACTCCGGCGCGCGGGGCGGGACATCGGCCGGGGAGGAGGGCACGCCATGGTCTACCTCGACCACGCCGCGACCACCCCGATGCGCCCCGAGGCGATCGAGGCGCTCACCGCCGCGCTCGCCGTCGTGGGCAACCCGTCGTCGATCCACAGCGCGGGCCAGCAGGCCAAGCGGCTCCTCGAGGAGTCGCGCGAGCGCGTCGCCGCGACCCTCGGGGCCGACGGCATCGAGGTCGTCTTCACCGGCAGCGGCACCGAGGCGGTGAACCTCGCGATCAAGGGACTCTGGTGGCGGAGGCAGGCGACGGCGCCTGCCGCAGTCGATGGCGGGCCCGGTGCACGCCCGCGCCTGCTCGTCCCCGCCGGCGAGCACCACGCCACGATCGACACCGTCGAGTGGCTCGCCGCGCACGAGGGCGCGGTCATCGTGGAGCTGCCGCTCGACGCGGTCGGGCGCGTGCGCCTCGACGTGCTCGAGGCCGAGCTCGCCCGCGATGCGGCATCCGTCGCCCTCGTCACGATGCTCTGGGCCAACAACGAGGTCGGCACGATCCAGCCCGTCGCGGAGGTCGCACGGCTCACCGCGAGAGCCGGCGTGCCACTGCACGTCGACGCCATCGCCGCGTACGGGCAGGTGCCGATCGACTTCCGTGGCCTTCGGCGGGCCACGGATGCCGCCCCGGGCGCCGGTCTCGTCGCCCTCAGCGTCTCCGCCCACAAGATCGGCGGCCCGGCCGGCATCGGCGCGCTCGTGCTCGACCGTTCGGCGGCCGTGGAGCCGCTCATCCACGGCGGGGGACAGCAGCGCCGTGTGCGCTCCGGAACCCAGGACGTCGCGGCGGCCGCGTCGTTCGCGGCGGCCGCCACCGCGGTGCACGATCGGCTCGACGAGGACGCCCGGCGGATGTCGGCGCTGCGCGACCGGCTCATCGCGGGCGCGCTCGCCGCCGTGCCCGAGGCGCGCCTGTCGGGCGACCCCGATCCCGCGGGACGCCTGCCCGCCAACGTGCACTTCTCGTTCCCCGGATGCGAGGGCGACTCGCTGCTCTTCCTGCTCGACGCCGCGGGCGTCGCCGTGTCGACCGGCTCGGCGTGCCAGGCGGGCGTGCCCGAGCCGTCGCACGTGCTGATGGCGATGGGCCGATCGGAGTCCGACGCGCGCGGGGCGCTGCGCATCACGCTCGGCCACGCGTCGACCGACGCCGAGGTCGACGCGTTCCTCGCGGCGCTGCCGGGCGCGTACGCCCAGGCGGCGAAGGCGGGCCTGGCCGCGCGCGCGACGTCGTTCGACCGCTGACGCGCACCGCACCGCGGATCGCGGGTCACCGAGCCCATCGAGGGCCCCACGAGGCATCCGCTCAGGAGCCCCTGCCTACACTGGACGGGTGAAGGTTCTCGCAGCGATGAGCGGCGGCGTCGACAGCGCCGTCGCAGCCGCGCGCGCCGTCGAGGCGGGACACGAGGTCGTCGGCGTGCACCTCGCACTCAGCCGCATGCCCGGCACCCTGCGCACCGGGAGCCGCGGCTGCTGCACCATCGAGGACTCGATGGACGCGCAGCGCGCCGCGAACGTGCTCGGCATCCCGTACTACGTGTGGGACTTCTCCGAGCGCTTCAAGGCCGACGTCGTCGACGACTTCATCGCCGAGTACTCCGCCGGCCGCACGCCCAACCCGTGCATGCGCTGCAACGAGCGCATCAAGTTCGCCGCGCTGCTCGAGAAGGCGCTCGCGCTCGGCTTCGACGCCGTGTGCACCGGCCACTACGCCGCGATCGTCACGGATGCCGCGGGCAACCGCGAGCTGCATCGCGCGAGCGCGTGGGCGAAGGACCAGTCGTACGTGCTCGGCGTGCTCACCTCCGAGCAGCTCGCGCACGCGTACTTCCCGCTCGGCGACACCCCGTCGAAGCAGCTCGTCCGCGAGGAGGCGGCGCGCCGCGGGCTGTCGGTCGCGCAGAAGCCCGACTCGCACGACATCTGCTTCATCCCCGACGGCGACACGAAGGGCTGGCTCGCCGAGCGCGTCGGCGTCGCGTCGGGCGACATCGTCGACCGGTCGGGCGCGGTCGTCGGCTCGCACGAGGGCGCGCACGCGTACACCGTCGGCCAGCGCCGCGGCCTGCACCTCGGCACCCCGGCGCCCGACGGGCGGCCTCGCTTCGTGCTGGAGGTGCGGCCGAAGGAGAACACCGTCGTCGTCGGCCCGAAGGAGGCGCTCGCGACGGCCGAGATCGCCGGGGCGCGCTACACGTGGGCAGGGCTCGCACCCGCGGATGCCGCGACGCCGTTCGCCTGCGAGGTGCAGATCCGCGCGCACGCCGACCCCGTTCCCGCGGTGGCCGTCGTCGCCGACGGCGAGCTCGTCGTCACCCCGGAGCATCCGCTCGACGGCGTCGCCCCCGGGCAGACGGCCGTCGTGTACGTCGGCACGCGCGTGCTCGGCCAGTGCACCATCGACCGCACGGTGAGCGCGGTCCCCGCGTCGGCCTGAGCGGCGTCGACCCGATCCGCGGTCCACTCCGACCGGCGTCCGCGCGTCGAATGGCGGCCCCGCGCGCTCGTGTCAAGGCCTGTGCGGCGTCGCCGCCGGCGCCGTAGATTCGCGCTCGAGCCACCACACCCGGCGCCCACCCGAACGACGAGGAGGACCACCGTGAGCACCCCACGAGACCCCGCCGACCGATACCCCGAACGACCGGATGCGGCAGCGGGCGACACCACCGCGATGCCCACCGCCGACCGCAGCGACGCCCGCCACGTGGCCGTCGACCGCGACGGCGACGGCGTGGACGACCGGCGCGAGGTGGCCGACCGCCCGTCGTCGACCGTGACGGCGACGGCGTCGACGACCGTCGCGAGGCGGTTCGTCGACCGCGACCGCGACGGCGTGGACGACCGTCGCGAGGCAGCCGATCCCGTCGCCGACCGGCGCGAGGTCGTCGCGCGCGAGCGGGAGGCGTTCGGCGGCGTGAAGGTCGGAGCGGCCTTCTTCGGCTGGCTCACCGCCTTCGGCACCGCGACGCTCCTCACCGCCCTCCTCGCCGCGACCGGGGCGGCACTCGGACTCGGCGCGGAGGACGTCGAGGCGGCCGCCGACCAGGTCGGACTGGCGGCTGGCACCGTCGGCTGGATCGGCGCGATCGCGCTGCTCGTCATCCTGTTCCTCGCGTACTACTGCGGCGGCTACGTGGCCGGGCGCATGGCCCGGTTCAACGGCATGGTGCAGGGTCTGGCCGTGTGGGTGTGGGCCCTCGTCATCGCGATCGTGGTGGCCCTGCTCGGCGTCGTGGTCGGCAGCCAGTACGACGTCTTCGCCGACCTCAACATCTTCCCGCGCATCCCGCTGAGCGAGGGCGACCTCACCCTGGCCGGCATCGTCACGGCGGTCGTGGTCGCGCTCGCGAGCCTCGGCGGCGCCATCCTCGGCGGCAAGGCCGGCACGCACTACCACCGCAAGGTCGACCGCGCCGGATTCGGCGGATAGGGGCGTAGACGAGGGGGCATCGGCACTCGACCCCACGGACGGCTTCGCGTAGATTCGCACGGGCGCTACCCCCGGCGCCGTGCGAGTGACGAGGAGACACCGTGAGCTACCCGCTGTACCCTGCCGATCCGAACCGGGACCCTGCCGAGCCGTTCCGGAACCTGGACCCCGCCCCCACGACGCGGCCCGTGGCGACCGTCGAGCGGCAACCCGAAACCTGGGACGACGTCGTCGACTCCCACCCGCTCACCACGGAGGAGCTGGTCGAACGCCAGCGGGAGCGGTTCGGCGGCGTGAAGATCGGATCGGCGTTCTTCGGCTGGCTCACCGCCACGGGCACCGCGGCGATCCTCACCGGGACCCTTGCGGCGACCGGTGTCGTGCTCGGGCTCGACGTGCGCAACCCCGTGGCATCCGCCGAGGACCTCCCGCTCGATGCGGGGACGGTCGGCTGGATCGGCGCCGGCGCGCTGCTCGTGATCCTGCTCGTCGCCTACTACTGCGGCGGATACGTCGCAGGGCGCATGGCGCGCTTCAACGGCGTCAGGCAGGGCCTCGCCGTCTGGGTGTGGGCGATCGTCATCGCCATCGTGGTGGCGCTCGCCAGCGTCGCGCTGGGCAGCCAGTACGACGTCCTCGGAACGTGAATGCGTTCCCGCGCATCCCCGTCTCCGAGGGCACGCTGACGATCGCGGGCATCGTCACCGCGGTCGTCGTCGCGGTCGTGAGCCTCGGTGGCGCCATCCTCGGCGGTGTCGTCGGCGTCCGCTACCACCGGCGCGTCGATCGCGTCGGGCTGGAAGGGTGACCGGCGCCTCGCGCATCCGATGCGTCGGGGGTCGTCCCTAGACTGTCGATGTGGTGGACGACGACATCGACCAGGGCATCAGCCTCTCCGACGCGGCCGACGAGGTGGAGCGCCTCACGATCCGCATCAACGAGGCCCGCGACGCGTACTACGAGCGCGATACGACGATCATCTCCGACGCGGAGTACGACGGGCTCATGCACGAGCTCGAGGCGCTCGAGCGCGCGTACCCCGAGCTCCAGAGCCAGGACAGCCCCACGCTGACCGTCGGCGGGCGCGGCGAGACCACGCTCTTCGCGCCGGTGGAACACGCCGAGCGCATGCTGAGCCTCGACAACGTCTTCTCGCCCGACGAGCTCGCGGAGTGGGCGACTCGGGCCGAGGCGGCGGCCGGGCGCCCGGTGCACTGGCTCTGCGAGCTCAAGATCGACGGCCTCGCGATCAACCTCCGCTACCAGAACGGGCGGCTCGTCACCGCGGCCACGCGCGGCGACGGGCGGGTCGGCGAGGATGTCACCGAGAACATCCGCTACATCCCCTCGATCCCCACGCGGCTCGCGGGCACCGGGCATCCGCCCATCGTCGAGGTGCGCGGCGAGGTGTTCTTCCCCGTCGCCGCGTTCGACGAGCTGAACGCGAAGCAGGCCGCAGCCGGCGAGCGGGAGTTCGCGAACCCGCGCAACGCCGCGAGCGGGTCGCTGCGACAGAAGGCCGAGAACAAGAACGCCGCCCAGCTCGCCCTCATGCGCGACCGGCTCGACCGCCTGCGCATGCTCGTGCACGGCATCGGCGCCTGGCCGAACCCGCCGGTGAGCTCGCAGTCCGGGGTCTACGAGCTCCTCGCCGGATGGGGGCTGCCCACGAGCACGCACTTCCGCGTCCTCGACTCCGTGAAGGGCGTGCAGGAGTTCGTGGCGTACCACGGCGAGCACCGCCACGACGTCGAGCACGAGATCGACGGCATCGTCGTGAAGGTCGACGAGCTCGCGCTGCACGACGAGCTCGGGGCCACGTCGCGTGCCCCGCGCTGGGCGATCGCCTACAAGTACCCGCCCGAGCAGGTCAACACGAAGCTCCTCGACATCGTCGTGAGCGTCGGCCGCACCGGCCGGGCCACGCCGTTCGCCGTCATGGAGCCCGTGCGCGTGGCGGGGTCGGTCGTGCGGCAGGCGACACTGCACAACCAGGACGTCGTGAAGGCCAAGGGCGTGCTCATCGGCGACACCGTGGTGCTGCGCAAGGCGGGCGACGTGATCCCCGAGGTGCTCGGACCGGTCGTCGAGCTGCGCGACGGCACCGAGCGCGCCTTCGTGATGCCGTCGGAGTGCCCCGAGTGCGGCACGCCCCTCAGGCCGATGAAGGAGGGCGACATCGACCTCCGCTGCCCCAACGCCGAGAGCTGTCCGGCGCAGGTGCGCGGGCGGGTCGAGCACATCGGGTCGCGGGGCGCGCTCGATGTCGAGGCGCTCGGCGAGGTGTCGGCGGCGGCGCTCACGCACCCGGCGGTGCCCGAGGTGCCGCCCCTGCCCACCGAGGCGGGGCTGTTCGACCTCACGGTGCGCGAGCTGTTCCCGATCGAGGTCGTCGTCCGCGACGTCGAGACGGGCCTGCCGCGGTTGGAGGACGACGGCACGCCGGTCTACCGGGCGCCGTTCCGGCGCATCCGACGGCGGAGCGGCCGCGACGCCGACCCCGCGTTCGACCCCGATGCCGCCGAGTTCGCGGGCGACGAGACCCACGTTCCCTCGAAGGCCGCGTACGAGCTCGTCGCCAACCTGGAGCTCGCGAAGTCCAAGCCGCTCTGGCGACTCCTCGTCGCGCTCAACATCCGGCACGTCGGCCCCGTGGCCGCCCGTGCGCTTGCCGACCACTTCGGCTCGCTCGACGCGATCCGCGCGTCGAACGACGCCGACCTCGCCGAGGTCGACGGGGTCGGTCCCACCATCGCGGAATCGCTGCGCGAGTGGTTCGCCGTCGACTGGCACCGCGACATCGTCGACCGCTGGGCGGCGTCCGGCGTGCAGTTCGCGACGCCCGGGCACGCGGGTCCGGGCGCGGCCGCGGCGGCCGGGGGAGTGCTCGCCGGTCTCACCGTCGTCGCGACGGGCAGCATCGAGGGATTCACGCGCGAAGGCGCGCAGGAAGCTATCATCGCCGCAGGCGGGAAAGCGGCCTCGAGCGTGTCGAAGAACACCGACTTCGTCGCGGCGGGGCCGGGGGCTGGATCGAAGCTGGCGAAGGCGGAGGAGCTGGGCATCCGAGTCATCGACGCCGCGCAGTTCGCGCGACTCGTGACGGGGGGGCCCGGCGCACTCGACGCCTGACGCGGGAGTTGGGGGCGACGTGGCGGACGATGAGGCGAAGGGTGCGGCGGCCGATGCCGCGCACGACGATGCGGGCGCGACCGACGACGACGCGCGCACATCCCGGCGCGACTTCCTGAAGATCGGGGGCGCCGCTGCGGCGGGTGCCGTCGTCGGCGGCGGCATCGGCGCGGCGGTCGGCGCCGCGATCGGCCATTCCGCGGGTTTCGCCGAGGGCGCCGACTACTTCGTCCCGCTCACGGCGCGCCAGCAGGCCGGGTTCGACCACCTCGTCGTGCTGATGGGCGAGAACCGCTCGTTCGACAACCTCCTCGGCTACCTCTACACCGCAGACGACCTGCCCGACGGCGAGACCTACGAGGGACTCGCCTTCGGCGACTACAGCAACACCTCGCCCGACGGAACGGTCGTCGCCGCGCACGTCTACGAGGGCGCGACCGACGACATCATGGGCCGCCCCAACCCCGACCCCGGGCGAGGAGTTCCCGCACGTCAACACGCAGATCTTCGACACGGTCGACCCCGTCACGAACGCGGAGCTCTTCGTCGAGGCCATGAGCGCCCCCTACAACACTCCGGCCCGCGACGTGGATGCGACGATGTCCGGCTTCGTGCGCGACTACTGGATCAACTTCATGCGCCTGCGCAAGGGCACCCCGCCGTCCGCCGAGGAGGCGGAGCAGATCATGGGGTCGTTCTCGCCGCCGATGCTGCCCGTGCTCTCCACGCTCGCGAAGAACTTCGCCGTCTACGACAACTGGTACTGCGCGGTGCCCTCCCAGACGTTCTGCAACCGCTCGTTCTTCCATGCCTCGACCTCGCACGGGTTCGTCACCAACAAGGCCGGCGGCGGCTACGAGAAGTGGCTCGACGCCCCGGAGTCGCCGACGATCTTCAACCGGCTCGAGGAAGCCGGCATCTCCTGGCGCATCTACTTACGACGAGCTCCAGCTCGTCTCGTTCACCGGGGTCCTGCACGCGCCCGTGCTCGAGCAGTACTGGCGCACCGACCGCTTCGCGACGATGAGCGACTTCTACGAGGACGTGAAGCTCGGCACCCTGCCCGCCTACTCGTTCATCGAGCCGCGCATGACCTACAACCACAACGACTTCCATCCGCCCTTCGGCCGGCTCAAGGAGGACGTCGTCGAGGGCCGTCCCGTCATCGACTCCGCCGTCTCCGACGTCCGCGCCGGCGAGGCCCTGGTGCACGAGATCTACGAGGCGATCAAGCGCAGCGCGCGCCCCGACGGCTCCAACGCCATGAACACGATGTTCCTCATCACCTTCGACGAGCACGGCGGCACCTACGACCACGTGCCGCCGCCGCCGGCGACGCCGCCGCACCCCGACTCCGAAGGCGAGATGGGCTTCCGCTTCGACCGGCTCGGATGCCGCGTGCCCGCGATCGCGGTCTCGGCCTACACGCGCGCGGGCACGATCGTCCACGACGAGATGCACCACGCGGCCGTCATCGCCACGCTCACGCGGCTGCACGGACTGAAGCCGCTGACGCGTCGCGACCTCGGCGCGAACAACCTGTTCAACGCCGTGAACCTCGACGAGCCCCGCCAGCCCATCAGCTGGCCGTCCACCACGCCGCAGTACATCCCGCCGAACCCGCAGACCGAGGCGCCGCATCCGGCCCACGCCCACAAGGACAAGCCGCTCAGCCCGCCGGCGCGCGGCCTGCTCGGCCTGCTCCTCGCGAAGTACGGCGCGCCCGACGACGAGGAACCCGAGACGTACGCCGATGCCTACGAACTGCTCCACCGCTACGGGGTGGGGCTGTTCGGCAAGCCACGGTGAGCGCCGTCGAGAGGAGGTCGCGGCACCACCGATAGAATCGGTGCATCCCCACCCCGACACGACGGAGCAGCATGTCCGAAATCAGTGCGGAGCAGGTCGCCCACCTCGCGAACCTCGCCCGCATCGCGCTCACCGAGGAAGAGATCGAGCACCTCACGGCGGAGCTCGGCCAGATCATGCAGGCGGTCGAGAAGGTGAGCGAGGTGGCCACGCCCGACGTGCCGCCGACGAGCCACCCGATCCCCATGCGCAACGTCTTCCGCGACGACGTCGTGGGCGACAACGTGCTGTCGCCCGAGCAGGCGCTCGCGGGCGCACCCGAGTCCGACGGCACGCGGTTCGTGGTGTCGGCGATCCTGGGGGAGGAGCAGTGAGCGACCTCATCCGCCTGTCCGCGGCCGAGCTCGGCGACCGCCTCGCCGCAGGCGACGTGTCCTCCGTCGAGGCCACGCGTGCGCACCTCGATCGCATCGCCGCCGTCGACGGCGCCGTGCACGCCTTCCTCCACGTCGACGGCGAGCGCGCCCTCGCGACCGCCGCCGACATCGACCGCCGGCGTGCGGCCGGCGAGCAGCTCGGCGCGCTCGCGGGCGTGCCGATCGCCATCAAGGACGTGCTCGTGACCGAGGGCATGCCCTCGACGGCCGGCTCCCGCATCCTCGAGGGCTGGATCCCGCCGTACGACGCGACCCCGGTGCGCCTCGTGCGCGAGGCCGGCATGGTCCCGCTCGGCAAGACCAACATGGACGAGTTCGCGATGGGCTCGTCCACGGAGCACTCCGCGTACGGCCCGACCCACAACCCGTGGGACCTCGAGCGCATCCCCGGCGGCTCCGGCGGCGGCTCCGCGGCATCCGTCGCGAGCTTCGAGGCGCCGCTCGCGCTCGGCAGCGACACCGGCGGCTCGATCCGCCAGCCCGCGCACGTCACCGGCACCGTCGGCGTGAAGCCCACCTACGGCGCGGTGAGCCGGTACGGCTCGATCGCGCTGGCCTCGTCGCTCGACCAGATCGGCCCGGTCACGCGCACCGTGCTCGACGCGGCCCTGCTGCACGACGTGATCGCCGGGCACGACCCGCACGACTCCACGTCGATCCCCGAGGCCTGGCCGTCCATGGCCGACGCGGTGCGCCGGGCGGATGTCGCGGGGCTGCGCATCGGCGTCGTGAAGCAGCTCGACTCCGACGGGTTCCAGGCGGGCGTGCGCCAGCGCTTCCACGAGGCGCTCGAGCTGCTCGAGCGGCAGGGCGCCGAGATCGTCGAGGTCTCGGCCCCGCACTTCGAGTACGCCATCGCCGCGTACTACCTGATCCTCCCCGCCGAGGCGTCGTCGAACCTCGCGAAGTTCGACTCCGTGCGCTTCGGCCTGCGGGTCACGCCCGATGGCGGCGGCACCGTCGAGCAGGTCATGGCGGCCACGCGCGAGGCCGGGTTCGGCCCCGAGGTCAAGCGCCGCATCATCCTCGGCACCTACGCGCTGTCGGCCGGCTACTACGACGCCTACTACGGCAGCGCGCAGAAGGTGCGCACGCTCGTGCAGCGCGACTTCGACGCCGCGTTCGCGAACGTCGACGTGCTCGCGACGCCCACCGCGCCGACGACCGCGTTCAAGCTCGGCGAGAAGCTCGACGACCCGCTCGCGATGTACCTCAACGACGTCGCGACGATCCCGGCGAACCTCGCGGGCGTGCCCGGCATCTCGATCCCCGCCGGACTCGCGCCCGAGGACGGGCTGCCCGTCGGGCATCCAGTTCCTCGCACCGGCGCGCGAGGACGCCCGCCTCTACAACGTCGGCGGCGCGCTCGAGCAGCTGCTGCTCGCCGAGTGGGGCGGCCCGATCCTCGACCGGGCTCCCGACCTCAGCACCCATGAACTGCTCGCGACCGAGGAGGGCGCCGTCTGATGGCCCGCGCTGAACTGATGGACTACGACAAGGCCCTCGAGCTGTTCGAGCCGGTGATCGGCCTCGAGGTGCACGTCGAGCTGAACACGACCACGAAGATGTTCTCGCCGGCGCCGAACCCCGCGAACTCCGCCTTCCACGGAGCCGAGCCGAACACGCTCGTGACGCCCGTGTGCCTCGGCCTGCCGGGTTCGCTTCCCGTCGTCAACGGCGATGCGGTGCGCTCGTCGATCTCGCTCGGGCTCGCGCTCGGGTGCTCGATCGCCGAGTCGAGCCGGTTCGCGCGGAAGAACTACTTCTACCCCGACCTCGCGAAGAACTACCAGATCTCCCAGTACGACGAGCCGATCGCGTTCGAGGGATCGGTCGAGGTCGAGCTCGCGAACGGTCGCGTCTTCCAGGTGCCGATCGAGCGCGCCCACATGGAGGAGGACGCCGGCAAGCTCACGCACGTCGGCGGCTCGACCGGCCGCATCCAGGGCGCCGAGTACTCGCTCGTCGACTACAACCGCGCCGGCGTGCCGCTCGTCGAGATCGTCACGAAGCCGATCTTCGGCGCGGAGGCCGACGCCCCCGAGCTCGCCAAGACCTACGTCTCGACGATCCGCGACATCGCGCTCTCGCTCGGCATCTCCGAGGCGCGCATGGAGCGCGGCAACCTGCGCTGCGACGCGAACGTCTCGCTGCGTCCGCGCGGCACCGAGGCCCTCGGCACCCGCACCGAGACGAAGAACGTGAACTCGTTCCGCTCGATCGAGCGTGCCGTGCGCTACGAGATCCAGCGCCAGGCCGCCATCCTCGCGAAGGGCGGCACGATCACGCAGGAGACGCGTCACTGGCACGAGGACACCGGCACGACGAGCCCGGGCCGGCCGAAGTCCGACGCCGACGACTACCGGTACTTCCCCGAGCCCGACCTGCTGCCGGTCGAGCCCTCGCGGGAGCTCATCGAGGAGTTGCGCGCCCGGCTGCCCGAGCCGCCGGCGGCGCACCGCCGCCGCCTGAAGGGCGAATGGGGCTTCACCGACCTCGAGTTCCAGGACGTCGTGAACGGCGGTCTCCTCGTCGAGGTCGCCGAGACCGTCGCCGCGGGCGCCTCCCCGGCCGCCGCCCGCAAGTGGTGGACGGGCGAGCTCACCCGGCTCGCGAACGCGCAGCAGACGGATGCCGCGTCGCTCGCGACGCCGGCGCAGGTCGCCGAGCTGGCCGCGCTCGTCGACGCCGGCACCCTCACCGACCGGCTCGCCCGCCAGGTGCTCGAGGGCGTCGCCGCCGGCGAGGGATCGCCGCAGCAGGTCATCGACGCCCGCGGGCTCGCCGTCGTGTCCGACGACGGCGCGCTGGTGGCCGCGATCGACGAGGCGCTCGCGTCGCAGCCCGACGTGCTCGCGAAGATCCGCGACGGCAAGGTCCAGGCGGCCGGTGCGGTCATCGGCGCCGTCATGAAGGCCATGCACGGCAAGGCGGATGCCGCGCGGGTGCGCGAGCTGGTGCTGGAGCGCGCCCAGGGCTGATCACTCAGTGGGGCGTCGGGCGGTCTGCTCGGTCGAGCGATCGGTCGATCGCCCGACCGCGATCGCCGGCTGCCGACTCGTGCCGGGCGCCTACGGCGTCACGGCGCTGGGGCCGCGCTCGCGCAGCCGTGCCGGCACCGGGCGCAGGAGCAGGACGGCCGCCGTGAGGATGAGCGCACTCGATGCCGCGACCATGAAGTCGAGTCCGAAGACGATCACGGCGAACGGCGGGATGACCATGCACGCCGGCGGCGAGTCCGGTCGCCCAGTCGGGTGGGCGGTACCCGTTGGCGGGCACGGGACGCTCGAGCCGGCCGAGCACCAGGGAGATCCCCGCGAGCACGCCGACCATCACGAGGAAGATCAGGGGTCTGGTCAACCACCATGCGGCCGAACCGGCCGGTGGCGCAGGCAGCGGGGTGAGCAGCAGCAGGCCGATGACGAGCGCGAGCACCGGCAGGTGCCAGAGGTAGATCGTCATGAGGCGGGAGCCGACGGTCGCCACGACGACCCGCACCGGGCGGAGGGCCACGAGACGCTCCAGCGCGGGATGCGCGAGCACCAGGAGGCACGTCTGCCCGACCGCGAGCACGACGATGGCGAAGGTGGGCGGATTGAGGTTGTCCAGCATGTTCCCCGGGTAGCCGACGCTGACGAGTCCGAAGAGCATGAGGTACGCACCGGCGCCGATCGCGGCGACCGTGGCGCGGGACCTGGCCCGGAACCAGCCATCGGCGATCCAGAAGCCCAGTTGCTGCGCGAACAGCCAGACGAACGTCATGTCGAGGAGGCCGAGCGCCTCGACGCCGGTGGCGAATCGCACGATGTCGCAGACGATCGCGCCCACGGCCAACGTCGCCAGCGTTGCTCGGGGCGCCATGGCGTGGAACGTCGCGAGCCCGGGGAGGTAGGCCTGCGCGAAGGCGTAGGCCGCCAGGAACCACAGCGGCGATGCGATGCCGATCCCGATGAGCCGGATCGAGACGGGGTCGACCCCCGTGAGGTGCATCGCGAGCACGGCGACCGCGAGCACGGCGAACAGCGCGATCGCCGGGCGTGCCAGCCTGAGGATGCGGGACCGTATGAAGTCGCCCGCCGTCCCGCCGGACGCCTCCAGCCGTCGCCACGCGCCGATCCCGGCGAAGCCGCCGACGACGAAGAACAGGGGCATGATCTGCGCGATCCACGTGACGGGGCCGATCCAGTTCGTCTCGAGGAGCGTCTTCTCGACGACCAGTCCTCGGCCGGGGACGACCGCCGCGCCGATCATGAGCATGTGCCCCACCACGACGACCGCGACGCAGAGCACGCGGACGAGGTCCATGACGGGATCCCGCGCGGTTCCACCCGGTATGGAGGTCGGGGCATGCGATGCGCTCGACTCGCTCACGGCCCCTCCGACTCTGCTTGGCTGGCCTACCGCAAGTGTCGCACGATCCGGCGCGCGCAGACCTCGGCGGAGCGGGTGAAATTCTCGCGTGGCGCGAGCACCGATCCGGGTCGAGGCATCCATGGACTCACAGGCGGCTTGATGCTGCCGGCCATAGATTGGTCGTCCCCTGAACGATTGACGAGGACACCATGGGCTTCCTGGACCGACTGTTCGGCGCACCCGACGAGCGCACCGCACGACCGGCGCCGCCCGTGCCGCAGGCACGGCAGCTGAGCGAGGACGAACTGGCGATCGAGCGCTACCGCTACCTGCTGCGCACCGCACCGCCCGAGTCCATCGAGGCGGTGCACGCGGAGGCGTTCGCGAAGCTGACGCCCGAGCAGCGCCACCAGGTCTACGTCTCCCTCTCCGAGCAGGCGCCGGCGGGTGAGCGCATCACCTCAGAGGAGCCGGCGGCGCTCGCTCGCGCCGCGACGCGGTCGGAGATGCGCCAGCCCGGCAGCATGGAGCGCGCGTTCGCAGGTGCCTCCGCGAACGGCCGTCCGATGCAGGCCGGTCCGTCGATGGGTGCCATGATCGGCAGCTCGATGCTCGGCACCATCGCCGGTGTCGTCATCGGTTCGGCCATCGCGCAGGCGTTCCTGCCCGACCCGTCGGCGTTCGAGGCGGGCGGCGACGGCTCCGGCGGACACGGGCGCCGACTCGGGTGCCGATGCGGGCGCGGATGCCTCGGCGGATGCCGGCGGCTACGACGGCGGCGGCGACTTCGGCGGGGGAGGGTTCGGCGACTTCGGCGGCGGCGACTTCGGGGGCGGCGGCGACTTCGGCTTCTGAGTCCGACCACGCGCGGACCGCGCCCTTCGTGATCATGCCCGGTCGTCGATGACGGCGGCACGGGCTATGGTCGCAGCATGAGCAAGCAGGACGGCTCGTCGAGGCAGGTCACGACGGGCCCCGTCGACGATTCGGCGACCCCGATCCTGCACGTCGACATGGATGCGTTCTTCGTGTCCGTCGAGCTGCTCAAGCGGCCCGATCTCCGCGGCAAACCCGTGCTCGTCGGCGGCACCGCGGGCCGCGGCGTGGTCGCTGCGGCGAGCTACGAGGCACGCCGCTACGGCGTGAACTCGGCGATGCCGATGTCGATCGCCCTGCAGCGGTGTCCCAACGCGGTGGTGCTCCGCGGCGACTACGCGAGCTACTCGAAGTACTCGAAGCAGGTCATGGCGATCTTCGAGCAGATCACGCCGCTGGTCGAGCCGCTCTCGATCGACGAGGCGTTCCTCGATGTGTCGGGCGCGCGGCGCCTGCACGGCAGTCCCGCCGAGATCGCCTGGACGATCCGCGAGCGCGTCCGCGCCGAGACCGGCCTCAGCTGCTCCATCGGCGTCGCAGCGACCAAGTACGTCGCGAAGGTGGCCTCGAGTCGCGCGAAGCCCGACGGCATGCTCGTCGTGCCCGCGGCGCAGACGATCGAGTTCCTGCACCCGCTGCCCGTGTCCGCGCTCTGGGGTGTCGGTCGCGTCACCGAGGAGTCCCTGACCAGGGTCGGCCTCCGCACGGTCGGCGACGTCGCGGCGATGCCCTACGACGCCCTCGAGCGCTCGGTGGGTCCCGCCCTCGCCGCGCGGCTGAGCCGCCTCGCGAACGGCATCGACCCCCGCGACGTGCACACCACCCGCACCGAGAAGAGCATCGGGCACGAGAACACCTTCGGGCACGACCTGGTCGACCCGGTCGAGATCCGGCGCGAGCTGCTGCGGCTGTCGAACAATGTCGCCGTGCGCCTGCGCAAGGCCGGCCTCGTCGGGCGCACGGTGACGCTCAAGCTGCGCTACGGCGACTTCCGCACCGTCACCCGGTCGCGCACGCTGGGCGAGCCCACGGATGTCGCGCGCCGCATCTACGACGAGGCATCCGACGCCCTGGCCGAGCTCGTCGGCGACGGCGAGCGCGTGCGGCTCATCGGCGTGCGCGCCGAGCACCTGCGGCCGTCAGGCACCGGCGCGATGCTGTGGGATCCCGACGAGGAGTGGCGCGACGCCGAGCGCACCATCGACGAGGTCACCGCGAAGTTCGGCAAGGGCGCCGTCCGGCCGGCGACGCTCGTCCGGCCCGGTGGCGAACGCCGTCCCGAGCGGCCGCGCACCGACCCCGACGACGACGACCCCGCGGCCGCCGCCGCGGGATGGGGGTGGTAGGCCGCTGCATCCGCGAGTAGCGTGGCCGCATGGCTGAACTCGTATTGGAACTCGCGCAGACCGTCTCAGGCGTCGGAGTGAAGACGTCCTACGGGGAACCCATCGACATCGACGGCACCACGGTGATTCCCGTCGCCCTCGGCTCCTACGGGTTCGGCGGTGGCGGCGGCACGACCGACGCCGATGCCGGCGCGGCGCCGAGCGGCACCGGCTCGCGGGAACTCCACGGCCAGGGCAGTGGCGGAGGTGGCGGTGGAATCTCCATTCCGCTCGGCGCATACGTCGGCAAGCGAGGCGAAGTGCGGTTCGAACCGAACCTCATCGGTCTCATCCTCGTGGCGACGCCCTTCATCTGGGTCACCGGCAAGGCACTGAAGGCCATCATCCGCGCGCTGAAGCACTGATCCGCGCCGACGGGGGCCGTCGGTCGTCACGTGGGGTCACGCGTCCCCGACGCCGAACCGACATGCGCCCGCGAGCGTATACTCTGATGTCGAACACGGGAGTCCGGTGAGCCGGGCTGAGAGGAAGGTTCTCAACCTTCGACCGTCGAACCTGATCTGGGTCATGCCAGCGCAGGGAGGGCAGCGCATCTCATTCCCGTGCCTCTTTCATCGAAACGGAAGGGCACGACAGTGCACGCAACGACCACTTCATCCGATTCCACTCTGCGCCCCGACGCGCGACGACTCCGCTGGCGCGTCGTCGACATCGTCGTCGCGAGCGTCATCGGCGTCGCCGTCGGCGTCGTCTTCTGGGCCTGGGGCGTCGTCTGGGGCCCGATCTCGGCGCCGATCGAGGCAGTGCTTCCCGGGCTGCAGGCCGCCCCCGCGGCCGTCTGGCTCATCGCCGGTGTCCTCGGCGCGCTGATCATCCGCAAGCCCGGCGCGGCCGTCTACACCGAAGTCGTCGCGGCCACCGTCTCGGCGCTCATCGGAACCCAGTGGGGCTGGCTCACGATCGAGGCCGGAATCGTGCAGGGACTCGGCGCCGAACTCGTCTTCGCGCTGTTCCTCTACCGCAACTGGCGCCTCCCCGTCGCGCTGCTCGCGGGCGCGGGCGCCGGCCTGGCGATGGCCGATCAACGACCTCGTCATCTGGTACGCCGGGGCGGCCCCGACGTTCGCGACGATCTACCTGATCTCGGCGGTCGATCGGCGGCGCGGTGATCGCCGGCGGCCTCGCGTGGCTGGCCATGCGCGGCCTCGCGCGCGCCGGAGCCCTCGACCGGTTCGCCGCGGGACGCGAGCTCCGGACGGTCTGACGATGGCGGCGCGTCCACGCGTCGATCCCGAGCCCCGCGTCGGTGACGGCGCGGGGCTGGGGCTGGCGCCACGGCGGGCGGCGCGAGCCGGCCGTGCACGACCTCGACCTCGACATCCGGCCCGGGGAGCGGGTGCTGCTGCTCGGCGCGTCCGGCGCGGGGAAGTCCACGCTGCTGCACGGGCTCGCAGGCGTGCTCGGCGGCGACGACGACGGGGAGGCGATCGGCGAGCTGCTGGTGGACGGCCGGTCGGCCTCCGCGTCGCGCGGCCGCTCCGGTCTCGTCCTGCAGGATCCCGACGCGCAGGTGGTGATGGCACGGCTCGGCGACGACGTCGCCTTCGGACTCGAGAACCTCGGCATCCCGCGCGATGAGATCTGGCCGCGCGTCCGACAGGCGCTCGACGCGGTCGGCCTCGGCCTCCCGCTCGACCACGCCACGGCGGCACTCTCGGGCGGGCAGCGGCAGCGACTCGCGCTGGCCGGGGTGCTCGCCATGCGTCCCGGCCTGATCCTCCTCGACGAGCCGACGGCGAACCTCGACCCGACCGGCGTCCAGCGAGGTGCGCGACGCGGTGGCGCATGCGTCGCCGACGAGGCCGGCGCGACGCTCGTCGTGATCGAGCATCGCGTCTCGGTGTGGCTCCCCGTCATCGACCGCATCATCGTGCTCGGCGCATCCGGCGGGCTCCTCGCTGATGGGCGCCCCGCCGAGGTGCTGGGATCCCGCGCCGCAGAACTGCGCGCCGCGGGTGTCTGGCTGCCCGATGAGGTGCCGTGGCACGCCCCGCCGCCCCCGGCCGGCGCGGGCCATCCGCTGCTCGAGGCCGTCGGCCTCGACGTCGCGAGGGCGCCGGGAACGCCGGTGCTGCGCGGGGTCGACGCCCGTGTCGACGCGGGGCGCATCCTCGCCGTGACCGGACCCGAATGGGATCGGCAAGTCCACGCTCGGTCTCACGCTCGCCGGGCTGCTCACGCCCGACGGCGGCCGCCTGGAGCCGACCGATCGGCTCGCGGCCGGCCTGCGCGGCGGGCCGTGGCGATGGCGTTCGCGCGACCTGCTCACGCGCATCGGCACGGTGTTCCAGAGCCCCGAGCACCAGTTCCTCACCGCGTCGGTGCGGGCCGAACTCGAGGTGGGACCCCGAGCGCTCAAGCTCGGCGTCGACGAGCGCCGTGCGCGCGTCGACGAGCTGCTCGCCGTGCTGCGGCTCGACCGGCTCGCGGAAGCCAACCCGTTCACGCTCTCGGGCGGAGAGAAGCGGCGCCTGTCGGTGGCGACCGCGATCGCAGCGCGACCGCGGATGCTCGTCCTCGACGAGCCCACGTTCGGGCAGGACGCCACGACGTGGCGGGAGCTCGGTCGCCTCATCGTCGGACTGCGCGACCAGGGCGTCGGCGTGGTCGCCGTCACCCACGACGAGCCGTTCGTCGACGCGATCGCCGACCACCGCCTCGAGCTGGGTGCGGGCCGCGGCGCGCCGGCGCAGCACGGAGATCGCCGATGAGCATCGCCGCCGTCCGCCCCGATCTGCCGCTCGCGACCGTGAACCCGGTGGCGAAGGTCGCCGCGACCATCCCGCTGAGCATCGTGCTCATCCTCTCGCTCGATGTCGTCTCGGCCACCGTGGCGATCGCCTGCGAGCTCGTACTGTTCACGGCCATCGGATTCGGCTCGCTGCTCTGGTCGCCGCGCACGCTGCCGGTCTGGATCGCCGCCCCGCTCACCGGGATCAGCATGGTGCTCTACGGTGCGCCCTCCGGCGCGGTGCTCTGGGAGTTCGGCATCATCCATGTGACCGAGGGCTCGGTGCAGATCGGACTCGCCACCACCGCGCGCGTCATCGCGATCGCGCTGCCCGCGGTCGTGCTCTTCCTCACGATCGACCCGACGGACCTCGCCGACGGGCTCGCCCAGACGCTCCGCCTGCCGGCCAGGTTCGTGCTCGGGGCGCTCGCGGCGCTGCGGCTCGTCGGTTCGTCGATCGACGACTGGCGCACCCTCAGCCTCGCTCGTCGCGCACGGGGCATCGCCGACCGTGGCGTGATCCGGCGCTCGATCGGCCAGGCGTTCGCCCTGCTCGTGCTCGCGATCCGGCGAGGAAGCACCCTCGCGACGGCCATGGAGGCGCGCGGATTCGGCGCGCCCGGCGAACGCACCTGGGCTCGCACGGCGCACTTCGGGCGCACCGAATGGGTGGTCATCGCGGTCGGATGCCTCGTCGCCGCCGCATCCGCGACGGCCGCGATCGCCACCGGGAGCTGGAATGTCATCTGGTCGTGACACCCGAGCGGATGCCGGCGAGCGCGGCGGGCTCGACCAGCGCGCGGGATCACGACGGCGAGCCGACGGCCGCCGCGGTGCGCGCCGCACTCGCGGCGACCCGCGGCATCCGTGCCCCGCTCGTGCTCCTCGACGGACCGAGCGGGGCGGGGAAGTCGAGCCTTGCGGATGCCCTTCGGACGAACTGGCCCGGTGCGGCCCCGGTGCTCGTGCGACTCGACGACGTCTACCCCGGCTGGCACGGCCTGGAGCGCGCGGGCGATGCGCTCGCCCGGACGCTCGTGCGCCGGCGTCGACGAGGCGACATCGGGGGCTGGCGGCGGTGGGACTGGGCCCGTGATCGGCCCGGCGTGCTCGAGCGGGTGCATCCCGGCCGGGCGCTCATCATCGAGGGATGCGGCGCGTTCGCAGCAGGCGCAGACGCACCCGACGCGGTGCGCATCTGGATCGACGCGCCCGACGCGGTGCGCCGACGGCGAGCACTCGACCGCGACGGCGGTGCCTATGATCCGTTCTGGGACCTGTGGGAACGCCAGTGGCGTCGATACGTGCACCGCACCGAGCCCGAGCGGTACGCCGCGGTCCGACTCCGTGCCGCGCCCGACGGACGGGTCGAGCCGGAGCCCGTCGCGGGCGCGGCTCCTGTGCACGCCCGATCCCGAGGGCTAACGTAGTTCCATGAGCGCAGACACGGGAGCAGCACAGTACGTCGCCGAGTTCATCGACGGCCCGCTGGAGGGTGAGTTCGAACACCGCGTCCTCGTGGGAGGCAAGCCCGAGTCGCGCGTGGGCATGATGGCCGCGGTCGACGGGCTGGAGTCGCTGTTCTGGTACAACGCGGTGGACGAGCGCCAGGTCAACGGGCAGCTGCGGGTGCGGTTCCGCTTCGACGCCGACGACTCCGACCCCGTGGAGTTCGACCAGGACGACAACGACTGACGCCGCGCGCGGCGCGGTCAGTCCTCCTGGCCGGCGAAGAACGCCGCGATGAGCGTCGCCGGGTTCGTGAGCCGCCAGACCGGACCGGGGTCGCGGATGTCGCCCGCGAGGTGGAGCGGTGAGGCGATCTCGCCCGCCGCGGTCGGCACGCTGACCCGTCCGACCTCGCGTCCCTCGGGAGCGGTCGAGAACTCATCGACCGACACGGATGCCTCGCCGAAGGCGCTGCCCCACGCGGCATCCGACCGGTCGACCGCAGCGACGAGGTCGGCATGGTCGCCCCACGGTGCCTCGACACGGGCGTAGGGCGTTCCAGCGGCGATGACCGTGACCGGCGCGGATGCCGCAACGGCCGACTCGACCGCGGTCGTGACGGCAGGGTCGAGCGTCTCGTAGTCGGGCATCAGCAGCATCGCGCCCGTGATGCGTCGCGGGCCGCCCTCGACGCCCTCGACGACGGGAAGCTCGGCGGTGAAGACGTAGCTGAGGCCCGCCTGGTCGGTGAAGCTGCGGGTGACCGCGCGCACGTCGCCGTCGCTCTCGCGGCCGACGAGATCGGGCACGATGCGGGCACCGAGGGGGGCGTCGCCGGGCTCGTCCAGCATCGCGGCGAGCTCGCCGTCGGCGAGGAGCATCGCCGCCAGGCGGGCGAGCTCATCGGCGGTGCCGACGTTGTCGCCCGACAGCCCCGTCGCGTCGTCGACGCGAGTGGCGGTGAAGCCCTGCTCGGCCAGCCACGCGTTGGCCGCCTCGACGTACGGCTCGACGCCCCCGAAGGCCCAGCGCACGAGGGTGTCGGCGTGGTTGTTGCTCGAGGCGAGCAGCACGGCGCGCACCACGTCGCGTTCCGTCCAGGTCTCGCCGGGGGAGACCGGCATGGCGCGTGACCCCTCGCCCGAGTACCGCAGGTAGTCGGTGTAGTCCTCGGGGCCGATGGGGATGGCCGGTCCGGCGCCATCCGCCGGCAGCGGCAGCGAATCGAGCGTCACGAGCAGGGTCACCATCTTCGCGGCGCCGCCGATCGGCACGGCCGCTGGATCGCCGGCCGTCGCGACGGTCTCACCGGCGCCGTCGTCGCCGACGACCGCGATCGCGCTCGCCCCGGTCTGGGGCAACGTCAGGGCGGGAACGTCGGCGGCAGCGGTGGCGGCGGGCTCGAGTGAGACGGACACCTCGGGCAGCGGCCCGAGGAGCATCGCGGGGCCGTAGACGCCGATGCCGAGGATCGCGACGGCGCCGATGACGATGCCGATGATCCGGCCGGGGGAGGTCATGGATTCAGGGTAACCCGGCCGGGATCACGCCCAGCCCAGGTCGTGCAGCCGGTCGTCGTCGATCCCGTAGAAGTGCGCGATCTCGTGCACCAGGGTGACGTGGATCTCCTCCCGGAGTTCCTCCTCGTCGGCCGTGATCGCGAGCAGCGGCTCACGGAACAGGATGATGCGGTCGGGCATCTCGCCCATGCCGTATCGGTCGCGTTCGGTCAGCGCAAATCCGTCGTAGAGACCGAGCAGGTCGAGGGATCCGTCTTCGGGGCGGTCCTCGACGACGAACACGACGTTCTCGAGACCGTCGACCATGTCATCGGGCAGGCGGTCGAGCTCATCGACCACGATCGCCTCGAACGCTTCGGCATCGAGTTCCACGACCTGCTCCGTTCGGAGGCGGGAGGAGACTTGGGTGAGGAGAGGACTTGGGGTGAGTAACGGGGCTTGAACCCGCGACCTCCTGGACCACAACCAGGCGCTCTACCGACTGAGCTATACCCACCATGTGTCGACCGCCGAGGCGATCTGGCAACTCAAAGAGACTACTACACCTTGGCCTCGAACTCGTCCACCACGGAGGCCGCGAGCGTCTGCAGCTCCTGGCTCGAGGGACCGGGGTCGGCGACGAAGATCGCGCGCCGGTAGTAGTGCAGCTCGCGGATGGACTCGAGGATGTCGGCGAGGGCTCGATGGCCGCCGGCCTTGGTGGGGGAGTTGAAGTACGCGCGCGGGTACCAGCGCTTCGCCAGCTCCTTGATCGAGGAGACGTCGACGTTGCGGTAGTGCAGGTGACTGTCGAGGCGCGGCATGTACTTGGCGAGGAACGAGCGATCGGTGCCGATCGTGTTGCCGGCCAACGGCGCCTTCTGCTCCTCGGGGACGTGCTTCAGCACGTATTCGAGCACCTCGTACTCGGCCTCGGCGACACTGACGCCGTTGGGGATCTCCTCGATGAGCCCGGACTCGGTGTGCATCGCCCGCACGAACTCGCCCATGTTCTCGAGGGCGCTCGCGTCGGGCTTGATGACGATGCTGAGCCCGGCGTCGACGGGATTGAGGTCGTAGTCGGTGATCACGACGGCGATCTCGACGAGCTCATCGACCTCGAGGTCGAGGCCGGTCATCTCGCAGTCGATCCAGACCAGTCGGTCGCTCGGGGTTGCCATGCGGCGAGTCTACCGGGGCCGTCGGACAGGCACCCGGCGCGCGCGGCCTCCACCGCTCCTAGGCTGGGCGGGTGGCGACCTTCGATGAGCTCCTGCGACGCGATCGATGCGGTGCGAGCGCAGCGAACACGCATGGTGGTCGGCGTCTCGGGGTTCGGCGGGGCGGGCAAGTCGACCCTCGCGCGCCGCCTCGTCGACGCGGTGCGCGGCAGCGCCCGGATGCGTGGCGACGACTTCGTCGATCCGTCCCGGGCGGGCGAACGCTCCGCCGATTGGTCGGCGGTGGAACGCATGCGGTTGCGGAGCGAGGTGGTCGACCCCTTCCGTGCCGGCGTGCCGAGCACGTTCCGCCGCTACGACTGGGTGACGGCCACCCTCGGCCCCGCTGAGCCGCTGCCGGCCGCCGGCGTGCTCGTCGTCGACGCCGTGGGCCTGTTCCATCCCGATCTCGACGGGGCGCTCGACCTGCGCGTGTGGGTCGATGTCGGGCTCGACGTCGCGACGCTCCGCGGCAAGGCACGCGACCATCGCTCGGGCAAGGACCACGACCGCCTCTGGGACGACGTGTGGACGCCGAACGAGCGGGATTTCGCGGAACGATTCCATCCGCGGGAGGCGGCCGACGTGCGGTACGTCCCCGACGGCGACCCCGATGCGGGCGGATGACGCGACACGGTCGAGCGGGTGGCTCGGGCCCGCGGCATCCGAGTGCCGCACGGTGCCCCCGGCAGGAATCGAACCTGCGACCGACAGATTAGAAGGCTGCTGCTCTATCCGCTGAGCTACGGGGGCCGACCCGGCCAGCATACCGGGCGCCGCCGAGTCAGCCCTCTGTGGGAACGTGCACGTCGTCGTCGGGCTTCAGCGCCGAGGCATCCGGCGACCTGCGGCGCACGGTCAGCGCGATGAGCGGGAAGAGCAGGACCGAGATCATGCCGGCGCCGACCAGCGCCGCGGCCGTGCCGGTCGAGAGGTCGCCCTGGTCGACGCCGATCGCCGTGACCGCGACGATGATCGGGAGCCCGGTCGCACCGAAGAACGCGGTCGCGACGAGGTCGGCGCGACTCGAGCCGGGCGGCGCGGCGAGCAACGAGGGGACACCGCGGACGACGAGCAGCATCACGACGCTGATGGCGAGCAGGGCGAGCGTCCACGGATCGGCGAAGAGGGCCTCGAGGTCGTACGTCACGCCGGTGTAGATGAAGAAGATCGGCACGAGGAAGCCGTAGCCGAGCGCCTCGACCTTGCCCTCCATGATCTCGACGTCGTGCTCGGGCGCGCCGGAGATGAGCAGCCGGTAGAGCACTCCGGCGGTGAACGCGCCGAGCAGCATGTCGAGGTCGAGCACCAGGCTGAGGGCGACGAGCGCGACGAGCACGAGGACCACGAGCCGTACGCCGAACTGGCCGCTGGTGTGCAGCGTCGCGTTGATGATCCGGTGCAATCGTCGGCCGGCGCCGCGAGCCGCGAACCAGATGGCGACGGCGGCGACGAGCGCGAACGCCAGCAGCACGAACGTCGCCACGAGCGGCGAGCGACCGCCGAGGAAGATCGAGATCGCGAGCAGCGGACCGAACTCGCCGATGGCGCCGAGCGCGATGACCGCGATGCCGAACGGGGTCTTGAGATCGCCGGAGTCGCGCAGCACCGGCATGATCGTGCCGAGCGCGGTCGACGTGAGGGCGATGGCGATGAAGACGGCCGCCGACGGATGCGGGGCGAAGGTCACGGCGATGCCGAACGCGGCCGCGAGGGAGATGATCCAGCCGATCGCCGCGCGCGTGATCGGCCGCCCGCGGATGGCTGCGAAGTCGATCTCGTTGCCGGCGAGGAAGAACAGCATCGCGAGCCCGAACTCCGAGAGGAACGACAGGAAGTCGTCGGGAACGATCCAGCCGAGGACGGCCGGTCCGAGCAGCAGGCCGAGCAGGATCTCGAACACGACGAGCGGGATCGCCACCACGCGGCCGAAGGCGCGCACGAGCAGCGGCGCCGCGACCGCGATCGCCGGGACGAGCACCAACGTGCCGATCGAGACTTCCACGTCGCACCCCCGGATCCGGCGCCGCCACCCGCGCCTGCCGTGATGCTAGCGGAGCGCGGCCTCGTCGGCCGCGATCCCGCGACGGCGTCCGCCCGGTGTTGCGTCCGCGAAACACGGCGGCGGTATCGTCGAGGGATGCGCGACCTGCAGGCGAGCATCATCGCCGAACTCAATGTCAGCCCGGTCATCGACCCCGCCGAGCAGGTACGTGCTCGGATCGACTTCCTCAAGGCGTACCTCCGCACGACCGGCGCCGCCGGGTTCATCCTCGGGATCAGCGGCGGCCAGGACTCCTCGCTCGCGGGTCGCCTCTGCAGGATGGCCGTCGAGGAGCTCGTCGCCGAGGGCGACGCCGCACGGTTCATCGCGGTGCGACTGCCCTACGACGTGCAGCACGACGAGGCCGATGCGCAGGTCGCCCTCGAGTTCATCCAGCCGCAGGAGTCGGTCGAGTTCAACATCCAGGGCGCGGTCGACGGGCTCGGCGAGGAGTACTTCGACGCCACCGGGGTGACCCTGAGCGACTTCGGCAAGGGCAACGTCAAGGCCCGCATGCGCATGGTCGCGCAGTACGCGATGGCCGGCGAGCACGCGCTGCTCGTGATCGGCACCGACCACGCCGCCGAGGCGGTCACGGGCTTCTTCACGAAGTACGGCGACGGCGGTGCCGACGTCCTTCCCCTCACGGGCCTCACCAAGCGCCAGGGTCGCGCGCTGCTGCAGCACCTCGGGGCGCCCGAGCGCATCTACCTGAAGGTTCCGACCGCCGACCTGCTCGACGGGAATCCCGGACAGGCCGACGAGGCGAACCTCGGCCTGAAGTACCACGACATCGACGCCTACCTCGAGGGTGAGGAGATCGACCCCGAGATCGCCGATCGCATCGAGGCCCGATTCCTCCAGACCCGCCACAAGCGGGCGGTGCCGGTCTCGATGTTCGACGACTGGTGGATCTGAGGCGCCCTGGGCGCCCGCTAGGACCGCGCCTCGTCGAGGGTCTGCGTCGGGGCGGTCACGGGTTCGCGCGGCTCGGCGTCGATCGTCGCCGTCGACTGGTAGCGCTCGTGGTGCTGCTCGGCCACCCACGCATCCTGCTCCTCGACGGCGGTCTGCTCGGGCTCCTGCCGCTGCGAGCGCCAGCGCACCAGGTCGTTCTGGAACTGCTTGCGGGTGCGCGACGGATGCCGCTGCCACTCCAGCAGCCGGTCGCGGAACTCCACCACGGCGGGGTCGAGCTGGTAGCCGAACGTGGCCGATGCCCGCTTGAGCTCGTGGAGCTGGTGGGAGGCCCAGTTGGCGGCGACGTCGGAGCCGCGGATCGGCAGCAGGCGCACGACCATGTCGGCCTGGCCGACGGCGCGGTCGGCGAGCACCTGCTCCTGCGGAGTGAGCGAGTTCCAGACGGATGCCTCGGTGGCCGCGTCGACGAGCGCCGCGATGGCCGCGGTCTTCGCCTCCCGGTCGCGCTGGGCGATCACGCGCCGGATGGCGGCGGACGCGATCCATGCGGCGAGCAGCCCGGCCGCGAGGACCGCGACGAAGAGCACCACGCCCGCGAAGACCGCGGGTCGGCCGGCACTCGAGGTGAGCCAGGAGATGAGGTCGTTCCACCACTGCATGAGGGCAGGCTACCCGTGGCGGGCGCCCGCACGACCGAGGCGCGACGGCGCGCCCGGATGACGGCGGCCGCCGTCAGCGGAAGCACTCCGCGGCATCCGCTGCCGACCAGAACTCGCCGAGGGGCGTCGAGCGGATGCCGCCCGCGACGAGCCGTCGTGCCGCGTAGCGCTCGACGTCATCGCGGGTGCGGCGCTCGATGTGGCCGAGCACCGGTCCGCCCGGTCGCGCGACGCGCCAGAGCCCGGCGCCGACGGCGGTGATGGTGAGGCCGGGCGGTGCGGTGAAGGTCTCGCGCGGGGCGGCGAGCACGGGTGCGGACATGACGCTCCTCTCGTCGTGCAGCCGGCCCTGCGTCTGCGACGAGGCTAGGCGGAGCCGCCGACATCCGCGGCGGCGCCGCCGACATCAGGAGCGTGTCCGCTCAGCCGAGGACGGTGCCGTTCGCCGCGAACGGCTCGATGCGCGCGATCTCGTCGTCGTCGAGCGGCGCCGCGTCGAGCGCGGCGACGTTCTGCTCGAGCTGGGCCACGCTCGATGCGCCGATGAGGGCGCTCGCCACCAGGGGCTCGCGGAGCACCCACGACAATGCGAGCTGCGCGATGCTCTGGCCGCGCTCCTTCGCGATGGCGTCGAGTCCGCGCATCCGCTCGAGGTACTGGGCGCTGATCTTCTCGGGCGAGAGGAAGCGGCTCGTGGCCGCGCGAGAGTCGGCGGGCACGTCGCCCGAGAGGTAGCGGTCGGTGAGCAGGCCCTGCGCCAGCGGCGAGAAGACGATGCTCGCCGCGCCGACGTCCTCGAGGACCGGGAAGAGCCCGTCCTCGATGTGCCGGTCGAACATCGAGTACCGCGGCTGGTGGATGAGCAGCGGGACGCCCTCGGCCTCGAGGGCGGATGCCGCGGCGCGCGTCTGCTCGGGGTCGTAGTTCGAGATGCCCACGTACAGCGCCTTGCCCTGGCGCACGGCACTCGCGAGCGCCCCCATCGTCTCCTCGACGGGCGTCTCGGGGTCGGGCCGGTGCGAGTAGAAGATGTCGACGTACTCGAGCCCGAGGCGGCCGAGGCTCTGGTCGAGCGACGACAGCAGGTACTTGCGCGAGCCGAAGTCGCCGTACGGACCCGGCCACATGTCGTAGCCCGCCTTCGACGAGACGATGAGCTCGTCGCGATAGGGGGCGAGGTCGGTCGCCAGCAGCCGCCCGAAGTTCTCCTCGGCGCTGCCGGCCGGCGGACCGTAGTTGTTCGCGAGGTCGAAGTGCGTGATGCCGAGGTCGAACGCGCGCCGGACGATCGCCCGCTGCGTGTCGAGCGGACGGTCGTGGCCGAAGTTGTGCCACAGGCCCAACGAGAGCGCCGGAAGCTTGAGGCCGCTCCTCCCGACGCGGTTGTAGCGCATGCGGTCGTACCGTTCCGGAATGGCGACGAAGGTCATCCCGCTACTCTATGGCGATGGAAAGCTACGTTCTGGCCGGCGGCTGCTTCTGGTGCCTCGACGCCGTCTACCGCACACTCCGCGGCGTCGACGACGTCGTGTCGGGATACACCGGCGGCACCGCGCCGAACCCGAGCTATGAGGCCGTCTGCACCGGCAGCACGGGTCACGCCGAGGCCGTGCGCGTCGACTTCGACCCCGACGTCATCCCGCGCGAGGTGATCCTCGACGTCTTCTTCACGTTGCACGACCCGACCCAGCTGAATCGTCAGGGGGCTGATGTCGGCACGCAGTACCGTTCGGCGATGTTCTTCGCCGACGACGACCAGCGTGCGGCCTTCGAGGCGGCTCGTGAGCGGGCCTCCGATTGGTGGCCGGGCGACGTCGTGACCACGATCGAGCCGCTCGGCGACTTCTTCGGTGCCGAGGAGTACCACCAGGACTTCTTCGCGAAGAACCCGGGGCAGGGCTACTGCCTCGCGGTCGCCCTGCCGAAGGTGAACAAGATCCGGCGGTCCTACGCCGACTACGTCCTCGCCTGATCGACACGTCCTCGACCGGTCGACTCGTCCTCGACAACGCCCCCGTGCCGCTTGCTGCGCACGGGGGCGTCGTCGTGGGCCCCGCGTGGCGATCTCGCCGATGATGCTGGTGCGACGCGGCATCCGGGGCCTGGTCCGGCACGAGCAGCTCCGGATGCCGCGAGCCGCCGATCCGCGGTGGCGCAGACCGAGGAGCACAGACAATGACCGACAGCATCACCGTGACCGGTGTCGTGGGCAGCGACCCGCGCGTGCACGTCACCTCGCAGGGACTCGCGATCACCTCGTTCCGACTGGCCTCGACCCGGCGGTACTTCGATCGCGCGAAGGGCACCTGGGAGGACGGCGAGACCAACTGGTACACCGTCTCGAGCTTCCGCCAGCTCGCGCACAACACCGCGGCATCGGTCCGCAGGGGCGATCGCGTCGTCGTCCAGGGTCGGCTCCGCCTCCGGGCGTGGGAGAGCGGCGAGAAGTCGGGCACGGCCATCGAGATCGAGGCCGACTCGATCGGGCACGACCTCGCCTGGGGCACGACGACCCTCACGAAGGTCCGACGCGAGAGCGCGACGGAGTCCGACCGACCCGCCGTCGCCTCCGAGTCGGGGGGATGGCCAGGGGTCGAGACGAGCTCCGACGCGGTCGACGCGGTCGACGGAGCCGACTCGTCCGGGCTCGACGAGGCCGTCGCAGACGGCTCCGACCCTTCCGACATCGACGACCCGCGGCTCGCGGTCGCCGGGTGACGTCAGGAGGCTCGACCGCCCGGCCGAGCGCGGTCCCCACCGCAGGGACTCGGCTCGGGCGGTCGCCGCCCCCCGGACTGGCGGAGCGATGGCACGGCGTCTCGACATCACCGGCACGGGAACCGGGGGCGGCCTCGTCGGCGAGACACGACCCATAGACTGGTAGGCGACATGGCGGATTACATTTACTCGATGGTGCGCGCCCGCAAGGCGGTCGGCGACAAGGTCATCCTCGATGACGTGACGATGGCGTTCCTTCCCGGAGCGAAGATCGGCGTCGTCGGGCCCAACGGCGCGGGCAAGTCCACGATCCTCAAGATCATGGCCGGGCTCGACCAGCCCTCCAACGGCGAGGCACGGCTCACCCCCGGCTACTCCGTCGGCATCCTGATGCAGGAGCCGGTCCTCGACGAGTCGAAGACCGTGCTCGAGAACGTCCAGGAGGGCGTCGGCCCGATCAAGGCGAAGCTCGACCGGTTCAACGAGATCTCGCACGCGATGGCCGAGCCCGACGCCGACTTCGATGCGCTCCTCGCCGAGATGGGCACCCTGCAGGAGGCCATCGACGCGGCCGACGCGTGGGACCTCGACTCGCAGCTCGACCAGGCGATGGACGCGCTGCGCTGCCCGCCCGGAGACGAGCAGGTGTCGGTGCTCTCGGGTGGTGAGAAGCGCCGCGTCGCGCTCTGCAAGCTCCTGCTGCAGAAGCCCGACCTGCTGCTCCTCGACGAGCCGACCAACCACCTCGACGCCGAGAGCGTGCTCTGGCTCGAGCAGCACCTCGCCAAGTACCCCGGCGCCGTGCTCGCCGTGACCCACGACCGGTACTTCCTCGACCACGTGGCCGAGTGGATCTGCGAGGTCGACCGCGGTCGTCTCTACCCCTACGAGGGCAACTACTCGACCTACCTCGAGAAGAAGCAGGAGCGCCTCACCGTCCAGGGCAAGAAGGACGCGAAGCTCGCCAAGCGACTCGCCGACGAGCTCGACTGGGTGCGCTCGAACGCGAAGGGGCGCCAGGCGAAGTCGAAGGCGCGCCTCGCGCGGTACGAGGAGATGGCGACCGAGGCCGAGCGCACGCGCAAGCTCGACTTCGAGGAGATCCAGATCCCGCCGGGCCCGCGCCTCGGCGACATCGTGCTCGAGGCGAAGAAGCTCAAGAAGGGCTTCGGCGACCGCGTGCTCATCGAGGGCCTCAGCTTCACGCTTCCCCGCAACGGCATCGTCGGCATCATCGGCCCGAACGGCGTCGGCAAGTCAACGCTGTTCAAGACGATCGTCGGCATGGAGCCGCTCGACGACGGCCAACTGAAGGTCGGCGAGACCGTCAAGATCTCGTACGTCGACCAGTCGCGTGGCGGCATCGACCCGAACAAGACCCTGTGGGAGGTCGTGTCCGACGGGCTCGACTACATCCAGGTCGGCAAGACCGAGGTGCCGAGCCGCGCGTACGTGTCGACGTTCGGCTTCAAGGGACCCGACCAGCAGAAGCGCGCCGGCATCCTGTCCGGCGGTGAGCGCAACCGCCTGAACCTCGCGCTCACGCTCAAGCAGGGCGGCAACCTGCTCCTCCTCGACGAGCCCACCAACGACCTCGACGTCGAGACGCTCTCCAGCCTCGAGAACGCGCTGCTCGAGTTCCCCGGCTGCGCGGTGGTCATCACCCACGACCGGTGGTTCCTCGACCGCATCGCGACCCACATCCTGGCGTACGAGGGCACCGACGAGAATCCGTCGTACTGGCACTGGTTCGAGGGCAACTTCGAGGCGTACGAGGCGAACAAGATCGAGCGGCTCGGCCCCGAGGCCGCGAAGCCGCATCGCTCCGCCTACCGCAAGCTCACGAGGCACTGACGTGCGCCTGCACGTGCCCACGCCGCTTCGGTGGTCGGACCTCGACGCCTACGGTCACGTGAACAACGCCAGGATGCTGAGCCTGCTCGAGGAGGCTCGCATCCAGGCGTTCTGGGTGAGCAGCGACACCCCCGAGCACGCCGTCGGCGCCTCCACCGCGGTCATCGACGCGACGCCGGGCGCGAGCACGATCACGCTCATCGCACGGCAGGAGGTCGAGTACACCGCCCCGATCCCGTACCAGCGCCAGCCGCTCGACATCGAGCTCTGGATCGGGCACATGGGCGGCGCGAGCCTCGACGTCTGCTACGAGGTGTACTCGCCCGACGGCGTTGAGCCGCGCGTCCTCTACACCCGTGCGGTCACCACGATCGTGCTCGTCGACACCGCGACCGAGCGCCCGAGGCGCATCGACGAGCGTGAGCGGGCCGCATGGGAACCGTACCTCGGCGAATCGCTCACCTTCCGTCGCCGCTGACCGCGGCGCCGGCGATGTTCACCGCTCGAGCGGCTCGTCGCTGAACGACCCCTCCCACACGGCGCGGCTGCCGGACTCGCCGATCTGCACGATCGTCCAGATGGAGCCGGCGGTCACCGCGAGCGCCGCGAGGGTGAGCACGATGCCGACGGCGATCCGGAGGCCGCGAGCGGGCGGGCGGGTCTCCGCGTGCTCCGCTGCGCGGCGGCGCGCCACGAGTTCGAACACCGCCCACGCGGACACGAGCACGGCGACCACGAGCAGCGCGATCAGCCATGGGACGATGTCCTCGCCCTTCGCCGTGTGCTCCTGGATGAGCGGTGCCGGCGGCACCCTGACCTCGAGCCACTTGCCCGCCTCGATGGTGATCAGGCCGAGCGGCAGCAGCACGGCCGTGGCGATGAGCACCGGAAGCCAGAGCACGCGCCTGGCGGCGGGCCAGGCGGCGATGACGACCAGGGCGAGGCCGACGAGGGGCGTCAGGATGAGCACCGCGTGCACGAGGAGCACGTGCAGCGGGAGTCCTGCGAACGAGTAGTCCATGTCAGGAGGTTGCCACGATCCGGTCGCCGGAGACGGCGACCGGGATGGCCGACAAGGGCTCGAGCGCGGGGCCGTTCAGCACGTCGCCCGTCGCCGCGTCGTACTTCGATCCGTGGCACGGGCAGTCGAACTCGTTCCCGGCGGCTGCGACGACGCACTGCTGGTGCGTGCAGATCGCGCTGAATGCGACCACCTGTCCGGCCGTCGGCTGGGCGATGAGCGCCGGAGCACCCTTGATGGTGGCGTCGATGCTCCCGCCCACGGGGACGTCCGCGAGCGCCGCGATGTCCTCGCCGACGGGCGGCGCGTCAGGGGCTGCCGTCGGCTGCTCGGCGGTCGGTTCCTCGGTGACGGTCGGCGACGGATTCGCCGTGGGCGAGGCGGTTCCGCTCGGGGCATCCGCGGCGCATCCGGCGAGTGCGAGCGCGCTGCCGACGGCGCCCGCCGAGCCGAGCGTCAGGATGGTGCGCCGGGTGAGGTCGGTCGGATCCGTCATCGCTGAGCTCCTTCGTTCGTCGCTCGCGCCGTGTGCGCCAGTTTCCCCATTCTGGGTGAATCGGCGGCGCGGGTGCGGCAACCCACAGGATTCATTCAGTCGAATGGATCTTCCGGGGATCGCCGGTACAGGAGAACACGAGATCCGGACGCGTTCGGTTCAGTCGGATGCCTCGGCGTGGGGAATGCGGACCATGCCCTCCTGCGCCACGCTCGCCACGAGCACCCCGTCGCGGGTGTAGATGCGGCCCAGGGAGAGCCCGCGTCCTCCGCTCGCGGACGGCGACTCCTGCACGTACAGCAGCCACTCGTCGACCCGCGCGTCGCGGTGCCACCACATGGCGTGGTCGAGGCTCGCCACCTTGAGGCCCGGGGTCGCCCAGGCGACGCCGTGCGCGCGGAGCACCGGCTCGAGGATGGAGTAGTCGCTCGCGTAGGCGAGCGCTGCACGGTGCTGCTTGGGGTCGTCGGGCAGGCGGCCGAACGCCTTCATCCAGACCGCCTGTCGCGGCACGCGTTCGCCCTCGACGCTGAGGTACACGGGGGAGGGGATGTGCCGCACGTCGAACGCGCGCTCGCTCGACCAGTAGCGGGCCACGTCGTGGTCGATGTGGCCGAGCACGTCGGCCGTCGACGGCAGCGACTCGGGGTCGGGCAGGTCGGTCGGCATGTCGAGCTGGTGCTCGACGCCCTCGTCGTGCGTCTGGAACGACGCGATGAGCGAGAGGATCGGCTCGCCGTGCTGGTACGCCTGCGTGCGCCGGGTCGAGAACGAGCGGCCGTCGTGGATGCGATCGACCGAGAACGTGATCGGGTGCTGCACGTCGCCGGGCCGCAGGAAGTAGCCGTGCATGGAGTGGATGGTGCGGTCGGCCGGCACGGTGTGCATGGCCGCGACGATCGACTGCGCGAGCACCTGCCCGCCGAAGACGCGGCCGAGCGGCATCCATTGCGACGGCCCCGTGAAGATGTCCTCCCTGGTGCGAGCGCCCGTGTCGGTGAGGTTGAGGGTGCTCAGCAGGCCGTCGATGGGACTTGTCATCGTTCCTCCGTGTCGGTGGGGCCCGGCCGCTGGATGCCGGCGGCAGCGGCCCGCCGGTGCGGCGGCGCTCCCTTGGTAGTTTAGACAGGAGATGGTTCAACGACTCACGCTGGCCGACAGCCTTTCGCTCGGCGACCTGCACACCTACCTGCAGCGCGCCGGGCGCGTCGAAGACGGTTCGGTGCGGCTCATCGCGGGCTCCGGCATCCTCGCGGTGTACACCGCGATCCTCTATCCGCGCGGCATCCTCGACGAGAGCCCCACCGTGCTCGGCCTGCGCACGTTCGAGCTGCTCGACACCGAGGACTTCGACGCGGTCGTGCCCATGCGCTCGCTCGTCGAGCGCATCGTGCGCGCCCGCGCCGAGGTCGGCGACGACGACGAGTCCCGACCCGTCAGCATGTCGCAGCCCGCCCGAGGTGAACACGGTCACCTGGGCGGGCATCTCACCGCCGCGAGGCGGCTGGCGAGCCCTCGGCGAGACGGATGCCGCGACGCTCGAGTCCGCCGCTCGCGCCGGCATCGCCGAGGTCGCCGAGGCGATCCCCGCGGGCACGGGCGAGCAGCTCGTGCAGCGCGTGCGCTCCGAGGTGTGGGGGCGCGGCGTCCCCGAGCTCGAGTACGTGCCGACGGGCGCGGCGTTCGCGGTCTACAGCCTCGGCTTCCTCGGCGACGACCCGGTGCGCCTCTTCGAGACGGGTCCGTGGACGCGCCTCTCGACGCGTCGCGGCCACGTGCTCGTGCGCCGGCGGTCCTGGACGCTCAAGGCCTAGTGCGGGCCCGTCAGCCGCGGGCGATCGCCCGCCCTGCCGCGCGACCGGTGAAGAGGCATCCGCCGAGGAAGGTGCCCTCGAGCGCGCGGTAGCCGTGCACGCCGCCGCCGCCGAACCCGGCCGCCTCGCCGACGGCGTACAGGCCGGGCAGCGACCGAGCCGTCGGCCGCGAGCGCCCGCGAGTCCAGGTCGGTCTGGATGCCGCCGAGGCTCTTGCGGGTGAGCACGTGCAGCTTCACCGCGATGAGCGGCCCGGCCTTCGGGTCGAGGATGCGGTGCGGCGTCGCCACGCGGATGAGCTTGTCGCCGCGGTACTTGCGCGCCCCGCGCACGGCGGTGAGCTGCAGGTCCTTGGAGAACTCGTTGTCGAGCTCGCGGTCGCGCGCGACGATCTCGCGCTCGATGTTCTCGGTGTCGATCGGCACGTCGGGGGAGAGGGCGCGCATGCCCTCGAACAGCTCGGGCAGGGTGTCGGCGACGACGAAGTCGACGCCGTGCTGCTTGAACGCCTCGACGGGACCGGGCGCGCCCGAGCCGAGCCGGTCGGCGAGCAGCTTCAGGTCCTTGCCGGTGAGGTCGGGGTTCTGCTCGCTGCCCGAGAGCGCGAACTCCTTCTCGATGATCTTCTGCGTGAGCACGAACCACGAGTGCGCGTGGCCGGTCGACACGATGTGCTCGAGCGTGCCGAGCGTGTCGAAGCCGGGGAAGAGCGGCACGGGGAGGCGCCGGCCCTCGGCGTCGAACCACAGCGACGACGGGCCGGGGAGGATGCGGATGCCGTGCTTCGGCCAGACGGGGTCCCAGTTCGTGATGCCCTCGGTGTAGTGCCACATGCGGTCGCCGTTCACGAGGCGCGCGCCCGCGCGCTCGGCGATCGGCAGCATGCGGCCGTCGACGTGCGCGGGAACGCCCGAGAGCAGCTCCTCGGGCGCGGACGCCCATGCGCTCGGGCCAGTACTCCCGCACGAGGTCGTGGTTGCCGCCGATGCCGCCGGATGCCACGACCACGGCGGGCGCGCGCAGCTCGAAGTCGCCGACCACGTCGCGGTTGCTCGGCTCGCCGCGCCCCGCGGCATCCGCTTCGAGCACGGCCCCGCGCACGCCGACGACGGCGCCCGGACTCGACGACGAGCTCGTCGACGCGGTGGCGGTGCCGGAACTCGACGAGGCCCGCGGCCGCGCCGGCCTGCACGCGCGCGATGAACGGCGCGAGCACGCCCGGCCCGGTGCCCCACGTGATGTGGAAGCGGGGCACCGAGTTGCCGTGGCCGATCGCGTTGTAGCCGCCGCGCTCGGCCCAGCCGACGATGGGGAAGAAGCGAACGCCCTTCTCGTGCAGCCAGGCGCGCTTCTCGCCGGCCGCGAACTCGAGGTAGGCGTCGGCCCAGCGGCGCCCCCACTCGTCCTCGTCGCGGTCGAACCCTGCGGTTCCGTCCCAGTCCTGCTTGGCGAGCTCGAGCGAGTCCTTCACGCCCATGCGACGCTGCTCGGGCGAGTCGATGAGGAAGAGGCCGCCGAACGACCAGTGCGCCTGTCCGCCGAGGCTCGCCTCGGGCTCCTGCTCGACGATGACGACGCGCTTGCCGGCGTCGACCAGCTCGGCGGCGGCCACGAGGCCGGACAGGCCGGCGCCGACGATGATCGCGTCGGGCTCGGGACGGGATGCGGGGGAGGCGGCCACGTGGACTCCTTCGTCTCGGGTGGTGCTGGGGGTGGTGTTGCGGGGGTGCTCTGAGGGGGGTGGTGCAGTGCTGCCGGTGGCCGGCGAGGGCCGACGTCAGTCCTCGAAGGTGTTCACCATCGCGAAGGCGGCGCGCTGCAGGTAGTCCCAGAGCGTCTCCTCGGCGAGCGGCGGCAGGTCGAGCGTATCGACCGCGGCGCGCATGTGCGCGAGCCAGCGGTCGCGGGCCTCGGGGTTCACCTTGAAGGGCAGGTGCCGCATGCGCAGGCGCGGGTGGCCGCGCTGCTCGCTGTAGGTGCCGGGCCCGCCCCAGTACTGCTCGAGGAACATCGTGAGCCGCTCGGCCGCCGGGCCGAGGTCCTCCTCGGGATACATCGGCCGCAGCACGGGGTCGTCCGCGACACCGCGGTAGAACTCCGCGACCAGTCGCTCGAAGGTCGCGCGCCCGCCGACCGTCTCGTAGAACGAGGGGCCGAGTGCGGCGCCGTGCTCGCTCCCGCGAAGGGGCACGCCGGCCGCCTGCACCGGTCCGGACGTGCCGGGCGCTCGAGGTGTCGGCGTCGTGGCGCCGAGCGCCGAGGGGTCGGATGCCACGGGGCGCGTCTCGTCGCTCACTCGGTGCCTCCCGTCGTCGGCGGAGTCGAGGACTTGGGCGCGCTCAGCGACTTGACCTTCGTCGCGGAGGAGCCGGCGGCATCCGTCACGACCACGCTCGGTGCCGTCTTCGGCGGCTTCGCGCCCTTCACGCGGGTGGCGCCCTCGAAGCCGGTGAGGACGACGCTCGAGAGGCTCGGCAGCTTCACGTCCATCGCGTCGAGCGAGCGCTTGAGCCGGGTGCGCAGCTCGCGGGCGACGTCGTCCTTCGACGACGTGCGCACCTTCATGACGATGCGGATGACCATCGCGTCGTCGGAGATCGACTCGAGGCCCCAGATCTCGGGCTTCTCGAGGACGCGGGAGCGCCACTTGCCCGACTGGGACATGTCGACCGCCGTGCGCAGCATCTCGGCTTCGACGGCGTCGACGTCGGCGTCGTACGGCACGGCGAGGTCGAGGATGACGCGCGCCCAGCCCTGCGACATGTTCCCCACGCGCAGGATCTCGCCGTTCCGCACGAACCAGAGCGTGCCGTTCACGTCGCGGACCTTGGTGATGCGGATCTGCACCTCCTCGACGATGCCGGTCGCCGGGCCGAGGTCGACGACGTCGCCGACGCCGAGCTGGTCCTCGACGACCATGAAGAGGCCGTTCAGCACGTCCTTCACGATGTTCTGCGCGCCGAAGCCGAGGCCGGCGCCGATCGCGGCGCCGAGCAGCGCGAACGAGCCGAGGATCGATTGGTCGATGACGTTCACGATCATGAGCGTCACGATGATGAAGAGCGTCACGTTCACGATGTTGCGCAACACGGAGCCGAGCGTGCGGGTGCGCTGCACGACGCGCACGGCGGCGAGCGGCGACGCCTGCAGGGCCTGCGTGTCGGTGACGTCCTGCTTCTTCTTCACGCCCGACACGATCCGGTTCACCACGCGGTCGATGACGAAGTGCAGGATCCACCGGATCAGGAATGCGATGGCGATGATCACGACGATGGAGACGAGCTTGCCGACGATGACGTCCCAGTTGTCCGCCCAGAACTGCGCCAGGCCCGACCAGAAGTCCCCGCTCAGCGGCGTCTCCTCGATCGGCGGCACGGTGGGTTCTTCAACGCGGAACATGGTGTGAAAGTCTACTGAGCCGCACCCGAGAGCATGCTGGCATCCCGCGCCCGGGCGGCCAGCGCGCGCTCCAGCTCGTCGAGCTGCTCCGAGACGAGTCGGTGCAGCGGCGCGGGCGTCGGATTCGCGTCGAGCCAGGCGCGGGCCATCGCGGCGAGCTCCTCATCGACCAGCGGCGCCGGGAAGAGTCGCGAGACCACGAGCGACGCCATCGTGAAGCTCCGGCTCGCCCACGTCGACTGCAGCAGCTCGAAGTACCCCGCCACGGTCGGCGCGAGCAGCTCGGGCGCGATCGTGCGCCGCCATCCCTCGGCGATCGCGCGGGCGAGGTCGTTCGACAGGGTCGTGTCGGTGGCCACGCGCCGCCACGCGGCATCCTTCACCGCCTGGTCGGGGCGTGCGGCGCGCGCGGTCTCGGCGAGCTGGCGTCCCTTCGCGGTGTCGTCGAGCCCGAGTGCGCCGTCGATCTCCTCGTCGGATGCCGCGCCGAGGGCCGATCGGGCGATCACGAGCTCCCAGCGCAGGTCGACGTCGACATCCAGGCCGGGCAGCTTGATCGACCCGTCGAGCAGGCTGCCGAGCACGTCGGCGTGCGCCTGCGTCGCGGCCAGCCGCGTGAACGCCTTCACGAACTGCAGCTGCGCGTCGGAGCCCGTCTCGGCGAGCTCGGCGAGCGCCCAGACGGCATCGCCGGTCTCGGAGGCCAGCCGCTCGCGGTGATCGTCGGCGAGGTACCGGCCGACGGCGAGCTCGAGCCGGCTGAGGGCGAGCCCGCGGGCGGCGGACTGGGTCTCGTGGCCGACGCTGCCGAGCACGAGTCGCACGTAGTCGCGTGCGGGCAGCTCGGCGTCGCGCACGGCGTCCCATGCCGACCCGAGCACGACCGCGCGGGCCACGGGATCGGCGAGCTCGGCGAGCCGGCGGACGGCCGTGCCGAACGACCGCGCATCGAGCCGCACCTTGGCGTAGGTGAGGTCGTCGTCGTTCACGAGGAGCAGGTCGGGGCGCGGGAGGCCCACGAGTCCGGGCACATCGGTCGACGCGCCGTCGATGTCGAGCTCCACACGATGGGTGCGCACGAGCGCGCCCCCGGCGTCGCTCGAGTAGCAGCCGATGGCGACACGGTGCGGCCGGAGGGTCGGGTGCGAGGGGGCCGCGGCCTGCTCGACGCGGGCGGCGGTGATCGTGCCCGCGTCATCCGTCTCGACGACGGCCCGCAGCGTGTTCACGCCGGCGGTCTCGAGCCACAGCTCCGACCAGCGGGTGAGCTCGCGCCCGCTGGAACGCTCGAGCTCGTCGAGCAGGTCGCGCAGCGTCGCGTTGCCGCCCGAATGCGCCGTGAGGTACGCGCCCACCCCGCGCTGGAACGCCTCGAGGCCGACCCAGGCGACGAGCTGCTTCAGCACCGAGGCGCCCTTGTCGTACGTGATCGCGTCGAAGTTCACCTCGACATCGCCGAGGTCGCGGATCTCGGCGACGATCGGATGGGTCGAGGGGAGCTGGTCCTGCTCGGCGGCGTGCGTCTTCTCGTCGCTCGCGAAGGTCGCCCACACGCCGGTGAACTCGGTGACCTCCGACGTCGCGAGCGTGGAGGCCCAGGTCGCGAACGACTCGTTCAGCCACAGGTCGTTCCACCACTGCATGGTCACCGAGTTGCCGAACCACATGTGGCTGAGCTCGTGCAGCACCACGATCGCGCGCTGCTCGCGCCGCGCGTCGGAGACCCGGGCGCGGAACAGGTAGCTCTCGTTGAACGTGACGGCGCCGACGTTCTCCATCGCGCCCCAGTTGTACTCGGGCACGAACACCTGGTCGTACTTGCCGTACGGGTACGGCACCCCGAACGCCTGCTCGTAGAACGCCAGCCCCGCCTGCACCGTGCCGAACATCACCTCGGGCTCGGCGTACTGCGCGAGCGAGGCCCGCGTGAACAGCCCGAGCGGCACGTCGCGGCCGTCGACGCTGCGTGCCGTGCCGTGCCATGCCGCGTAGGGCCCCGCGATGATCGCGACGATGTAGCTCGAGATCACGGGTCCGGTCTCGAAGGCCCACGTCGCGGTGCCCTCGACCGCGGCAGGTTCGGCCTCGGGGGTCGGCGCGTTGCTCAGCACCTGCCAGTCCGCCGGCGCGGTGATCGTGAACCGCACCGACGCCTTCAGGTCGGGCTGGTCGAACACGGCGTACACCCGATTCGCCTCGGCGACGGCGAACTCCGTGTAGAGGTACACGCTGTCGTCGACCGGGTCGACGAAGCGGTGCAGGCCCTCCCCGGTGTTCGTGTACGCGCGCGTCGAGACCACCCGCAGCTCGTTCGCCGCTTCGAGGTCGTCGAGCCGGATGCGCCAGCCGTCGCCGACCTCGGCGGCGTCGAGCGTGCGCCCGTTGAGCACGAGCTCGTGCACCTCGACCGTCGTCGACTCGATGAACGTCGTCGCTCCCGGAGTCGCCCGGAAGCGCACCAGGGTCGTGGAGCGGAACGTGTCGCCGTCGCCCGTCAGGTCGAGGTCGACCTCGTAGGCGGGCGCCGCGACGACGGAGGCACGGGCCTCGGCTTCGCTCCGGGTGAGATCAGGGCGGGGCATCCGTACCTCCGTCGTGTGCGTGCGTGGTCGATTCGGTCGAACGGCGAGCGGATGTCGCGACTAGGCGTCCTGCGCGTCGCGCGCCTGCGCGGCGAGCGCGCGGTCGATGCCGGCGAGTCGCTCGATCACGAGGCGGCGGAGCGCCGGCACGTCGGGGTGGGAGTCGAGCCACGCGCGGCTCGCGTCGGCGAGGGCGCGGTTCGCGAGGGGCGACGGGTAGAGGCCGTCGACGAGCTTCTCGGCGATCGCGTAGGAGCGCTCGTCCCAGATGTCCTCGAGCATCGCGAAGTACCGGTCGACGAACGCCTCGAGCAGCGTCGGGTCGGTCGCGCGCAGGAAGCCCTCGGCCGTCTCGCGCACCACGGTGTTCGTGGCGGTGTCGACGTCGATGAGCGACGACCAGGCGCGCTCCTTGCCCTCGAGCGTCTGGATCGCCGCCCGGGCGTGCGCGGCGGACTGCTGCCCGGTCGCGGTGTTGTCGGCGGCGAGTCGCTCGTCGATCTCGGCGTCGCCCGCGCGGCCGGCGGCCACGAGCGCGATGAGCAGCTCCCAGCCGAGGTCGGTGTCGATCTCGAGGCCCTCGAGTTCGAGCGTGCCGTCGTAGAGGTCGGCCAGCTCGTCGACGTGCGAGCCCGCCTCCGCGATGGCGGCGAAGTTCATCACGAACTGGAACTGCGCGTCGCTGCCCGGCGCGGCCTCCTCGGCGAGACGCCAGAAGCCGTCGGCGACGGCACGACGCGACTCGGCCTGCCGCTCGGGTGCCGTGTAGGCGCTCGCCGCGAGCACGGCGTTGGCCAGCACGATGCGCAGCGTCGTCGACTCGGTCTCGCTCGCGATGTTGCCGAGCACGAGCGCGAGGTAGTCGCTGGCGCGGGTCTCGGCGTCGCGCGTGGCATCCCACACCGAGCTCCACACGAGGGCGCGGGCCAGCGGGTCCTCGATCTCCGACAGGTTCGCGAGTGCGACGCCGTGCGACGCCTCGTCGAGCCGGATCTTCGCGTAGGCGAGGTCGTCGTCGTTGAGGAGCACGAGGTCGGGGCGGGTGAGGCCCACGAGCTCGGCGACCTCGGTGCGCTCGCCGTCGACGTCGAGCTCCACGCGGTGGTCGCGCACGAGCTTGCCCCCGGTGAGGTTGTAGAAGCCGATCGCGAGGCGGTGCGGACGGATCGTGGGGTGCTCGTCGGTCGCCGACTGCAGCACGGCGAACGAGGTGATCACGCCGTCGTCGTCGTGCGCGATCTCGGGGCGCAGGGTGTTCACGCCCGCGGTCTCGAGCCACAGGCCCGACCAGTCCGACAGGTCGCGTCCGCTGGAGATCTCGAGCTCGGCGAGCAGGTCGGCGAGCGTCGTGTTGCCCCAGCCGTGCTTCCGGAAGTACGCCGAGACGCCCTCGAAGAACGCGTCGACGCCGACCCACGCGACGAGCTGCTTCAGCACCGAGCCGCCCTTGGCGTAGGTGATGCCGTCGAAGTTGACCTGCACGTCCTCGAGGTCGTTGATGGTCGCGACCACCGGATGCGTCGAGGGGAGCTGGTCCTGGCGGTACGCCCAGCTCTTCTCCATCGAGTTGAACGTGGTCCACGCCTCGGTCCACTCGGTGGCCTCGGCGGTGGCGATGGTCGACGCCCACTCGGCGAACGACTCGTTGAGCCACAGGTCGTTCCACCACTTCATGGTCACGAGGTCGCCGAACCACATGTGCGCGAGCTCGTGCAGGATCGTGACGACCCGGCGCTCGCGCACGGCATCCGTCACCTTCGACCGGAACACGTAGAACTCGGTGAACGTCACCGCGCCGGCGTTCTCCATGGCGCCCGCGTTGTACTCGGGCACGAAGAGCTGGTCGTACTTGGCGAACGGGTAGGGCACGCCGAACTTCGCCTCGAAGTACTCGAAGCCCTGCTTGGTCTTCTCGAAGATGTAGTCGGCGTCGAGGAACTGCGAGAGGCTCTTGCGGCTGAAGACGCCGAGGGGGATGACGCGGCCGTCGGCCGACGTGAGCTCGTCGCGCACCACGGCGTACGGGCCGGCGATGAGCGCGGTGATGTAGCTGGAGATGCGCGGCGTCGGCTCGAACGCCCAGGTCTTCGCACCCTCGTGGGCGTCGACCGGTTCGGGCGTGGGGGAGTTGGACACGACCTCCCAGTGCGCCGGAGCCGTCACCGTGAAGCGGAACGCGGCCTTCAGGTCGGGCTGCTCGAACACCGCGAACATGCGACGCGAGTCGGGCACCTCGAACTGGGTGTAGAGGTAGGCCTCGTCGTCGACGGGGTCGACGAACCGGTGCAGGCCCTCGCCGGTGTGCATGTAGCTGCCGTCGGCGACCACCACGAGCTCGTTCTCGGCCGCCAGGTTCGACAGCTGGATGCGGATGCCGTCGCTCACCTCGGCCGGGTCGAGTGCGACGCCGTTGAGGGTGACGGAGTGCACCTCGGCGGTGATCGCGTCGATGAACGTCGAGGCGCCATCGGTCGCGGCGAACCGGACCGTCGTCCGGCTGCGGAACACCTCGGGGCCGGTGGTCACGTCGAGCACGACGTCGTAGTCGTGCACCGTGACGAGCGCCGCGCGCTCCTCGGCTTCGATGCGGGTGAGGTTCTCTCCGGGCACGTGCGCTCCTTCGCAGTCATCGACGCGGCTCGTGGCCGCAGGCAACGTGTCCCAGCCTAGCCCCGCTCACGCCGAGCGCAGCAGCCGGTGACGAGGTCGTCGGGCGACGGATGCCGCGGGCTCACCGTCCCCAGATCGACACCACGGCGCCTGCGAACGCGGGCAGCGCCGCGAGCACGGCGAGCGCCAGGAGGACACGGCCCACGATCACCCCGCCACGCGAGGCGCGGACGGCGAGGAACCAGGGCAGGAGGCGGGGGAGGGCGAACGTGACGAGCGCTCCGACCCCGATGACCAGCGCCGAGGGGGACCAGCACGATCGCCAGCAGGAGGGGCAGGGCGGTGTCGGGCCAGTTCGCCCGCGTCATGAGCGGGAGGCTCCGGCTCAACCGCCCGGCGAACGCGGCGAGGAACGCGCCCTGCACCACGGCGAGCGCCGCGAACACGAGCACCGACAGCCACCCCGGCCCGACGATGTCGAAGTCCACGTTGTCGGCACGGAGCGGGTCGATGAACGGCGCCACCATGATGAACGCGGCGAGGCCGAACGTCGGTCCCGCGAGGCGTCCCCGCGGGAGCCACGGTGCCGCGAGCAGGAAGAGCGCGGTCGACGCGAACGCGAACGGCAGGGCGCCGAACACCAGGAAGCCGATCGTGCCCTCGAACGTGATCTCGCCGACCGTCGCCTGCGCCTCCGTGAGTCGACCGGTCGCCTGGGGCGAGGTGACGGCGAGCAGCCGCATGGCGAGTCGCCCGCCCGCCCCCGTGACCAGGAGGCCCGAGACGGTGCCGACGACGAGGAGCATCGAGGCCCACCAGGCGTAGAGGCGGAGCCCGTCCAGGTGGCGGTGCACGCGTGAGGTCGTGGGCGCGGGGCCGAGATCGGCGATCCGGGGATCTCGGGCTCCACCAGCGGCTCGCGGCCCCACACGACGCACAGGGCCACGGCGACGGCGAGCAGTGCGCCGCAGACGATCACGAGGAGCATCCGACCTCCGTTCCGGCCGGACCACCCGGCGCGCCGAGCCTAATGCCGGGGCTCCGCTCCCACCGCCCCCAGAACGCGGCATGCCGCCGCTCGCCAGGCGCGGCGCCGAGGTGCCGCGTTGACCGCGCCCCACCGTCGCCATACCGTGGCCCTATGTCGACCAGCACGGATGCCACGGCGTCGACCGCCGAGCGGTACCGCGCCTTCGCCGACGTCGAGGCCAGGGGCATGTCGGCGTGCTACGAGGACTGGGCGCACGGCGTGGCCGGCGATCCCGGCACGGTCGCCCTCATCGACGAGCTCCCCTCGGCGAAGCGGCAGCCGAACCTGGTGTTCACGGCCGCACGGTTCCAAGGCGTCCCGATCGGGCCGTACCACCTGTTCCGGGACTGGCTCCACCAGCACTGGCTGGAGGTCCGGGCCACCGCCATGACCCATGCCACGCAGACGAACGAGGCCGGGCGATGCGCCCTGCACGTCCCGGCGCTCGCCGGGATCGAGGGGCCGATCGCGCTGCTCGAGGTCGGGGCGGCCGCCGGGCTCTGCCTCTATCCCGACCGGTACGGCTACCGGTACACGGGGCATCCGCAGCTCGACCCCGTCGACGGCCCGAGCCATGTGGTGCTCGACTGCGCGGTCGACGGGCCCGTGCCGGTGCCCGAGCGGCTGCCCGAGGTCGTGTGGCGGGGCGGCATCGACCTCAACCCGCTCGACGTGCGACGTCCGGACGACGTCGCGTGGCTCGAGGCGCTGATCTGGCCCGAGCACGAGGATCGCCGTGCGCGACTGCAGCGCCGCCGCCGCGATCGCCGCGGTCGATCCACCGCACATCGTCGCGGGCGACCTGAACGCGCGGCTGCACGACGTGGCCGCCGAGGCGCCGCCCGACGCGACCCTCGTCGTCTTCCACACCGCCGTGCTCATGTACCTCGACGAGCGGGGCCGCGCCCGCTTCGCGGAGCAGGTGCGGCGGCTTCCCGGTCACTGGCTCTCGGTCGAGGCGCGCACGGTGACGCCGGGCATCCGCGTTCGCGATGACGTCGAGAACGACTCCAGCGACCTCGTGCTCGCCCTCGACGGGGTGCAGCTCGCGTGGGCGCAGCCGCACGGACGCGCCATCCGATGGATGCCGAATCCCTAGACTTGGGCCCATGCGCATCCACATCGCGACCGACCATGCCGGCCTCGAGTTCAGCCGCACCCTCGTCGACCACCTGACCAACGGCGGTCACGAGGTCGTCGACCACGGCCCCACCGAGTACGACCCCCTCGACGACTACCCGGCGTTCTGCATCAATGCGGCGCTGGCCGTCGCACGCGACCAGGCCGCCGGCGTGCGCACGCTCGGCGTGGTGTTCGGCGGGTCCGGCAACGGCGAGCAGATCGCGGCGAACAAGGTGAACGGCATCCGCGCGGCCCTGGTCTGGAGCATGGACACCGCGATCCTGGCCCGTGAGCACAACGACGCCAACGTGATCTCGATCGGCGCCCGCCAGCACACCGTCGAGGAGGCGATCCGCTACATCGACGCATTCCTCGCCGAGCCGTTCTCCGGCGACGAGCGGCACGTGCGACGCATCGCCCAGCTCGCGGAGTACGAGACGACGGGCGACATCGCCGGCAAGGGCGTCGACGTGGCGGCCGGTTCGGCCGACGAGGCGTAGGGGCCGGCGGTGCCCGAGGGACACTCCGTCCACCGCATCACCCGCCAGTTCGAACGCAACTTCGTCGGGCACCTCGTGCACGCGTCGAGCCCGCAGGGCCGGTTCGCGGTGGGCGCCGCCGAACTCGACGGGCGGCGGATGACCGACGCCCGCGCCGTGGGCAAGCAGATGTTCCTCGGCTTCGAGGGCGACGTGTGGCTGCGGGTGCACCTCGGCATGTACGGCGCGTGGGACTTCGCGGGCGAGATCCTGATGGATGCGACGATCGCCTCGGCGAACGGTCGCATGGGCCAGACCAACCAGCGCGGCACCTTCCTCGAGCGGCCGAACCCCGACGCCGTGGTCTTCGACGCCGCGGGCGAGAACTCCCTCACCTCGATCGGCGCTCCGCGGCGCACCCGGCTGCGCATGTCGGAGTCCGAGAAGGAGGGGAACGGCCTCGACGCCTTCCCGCCCGAGCCGATCGGGCAGGTGCGCGTGCGCCTGCTCACCGACACGATCTGCGCCGACCTGCGCGGCCCCACCGCGTGCGAGGTGCTCGACCCCGCACAGGTGGAGGCCGTCGTGTCCAAGCTCGGACCCGACCCGCTGATCGACGCGGGGCCCGAGGCCGAGGAGCGGTTCACGAGCGCCATCCGCAGGAAGGCGACGCCGATCGCGCTCCTGCTCATGGACCAGGGCGTGGTCGCCGGCATCGGCAACGTGTACCGCGCCGAGCTGCTGTTCCGCGCCAGGCAGAACCCGCACACCCCTGGCAAGCAGGTGCCCGAGGAGCACGTGCGGCACCTCTGGCACGACTGGTCGAACCTGCTCGCCATCGGCGTCGAGACCGGGCAGATGATGACGATGGACGACCTCGATCCCGAGGCGTACCGCGCGGCCATGGCCAATCGCGCAGACCGCCACTGGGTGTACAAGCGCGAGGGGCTGCCCTGCCGCGTCTGCGGCACGAACATCGCACTCGAGGAGCTCGGCGGCCGCAAGCTCTACTGGTGCCCGTACTGCCAGGCCTGAGGAGAACGATGCGACAGAACCCCAGCTTCACGCTCGCGAGCGACGAGGGCGTCAAGCGCCTCATCCGCGAGCACCCGTGGATGACGATCGTGAGCATGACGGATGCCGCCGGCCTCGTCGCCTCGCACTACCCGGTGCTGCTCGACGAGACGGCCGACGGCATCGTGCTGCTGACGCACGTCGGCCGGCCCGACGAGGTCGTGCACGAGCTCGGACGCCATGAGCTGATGATGATCGTGCAGGGTCCCCACGGCTACATCTCGCCCGGCTGGTACGACGCGAATCCGGCCGTGCCCACCTGGAACTTCGTCACCGCGCACCTCTACGGCACCCCCGAGCTGCTCGACGCCGACGAGAACCTCCGCGTGCTCGAGGCGCTCGTCGACCACTTCGAGGACGCCATGCCCGAGCCCCGGCGCATGCGCGGCACGGCGGCGGACTCCGCCTATGCCGACCGCATCGCGACAGGCACCGTGGGGCTCCGCATCCCGATCACGCGGTTCGTCGCCAAGAACAAGATGAGCCAGAACCGCCCGGCCGAGACCGTCGACCGCATCATCGACGAGCTCGAGGGCGACGGCCCCTACGCGAGCCCCGCGCTCGCCGCCGAGATGCGCCGCACCCACGAGGCGCTGCGGGCGGCGCGGGCGTGAGCGGCGTCGCCGACGGCGGCCCCGCCGACGCCACGGATGCCGCGGAGCCGCTCGTGCTCGCGGGCGTGCGGCTCCCCGGGGCCGCCGAGCCCGTCGACGTGCACCTCGCGGGCGGACGCGTCGCGGCGATCGAGCCGGCCGGCTCCACCCGACCGACCGGGGTGCGCCGGGTCGACCTCGACGGCGGATTCCTCGTGCCCGGCCTGTACGACCGGCACGTGCACTTCTCGCAGTGGGCGATGGTGTCCCGCCGCGTCGACCTCGCCGGGGCGGACTCGGCGGCCGCGGCCGCGGCGATCGTCGCGGCATCCGTCGACCGCGGCGAACCCGAGGTGATCGGCTTCGGCTACCGCGACGGGCTCTGGCCGGATGCCCCGACCCGGGCCATCCTCGACGACGTCTCGGGCGACGTGCCCGTCGTCCTCGTGGCGGCCGACCTGCACGCGTGCTGGCTGAACACCGCGGCTGCGCGCCGGCACGGCGTGGGCGAGGCGGCGGGGGAGAGCGGCGTGCTGCGCGAGGACGACTGCTTCCGGCTCGTCCGCGAGCTCGACGACGTCGCCGACGAGGTGCTCGACGCGTGGGTCGCCGACGCGGCGCGAGCGCGTCGCCGCGCGCGGGGTCGTCGGCATCACCGACTACGAGATGCGGTGGAACCGCGACGACTGGGTGCGGCGCGCCGCCGGCGGCATCCGCTCGCTTCGCGTCTCGTTCGGCGTCTACACGCAGCACCTCGACCGGGCGATCGCCGAGGGGCTCCGCACCGGCGACGCGGTGCCGGGCACGGGCGGGCTCGTGACCGTCGGCGGCTACAAGGTCATCACGGACGGGTCGCTCAACACGCGCACCGCCTGGTGCTTCGACCCGTATCCCGGACTCGGGCCCGACGAACACCCCTACGGACTCGCCACCGTGCCCTACGACGACCTCGTGCCGCTCATGCGCCGCGCCCATGATGCGGGCCTCAGGCCGGCCGTGCACGCCATCGGCGACCGTGCGAACGCCCGCGTGCTCGACGCCTTCGAGGCGGTCGGCTGCGCGGGATCGATCGAGCACGCCCAGCTCCTGCGCCACGAGGACGTCGCCCGCTTCGCGGCGCTCGGCGTCGTGGCGAGCGTGCAGCCCGAGCACGCCATGGACGACCGCGACGTCGCCGACCGCTACTGGGCCGGACGCACCGACCGCGCGTTCATGCTCGCCGAGCTCGCCGCGGCGGGCGTGGAGCTCGCCCTCGGTTCCGATGCGCCCGTGGCGCCGCTCGACCCGTGGGTCGCGATCGCGGCGGCCGTCGGACGCACGCGCGACGGGCGGGCGCCATGGCATCCCGAGCAGGCGATCGAGGCCGGCGCGGCGCTGGCCGCGTCCACCGGCGGTCGTGGCGGGTCGGTGCGGGTCGGCGGCTCCGCGGATCTCGCCGTCGTCGAGCTCGATCCGCTCGCGGCATCCGTCGACGACCTGCGCCGGATGCCGGTGACGGCGACCCTCGTCGCCGGACGCTTCACGCACGGCGCGCGCTGACGGTCGGGGGAAAACCCCCGAACCGATCCGGGCGCACACCGGCTGGGGCGCGCCCGACGCGATCGCGAGGCTGGAACCATGCCAGCAACACGTTCGAACCCCCTCGGGATCCGCCGACCCCGCGCCGCAATCGGCGCCCTCGCCGCGCTCGCCGCCGGCGCCCTCGTCGCGGTGTCGTTCGCCGGGTGCGGCCTCGTCGGGCCCGCCCCGGTGTCGACGGTCGGCAAGGTCGACTTCGAGACGCCCCTCGCCATCCCGCCGCTCGCACCGTCGGTCGTCGACGCCGACGGCACGCGGGTCTTCAGCCTGGACGCCCAGGCCGGGACCACCGAGTTCGCACCCGGCGTGCCGAGCGACACATGGGGCTTCAACGGCTCCTACCTCGGCCCGACCCTCGTCGCGAAGCGCGGCGAGCACGTGCGGGTCGACGTCGCCAACTCGCTCGACGTGCCGACCACCGTGCACTGGCACGGCATGCACCTGCCGGCCGAGATGGACGGCGGGCCGCACCAGATGGTCGAGCCGGATGCCACGTGGTCGCCCGAGTGGGACATCGACCAGCAGGCGGCGACGCTCTGGTACCACCCGCACCCGCACGGCGAGACCGAGTCGCACGTCGCCCGCGGGCTCGCCGGCATGTTCCTCGTGCAGGACGACGTCGAGGCGGCGCTCCCGCTGCCGCGCGAGTACGGCGTCGACGACGTGCCCCTCATCGTGCAGGACACCGGCTTCTCCGCCGACGGCGCGCGAGAGGGCGGCCAGCGCGGCTTCGCCGGCGGGCTCGGCGACGAGCTGCTCGTGAACGGCACGCGCGGCCCCTACCTCGACGTGCACGACGAGCTCCTGCGGCTCCGCCTCCTCAACGCCTCGACGGCTCGCAGCTACGCGTTCACGTGGAGCGACGGCCGCCCCGTGGAGCTCATCGCGACCGACGGCGGCCTGCTCGAGGCATCCGTCGAGCTCGACCGGGTGATGCTCTCGCCCGGCGAACGCGCCGAGGTGCTCGTGCGCGTCGAGCCCGGAGAGCGGCTCGTGCTGCGGTCGGAGGCGACCGCCGAGTCCGCGGGCATGATCGACTCGATCGCCGCGATGAACGGCGGCACCGATGCGTTCGACGTGCTCGAGCTGCGCGCCGCCGACACGCTCGACGCCGCCCCCGACGTGCCGGAGCGACTCGCGACGCTGCCGCCGGTCGACGAGGCGCAGGCCGTCACGACCCGCAGCTTCACGCTCAACGGCTTCGAGATCAACGACTCGGAGATGGACATGGGCCGGATCGACGAGACCGTCACGGTCGACACGACCGAACGCTGGATCGTCACCAACACGAGCCAGATGCCGCACAGCTTCCACGTGCACGACGTGCAGTTCCGCATCGCCTCGATCGACGGATCACCGCCGCCCCCCGAGCTCTCGGGCTGGAAGGACACGATCTTCGCCCGCCCCGAGACCGAGTTCGTGCTGGTCCTGCGCTTCGAGGACTACGCCGACCCCGACACCCCGTACATGTACCACTGCCACCTGCTGTGGCACGAGGACCAGGGCATGATGGGCCAGTTCGCCGTCGTCGAACCGGGCCAGTCTGCCACGATGACAGGAGGAACCGACCATGAGCACTGACACCGTGCCCACCGACCGACCGGATGACGCGACCGCGATCCTCCGGCCAGAGCAGCCAGGGAATGCGAGCTCCGCGAACATGACCACCACGACGACGGATGCCACGCCGCCGCGCCGCGGCTACGGCGCCCTCTGGGCGAAGGTCCCTCGCGAGTTCGGGTTCCTCATCCTCACCATGCCGATCGCGATCATCGGCCTGGTCGTGCTCTCGACCGTGTTCTTCACCGGCCTCGGCCTCGTCACGATCTTCGTCGGCATCTTCCTCATGGTCGCGGCGTTCTACATCGCGCGCGGATTCGGCACGCTCGAGCTCATCCGCCTGCGGTGGGCCGGCCGCCCCGAGATCCGACGACCCGCCTGGGGCCGTGACGGCCGCGAGCAGGGCTTCTGGCGATCGGCGTTCGCGCCGTTCATCGACGGCCACTACTGGCTGTACCTGCTGCACACGCTCGTGATCAACCCCATCGTCAGCATCGTCACGTGGAGCATCACCATCGCGTGGACGTCGGTCGCGCTGGCCGGCACGACCGGCTGGATCTGGCAGCCGTTCATCCCCGACCGGGGACCGCACGTTCTGGCTGAACGAATGGCTCGTCGACCGGTTCCTGCCCGGCAACGACCTCGCGTACGACCCCGTGGTCGGCGAGCGGATCCTCGAGGTCCTGCTCGGCCTGGTGTTCCTCGCCACGCTGCCGTTCGTGTTCCGCGGGCTCACGCTCCTCCACGACGTGATCGCCCGGGGCGTGCTCGGCGCCTGGCGCTCCGAGGCGCTGGAGGTCGAGGTCGCCCAGCTCGCCGCGTCGCGCGGCGCCGCCGTGCAGGCGGAGGACGCCTCGCTCCGACGTCTCGAGCGCGACATCCACGACGGCCCGCAGCAGCGGCTCGTCCGACTGCAGATGGACCTCGCGACGATCGAACGCCGGCTCGAGCAGGACCCCGACTCGGCGAAGGCGCTCGTCGGCGAGGCGCGCGAGCAGGCCCGCGAGGCGCTCGACGAGCTGCGCGCGCTGTCCCGCGGATTCGCACCGCCGATCCTGCAGGACCGTGGGCTCGCGGCCGGCCTCGAGTCACTCGCGTCGCGCAGCCCCGTGCCGGTGATCGTCGAGGTCGACCTCGCGGATGCCGCGCTGCCCGGCGCCGATCGAGCGCAACGCGTACTTCATCGCCGCCGAGCTCCTCACGAACGCGGCGAAGCACGCCGCAGGCGACCGCCATCCGACTGCGCGTCGGCACGCGCGACGAGGGCCCCGCGGGCCACTGGATCGACGTGTGGGTCACCGACAACGGTCACGGCGGCGCAGCGCCGACGCCCGGGCACGGGCTCGCCGGGCTCGACGAGCGCGTGCGGGGGCTCCGGGGGATGCTCGTGATCGACAGCCCCGCGGGCGGGCCGACCACGATCGGCGCGCACGTGCCGTACGTGCCGCTCGCGGCATCCGGAACCCCGGCGGGCACGGTACCCGGCGTGGTCTGAGCGACGTCCGACCCCGACGGCCCCGATGCACACCCGCGTCGGGGCCGTCGCCGTGTGCGCCGATAGGGTGAAGGTCATGACGGATGCCGCCCGCCGCCCCCTGCGCATCGTGCTCGCCGAGGACTCCGTGCTGCTGCGCGAGGGGCTCGTGCGGCTGTTCGACGAGGCCGGGTTCGAGACCGTCGGTTCCTACGGCGACGCCGACGGCCTGCTCGCCGAGATCGAGCAGACCGCGCCCGACCTCGCCGTGCTCGACGTGCGGATGCCGCCGACGTTCCGCGACGAGGGCGTGCGGGCCGCGATCGAGCTGCGCCGGCGGCATCCGAAGCTCGGCGTGCTGCTGCTCAGCCAGTACGTCGAGGGCACGTACGCGCACGAGCTGCTGTCGTCGGGCGAGGGCGGCATGGGCTACCTGCTGAAGGACCGCGTCGCGTCGCTCGACGAGCTCGAGGACGCGGTGCAGCGCGTGAGCGAGGGCGGCACCGTGCTCGACCCGCAGGTCGTGCGCGAGCTGCTCTCGCGGCGCAGCGACCCGCTCGAGACCCTCACGCCGCGCGAACGCGAGGTCATGGCGCTCATGGCGGAGGGCCGCACGAACGCCGGCATCGCGAAGCAGCTCTTCATCGGCGTCGGCGCCGTCGAGAAGAACGTGACGTCGATCTTCCAGAAGCTCTCGCTCGAGGACTCGGGCACCGACCACCGGCGCGTGCTCGCCGTGCTCACCTGGCTGCAGCGCTGACCAGGGCTACGCGTCGGGCATCGAGCGCAGCGGCTGGTGCATCCGCCACACCGTGAAGTATCCGCGGTAGCCCCAGGCCATCCAACCGACGAACGCAGCGACCGCGAGGACGACGCCGACGGTGATCGACCAGCCGACCGAGCCGGCGAGCGCGTACGTCAACGCCCCGCCGAAGAGCCCGACGAGCGCCGCGTGCACGACGAGGATGAGCATCATCGAGCTCGCGAACACCTGTGCGCGGTCGCGGGCCGCGAAGGCGTAGTACGTCTGCTGCGTCCCGGGCAGGTCGTCGGTCGTGCCCATCATGAAGTACGGCTCGATCCCCGGATCGAGGTCGATGTAGGCGGCGCGCAGGCGATTCATCGCCAGGACGTACACGAGATCCTCCGTTGCGGTGTTGAACACCCGCAGCTGCGTGATCATGCCGAGCACCACGAGCAGGAACAGCACGCCGAGCGCCGCGACGCCGAACCAGCCGCTGAACTGCGTCGCGTTGCCGAGCACGCCGAGCGTCACGAGTCCCGCGGAGACCAGCGTGAGGAAGATCGCGATCCGCGTGAGCACCTCGCTCTGCGTCGTGCTGCGGCTCGCGAGGAGGCTCCAGTGCTCGGTCGCGAGCATCTGCGCGCGCAGCGAGCGCTGCGCGTCGGTGAGGCGCGCGACGTCGTCGCCGGGGAACGACGCGGGCCCGGATGCATCCGCCGTCATAGCGGCATTCTGCACCCGGGCCCGTCAGCCCGCCATCGCCGACTACTTCACGGCGATGTGGGAGAAGAGGAACCAGCGGTCCTTGTCGAGGCCGCGGCGGATCTCGATCACCACGTCCTGGCTGGCCGGGTCGAGCTCGTCGAGCCCCTCGATCGCGGCGTTGACCTGCTCGATCGCGAGGTCGATCTGGGCGACGACGTCGGCGATCGCCTCCTCGTACGGCTGGAAGCCGAGCTTCGGGTTCGCGGCGCCGCTCTTCGAGGCGACGGTGGCGAGACGGCCGTCGATCGGCAGGCCGAGGGCGACGACGCGCTCCGCGGCCAGGTCGGCCCACTCCTGGGCGTGCGCCACGACGTCGTCGATCAGCTCGTGCACGGCGATGAAGTTCACGCCTCGCACGTGCCAGTGCGCCTGCTTGCCGTTGACGACGAGCGCGACGAGCTCGTGCACGACGGGCGTCAGGTACTGGGCGACGCCCGCGGCGACATCGGCGGCGTGGTCTCCGGTCTTGGTGGTCTTCGGTGCGGTCTTCGTGTCGGTCATACGTGTCACCCTTCCCGTTCGGCGTCTGTCGTCTTCAACGCTACGCAGCTGCCCGGGTATTTCAAGGAAGGGAAGGCTCGGCTGACCGGGCTCGACAGCGGCCGTGCGGATGCCGCGGTGCCCGTCGATCCTCGTCGTCGTCGGGCACCGCCGACGCGTCGGCGTCGGCCGGGACCGTGCTGGAGCGGATGACGGGAATCGAACCCGCGTAATCAGTTTGGAAGACTGAGGCTCTACCATTGAGCTACATCCGCGCGCGCCCGCTCGCGAGCACTGGATCATCGTAGTACACGGCAGGAGCCGGTCCACGCACGCCCGCGCGCGCCATTCGTTCGAGGGAGCACGAGATGGGCGGGCGAGAGACGGTCGAGGCGCTGATCGCGACGCTGAACGCCGGTGACGTCGACGGCATGGACGCCGTCTTCCACGAGGACGCGGTCATGGAGTGGCCGCAGTCGGGCGAGCGCATCGTCGGCGGCGACAACCGGCGCGGCATCTACCGGTCCTTCCCGCAGCTCCCGAAGATCAGTCCACGCCGGATCGTCGGCGAGGGCGACATCTGGGTCGCCGAGGCGACGCTCGACTACGGGGACGGCGCGGAGTACCAGACGGTGTTCGTCTTCGAGCTGCGTGACGGCAGGATCGCCAAGGAGACGGCGTACTGGTCGCAGCCGTTCCCCGCACCCGAGTGGCGAGCGGCGTGGGTCGAGCGCATGTGACGGATGCCCCCGCGCCCGAGCCGGCCCGCGGACTCTCACCGCAGCCCGGCGATCGTGCGCGCGACCCCGCGAGCCAGGCGGAGCTGCCGTTCGTAGGTCGCCGCCAGCACGACCAGCAGCACACCCGCGACGCCGAGCCACAGCCACCACCACACCGCCTCGTAGAGCTGGGTGATCCACGGCCACAGCTGCACGATCGCATGCGCGAGCAGGACGCCGCCGCCGAGCAGCAGCGGGGCCTGCAGGCGCCGGACCGCGCCGATCACCACGACGGTCACGGCCACCACGCCGAGCGTCACGTTCCGCCAGAGCTCGGGATCGAGGAAGTCCGCCACGAACGCGGGCAGCAGCAGCACCGCGAGACCCGGACCGAGCTCGCGCCAGCTGCCGAGCTCGGCGTCGCGCCGCATGCGCACGGCGCCCGCGCCGATGAGGGCCGCTGCGACCGACACCGTCACGACGTCGAACGGGTCGACCCGCCAGGCCGCGAGGGCCGTGGTTCCGCCGATGACGAGCACGCCGAGCGTCGTCCACTGGATCAACGGCCCGGTGAACGGTCGTCGTCGGGTCACGGTCGAGGCGATGTGCGCGGCGGCGAGCAGTGGGAACAACACGGCGGCGCGGGCGAGTGATTCGACGCCGGCGAGGATCGCGAGCAGCGTCGGCACGGAAGCTGCGACGACGGATGCCGCGAGCAGCGATTCGGCGATCCACGCCGGTCGCGACCCCGACCGTGCCCAGGTCACGGCGACGACCACGCCGGCCGCGAGCGCGAGCGCGGGCCAGAACTCGACAGGCAGCACGCTCGCCTCGCGGACCGCGACGGCAGAACCGCGCACCAGCGCGGCGCCGGTGAGCGCGGTCCAGCCCGTCGCGACGCCGAGGAGGCGGATCGGCACGCCTCGAGCCGCCTCGGGGAGGAACGCGGCGGCGATCGCCACCACCGTGCCCGCGGCGACGAGCACGAGCGTGCGGAGCTCCGACTCGGCACTCGACGCGACGCTCGGCAGCACGAGCACGGCCGCCGCGGAGGCGAACAGCGCGGTGCGGCCGGAGGAGCGCGTGGACGGCGCCGTTCGACGCCAGGTGATCAGGCCTCCGGCGACCAGGAGCGCGATGGCCAGCGGCACCGTGTACGCCTCGACGTCGTCGACGCCCTCACCGGTGAGCCACGCCCACGCGGCGCCCACCGCGATCGGGAGGCTGAGCCACGAGACGTGCCGGCTGGGCGAGTCGCCGCCGATCGGGTCGCCGTGGAGCGACGCGATGAGCAGCGGCACCGGCGTGAGCAGGAGCAGGAGGAGCCAGGCCTCATCGCCGGCGAACGGCGCCGACGCGAGTGCGAGCGTGCCGGCCAGGCCGACCGCGAGGCTCCACGCCAGCCGCGGAGCTCGAGCCGCTCGGGGCAACGCGGCGTGGCCGACGGCCGCGGCGAGGAGGACGCCGGCGGCGGCGCCGACGACGAAGGCGGGGGCATCCGGGATCGCGTCCGATGCGGCGCCGAGCGCGAGCGCGACGAGGAGCGGACCGACGGCGGCGAGGGCGCTGCGCACGAGCGGCGACGCGGAGGGACGGATCCCGGCGACCACGATGACGGCTCCCGAGCGTGGCCGGCAGCCATCCGAGCGGAGCGTCGTCGAATGCGGTCGCCAGCGCACCCGCGGCCACGCCGACCAGCAGCGGCAGCGTCATGCTCGTGCGATCCAGCGCGGGGATGCGCGGCACGAGGAGGGCGCCGCCGAGCAGGATCGAGGCGACCGTGCCCAGCCACATCCACGGCGACTGCCAGGGCTCGACCGGCGGATCCGAGGCCGCAGCGAGCCATGACGGGATCGAGAAGGCGACGACGCCGACGAGCACCGCCGCGACGGCGAGGTGGGCCGCGCCGATCCCGCGCGACGACGCGGTCGGCCACACCCGCGCGGCCAGCAGCCGCCCGGCGACGAGCAGGGCGATGAGGGCGGCGATGGTCCACGGCCAGACCGGAGCGCTCGAGTAGGCGGTGCTCACTGCGACCCCGCCGGCCGAGATCCCGCCGACCGCGAGGATCGCGAGCAGGCCCGGGACGGCCGCGCGACCGGTCAGGGCGGCGGCGGCGAGGGCGATCGCCGCGAGCAGCACGAGCGCGGCCGCAGCGAGCCACACCGTGGGGGCGACGGATGCCGCGACCACGGCGCCTGCGGCAGCGAACGCCACCGGGATCGCCGCGAGTCGCCGCAGGCGGCCGAAGACCGCAGCCACGGCGGCGCTGCCCGCGGCCACGATGAGCGGGACGAGCACCGCACCGAGGTGGACGTCTTCGACAGGCGAGGGCAACGCCTCGCTCGGGCCGTACCCCCACGGGCCGATGCCCGACATCGCCCGGGTGCCGATCGCCTGGATCCCGGCGAGCCCTCCGGCGACCGCCGCGGCGGCCGCCACCGCGGCGGCGGCGCCGAACGCGGCGAGCATCTCCCGACGCGCTCGGAGGACCCGCGCCGCTCCGGCGAACAGGCACGCGACGACGATCGCTCCCGCCGGTGCGATCCAGATGGCATCGGGGCCGTCGAGCTCCTGCAGCGAGCCCACCACCGGTGCCAGCGCGACGCTCGCGCCGAGCGCCGGCGCCGCGATCCAGCCCCAGGGCGAGGTCGTGTCGCGCTCGCGGAGGGCGATCACGACCACCGCCAGCAACCACGCCCCAGCGGCGGCGAGGAACGCCCACGACGCGCCCCAGGCCACCTCGGGGAGGGCCCAGGGCGCGTCGATCGTGGCGGCGGCGCCGCCTACGAAGCCGGCGGTGAGCAGGATCCCTCGCTCGGGCGAGGCGCGCAGGGCGCCCGCGACGGCGCTTCCCACCACGGCGGCCGCGAGGCCGCCCAACCAGACGCCGCCGGCGGTCTCGGGGTCGAGCAGAGTATGCCAGCAGGAAGGCGGAGACCGGGGCGAGCCCGGCGGCCGCGTACCCGGGCACGCGGATGCCGCTCACGGCTCGCGTGGCGGCGAGCAGGCCCGCGACGATCGCGAGCGCCACGCCCGCGTACGCCGAGGCGCTGAGCCGCTCGCTGCCGAACAGCTCGTTCGCCCGCACGATCCACACGTCGAGCAGCAGCAGCACGACCGCGACGGAGGCCACGCCCTCGGCGGTGCCCGGCAGGCGCCGAGCGCGCAGCAGCCAGGCGAGGCCGAGCACGATCACGCTCACGCCCGCGATGATCACCGAGCGCACCTCGAGGCTCGCGACCAGGTAGGCGACGAAGAGGAACACGATCGCGGCGACGGAGATGAGCACCACGCCGAGCGTGAGCAGGAGGACCTGCACGCCGGACCGGCCGCTCCGGCGCTCGGCGGCGGCGTTGCCGGCGGGCTCGACCGGGGGAGGCGGGAGCGGCGGTGGAGTCGGGGGAGCCGCGACGGCGGTGGCGGCCGGCGCGATCGAGGGAGGCGGGAGCGGCGGTGGAGGTCGGGGGAGCCGCGAGGCCGGCGGCGACCGCCGGCGCGCCGGCATCGGCCCGGGGCTCGGTCGCCACCATCGGCACCTCGACCGGCACGCTCGTCGCCGAGACCTCCACCAACGCCTCGCGAGCCGCCTGCGCCGCGCGCATGCGCTGGATGAGCTCCTGACGCGTGAGCTCGCCCCGGTAGAGCGCCGTGGACCGCTGGAGCAGCTCGGCGGCCTCGGGCACGTCGAGATCGAGCCCGCACACGCCGCAGCGCGTCGTCGACAGGCTGCTGAAGCACGCCGGGCAGCGCGTGGTGTCGACGAGTTGGCTCGGATCGGCGGGCCAGCGGTGTATCGCAGGCCCGCCGATGGGACTCGTGCGGTCGGTCATGCGCACACTCTGCCACGCGGGATCGGCGTGTCGGCAGATCATCCACAGCGCCCGTTCGGGGGTCATTCCTGCGGTCGCGGCCGGGCACGGGCGTCGCCGGCAGCCCGCGCGTCGGGCGTCCGCAGCGGGCACCCTGCCCGTGCAGTAGACTTTCGGGGGTCCATCCACGCTGCCGCATGCTTCGGCGTGCCCGTGCGGGTGAATCGACGAGTTGAGTCAGCGACTCGGGGCGTAGCTCAGCTTGGTAGAGCGCCCGCTTTGGGAGCGGGAGGTCGCAGGTTCGAATCCTGTCGCCCCGACGAGTCGCCCGAGACTCGACACGAACTTCCACACAACAGGAGATCTTCCACATGCCGACCACTTCGGTTGAGAAGCTGAGCCCCACGCGCGCCAAGCTCACCATCTCGGTGACGCCCGAGGAGCTGAAGCCCAGCATCGCCCACGCCTACGAGCACATCGCCGAGCAGATCAACGTGCCGGGCTTCCGCAAGGGCAAGGTGCCGCCGCCCATCATCGACCAGCGGGTCGGCAAGGCCGCCGTGCTCGAGCACGCGGTCAACGAGGGCCTCGACGGCTTCTACCGCGCCGCCGTCTCCGAGCACGAGCTGCGCCCCCTCGGCCGCCCCGAGGCCGACATCGTCGAGTGGCCGAACGAGAAGGACTTCTCGGGCGACCTGCTGCTCGCGATCGAGGTCGACGTGCGCCCCGAGATCGAGCTGCCCGACTACGACGGCCTCGAGCTCACGGTCGACTCGGTCGAGATCGGCGACGACGAGGTCACCGAGGAGCTCGACCGCCTGCGCAGCCGCTTCGGCACGCTCATCACGGTCGACCGCCCGGCCACGACCGGCGACTTCGTGACCCTCGACCTCGTCGCCGTCATCGACGACACCGAGGTCGACACCGCGAGCGGCATCTCCTACGAGCTCGGCTCGGGCGAGCTGCTCGAGGGCATCGACGAGGCGCTCGAGTCCCTCACCGCAGGCGAGACCACCACCTTCGAGTCGAAGCTCCTGGGCGGCGACCACGAGGGCGAGACCGCCGAGATCACCGTGACCGTCACCGCCGTCAAGGAGCGCGAGCTCCCCGAGGCCGACGACGACTTCGCGCAGATCGCCAGCGAGTTCGACACCCTCGACGAGCTCACCGCGAGCCTCAAGGAGCAGGTCGCCCGCAACAAGTCGTTCGGCCAGGGCACCCAGGCCCGCGACCTCCTGGTCGACAAGCTCGTGGAGCTCGCCGACGTGCCGGTCGCCGACGCCGTCATCGAGGACGAGGTGCACCGTCACCTCGAGTCCGAGGGTCGCCTCGAGGACGACGAGCACCGCGCCGAGGTCACCGAGTCCAGCACCAAGGCGTTCAAGACGCAGATCGTGCTCGACGCGATCGCCGAGGCCGAGAAGGTCCAGGTCAGCCAGGACGAGCTCACCCAGTACCTCGTGCAGGGCGCCGCGCAGTACGGCATGGACCCCAACGAGTTCGTGCAGGTCCTGAGCCAGAACGGCCAGATCCCGGCCATGGTCGGCGAGGTCGCGCGCAACAAGGCGCTCGCGATCGCGCTCGGCAAGGCCAAGGTCACGGATGCCGCCGGCAACGCCGTCGATCTCTCCGAGTTCACCGCCGTGGCCGACGCCGACGAGGCCGAGTCCGACGACGCCCGCCGAGGCGCCCGCCGACGAGAAGAAGCCTGCTCGCAAGCGCGCCGCCAAGAAGGCGGACGCCGACGAGGCGCCCCGTGCCGAGGCCGACGCCGAGGAGCCCAAGAAGCCGGCCCGCAAGCGTGCGACCAAGACGGCCGACGCCGAGTAATCGGTCGATCGATCGACGAGCGGGGCCGGGCGAGTTCGTCCGGCCCCGCTCTCGTTCCGGAGGAACCATGAGCGACTGGCAGCACCGCGTCGACGCCGTGTGGTCGGCCGCCGAACGCCTGGGCGACGACGAGGTGATCCGTCGCATCGACGCGCTCGCCGACGAGCGTCCGCCCGGCGACCCGATCGCGCTCTTCGAGCGCGCAGGGGCCCGTGACGCGGCGGGGCTCGAGGCCGAGGCGGAGCACCTGTACCGCGAGGCGCTGGAGCGAGGGCTCGACGGCTCGGAGCGGGTGCAGGCGCACATCCAGCTCGCGTCCACGATCCGCAACCTCGGGCGACCGCTGGAGGCCGTGCGCCTCCTCGACGAGATCGAGGCCGAGGCGGGTGAGCTTCGCGACGCGGTCGTGGCGTTCCGGGCGCTCGCCCTCGTCGACGCGGGCGACGCCCGCCGCGCGGCATCCGAGGCATTGTCGGCCCTCGCCCCGCACCTGCCGCGCTACCGCGTGTCGGTCGCGGCATACGCGCTGGAGCTCGGCTCCTCCGCCTAGGGCGAACAGCCCCGATCCCGTGTGTTGCACCGGATAGATTCGAGTGAACGTGACAACCGAACGGAGCGACACATGGCCGAAGCGACACCAAGCCCCGGTGTTTTCGATCGACTGCTGAAGGACCGCATCATCTGGCTGGGATCCGAGGTGCGCGACGACAACGCCAACGAGATCGCGGCGAAGCTGCTGCTCCTCGCCGCCGAGGACGCGAAGAAGGACATCTACCTCTACGTCAACTCGCCCGGCGGATCGATCACGGCCGGCATGGCGATCTACGACACCATGCAGTTCGTCCCGAACGACATCGTCACGGTCGGCATCGGCATGGCGGCGTCGATGGGCCAACTCCTCCTCACCGCGGGCACGAAGGGCAAGCGCTACATCACCCCGAACGCGCGCGTGCTGCTGCACCAGCCGCACGGCGGCTTCGGCGGCACCGCGAGCGACATCCAGACCCAGGCGCAGCTCATCCTCGACATGAAGAAGCGGCTCGCCGAGATCACCGCGGCGCAGACCGGCAAGTCGGTGGAGCAGATCAACGCCGACGGCGACCGCGACCGCTGGTTCAACGCACAGGAGGCCCTCGAGTACGGCTTCGTCGACCACATCCGCGAGTCGGCACTCGACGTTGCCGGCGGCGGCGGAACCCAGGCGTGAGGAAGAGAGAGAACGAGCGAATGAACATCCCCCAGTTCGGCGGAACCGCCTTCAACGGCGTCCAGGCCCCCGGCTCGCGGTACATCCTGCCGAGCTTCGAGGAGCGCACGGCCTACGGCTACAAGCGCCAGGATCCCTACGCGAAGCTCTTCGAGGACCGCATCATCTTCCTCGGCGTGCAGGTCGACGACGCGTCGGCCGACGACATCATGGCGCAGCTCCTGGTGCTCGAGTCGATGGACCCCGACCGCGACATCATCCTCTACATCAACTCGCCCGGCGGCTCGTTCACGGCCATGACGGCGATCTACGACACGATGCAGTACATCCGTCCGCAGATCCAGACGGTCGTCCTCGGCCAGGCCGCCTCGGCCGCCGCCGTGATCGCGTCGGCGGGCACGCCCGGCAAGCGGCTCGCCCTGCCGAACGCGCGCGTGCTCATCCACCAGCCCGCGATGGGCGAGGCCGGCCACGGCCAGGCGTCCGACATCGAGATCCAGGCCGCGGAGATCATGCGCATGCGCTCGTGGCTCGAGGAGACGCTCTCGCGCCACTCGAACCGCACGCAGGAGCAGGTCAACACCGACATCGACCGCGACAAGATCCTGTCGGCCGATGAGGCCCTCGAGTACGGCCTCATCGACCAGGTGCTCACCTCGCGCAAGAGCCTGCCGGCGCTGACCCGGTAACGCGACCCGCCCGAACGCGGCGGATGACCGGCCACACGGCCGGCTCATCCGCCGCGTTCGGCGTGCCACCGCCCGTGGTCGTCGCGCGGTTCGCGGAGCGCGAACCGCGACCCGATCCAATCCGGGCGCGCCATGCCGCTCCGTCCCGATCTCGGGCTAGGCTCGGAACAGACTCGTCGACAGGGAGGGTTCGATGGCACGCATCGGGGAGAGCGCCGACCTGCTCAAGTGCTCCTTCTGCGGGAAGAGCCAGAAGCAGGTCCAGCAGCTCATCGCGGGGCCGGGTGTCTACATCTGCGACGAGTGCGTCGAACTCTGCAACGAGATCATCGAGGAGCGCCTCGCCGAGGCCGGCGAGACCGAGGCAGGCGAGTTCGAGCTGCCGAAGCCCAAGGAGATCTTCGCGTTCCTCGAGGAGTACGTGATCGGGCAGGACGCGGCGAAGAAGGCGCTCGCGGTCGCGGTGTACAACCACTACAAGCGGGTCCGCGCTCGCACGACGCTCACCTCGGCCGACCACGCGCGCGACGACGTCGAGATCGCCAAGTCGAACATCCTCCTCATCGGCCCCACCGGCTGCGGCAAGACGTACCTGGCGCAGACCCTGGCCAAGCAGCTCAACGTGCCGTTCGCGGTCGCGGACGCCACGGCCCTGACCGAGGCCGGCTACGTCGGCGAAGACGTCGAGAACATCCTCCTCAAGCTGATCCAGGCCGCCGACTACGACGTCAAGCGTGCCGAGACCGGCATCATCTACATCGACGAGATCGACAAGATCGCCCGCAAGGCCGAGAACCCGTCGATCACGAGGGATGTCTCGGGCGAGGGCGTGCAGCAGGCGCTCCTGAAGATCCTCGAGGGCACGGTGGCATCGGTGCCGCCGCAGGGCGGGCGGAAGCATCCGCACCAGGAGTTCATCCAGATCGACACGACGAACGTGCTGTTCATCGTGGCCGGCGCGTTCGCCGGACTCGAGGACATCATCTCCTCGCGCGCGGGCAAGCGCGGCATCGGCTTCGGCGCCCCGCTGCACAACAAGGAGGACGAGGCCGACATCTTCAGCGAGGTGCTTCCCGAAGACCTCCACAAGTACGGACTCATCCCCGAGTTCATCGGCCGGCTCCCGGTCGTCGCCACCGTCATGCCGCTCGACCGCGACGCGCTCATGGAGATCCTGACCGTGCCGCGCAACGCGCTCGTGCGTCAGTACCAGCGCATGTTCGAGCTCGACGACGTCGAGCTCGACTTCGAGGAGCCGGCGCTCGAGGCGATCGCCGACCTCGCCGTGCTGCGGCAGACGGGTGCCCGCGGGCTCCGCGCGATCATGGAGGAGGTGCTCGGGCCGATCATGTTCGAGGTGCCCTCGTCCACCGGTGTCGCCCGGGTCGTCGTCACCAAGGCGGCCGTGCTCGACAACGCCGCTCCGACGATCGTCCCGCACAAGCCGCGCCGCGCCGAGAAGTCGGCCTAGCGCCGAACGCGACGCCGCGCAGGCCGTCGGCGCGCCCGCGGCGTACCGCGCCGCTCAGTCGAAGACGCGCAGCAGGTGCCAGTGCGCACCGTCGTGCTCGACGTCGAACACGTGGGTCTCGCCGTCGTCGGCGCTCGCCTGGAACCGCCACCCCGAGATCGACAACGGGACGCGGCCGGGGGAGACGTCGTGATCGGCGAAGGGACTCCACCAGTCGCAGGGCCCGACGAGGGCGGTGGGCATGTCGGTGACGCGGAAGCGGCGAGCCCGCCACACGAGTCGCTCGGGTTCGCCGGCGTCGCTCGTCCAGACCTCGACGAACTCCTGCACCCGGGGCATGCGCACCTCCACCGACATTCGAACGTGTGTTCGATGGTAGCACCGCATCCGGGCGCGCGGAACGGCGCCGGGCGGCATCCTGCCGTCGACATCGCGCACGCGACATCCGGCCGATTCCGAGCAGGCGCAGCGGGCGGATCGCCCAGGCGATCAGGCCAGGTCGTCGTCGGTGCGGGCCCCGAACACGATCTCGTCCCAGCTCGGCATCGCGGCGCGGCCCTTCTTCGGGCTGCGAGACGAGCCGGCAGGGCCGGTGGTCGACTTGCCGCCCCAGAGGGCGCGAGCCGCCGTGCCGGGCTTCTCCTCGGTCGGCTTCGGCTCGGGCGCCGGCGACGGGGTCTCGGCGACGGGGGCCGGGACCAGCGGGAGCGGCAGCTGCGGCTGCTCGGGCTCGGCGACCGCGGCCTCGCGTTCGCCGCGGCGACGGCGGAGGGCCTCGAGCAGATCGGCCGTCTCGCTGAGCGAGGGCGTCGGCTCCTCGGCGCGCTTGATCGCGGCGCGAGAGGCGGCCGGGCTCGACGTGGCGGGAGTCGTGCGCGCGTAGGGGAGCGGCTCCAGGTGCGGCGCCGTGTCGAAGTCGCCGTGGTCGGTCTCGTCGAAGGTGAACGCGCCGCTGTCGAAGCGCGACTCGTCGGACTCGGGGGAGACGGCGCGCAGGCGCGGGATGAGCCCGCCCTTCAGCTCGCCCTGCTGCGACAGGGTCGTCGCCTCGGAGTTCATCGGATGCAGCGACTGCTTGCGCGGCTCGAACCCCCAGCGTGCGTCATGGTCGATCGTGTCGGCCGTGAACTCGAGCTTGACGATCCAGCCGCGTTCCTCGTCCTTCCAGCTCGCCCACCGCTCGCCGTGCGCGCCGAGCTTCGCGAGCCGGTCGCGGATGACGCTCCCGAACGTCGCGGGGTCGTCGGCCGGGTCGACCTCGACGGCGGGGTGCACGGGCACGGCCAGGGCCGAGGTCACGACGTGCTCGCGCTCGGCGACGACTGGGCCCTCGAAGCGACGCACGTAGTCGACCGATGCGCCGGTGACCTGCGCCACGTCCTCTGCGGAGAGACCGGAGCGGATCAGCGACTGCACCTCGCGCGGGGACGGCTTGGGGCCCGTGTGGACCTCGGGCTGCGCCTGGCGGATGCGGGACTGCAGCACCTCGTCGATCTCGATCCGGAAGCGTGCGCCATCGTCTGAGGCGGCGAGCAAGGCGCCGTTCTCGACTCCGATTACCTTCAGTTCCTGCATCGCGACAAGCCCTTCCGTGCCTTCGTCTCCGCCCAAGGATGCCATGACGACGTGAGTGCCGTCGGGAATAGCGCGGGCGCGGCGGAAGTTGAGGAGGTAGCGGTTCGCAACGGCCGTGCAAGTGGTTTGCTTACGCCACCGATTTGATGCAGACTATGGCCGCCGAATCTTCGGCGATGAGGAAATGGATGGGAATGGCAACGGATTACGACGCACCGCGGAAGACCGAGGACGACTCCGAGTCGATCGAGGCCCTCAAGGAGCGCGTCCCCGACAAGATGTCGGGAGTGGTGGATGTCGACGACGCCGACAACCCCGGAGGCTTCGACCTGCCCGGTGCCGACCTCTCCGACGTCGAACTCGACGTCGTGGTGCTGCCCCCGCAGGCCGACGAATTCACGTGCGTGAACTGCTTCCTCGTGAAGCACCGCTCGCAGATCGACCACGAGACCAAGCTCGGGCCGATCTGCCTGGAGTGCGCCTCCTAGAGGTCGCCTTCCGCAGGCTCAGGCCGTCGTGATCCGTTGATCGCGGCGGCCAGTTCTCTTGGCCGGCGGCTCGACAGGAGCCAGTACGGCGCCGGATCGGCCGGATCGGTGATCGGCACCCGCACGACCGGCTGCACCCATCCGCGGATGACGAGGAACGCCCGGGCGTCGAGTCCGGTGCCGCGTTCGATGCGCGCGTCGGCGTCGAAGGCGGGGACCGCCTCGCCGGTCTGGTCGAGCGAGATCGCCGCGCGACCGGCGTGGAGCATCCCATCGCGCACCTCGATGACCGGCGCGGTGAGCGTGAGCGCGCCCGCCGCCGCCAGGTAGAGGGTGATGCCCGTCGCGATGCCGGCGGGCAGCGACACGGGCGCGAGCACGAGGATGCTCGCCGGCACCAGCAGCAGTGTCGCGATGTAGATCCAGGGCGTCGGCCACAGTTTCTCGCGGTAGTCGGGCATGGATCTATTCGATCAGACTTCTGCACTACCCTCGAACAGTGACCGATTCCGTCGATGTGCTGATCACGGCAGACCACGTTCCGTCGTACGCCCATCCGGGCGATGCGGGCGCCGACCTCCATGCCGCCGAATCCGTCGTGCTCGCCCCCGGCGAGCGTGCCACGGTGGGCACCGGCGTGGCGATCGCGCTGCCCGACGGGTACGTCGCGTTCGTCGTGCCGCGGTCGGGCCTCGCCTTCAAGCACGGCATCACGATCGTGAACGCGCCCGGCACCGTCGACGCCGGCTACCGCGGCGAGATCAAGGTCGCACTGCTCAACACCGACGCCCGCGAACCGTACGCGATCGAGGCGGGCGACCGGATCGCCCAGCTCGTCGTCATGCCGGTGAGCCGGGCCCGGTTCGTCGAGGTCGAGCGGCTCCCCGGGAGCCTGCGCGGCGAGGGGGGATTCGGCTCCACGGGATTCCGGGAGCACAAGTCAGGAGTGAACGCGTGAGCGACATCGAGAACGTCGGCGACATCCCCGTCGACCAGCCCAAGTCCGCACCCGACGACCGGCCCACCGCCGGTCCGTTCGACGAGGCCGAGGCGAACCCGGTCCGTCCCTACGTCGACCTCGGCGGCGTGAAGGTGCTGCCGCGCGAGGGACTCCACCTGCGACTCGAGGTCGAGGAGGGCACCAAGCGCGTCGTCGCCATCGGCCTCGACTACGCGAACTCCACGCTGCAGGTGCAGCCGTTCGCGGCGCCGCGCACGAGCGGCCTGTGGCACGAGATCCGCGCGCAGATCGCCGACCAGATCGCCCGCCAGGGCGGCACGACCACCGTGCGCGAGGGCGCGTTCGGGCCCGAGCTGCTCGCGCAGATCCCGGTCGCTGCCGCGGAGGGCCAGACCGGCCACATGCGCCTCGCCCGCTTCATCGGCGTCGACGGCCCGCGCTGGTTCCTCCGCGGCGTGATCGCCGGCGAGGCCGCGGTCGATCCCGCCGCCGCCGCGCAGGTCGAAGACCTGTTCCGATCCATCGTCGTGGTGCGGGGCTCGACGCCGATGCCTCCCCGCGACCTCATCCCGCTCCGCATGCCCGCCGCGTCGTCCGGCGCGCCCACCGTCTAGCGATGACCGAACCCGACGCCGAGCGCCGACCTGTTCGCGACGAGCGGGCGGATGCCGCCGGCCCCGCCGCGTCCGGCATCCTCCGATGCGGTGGGGCCCCGCGCCGAGGGCGCTTCCGCCGACACGGGTGCAGCGGATGCCGCGAACGACGCGACACCGGATGCGGGCGAGTTCACGCGGCAGTTCGCCGCCGCCGCGGAGAAGAGCGGGCTCGGTGCCCTCGCGCGCGACGAGCGCCTGACCGGGCGCGACCTGCTCGGCGCCGTCGGCGGCGTCCGGGGCATCCTCGAGGCGCTCCTGCCCGGACTCGTCTTCCTCGTCGTCTACAGCGTGCTCACGAGCTTCTCCGGCTGGGACCCGCAGGCGGCGCTCGTGCCGTCGCTGGCGGCATCCGTCGGTCTCGCGGTCGTGTTCACGGTCGTGCGCATCGCGACCAAGGGCCAGCCGACGCAGGCCATCGCGGGCCTCGTCGGCGTGCTGGCGTCCGCCGCGCTCGCGCTCTGGACCGGCAATGCTCGCGACAACTACGTGCTCGGCTTCTTCACGAACGCGGCGTACGCGCTCGCGCTGTTCATCTCGCTGCTGGTGCGCTGGCCGGCGATCGGCCTGATCGTGGGCTTCCTCATGGGCGACGGGCTCGCGTGGCGCGAGGACAAGCGCAAGTACCGTGCGGCGCAGTTCCTCACCCTCGTGTGGATCGGGCTGTTCGTCGCCCGGCTCGTGGTGCAGGTGCCGCTCTACCTGGTCGACAACGTCGAGGCGCTCGGGGCCACCCGCCTCCTCATGGGCGTGCCGCTCTATGCGCTCGTGCTCGTGTTCTCGTGGCTCGTCGTGCGGGCGGTGTATCCGTCGTCCTCGCGCTCGGGCGGATGATAGAGTTATCTCGACGTCAAGATAAATCCGGCACCACGACGGCGCCGGGCCGGGGGACGCTTAGGTGAACCTTGCTGGATCAGCCCCCTGTCTGACAGAGAAGATGGAGCGTCGCGCGCATGTCCGCGCGGCATCCGCGAAGGAGAGGACATCGTGTCTGCAGTGAACAGTTTCGGGGCGAAGGACACGCTCCACGTCGGTGACAAGTCCTACGAGATCTTCCGGCTCGACACCGTGCCCGGCCACGAGAAGCTGCCGTTCAGCCTCAAGGTGCTCCTCGAGAACCTGCTCCGCACGGAGGACGGCGCGAACGTCACCAAGGAGCAGATCGAGGCGCTCGGCTCATGGGTGCCGACCGCCGAGCCCGACACCGAGATCCAGTTCACGCCGGCGCGCGTCGTCATGCAGGACTTCACCGGCGTGCCCTGCATCGTCGACCTCGCCACGATGCGCGAGGCCGTCGTCGCCCTCGGCGGCGACCCCAACCGGATCAACCCCCTCTCGCCCGCCGAGATGGTCATCGACCACTCGGTCATCGCCGACCTCTTCGGCACCGAGAACGCCCTCGAGCGCAACGTCGAGATCGAGTACGAGCGCAACGGCGAGCGCTACCAGTTCCTCCGCTGGGGCCAGACCGCGTTCGACGACTTCAAGGTCGTGCCGCCCGGCACCGGCATCGTGCACCAGGTGAACATCGAGCACCTCGCGAAGGTCATCTACGACCGCGACGTGAACGGCGTCACGCGCGCCTACCCCGACACCTGCGTCGGCACCGACTCCCACACCACCATGGTCAACGGCCTCGGCGTGCTCGGCTGGGGCGTCGGCGGCATCGAGGCCGAGGCGGCCATGCTCGGCCAGCCCGTCTCGATGCTCATCCCGAAGGTCGTCGGGTTCAAGCTCTCCGGCGCGATCCCGACGGGCGTCACGGCGACCGACGTCGTGCTCACGATCACCGACATGCTGCGCAAGCACGGCGTGGTCGGCAAGTTCGTCGAGTTCTACGGCACCGGCGTGGCATCCGTGCCGCTCGCGAACCGCGCGACGATCGGCAACATGAGCCCCGAGTTCGGCTCGACGGCCGCGATGTTCCCGATCGACGACGTCACGATCGACTACCTGCGCCTCACCGGTCGCAGCGAGGCGCAGCTCGCGCTGGTCGAGCAGTACGCGAAGCTCCAGAAGCTCTGGCACGACCCCGCCGACGAGGCCGTCTACTCGGAGTACCTCGAGCTCGACCTCTCCACGGTGGTGCCCTCGATCGCCGGCCCGAAGCGCCCGCAGGACCGCATCGTGCTCGCGAACGCGAAGGCGCAGTTCGAGGCCGACCTCACGGACTACGCCGAGGTCGACCACGACCTGGTCGACCTCGAGGGCGCCGAGTCCTTCCCCGCCTCCGACCCGCCCGGCAACTCGCCCGAGGACGAGCACAGCCAGCACCTGCACCACCACCACAGCCACGCCCCGAAGACGGCGTCGAAGCCGACCCCGGTCGAGCTCGCCGACGGCACCTCGTACACGCTCGACCACGGCGCCGTCACGATCGCGGCGATCACCTCGTGCACGAACACCTCGAACCCGTCGGTCATGCTCGCCGCGGGCCTCCTCGCCCGCAACGCGGTCAAGAAGGGCCTGAAGGCCAAGCCGTGGGTGAAGACCACCCTCGCACCCGGTTCGAAGGTCGTCACCGACTACTACGAGAAGGCCGGCCTCACCCAGGACCTCGAGGACCTCGGCTTCTACACGGTCGGCTACGGCTGCACCACGTGCATCGGCAACTCCGGCCCGCTCATCGAGGAGGTCTCGGCGGCGGTGCAGCAGAACGACCTCGCCGTCACCGCGGTGCTCTCGGGCAACCGCAACTTCGAGGGCCGCATCAACCCCGACGTGAAGATGAACTACCTCGCGAGCCCGCCGCTCGTGATCGCCTACTCGCTCGCCGGCTCGATGAACTTCGACTTCGAGACCGACCCGCTCGGCCAGGACGGCGACGGCAACGACGTCTTCCTGAAGGACATCTGGCCCGACACCGCCGAGGTGCAGTCCACGATCGACTCGTCGATCAACAAGGACATGTTCACGAACCAGTACGCGAGCGTCTTCGAGGGCGACGAGCGGTGGCGCACGCTGCCCACGCCGACCGGCGCCACCTTCGAGTGGGACGCCGAGTCGACCTACGTGCGCAAGCCCCCGTACTTCGACGGCATGACCATGGCGACGACTCCGGTCACCGACATCGTCGGGCGCCCGGGTGCTCGCGAAGCTCGGCGACTCGGTCACGACCGACCACATCAGCCCGGCCGGCAACATCAAGGCCGACAGCCCCGCGGGCCAGTACCTCACCGAGCACGGCGTCGACCGCAAGGACTTCAACTCCTACGGATCGCGCCGAGGCAACCACGAGGTGATGATCCGCGGCACCTTCGCGAACATCCGCCTGAAGAACCAGCTCCTCGACGGCGTCGAGGGCGGCTTCACCCGCGACTTCACCCAGGCCGACGGCCCGCAGTCGTTCATCTACGACGCGAGCCAGAACTACCAGGCCGGCGGTACCCCGCTCGTCATCTTCGGCGGCAAGGAGTACGGCTCGGGCTCGTCCCGCGACTGGGCGGCGAAGGGCACGAGCCTCCTGGGCGTGAAGGCGGTCATCACCGAGAGCTTCGAGCGCATCCACCGGTCGAACCTCATCGGCATGGGCGTCGTGCCGCTGCAGTTCCCGGTCGGCGAGTCGGCCGACTCGCTCGGCCTCGACGGCACCGAGGTCGTCTCGATCTCGGGCCTCGAGCAGCTGAACGAGGGCGTCACGCCGAAGACGGTGCACGTCGTGGCCGAGCCGAGCGCGCACTCGCCCGCCGGAAAGCAGACCGTCGAGTTCGACGCGGTCGTGCGCATCGACACGCCCGGAGAGGCGGACTACTACCGCAACGGCGGCATCCTGCAGTACGTCCTCCGCTCGCTCGTCTGACGCGACGCACTCGCTCGGGGCGGTCGGCATGAGCCGGCCGCCCCGAACTCTGCCCGGCCTCCCAGAGTGCCCGGCGTAGACTCGATTCGATCCGCGGCGGATGCCGCACTGGACCCGGAGGCACGCACATGACCCTGCTCGAGACCATCTCGGGACCGCGCGACCTCGATGCGCTGAGTCCCGAGCAGCTCGAGCAGCTCGCGACCGAGATCCGCGAGTACCTCGTCGCATCCGTGTCGAAGACGGGCGGTCACCTCGGGCCGAACCTCGGCGTCGTCGAGATGACGATCGCGATCCACCGGGTGTTCGACTCGCCGCGCGACGCGATCGTGTTCGACACCGGGCACCAGTCGTACGTGCACAAGCTCCTCACCGGCCGCAAGGACCTGTCGACGCTGCGCAAGACCGGCGGCCTCGCGGGCTACCCGCAGCGCTCGGAGTCCGAGCACGACATCGTCGAGAGCTCGCACGCCTCGAGCTCGCTGTCGTGGGCCGACGGCATCTCGAAGGCCTTCGAGATGACCGGCCAGCACGACCGCCACGTCGTCGCCGTCGTCGGCGACGGGGCGCTCACGGGCGGCATGACGTGGGAGGCGCTGAACAACATCTCCGACGACAACACCCGCAAGCTCATCGTCGTCGTGAACGACAACGGCCGCTCCTACGCACCGACGATCGGCGGCATGGCGAGGTTCCTCAACTCGGTGCGGACGAACCAGTCGTACCGGAACCTCCACCTCTCGAGCAGCCGGGCGTTCGACCGACTCGGCGGGCCCGCGCGCGCCTTCTACCGCGGCGTCCGCGGCGGCCTCCACGGATTCCTCAGCCGCTTCACCGGCAACGAGGCGCTCTACTCGAACCTCGACATCAAGTACGTCGGCCCCGTCGACGGCCACGACTGAGCGCGCCATGGAGGCGGCCCTCCGCCAGGCGAAGGCCTACGGCGCGCCGGTCATCGTGCACACGATCACCGACAAGGGCCGTGGCTACGAGCCCGCCCGACTCGACGTCGCCGACCAGTTCCACGCCGTCGGGCAGATCGACCCCGAGACGGGCGAGTCGCTCGAGGCCGCGTCCGCGCCCTCATGGACCAGCGTGTTCGCCGACGAGCTCGTCCGGCAGGCCGAGCGGAACGAGCGCCTGGTCGGCATCACCGCGGCGATGCTGCGGCCGACGGGCCTCCACCGCATGGCGGAGCGGTTCCCGAACCGCGTCTTCGACGTCGGCATCGCCGAGCAGCACGCCGCGACATCCGCCGCCGGCCTCGCGTTCGGCGGGCTGCATCCGGTGGTCGCGGTCTACGCCACCTTCATCAACCGCGCCTTCGACCAGGTCCTCATGGATGTCGCGCTGCACAAGGCCGGCGTCACGTTCGTGCTCGACCGCGCCGGCGTCACCGGCCCCGACGGGCCGAGCCACCACGGCGTCTGGGACCTCTCGATCCTGCAGGTCGTGCCGGGCATCCGCATCGCGGCGCCGCGCGACTCCGTGCGACTCGCGGAGGAGCTCGGCGAGGCCGTGGCCGTCGACGACGCGCCCACCGTGCTCCGATTCCCGAAGGGCACCGTCGGCGTCGACTACGACGCGGTGCGCCGCACGGACGACGGCGTCGACGTGCTCGCCGAGTCGGCCCGCAAGGACGTGCTGCTCGTCACGGTCGGCCCGATGGCCGGCATCGGGCTCGAGGTCGCCGAGCGCCTCGAGGCCCAGGGCATCGGCGCCACCGTCGTCGACCCGCGCTGGGTCGTGCCCGTGCCGCGCGAGCGTCATCGGCCTGGCCGCGCGAGCACCGCATCGTCGTGAGCATCGAGGACGGCATCCGCGTCGGCGGCATCGGCACGCGCATCCGCCAGGACCTGCGCGAGGCCGACGTCGACACCGCCGTCACCGAGATCGGCCTGCCCGACGAGTTCCTCGAGCACGGGTCGCGCGGCGACATCCTCGAGCGCGTCGGGCTCACGCCCCAGCACATCGCGCGCGACGTGACCGCGATGGTGCTCGGCTCGAAGCTGCCGCACGCGCGCGGCGCCGGGCTCGAGAGCGTGCCGAGCGACACGCGCCCGCAGTCGCGGTTCTGACCGCACGGGCTCGGTCGCGGCATCCGTCGTCGATCGCTGCATCGAGCGGATGCCGCGGCGAACGTCGCACCGACGAGAACGGCCCCCCGGCATGCGCCGGAGGGCCGTTCTGTGCTTGCCGCTATGCGCCGGTGCCGCGCACGCGGCGGGTGGTGGAACGTGTCGCCGAAGACCCGCTCCGATGCGCCCGACCCGGTCGAGGTAGGGCGTCACGCCGCCCATCTGGAACGGGAAGCCGGCGCCGAGGATCATGCAGAGGTCGATGTCCTCGGGCGCGGCGACCACCTGGTCGTCGAGCATGAGCCGGACCTCGCGCGCAAGGCCGTCCTGCAGCGCGACGAGGATGTCGTCGGCGCTGCGGGGGTGCTTGCCGCCGGACACGATCTTCATGGCGCCCTTGTCGAAGCCCTTGACCTTGCCCTTGTCGTCCTTGTCGAGGAGCTTGCCGTAGTCGGCGAGCCGGTGCAGGTTCTCGCTGCGGTAGAACCGGTCGGGGAACGCGGCGTGGTGCGTGTCGAGCACGTGCGCGCCCACCTTCAGGCCCACCAGGTCGAGGAGCGCCGACGGCGCCATCGGCAGGCCGAGGGGCGCGATCGCCTGGTCGACGGTCTCGAACGAGGTGCCCTCGTCGACCGCGCGCATCGCCTCGCCGAGGAGCACGGCGAGCAGGCGGTTGACCACGAACCCGGGGGTGTCCGCCGTGATGACCGCGTTCTTCTTCAGGTTCTTCGCGGTGACCATCGCGGTCGAGAGCGTGGCGTCATCCGTGTGCGGCGTCTTCACGACCTCGATGAGCGGCATCACCGCGACGGGCGTGAAGAAGTGGAAGCCCACCAGTCGCTCGGGGTGGGCCAGCTTCGACCCGATCTGCTCGACCGAGAGCGACGAGGTGTTCGTGGCGAGCACGGCCTCGGGGGAGACGTACTGCTCGATCTCGGCGAAGACGTCCTGCTTGATCTGGAGCTCCTCGAAGACGGCCTCGATGACCCAGTCGCAGTCCGCGAAGTCCGCCTTGTCGGTGGTTCCGGTGACGAGCGCCTTGAGGCGGTTCGCCTCGTCGGGCGAGATGCGGCCCTTGTCGAGCAGCGCGTCGATCTCGCTCGAGATGTACGCCACGCCCTTGTCGACGCGCTCCTGGTCGATGTCGGTGATGACCACCGGCACCCTCAGGCGGCGCACGAAGAGCAGGGCGAGCTGGCTCGGCCATGTAGCCTGCGCCGATCACGCCCACCTTCGTGACCTTCTTCGCGAGGTCCTTGTCGGGTGCGCCGGCCGGGCGCTTGGTGCGCTTCTGCACGAGGTTGAACGCGTAGACGGATGCCTGGAGCTGGTCGCCCTCGATGAGGTCGGCGAGCACCTCGTCCTCACGCTGGAACCCCTCGGCACGCGTGCCGCTCTTGGCGGCCTTCATGAGGTCGAGCGCCGCGTACGGGGACTGCGGGACCGAGCCGATGCGGCTCCTCAGCATCTTCGTGGCGATGCCGATCGCGGCATCCCACTTGACGAGGCGCTCCACCTTGCCCGGCTCGTTCGGGCGCTTGACCTTGATGCGACCCGAGATCACGTCGTCGGCCCACCGGAGCGAGTCCTCGAGGTAGCTCACCGAGGGGAAGATCGCGTCGGCGATGCCGAGCTCGAAGGCGTCCTGGCCCTTGAGCGTGCGGTTCTGCTTCAGCGGGTTCTCGATGACGACCTTCAGCGCGTTCTCGATGCCGATGAGGTTCGGCAGGATCGTGGCGCCGCCCCAACCGGGGATGAGGCCGAGGAACACCTCGGGCAGCGCGAGCGCCGGCGCGGAGGCATCCACCGTGCGGTAGTCGGCGTGCAGGCCGATCTCGAGGCCGCCGCCGAGCGCGAGGCCGTTGTAGAACACGAACGAGGGCACGCCCACGTCGGCGAGCTTGCCGAGCGCGTAGTGGCCGAGCTGCACGAACTTCTTCGCCGTCTCCTTGTCGGGGATCTCGGCGACCTTCGAGAGATCGGCGCCGGCGGCGAGGATGAACGGCTTGCCCGTCACGGCGACGGCGTCGATCTCGCCTGCTGCGGCGCGCGCGGTCAGCGCATCGAGCGTCTTCGCGTACTCGAGCAGGGTGGCCGCGCCGAGCGTGTTCGGGCGCGTGTGGTCGCGCCCGTTGTCGAGGGTGATGAGCGCGAGCGTCTTGCCCGATGCCAGGGGGATGTCGCGCACGTAGGAGTGCGTGACGACCTCGTCGTCGCCCGCGAGGGCCACGATGGAGTCGAAGTCGATGGTCGAGTAGTCGGTCATCCTCAGGCCTTCTTCGCCTTCTTGTCGAAGTTCGGGTTCTCCCAGATCATCGTGCCGCCCTGTCCGAGGCCGACGCACATGCTGGTGATGCCGTAGCGCACGTCGGGGCGCTCGGTGAACTGGCTCGCGAGCTGGTTCATGAGGCGCACGCCCGAGGAGGCGAGCGGGTGCCCGACCGCGATCGCGCCGCCCCACGGGTTGATGCGGGGATCGTCGTCGGCGATGCCGTAGTGGTCCATGAACGAGAGCACCTGCACGGCGAACGCCTCGTTCATCTCGAACAGGTCGATGTCGTCGATCGTGAGGCCGGCCTTGCGCAGTGCCTTCTCGGTGGCCGGGATCGGGCCGATGCCCATGATCTCGGGGTCGACGCCGGCGAACGCGAAGCTGACGAGCTTCATCTTCGGGGTGAGGCCGAGCTCCTTGGCCGCGGCACCGGACGCCAGGATGGCCGCGGTCGCGCCGTCGTTCAGGCCCGACGCGTTGCCCGCGGTGATGCGGCCGTGCGGGCGGAACGGCGTCTTCAGCGTCGGCGAGGCCCTCGAGCGTGGTCTCGGGACGCATCACCTCGTCGCGGGTGGCGAGTCCCCAGCCCTCCTCGGTGCGGATGGCGACGGGCACCAGGTCCTGCTGGATCTTCCCGGCCTCGTACGCCGCGGCGGTCTTCTGCTGGCTGGCGAGCGCGAAGCGGTCGCTGCGCTCCTTGGTCAGCTGCGGGAAGCGGTCGTGGATGCGCTCGGCGGTCGCGCCCATGACGAGGGCGTCCTCGCCGACGAGGCGCTCGCTGAGGAAGCGGGGGTTCGGGTCGACGCCGGAGCCCATCGGGTGGTGGCCCATGTGCTCGACGCCGCCGGCGATGGCGACGTCGTACATGCCGAAGCCGATCGAGCCCGACATCATGGCGGCGGCGGTCATGGCGCCGGCGCACATGCGGTCGATCGAGAAGCCCGGCACGGTCTTCGGGAGTCCGGCGAGGATCGCGGCCGTGCGCCCGAGCGTGAGGCCCTGGTCGCCGGTCTGGGTGGTGGCCGCGATCGCGACGTCGTCGATGCGGTCCTTCGGCACGTTCGGATTGCGTTCGAGGAGTGCGACGATCGCCTTGACGACGAGGTCGTCGGCTCTCGTGTTCCAGTACATGCCCTTTTCACCGGCTCGGCCGAACGGGGTTCGGACCCCGTCGACGAACACGACTTCAGCTCGTTCAGCCACGCTGCAGCTCCCTTTCGATCAGGATGTCTTCGATCCTACGAACGCGATCCGAGGGCGCTGAATCGGTTGACGGAACCTACGAACCGCCCATCGCGGCATCCTGAACGGATTGTGCCGCCTCGACAAAGGCATCCGCGATTATCTGTGCGGTTGCCGCAACCTGCCACGGGCGCGCTCCGAGCGCCGCCAGCGCGGATCCGACGGCCTCCTCGGTGGGCTCGGCCGGCGGATTCCACGCGACCCGACGCAGGTGGTCGGGCGTGAGCAGGTTCTCGACCGGCATGTCGATCTGCTGGGCGACCTCGATGATGCCCGCCCGCGCGAGCCGCAGCCGCGCGTCGGCCTCGGGGTTGCGCATCGACCAGGCGCGGGGCGGCGGCGGCGAGTCGGTCGGCACCCGCACGGCGGGGAGCTGGTCGGTGGAGAGGCCGCGCTCGATCGCCGACCACCAGCGATCGAGTTCGGACCGGCTCGCCCGTCCGGTGAACTCGCGCAGGTCGGCGAGGGCGCGCCGGGTCTGGGGGAGCGCCTTCGCGGCGACGAGGATCGACGAGTCCGGCACCATGCGCCCCGGCGCGATGTCGAGTTCCGACGCACGGGCGTCGCGGGCGAGCCACAGCTCGCGTGCGACGGCGAGGTTGCGGGGGTTGCGCATGGCGTGGATGCCCGAGAGGCGTCGCCACGGCTCGGCAGCCGGCGGCTTCGCCTCCTTGTGCAGCACCGCCTCGAACTCCTGGGCTGCGAGGTCGGCCTTGCCGGTCTCGGCGAGGCGCTCGACGAGGCGGTCGCGCACGTCGACGAGGAGCTCCACGTCGAGGGCGGCGTACTTCAGCCAGGCCTGCGGCAGCGGGCGCGTCGACCAGTCCGCCGCCGAATGCTCCTTCGCGAGCTTGATGTCGAGCAGCTCCTCGACGACCGAGGCGAGCCCGACGCGGGGCATCCCGAGCAGCCGCGCCGCGAGCTCGGTGTCGAAGATGCGGTCGGGGTCGAGGCCGACCTCGCGCAGGCACGCGAGGTCCTGGCTCGCCGCGTGGAGCACCCACTCCTCGGCGTGGATCGCCTCCTCGAGCGGAGAGAAGTCGGGGATCTCGGGCGGGTCGAAGAGGAACGTGCCCGCGCCTCGCCGGTACATCTGGATGAGGTAGGCGCGCTGCGAATACCGGAAGCCGCTCGCTCGCTCCGCGTCCACCGCGATCGGGCCCTCACCGTCCGCCAGCCTCCGAACCGCGTCGCCGAAGTCGGCGGGCGACTCGATCACCCGGAATTCATCCACGGTCGGTCCTCCGTCGGGGCAGGGCGGTCACCCCCTCTGAACGAGGCGGCAGCCCCGCGAGCATGCACAACAACTCTCCCCAGCCTTCCACATGCGGGCCGACGGCGGCGTCGAGGGGGGTCCACGACGCCCGCACCTCGATCTGCGCGCCGTCGCCCTGCCGGGCCAGCTCGCCGAATCCCGTCGAGAGGATCTTGGTCGCGGTGCCGGATGCCGCGATGTACCGCGCACCCCGGGCGTCGAGCGCGTCGACGAGCCACGACCACGCCACATCCGCGAGGAACGGGTCGAGTCCGATGTCCGTCTCGAGTGGCGCCTGCGCGAAGCACACCACGCGGAAGCGCCCGCCCCAGGCCTCGGGCTCGTCGGGATCGTAGAGGAGCACGAACCGGCCGGTGCCGAGGTCGGAGTCGTCGCCATGGCGCGTGGGCGCGACATCCGCCGACAATGCCACCGCGAACGGGGCGAGCGATCCGGGCGCCGGGATCTCCGAGATGCGCAGCTCCGCCCGCGGCGAGGCCGCACGCAGGGCTTCGAGTGCGGCCTCGAACTCTGGTGGCTGATGCGTCGCGGAGTCGGGCACGAGTGCAGACTAGAGTCTCGGGTGGAGCGGATGTCGGCGGCACGCCGCACCGCTGCCCACACGGACGACGGCTTCGCGAGGGAGGGCACGGATGGGCCGACGGACAGGCGCTGCAGGCACGATCGGGATCGCCGCCACGGCGATCGGGCTGCTCGCGGCGGCCGCCGGAACCGTCGCCGCGGTGATCACCGTCAGGATGGCGCGTCGGGTCGTCATACCCCAGACGGCCAGGCCCGAGGAGGAGCGCATCGTCGCGGTCGACCTCGCGAGCGGGGAGGTCGTGCTCGCGGCATCCGACGAGACGCGGATGCGCGGCCGGTACGGCCTCTGGTTCGACCACGACGTCGGGCCACGCACGGCTCGGCGACGTGATCGACGAGGACGACCGGCTCGTGCGACGGCGCCTCGACTCGGTCGACTTCGGCCGCCTCGAGCGCGCCGACCGCGGCCGGATCGACGCGCTGGTACCACCTCGGCCCGTGGGAGCTCGGTCACGAGTACGACAACGTCGTGGTGGAGACGCCGCTCGGCCCGGCGCCGGCGTGGGTCGTCCCGGCGGCGGAACCGTCGACCCGGTGGGTCATCCAGGTGCACGGACGCGGCGCGAAGCGCCACGAGGGCCTGCGCGCCGTCGAGCCGGCACGCGCCGCCGGCTGGAACACCCTGCTCATCTCCTACCGCAACGACGGCGAGGCCCCCGAGAGCGAGGATCGCCGGTACGGGCTCGGCGGAACGGAGTGGGCCGACGTCGTGGCCGCCGTGCGCTACGCCGAGGAGCACGGCGCCGAGCGCATCGTGCTGATGGGCTGGTCGATGGGCGGCGCGATCGCGCTGCAGGCGGTCCTGCGCTCGGCCGCGGTGCGCGAGCGCCTCGTGGGCGTCATCCTCGACTCGCCCGCGATCGACTGGGTGGACATCCTCCGCTTCCAGGGCCAGGCGCTCGGCCTGCCCAGGGAGCTCGGCGACGTGGTCGTCCGCCTCCTCGGCGGTCCGTTCAGCGGCGGCCTCACCGGTGTCGCCGCCCCGATCGACGTGCGAGGACCTCGACCCGGTCGCGCGCGCCGACGAGCTCGACGTGCCGATCCTGCTCATGCACAGCGTCGACGACGGGTTCGTGCCGATCGACGGCTCACGTCGGCTCGCGGCCGCCCGCCCCGACCTCATCGAGTTCGAGGTGTTCGAGGGCGCGCGCCACACGAAGCTCTGGAACCACGATCCCGAGCGCTGGACCGGCCTCATCCGCGGCTGGCTCGAGCGCAGCGCGGCCCACGTGGATCGGCTCGGCGACGAGGCCGAGATCGCGGGCTGAGCGTCCGACCGGCGGGCGCCCGGCGCGACACCGCGCGAACGCCGCTGGGATGCCGTGCCGCCGGTCAGGCGGCGATGCGCGCCCGCACCTGGCGCTTCACCCGGCCGAGCATGCCGGTCATGCCGCGAACGCGCAGCGGCGACACCGCCTCGGAGAGGCCGAGCGACTGCGGGTAGTCGGCGGGCACGTCGAGCACCTCGTCGATCGACAGGCCGTCGAGGCCCTGCACGAGGATGGAGGCGAACCCGCGCGTCGTCGGCGACTCGGCCGGCGCGGTCGCGTGCAGGTGCACGCGGCCGTGCTCGACCTCGACGAAGATGAACACCGGCGACTGGCACTCCTCGACCTTCTCGAAGAGGTCGGGGTGGTCGGCGTAGCGCTCGGGCAGCTCGGGCAGCTCGTTCGAGAACTCGAGCAGGAGCTGCAGGCGGTCGCGCACGCCGAGCGCGAGGAAGTCCTCGCGGGTCTCGGCGAGTCGGGCGGGCAGGGTCGTGGCGTCCATCGGTTCCATTCTCCCACCGCTGGCGATGCGGCTCGGCCCGCCCGGTGCCGTCTAGCGGGTCGGCGCCTCGCCGCGCTCGGTGCCCGTGGCGATCGGCACGCGCACGGCGGAGCCCCACTCGGTCCACGAGCCGTCGTAGTTGCGCACCTGCTCGAACCCCAGCAGGTGGGTGAGCACGAACCACGTGTGGCTCGAGCGCTCGCCGATGCGGCAGTAGGCGATCACGTCGTCGCCGTCCTGCAGGCCGACCTCGTCGCGGTAGATCGCGTCGAGCTCGGCGCGCGACTTGAACGTGCCGTCGCCGGCGGCGGCACGGGCCCAGGGCACGGATGCCGCGGTCGGGATGTGGCCGGCGCGCAGCGCGCCCTCCTCGGGGTAGGCGGGCGCGCTGGTGCGCTCGCCGTTGTACTCCTCGGGGGAGCGGACGTCGATGAGCGGGTTGCCGAAGTGGGCGAGCACGTCCTCCTTGAAGGCGCGGACGACGCGAGTCGTCGCGCTCGACGACGGGGTACTCGACGAGCGTCACCTCGGGGGCGTCGGTGGTGAGCGGGCGGCCCTCGGCGATCCACAGGTCGCGGCCGCCGTCGAGCAGGCGCACGTCCTCGTGGCCGAAGAGCGTGAACACCCAGAGGGCGTAGGCGGCCCACCAGTTGTTCTTGTCGCCGTAGATCACGACGGTCGTGTCGCGGGCGATGCCCTTCGAGCCCAGGAGGGCGGCGAACTGCTCGCCGTTGAGGTAGTCGCGCACGACGGGGTCGTTGAGGTCGGTGTGCCAGTCGATCTTGACGGCCCCGGGGATGTGTCCGGTCTCGTAGAGCAGCACGTCCTCGTCGGACTCGACGACGACCAGGCCCGGTTGACCGAGGTGCTCGGCGAGCCAGTCGGTGGTGACGAGACGCTCGGGATGGGCGTACTCGGCGAACTTGGCGGCGGAGTCGAACTCGGCGGACATGGGGAACCTCCAGGGATCGTCCGGTCGGACGGGGTGTGCGGGGGAGCGGACTAGGCTGTTGACCTGTCCACCTCGAATCTACGCGGCGTGCGGGTGGAAGTCAGCATGCCCGTCATCCGGTGCAATACGGGAGACCCTCCAGCATGACCACGGCCGCGAGCCATGCCCTCATCCGACTCGTCGAGCGGAACCCGTCGATCTCGGCCGCCGAGATCGCGTCCGAGCTCGTGCCGCCGCCGCAGTTCGAGCACGCCTCCTTCGAATCGTACCGGCCCGACCCCGACTTCCCGTCGCAGCAGGCGGCGCTCGACCGCCTCAACGAGTTCGCCGGCGCCTGGCGGGCGGCACAGCGGCCCGGCGGGTTCTTCTCACGGAAGCGGCCCGCGCGCATCGAGCTCCCGGGCGTCTACCTCGACGGCGGGTTCGGCGTCGGCAAGACCCACCTCCTCGCCGCGCTCTGGCACGTCGCGCACGGGCCGAAGTACTTCGGCACGTTCATCGAGTACACGGCGCTCGTCGGCGCGCTCGGCTACGCGCAGGCGGTCGAGCTCCTCCGTGGGGCCCGCCTCGTCTGCATCGACGAGTTCGAGCTCGACGACCCGGGCGACACCATGCTGATGACCCGCTTCCTCGGCGAGCTCATGGCGGGCGGCACCCGCGTCGCGGCCACCTCGAACACGCCGCCGAACGCGCTCGGCGAGGGGCGGTTCGCCGCGTCCGACTTCCTGCGCGAGATCCACGCGCTCTCCTCCAACTTCGAGACGCTGCGGATCGACGGGCTCGACTACCGCCGCCGCGACACCGAGGGCCACGCCGAGGCGATCGGCGACGGCGCCGCCGTGGCGCACACCGCCGAGGCGCTCGCGGCCCGCGGCCACCGCGTCTCGCTGGACGGCTTCGACGAGCTCATCGCCCACCTCGCCACGGTGCACCCCTCGAAGTACATCAAGCTGATCCAGGGCGTCGAGTTCATCGCCCTGGAGGGCGTGCACGAGCTCTCGAACCAGAACGCCGCCCTGCGCCTCGTCGCCTTCATCGACCGCGTGTACGACGCCGAGGTGCCGATCATCGCGAGCGGCCTCCCGCTCGACCAGGTGTTCGACGACGAGATGATGGCGGGCGGCTACCGCAAGAAGTACCTGCGCGCGATGAGCCGCATGATCGCGCTCACCACGGGCGAACTGCCCCCGCACGAGTAGGCCGCGTCGGCGGCATCCGCTCAGGTGGCCGGATGCCGCCGCATTCCGCGACCGCCCGAACTCACATCGATCGCCCGGGCCCGCGAAACCTGCTGTTTACATGGATGGGTGATCCCGTAACCATCGCGAAACACAACACGATCCCTCTCGAAACGTCCCGTCATGAGACTGGACCGCACCAGGTTCCCCACCCCTGCACTGAGAGAGGTTCGAGATGGATCAAGGCAATACCGCGTTCCTACTGATATCCGCGGCACTCGTGCTGCTGATGACGCCGGGACTCGCGTTCTTCTACGGCGGTCTCGTGAAGGCGAAGAGCGTCATCAGCATGATGATGCTGAGCTTCGGCGCCATGGGCCTCATCGGCGTGCTCTGGGTCGTGTACGGCTACGCCATCGCGTTCCCCTCGGCCGACGGCCTGGCTGCACCGTGGTCCATCGACTGGTCGGCGATCGGCCTGACCAGCCTCCTCGAGACGCCTGAAGGCGCGGCCTACCCGCCGCTCGCGTTCGTGGGCTTCCAGGCGACCTTCGCGATCATCACGGTCGCGCTCATCTCGGGTGCCATCGCGGACCGCGCGAAGTTCGGCGCCTGGATGGTCTTCGCGGCGGTGTGGGCGACGATCGTCTACTTCCCCGTCGCCAGCTGGGTGTTCAACTTCGGCCTCGCCGACGACGGCTCCTTCGCCTACGGCGGGTGGATCACGTACGGCATGCAGGAGTTCTTCGGCGTGGGTGCGCTCGACTTCGCAGGCGGCACGGCGGTGCACATCAACGCCGGTGCGGCCGCGCTCGCCCTGGCGCTCGTGCTCGGCAAGCGCGTCGGCTTCTCGAAGGGCGCGCACGTGCCCCACAACCCGCCCTTCGTGCTCCTCGGCGCCGGCCTCCTGTGGTTCGGCTGGTTCGGCTTCAACGCCGGCTCCGAGCTCGCCGCTGACGGCACCGCGGCCCTCGCATGGATCAACACGCTGGCCGCCCCGGCCGCGGCCCTGCTCGCCTGGCTCGTCGTCGAGAAGATCAAGGACGGCAAGCCCACGTCCGTCGGAGCCGCATCGGGCGCCGTCGCGGGCCTCGTCGCGATCACCCCGGCGTGTGCGTTCCTGACGCCCGGCTGGGCCATCGTGCTCGGCCTGCTCGCCGGAGCCATCTGCGCACTCGCGGTCGACCTGAAGTTCCGCTGGGGCTTCGACGACTCGCTCGACGTGGTGGGCATCCACCTCGTCGGCGGCCTCATCGGCACCCTCTACCTCGGCTTCTTCGCCAACGGCACGGGCCTCATCTACAGCGGCAACCTCACGCAGCTGCTGGTGCAGGCGATCGCGGCCTTCTCGGTCCTGATCTACTCCTTCGTGCTCGCCTACGTCATCGGCTTCATCATCCAGAAGACCATGGGCTTCCGGGTGAAGAACGAGGACGAGATCGCCGGCATCGACACCGTCGTGCACGGAGAGGACGCGTACAAGCTCGAGACCGTCTGACGACGCTGATCCACCGCGAGGGCGGTGGGGTAGTGTGCCGGTGTGCCAGACACCAGCCGCTTCCTCACCGCCCTCGGGCGTGTCATCCGGTCGCTCACCGGAGGCCGCTCGTCGAGCGAGACGACGCGGTGCAGCGGATGCCGCGGCGGCACGCACGTCGGCGCGCCGCCGGCCTGGTCTCGCCCGGCCAGGCGGGGCCTTCGGCCACGGTCGAGATCGACCCGCGGCGGCTGCGCGACGTGCGCCTCGCCTACACGCCGTCGCGCGACGGCGAGCCCGACCCCGGCGAGATCGTGTGGACCTGGGTGCCGTACGAGGAGCGCGACGGGCGGGGCAAGGACCGCCCCGTCGCCATCGTCGCGGCGTCGGGCTCCGGGGACTACCTGGCGGTGCAGCTCACGAGCAAGGCGCACGACGGCGACCACGACTTCGTCGCCCTGGGCGACGGCGCCTGGGATGCGACAGGGCGGCCCAGCTGGGCGCGGATCGACCGCGTCTTCCGGGTGCGCGCCGACGGCATGCGCCGCGAGGCGGCCTCCCTCGACGCGGGGCGCTACGCGCGCATCACGGCGGCGCTCGGCGAGCGGTACGGCTGGCGCTGAGCCGGCCGCGATGACCCGTCGCGACGCTTCAGTGCTGCGGCGGGCGATGCAGGCCGAACGGCGACCCCTGGTCGTCGCGGCACAGCCGGAACTCGCCGAAGCGGGCGGCGGACTCCTCATCGTCGCCACCCGGCAGGACCTCGACGCTCCCGCCGAGTCGCTCGACGTTCGCGACCGCGGCCTCGAGGTCGTCGACCTGGAAGAACACGTACGGCGAGGCGCCCTCGTCGCCGCCGTGGACCCCGGCCGGCACGCCGACCCCGTCGATCGCGTAGCCCTCGCCGCCCGGTCCGGGCTCGAACGACCACCCGAACAGCTTCCCGTAGAAGGTGCGCGCGGTCATGGCGTCCCGGCCGCCGAACTCGATGAACGACACCTGTCCGGTCATGGTCTCCCCCTCGCGTCGATGCGTGTGCGCGCCACGGTAGACGCGGGGAACGGATGCCACAACGGGTTGCGGAGAACGAAGAACGCCCCCAGTGGAGTGGGGGCGTTCGTGGGCGATGCCGGGCTCGAACCGACGACCTCTTCCGTGTGAAGGAAGCGCGCTACCAGCTGCGCCAATCGCCCATGTGGGATCGCGGTGCACCGTGGTGACCGCGGACTCGATACTAGCCGACGGAGCCGCGCGAATGCACATCGAGCGGGCCTCCGGGGGAGCCGGGGTGGCGGCACTCGGAGCCTGACACGCCCGGGATTCCGGCACGGATTCCGCGAATGACCGGGAGGAATGTGCCACGCGGTCCGCTCGGTTTGTGAATCGATCGGGGAATCCGTTAGAGTCTCTCTGCACGCAGAAATGCGGGCAACGCGGATGTGGCGCAGTGGTAGCGCATCACCTTGCCAAGGTGAGGGTCGCGAGTTCGAATCTCGTCATCCGCTCTGATCAGGAATGAGCATGCGTTCGTTCCTGTTCTTTTGGTGGTGAACCCATACACGGTGGATTGGCCGAGAGGCGAGGCAGCGGCCTGCAAAGCCGTATACACGGGTTCGAATCCCGTATCCACCTCCAAGCTGAGCTGATTCTCGACTTGGGCGATTGGCGCAGCGGTAGCGCGCTTCCCTGACACGGAAGAGGTCACTGGTTCGATCCCAGTATCGCCCACCACACAAACCCCCGGTTCACCGGGGGTTTTCTGTTGCCCAGGGCCTGCGTCGTGCAATACACGTGCGATACGTCAACCGAGGCGGTCAGGCGTCACGCATGGATCTCCGCCTCCGCTTCCGTTCAGGCGCGTGCTGCATCGGCTCGGGGATCACGCGTAGCCCGCCTGTCTGATTCGCCGTGTCCGCGAGTTTTCGATCCACAGCTTGTTGAGGGTGGGCCGTCGATTGCCGCCGTAGACGAACGCGAGCGGGGTGGTGGGGTTCATCCAGACCGAGATCAGCCGGTCCTTGTTCTCGATGAGAAGCTGAAGGACTCCTGTCGGCGGAGCTTGTTGATGATCACGACCTGCAGGTGAGCCAGGTGCGGTCCTCGATCTCCGCCAGGGGGTTCACGTCGTAGATGATCGTTCCCACGCGCCACCTGCCCTCTCGTGTGGACATGATGCATGTCCACCACGACGGGTCGAGGGACGAAAGACCCTCCCGCCGCAGCCGGAGACGACCAGCTCCTTGTCAGGAGACCCTTCCCTCGGTGCATCGATCTCGCAGGCCTCGCGCCGACGACCGGCGGGCCGGACGCCTCGGTGGAGGCATCCGGCCCGCGTCGGTCAGTGGGGCATCACCACGGCGACGGCGCCGGGGGCGCGACGACCGGCGGACGGTCATCGCAGGTGATCGTGTTGGGCAGCTCCCACGGCGCGAGCCAGGGACCCGTCGTGTTCACGCCGCTCGAGTCGTTCCCGCCGAGGTCGACGAGCGAGAACTCCGAGCCCGCAGGCGTGAAGTGGAAGGTTCCGCAGTTGTTGACGCCCACGGCGCCGACGTTGCGCGCGTCGACGTTCTCGAACGACGCCGAGCCGGCCACGCGGGCGCTGACCACCGAGGTGCCCGTGCCGTCGATCCGCAGGTCCTCGAAGTGCACGCCCGAGATCGAGTACAGGTCCTTCACGGGCCAGTCCGACACCAGCATGATCGCGTTGTAGGTGTTGTCGAGGAAGTGGTCGCCGGTCACCCGGATGTCGGCCTGCTCGATCGAACGGTCGAGCGCGTAGAACCAGATCGCGCCGAGCCCGATGTTCCAGTTGAGCTCGTAGGTGCCCGCGCGCACGGTGGTGTTGTCCACGATCGCGAGGGTGCCCGTGAAGGGCTCGGCGCCGAAGCGCGAACCGACGTGGATGCCGCTGCCCTCGCGGATCGGGTCGGCGACGAGGTTGTTCGAGACCGTCGTGTCGGTGCCCCCGTAGATCGCGATGCCGTTGGCGAGGGTGGGCGTCTGCACGGTGTTGCGATCGAACGTGTTGCCGGCGTTCGAGACCCGCTCCGACCACATCGCCAGGCCGTCGTCGCCGGTGTTGCGCACGAACGTGTTCGACACGACCGAGCCCGTGACCCCGGTGTGGAAGTTCAGGGCGTCGGCGATCTGGTCGACGATGATGCTGTCCGTCACCGTCAGGCCGTCCATCGGGCCGTCGAACCAGAGCCCGACCTTCGTGTGGCGGATGTGCAGTCCATCGATCGTCGAGTCGCTCATCGCGCCGCCGACGCCGTTCACCTGGTCGGTGTCGATGCGCTCGCGCACGTCGCCCTCGATGGCGAAGTCCGACAGGTGCACGTTCGAGCTGCCGCCGGCCGCGGCGTCCTCGCCGTAGAAGCCGACGCCGGTGTGCATCGAGCCGTCGGCCGTCGGCTTCTTCAGCGCGACCTCCTCGCCGCGCACGATCGAGTGCCAGTTGCCGGCGCCCTGGATCGTGACGTCGTCGACGATGAGGTGCTCGTTCACCTGGAAGGTGCCCGCGGGGATGAACACCGTGAGGTCATGGCGCTGGGCGTACCTGATCGCGGTGCGGAACGCGCTGGCGGCGTCTCGTCCGCCGGTCGGGTCGGCCCCGAACTTCGTGACGCTCACCGAGCCGGCGGGCTGCGCCGTCGGCGGCGCGACGAGCTCGGAATCGAGCAGGTCGATCACCGTCCACGCGGCATCCGTGCCCTGCGGTGCGGTGAGGCGGACGACGGATCCGGCCGCGTACGTCGAGCCGAGGAGCATCCGCTGCTCGTCGTAGAAGTGCATCGGGCGGAACGGCTTCTGCACCTCGAACCCCTCGCCGGGGACGCATCCGCACTCGGTGATCCACCAGTCGGGGTGCAGGAGGTCGGCGTTCGGGTCGTTCGTGAACGGGTACTGGTTGTACAGCCACGCGTACTCCGACGTGAGCGTCATCGTGTCGGCGGGGCCGCCGTCGACGCTCACCTCGAGGGGCGCGGTGATGCCGCCGCCCGTCGGGGCGTCGGGGATGCTGTACCGCACGGTGATCGCGTTGGCGGCGCGCGGGCAGGGTGAACTCCACGTGCTCGCCCGGGTCGAGTCGCACGGCGGTGCGACCGGATGCCTCGGCGGGAAGCGTGTACGCGGTGCGGTCGGGCCCGATCACCTCCCCGTTCGTCGCGGCGTTCTCGGCCTCCTGCTCGAGGAACGGGACGTCGGCGCCGCGACCCGCGACGAGGGCGGGGTCGAGCGCCGCGCGGGTGACGACCGGTGCCGCGGGTGCCGCGGACGCCGCGGCTGGGCCCACGAGTGCTGCGCCCGCGAGGATCGCGACGGCGGAGGCCGCGACGAGCGCGGAGCGTGCCGTACGGGCCGTCGCGGAGCGGGAGGGCGGCGGGAAGGGGCTGGTGGGACGCGTCATCGTCGACTCGTTTCCTCTCGGTGGTGCACGCCATCGGACACCGCGGGCACGTCGACGCCCGCGAGTGAGGCGACTGTATGTCGCCGGTCCGCGGCGTCACAAGGGGATGCGAGGGAATGTCAACGAAAAGTCGAGATCTTGCGAAAATGAGCGCAAGCGAGCGCAATTCCTGACGGCCCGGGCACGCGGCTTGCGCGCCGGGTGCAAGGTTCGTCGGTTCAGCCGATCGGCAGCGGGTCGATCACGAGCGGCGGGTGGCTGATCCGGGTGTTGAACCACGACCAGGTCTCACCCGAGGTCTGCTCGATCGCCGCGAAGGTGTCCTGGGCGGGCGGGACGTTCGGAGGATGATCGTGATCACCCGGCGTCCGCTGAAGCGGATGGAGCCCGGTGCGTCGACGGTGCCGCTGCCCGCGAATCCGCTGGGCGTGAATCCGGCGCGGGTCGGCGCGTCCACGGCGAACGTGAACACGTACGTGCCGACGCCCGTGGCGCCGTAGGCACCGGGATTGAAGTGCACCGACACGGCCGGATTCCGGGTCGGCGTGAGCCGGAGGTCGAAGCCCGCGAAGGGCTCCGCGGTGTCCGTCTGCACGATCGTCGGCCGGATGAGCGTGAGGTTCGTGCGTCCGCGGCCGACCGTGGTCGTGGGTGAGAGCGATCGGGCTCGCGAAGTCGGTGCCCAGAACGCATCGGGCCGAATCCGCTGAAGCTCGCTCGAACGCGGATGCCGCGCCGTCATCAGTGCCGCCGCGACGGGCCCGCGCGCCGCCGTCCGCACTACAGTTGAATGGGTTCGTTTCGACTCAGAGGGAGTGGTTCACAGTGGCCGACGGCTTCGAGCTCTTCACCGATCGATCCGTTGTCGCGATGCGCGTCAACGGCGAGCTCAAGGACCTCGCCACGACGGTGACCGAGTCGGACGTCGTCGAACCGGTCACGATCGACTCCGCCGACGGCCTCGGCATCCTCCGCCACTCGACGGCGCACGTGCTCGCGCAGGCCGTGCAGGCCGTGAACCCCGAGGCGAAGCTCGGCATCGGGCCGCCCGTGACCGACGGGTTCTACTACGACTTCGACGTCGCCGAGCCCTTCACCCCCGAGGACCTCAAGGCGCTCGACAAGGAGATGGCCCGCATCGTCCGGCAGGGCCAGCGCTTCGTGCGCCGCGTCGTGACCGACGACGAGGCCCGCGTCGAGCTCGCCGACGAGCCCTACAAGCTCGAGCTCATCGGGCTGAAGGGCCACGAGAGCGGCACCGCCCAGTTCGAGGAGAGCGAGTCCGTCGAGGTCGGCGGCGCCGAGCTCACGATCTACGACAACGTCGACCCCAAGACCGGAGAGACCGTCTGGAAGGACCTCTGCCGCGGGCCGCACCTGCCGAACACGCGCATGATCGGCAACGGCTGGGCGCTGTCACGCGTGGCCGCGGCGTACTGGCGCGGTTCGGAGAAGAACCGGCAGCTGCAGCGCATCTACGGCACCGCGTGGCCGACGAAGGACGAGCTGCGTGCCTACCAGCATCGCCTCGAGGAGGCCGCCCGGCGCGACCACCGCAAGCTGGGCGCCGAGCTCGACCTCTTCTCGTTCCCCGAGGAGATCGGCAGCGGCCTGCCCGTGTTCCACCCCAGGGGCGGCATCATCAAGCGCGAGATGGAGGACTACGTCCGCCGCCGCCACATCGAGGAGGGCTTCCAGTACGTCTCGACCCCGCACATCACGAAGGCGCACGTCTTCGAGCTGTCGGGCCACCTGCCGTACTACGCCGACACCATGTTCCCGCCGATGGAGCTCGAGAACAGCGAGTACTACCTGAAGGCCATGAACTGCCCCATGCAGAACCTGATCTTCCGGTCCCGCGGGCGGTCGTACCGCGAGCTGCCGCTGCGGTTCTTCGAGTTCGGCACCGTCTACCGCTACGAGAAGTCCGGAGTCGTGCAGGGCCTCACCCGCGTGCGGGGCCTGACCCAGGACGACTCCCACAGCTACGTCACGCCCGAGCAGGCGCCCGCTGAGATCCAGCACCTCCTCGACTTCGTGCTCAGCCTGCTGCGCGACTTCGGGCTCGACGACTTCTACCTCGAGCTGTCGACCCGCGACGCGGCATCCGACAAGTTCAAGGGCACCGACGAGCAATGGGACGTGGCCACGAACGTGCTGCGCGAGGTCGCGGAGGCCTCCGGCCTCGAGCTGGTGGCCGACCCGGGCGGCGCCGCCTTCTACGGCCCCAAGATCTCGGTGCAGGCGCGTGACGCGATCGGCCGCACCTGGCAGATGTCGACCATCCAGTACGACTTCAACCAGCCCGCCGGCTTCGGGCTCGAGTACACGGCGGCCGACGGCTCCCACCAGCAGCCCGTCATGATCCACTCGGCGAAGTTCGGCTCGATCGAGCGGTTCTTCGGCGTGCTCATCGAGCACTACGCGGGTGCCTTCCCCGTCTGGCTCTCGCCCGTGCAGGTCGTGGGCATCCCGGTCGCCGACGAGTACTCCGAGTACCTCGGCGGCGTGATCGACCAGCTTCGCCGGGCGGGCGTGCGCGCCGAGCTCGACACGAGCGACGACCGCATGCAGAAGAAGATCCGCACGCACACCACCCAGAAGGTGCCGTTCCAGCTGATCGCGGGCGAGAACGACCGCGCCGGCGAGACGGTCAGCTTCCGGTTCCGCGACGGCAGCCAGGAGAACGGCGTGCCGATCGCCGACGCGGTGGCGCGCATCCGGGCGGCCATCGACGACCGCCGCCAGGTGATCACGAAGGACGACCTCTGACGTGGGCGCCTACGAGACCGACGAGTTCGAGGGCGTGCCGACGGATGCCGCGGCCGACCTCGCCGGGGTGCCCGACGCCTTCCAGCGGCTCTGGACGCCGCACCGCCTCGTGTACATCCAGCACGGCCAGCAGCCCGACGAGCACACCTGCCCGTTCTGCCGCGCCCCCGAGATGAGCGACGAGCAGTCGCTCATCGTCGCCCGCGGCACCCACGCCTACGCGCTGCTCAACCTGTACCCCTACAACAGCGGCCACCTCCTCGTGTGCCCGTACCGACACATCGCCACCTACGACGAGGCGAGCCCCGAGGAGGTCGCCGAGATCGGCGAGCTCACGCAGGTGGCGATGCGGGTCGTGAAGCGGGTGTCGAAGTGCGACGGCTTCAACATCGGCATGAACCAGGGCCGGATCGCCGGCGCAGGGATCGCCGAGCACCTGCACCAGCACATCGTGCCGCGGTGGGCGCTCGACTCCAACTTCTTCCCGATCATCGCGGGCACCAAGGCGCTCCCTCGCCTCCTCGGCGAGGTGCGTCAGGAGATCGCCGAGGCCTGGCCGGCGTAGCCCCGACGCACCGGTCGCGCTGGACATGGCGTCCACTCGGCGCGTGCACGACCTCCATCGTGGCGTAAGCCGCATCCGTTCCGACGACTAGGATTGACCCCATGACCGAGAGCTCCATTCCCGCGCCCGCCGCGACCTCGCTGACCGGCTCGAGCCGCGTCAAGCGCGGCCTCGCCGAGATGCTGAAGGGCGGCGTCATCATGGACGTCGTGACGCCCGAGCAGGCGCGCATCGCCGAGGACGCCGGCGCCGTGGCGGTCATGGCGCTCGAGCGGGTGCCCGCCGACATCCGAGCCCAGGGCGGCGTCGCCCGCATGAGCGACCCCGACCTCATCGAGGCCATCATCGCCGAGGTGTCCATCCCCGTGATGGCGAAGGCCCGCATCGGCCACTTCGTCGAGGCGCAGGTGCTGCAGGCGCTCGACGTCGACTACATCGACGAGTCCGAGGTGCTCTCGCCGGCCGACTACGTGAACCACATCGACAAGTGGGCGTTCAACACCCCGTTCGTCTGCGGTGCGACGAACCTCGGCGAGGCGCTCCGCCGCATCAACGAGGGGGCGGCGATGATCCGCTCCAAGGGCGAGGCCGGCACCGGCGACGTCTCCGAGGCGACGAAGCACATCCGCAAGATCACGTCCGAGATCAACCAGCTGAAGTCGATGACGCGCGACGAGCTCTACGTCGCCGCGAAAGACCTGCAGGCGCCGTACGACCTGGTGCTCGAGATCGCCGAGACCGGCAAGCTGCCGGTGGTGCTCTTCACGGCGGGCGGCGTCGCCACGCCGGCGGATGCCGCGATGATGATGCAGCTCGGCGCCGACGGCGTGTTCGTGGGCTCCGGCATCTTCAAGTCGGGCAACCCCGAGGCCCGGGCCGCCGCGGTCGTGAAGGCGACCACGTTCTACGACGACCCCTCCGTCATCGCGGATGTCTCCCGCGGCCTCGGCGAGGCCATGGTCGGCATCAACGTCGGCGACCTGGCGGCGCCGCACCGCCTCGCCGAGCGCGGCTGGTGACCGCGAACCTCCGCAGCGAATCGCTCGGCGCGGGGGATTCGGCCGCGGCCGGCCCCCGCGTCGGCGTGCTGGCCCTGCAGGGCGACTTCCGTGAGCACGCGCACGTGCTCACGCGCCTCGGCGCGCAGGTGTCCCTCGTCCGCAGGCCCGAGGAGCTCGTCGCGGTCGACGGCCTCGTCATCCCCGGCGGCGAGTCGAGCGTGATGGACAAGCTGTCGCGCACGTTCGGCCTCGCCGAACCGCTGAAGGCCGCGATCGCCGACGGATTGCCCGTGTACGGCACGTGCGCGGGGCTCATCATGCTCGCCGACACCGTGCTCGACGCGATCGCCGGCCAGCAGAGCCTCGGCGGACTCGACGTGGTCGTGCGCCGCAACGCCTTCGGGTCGCAGAACCAGTCGTTCGAGACCGACCTCGACATCCCCGCGCTCGGCGAGGAGCCGATGCACGCCGTGTTCATCCGCGGCCCCGTGGTCGAGTCGGTCGGACCGGCGGCGACACCGCTGGCCGCGCTCGGCGACGGCCGCGTCGTCGCGGTGGAGCAGGGCAACCTGCTCGGCACGAGCTTCCACCCCGAGATCACGGGGGAGTACCGCTTCCACGAGTACTTCCTCGGGAAGGTCCGCGCGCGGGCCGCCACCGCCGTCGAGTAGCACCGTGCTCGCGTCGGCGTGACGTTCCGCACGGGGATGCCTCCCGTTTGCGGGGTGCGCGCGCCGGTGCGGCCGCCGTCGCCAGGGTCTAGGCTCCCGCTCAATGGCTGCCCGGCGCCGCGCCGCACCGGTCGCAGCGAGCTGTCCTGGGCGGCGCGGGAGCGAGGTGCAACGTGGTCACGAAGTTGCCGAGTTCGTCGGAACCCCGACCGGACGGAGAGGCGGTCGGATGCGACACGTCCGACCTCATCCAGGTCCACCGGATATTCCGGTGGCTGTACCGTGAGCTCCCGGGGCGCATCCGAAGTGTCGATGACGGCGACGTCGGCCGGGCCGCGATCATCGCCGACTACGCGTCGATGGACTTCTACGCCCTCCACCTCCACCACGAGACCGAGGACCTCGTGCTGTGGGACCGACTGGTCGATCGATCGCCGGGATGCGCTCCGCACGTCGAGCTGATGAAGGCCCAGCACGCCGAGGTGGCCGCGGAGCTCGCGGAGGTCGAGCCCCTCATCGATCCCTGGCGCGCGAACGCGGATGCAGCGAGCCGCGACCGGTTGGCCACGGGCGTCGAACGCATCCGGGACACGCTGATCGCGCATCTCGGGCGCGAGGAGGAGGAGATCGTGCCGGTCGCCGGCGCGGTCCTGACCCAGTCGGAGTGGGACGAGATGGGCGAGCATGCCCGCACGGGCATCCAGCAGTCGAAGGGGAACATGCCGCGGGACGTCATGGCGATCCAGCTCGGCCTGATGCTCGCGACCGTGCCGCCGGACGAGCGCCCGGAATGGATCAAGGAGAACCTGCCGGCTCCGATCCGGTTGCTCTACTCGCTCCTCCTGAAGCGGAGGTACGAGCGGGCGATGCACGAGCTGTATCCCGACGGCGTCGTCCCCGCCATCCCGTGAGCGGCGTGCCCTCGGCGTCGTCGCCTCGCCACGGCGTCACGGCGTCATGACACCCGGTGATCGCACCGGGCGACGGCGCGCCTCGGTGGCGCGGCAGCTCGCGGTGTTCGCGCTGTCCTGCCTGGTGATCAGCTGGGGGCTCTGGATCGTCGCCGCGCTCACCGGCGGGCCGGTGACGGCCTCGCCGACGATCTGGTGGTTCGCGCTCGGCGCGAGCGGCCCATCGCTCGCGGCACTCGTCGCGTTCGCGGTGCTCGGCCGTGCTGGCGTGCCGCGGACGAGGGTCCGACCACCCTGGCTCTGGGCCCGCTCGCGCTCGTGCTCGGGGCTGCCCCGGCGCTCGTGAGCGCCGCCGTGCTCACCCCGGGATCGGTCGGCGCCTCCGCGGGTGAGGCGGTCGCGGCATCCGGCGGCGTCCTGCTGTTCGTCGTGACGTACCTGATCGCGGGGCCGCTCGCGGAGGAGTTCGGATGGCGCGGGTACCTGCAACCGCGGGTCCGCACTCGCTTCGGCATCCTCGCGACGGCGGCGCTCGTCGGCACGGCGTGGGCCGTCTGGCACGTGCCGCTCTTCTTCCTCGAAGGCACGGGCCAGCAGTCGATGGGGCTGTTCACCCTGCGTGGGCTGCTCTTCATGGTGTCGCTGCTGCCGCTCTCGGTGACCTACCTGTTCCTCACCGAACGCCTCGGCGGTGCGGTCTGGGCGGCGATCCTCATCCACTTCGCCGGGAACGCCGCCGGCGCCCTCCTGCCCCAGGCGAGCGACGTGGCCGCGCTGCTGCAGTTCACGGTGATCCTCGCGATCGCCGCCATCGCGTATGCCGCGTTGCGCCGCGCTCCGGCACGGGCGGTTCCCGAGCCCGCGGCGGCGGCGTGGCAGGGTGATGCGCGGTGTCGGCCGGCCTCGGTAGGGTCGCGTCATGACCCAGTTCGTCGCCCTGCTCCGCGGCGTGAACGTCGGCGGGATCACGGTCAAGTCGGCCGAGCTCCGCGCCCTGTTCGACGAGCTCGGATTCGCCGACGTGCGCACCGTGCTCGCGAGCGGGAACGTGACCTTCGCGTCGGCGAAGCGCGAATCCCACGCGGCGCTGAAGGGCCGCATCGAGCAGGCGCTCCGCGACCGGTTCGGCTACGACGCGTGGATCGTGCTCGTGACGCGCGAGGAGCTCGAGCGCGCCGTCGACGGATTCCCGTTCGACGCCGATGACGCGAACCGACAGCCGTGGGTGATCTTCGCGTCGGAGGCTGGCGTCGTCGACGAGCTCATGCGCTTCGCCGACGAGGCCGACCCCGACGTCGATCCGCTCGCCGGGGGCGACGGCGTCGTCTACTGGAATCCGGTGAAGGGCACCACGGTCGACACCCCCTTCGCGAAGCTGCTCGCGAAGCCGAAGTACAAGCCGCTCACGACGAACCGCAATCTCCGGACCCTCCGGAAGATCCTCGGCTGAGGCCGGGCTGCCGCGGCATCCGACCGCTCCGACCGACTGCGGTCGCGCCAGCACGGCGGCCGGGCGCGCTGCGCACGCTGCCATACAATGGTCTGTCGGCGGATGCACCCGCCGAGGAGCGATTCAGGAGCATCATGTCCGGGCATTCCAAGTGGGCGACGACCAAGCACAAGAAGGCCGTCATCGACGCGCGCCGTGCGAAGTCGTTCGCCAAGCTCATCAAGAACATCGAGGTCGCCGCCAAGATGGGCGGCGCCGACCTCTCGGGCAACCCCACCCTCGTCGACGCCGTGCAGAAGGCGAAGAAGACCTCGGTCCCGAACGACAACATCGACCGCGCCATCAAGCGCGGCGCCGGCCTCACCGGTGAGTCGATCGAGTACACGACCATCATGTACGAGGGCTACGGCCCCAACGGCGTGGCCCTGCTCATCGAGTGCCTCACCGACAACAAGAACCGCGCGGCCGCCGAGGTGCGCACGCTCATGACCCGCAACGGCGGCACCATGGCCGACCCCGGCAGCGTCGCCTACAACTTCGCACGCAAGGGCGTCATCGTGGTCCCCGCCGAGGGCACCACGGAGGACGACGTGCTCGCCGCCGTGCTCGACGCCGGCGCCGAGGAGGTCACCGACGAGGGCGAGACCTTCGAGGTGATCACCGAGGCATCCGACATGGTCGCCGCACGCACGGCACTGCAGGAGGCCGGCATCGACTACGACTCGGCGGATGCCGCGTTCGTGCCGAACCTCAAGGTCGAGATCGACGCCGAGACCGCACGCAAGGTGTTCCGCCTCATCGACGCGCTGGAGGACAGCGACGACGTGCAGAACATCTACAGCAACTTCGACCTCTCGGCCGAGGTGCAGGCCGAGCTCGAGGCGAGGACTAGGCCGATCGCCGTGCGCGTGCTCGGCATCGACCCGGGGCTCACTCGCTGCGGCGTGGGCGTGGTCGACGTCGAGCCGAACCGCACCGCCCGGCTCGTCGACGTGGTCGTGCTGCGGTCGCCCGCCGACCTCGACACGCCGCGCCGCCTCGCGCGCATCGCCGACGGGATCGAGGCGATCATCGAGGAGCACCGGCCGCAGGCCGTGGCGCTCGAGCGCGTCTTCGCCAGGAGCGACGTGTCGACCATCATGGGCACCGCCCAGATCTCGGGCGTCGCGATGCTCATCGCCGCCCGCCGGGAGCTGCCGGTCGCGCTGCACACCCCGAGCGAGGTCAAGGCCGCGATCACCGGGTACGGCCGCGCCGACAAGGCACAGGTGGGCGCGATGGTCGCCCGCATCCTGGGGCTCGACGCCGTGCCGAAGCCCGCGGATGCCGCGGACGCGCTCGCCCTGGCGATCTGCCACGCCTGGCGCACCGGGGGAGTCGCCGGCGCGGCGGTGCTCGACGCGGCGGCGCCGCCCGCCGAGGGTGCGACGCTCACGCCGGCGCAGCGTGCATGGATCGCCGCAGAGCGTTCCGCGGCCGTGTCGGGGGCGGCCCGTAGGGTGAAGGAGTGATCTCCTCTCTCCGCGGCCGCGTGCTCACGGCGGCCGGCAACTCGGTCGTGATCGAGGTCGGCGGCGTGGGGTTCCACGTGAACACCACGCCCGCGCTCGCACTCGCCAGCCGCCTGGGTGAGGAGATCTCGGTGCACACGAGCCTCATCGTGCGCGAAGACGCGCTGACCCTGTTCGGGTTCGCCTCGCGCGACGAGCTCGACGTCTTCGAGCTGCTCATCGGCGTCACGGGCGTCGGGCCCAAGTCGGCGCTCGGCGTGCTCTCGGCGCTCTCGCCCGAGCAGGTCGCCGCGGCCGTGCAGGGCGACGACGACGCCGTGTTCCGCAAGGTGAGCGGCATCGGGCCGAAGACCGCGAAGCTCATCACGGTGTCGCTGGCCGGCAAGCTCGTCGCGACCACGACGAGACCGGCGCCCGCCACCGTCGTCACGGGCGGCGTCGCCGAGAGCGTGCTCGCCGCACTCACCGGGCTCGGCTGGTCGGAGCGGGTCGCCGCCGAGGCGGTCGACGAGACCATGGCCGCGGCATCCGAGGTCGAGGCGACATCCGTGCCCGCGGTGCTCCGCCTGACCCTGTCGCGCCTGGGTCCCGCGCAGCAGACCGGGAGGACGAGATGAGCCGGGGCCTCGACGACGACGACCTCGACGTCGATCTCACCGACCCGGTGCTCGCCTCCGAGGCCGAGCTCGCGTTCGAGGGCGCCCTGCGTCCGCGCAGCCTCGCGGAGTTCGTCGGGCAGACCCGCGTGCGCGGGCAGCTGCAGCTGCTGCTCACGGCCGCCACCCTGCAGCAGCGCACGCCCGACCACATCCTGCTCGCCGGCCCGCCCGGGCTCGGCAAGACGACGCTGGCCATGATCGTCGCGCACGAGGGCGGCCGGCCGCTGCGCATGTCGAGCGGCCCCGCCATCCAGCACGCCGGCGACCTGGCCGCCATCCTCAGCTCGCTCGTGCCCGGCGAGGTGCTGTTCATCGACGAGATCCACCGCATGGCGAGGTCGGCCGAAGAGATGCTCTACCTCGCGATGGAGGACTTCCGCATCGACATCATGGTGGGCAAGGGCGCCGGGGCCACGTCCGTTCCGCTCGACCTCGCGCCGTTCACCCTCGTCGGCGCCACGACGCGTGCGGGGCTGCTGCCCAACCCGCTGCGCGACCGCTTCGGGTTCACCGCGCATCTCGAGTTCTACGACGAGGCCGAGCTCGAGCAGGTGCTGTCGAGGGCGGCCAGGATGCTCGGGCTCACCGTCGACGGCGAGGCACTCGCCGAGATCGCCGGGCGATGCCGCGGAACGCCCCGCATCGCCAACCGGCTCCTGCGACGCGTGCGCGACTACGCGCTCGTGCACGGAAGCGACGCCGACGTGGAGGCGGTGCGAGCGGCCCTCGACCTCTACGACGTCGATGCGCTCGGCCTCGACCGCCTCGACCGGGCCGTGATGCAGATCATCCTCACGAGGTTCGGCGGGGGCCCGGTCGGGCTGAACACGCTCGCGGTCTCGGTGGGCGAGGAGGCCGAGACCATCGAGGCGGTCGTCGAGCCCTTCCTGGTGCGCATCGGACTCATCACGCGCACGCCCCGCGGCAGGGTGGCGACCCCCGCGGCGTGGCGCCATTTCGGGCTCTCCGAGCGGGCTCCCGAGGGCGCAGCGACCCTTCCGATCGATGACCTATAATCCATTGAGGCTTCGTCCTCAACGCCGTCGACTTCGTGCGGCACGCCGCACACCGGAAGGTACCTCCCCCTCATGACGTTCGATCCGTTCACTATCATCATGCTCGCCGTCCTGGCGGTGCTGATCTTCTTCATGTTCCGCAACTCCCGCAAGCGTCGGGCGGATGCGCAGGCGCTGCAGTCGAAGGTCCAGCCCGGGGCGAAGGTGATGACCAACTTCGGCGTCTTCGGCACCATCCTCTCCATGGACGAGGAGGAGAACCAGGTCCTCCTCGAGACGTCGCCCGGCACGGTGCTCACGGTGCACCGCCAGACCATCGCCCGCGTGGTGGAGCCGGCCGAGGTCGAGGCCGTGACCGAGGTCGGCCCGGCCGACGTCGACGGCGAGCCCGAGTTCGGCGAGCGTGTCGACGACACCCCGAACGACGAGGCGCCCGAGACCAAGAAGTCGGACGACTAAGGCTCCCCAACACCGAGGCTCGGCCCGCGCGCTGTCGCGCGGGCTCCAGCAGAGAAAGCAGAACCAGTGGCTGCACCATCCAAGCGGTCATCCCGGCCGACCCCCGTTCGCAAGGCCTGGCGATCGCTCACCTGGCTCGGCGTCATCATCGTCGGCCTGTTCGCGATCAACGCCGCCGGCGTGATCTGGGGCGGCGGCTCGTGGACGCCGAAGCTCGCCCTCGACCTCGAGGGCGGCACGCAGATCATCCTCGAGCCCAAGGTCGAGACCGGCCAGTCGGTCTCGCAGGAGCAGCTCGACCAGGCGGTGTCGATCATCCGGCAGCGCGTCGACGCATCGGGCGTCGCCGAGGCCGAGATCAACACCGAGGGATCGAACGTCGTCGTCCGCATCCCCGGTGAGCTCGACGACCAGACGCGCAACCGCATCGAGTCGTCGGCGAAGCTCGAGCTCCGGGCGGTGCTGCTCGCGGATGCCGCGACCACGCAGTCGGTCGACCCCACCGAGACCCCCGAGCCGACCGAGCCCGCCGAGGAGCTCGAGTCCACGCCGACCGCCGAGCCGACCGACGGCAGCGACCCGGCGTGGATCACGCCCGGCCCTCCAGGACGAGTTCGACAACTTCGACTGCTCGACCCTCGACGAGGCCGACACCAACGTCGCGCCCGCCGATGAGCCGCTGGTCACCTGCGACGTCAGCCGCACCGCGAAGTACCTGCTCGGACCGGTCGAGGCGAGCGGCGAGAACATCGTCGACGCGACGAACGGCATGGTGACGACGCAGACCGGCGCCAGCACCGGTCAGTGGGCCGTGAACATCCAGTTCGACGAGCAGGGCACCGAGGACTTCGGCTCCGTCAGCACGCGCCTGTTCGGCCTCAACGGCCAGTCGCCGCGCGACCAGTTCGCGTTCGTCCTCGACGGCGCCGTGCTCACGGCGCCCCAGATGAACGGGGCGATCACCGACGGGCGTCCGCAGATCACCGGCAACTTCACGCAGGAGTCGTCGAAGTCGCTCGCCGACCAGCTCAAGTTCGGTGCGCTGCCGATCAGCTTCACGGTGCAGTCCTCCGACACGATCTCGGCGACGCTCGGCACCTCGCAGCTCCAGTCCGGCCTCATCGCCGGCCTCATCGGCCTCATCCTGGTCGTGATCTACACGCTCTTCCAATACCGTGCGCTCGGTTCGGTCACGATCGCGTCGCTCGCGATCGTCGGCCTGATCACGTACCTGATGATCACGATCCTGTCGTGGCGCGAGGGCTACCGCCTCTCGCTCGCCGGCATCGCCGGCCTCATCGTCGCCATCGGCTTCACGGCCGACTCGTTCATCGTCTACTTCGAACGCGTGCGCGACGAGCTCCGCGACGGCCGGCCGCTCGTCGGCGCCGTCGAGGCGGGGTGGAAGCGCGCCTTCCGCACGATCCTCGCGTCGAAGGGCGTCAACCTGCTCGCGGCGGTGGTGCTCTTCATCCTCGCGGTCGGCAGCGTGAAGGGCTTCGCGTACACGCTCGGCCTCACGACGATCATCGACGTGGTCGTGGTGATCCTGTTCACCCACCCGATGCTGCAGCTGCTCGCGCAGACCAGGTTCTTCTCGAGCGGCAACCCGTGGTCGGGGCTCGACCCGACACGCTCTGGGCGCCGTGTACCGCGGCCGTGCCGAGTTCCGCAAGCCGGTCGCAGTGCCCGCGAGCAAGGTCGCCTCGAGCTCGAAGGAGGCGCAGAAGCGCCAGACCATCGCAGAACGCAAGGCCACCGCGAGCGTCGGCAGTGGGACGAGCGAAGGCAAGGAGTCCTGATGGCCAACCGGCTCACCACATTCGGCAACGACCTCTACACGGGCAAGCGCTCGTTCAACTTCGTCGGCGGCCGCAAGAAGTGGTACGCGATCGCGGGGGTGCTGATCATCCTCACGGTGCTGATCCCCGTGCTGCGCGGCGTCAACTTCAGCATCGAGTTCCGCGGCGGTTCGCAGTTCCAGATCGCCGGCATCGAGAACGCCACGCCCGAGCCCGCGATCGACGCCGTGGCGTCGGTCGTGCCCGAGGCCGACACGCACGTCACGATCGTCGGCGGCGACGGGGTGCGGGTGCAGACCGACCAGCTGGAACAGGCCGACTCGCAGGCCGTCAGCACGGCCCTCGCCGAGGCGTACGGCGTTCCAGAGTCCGAGGTCACGTCCTCGTTCATCGGCCCGAGCTGGGGTGCGGATGTCACGAGGCAGGCGCTCGTGGGCCTCATCGCGTTCCTCCTGCTCGCGGGCGTCATCATGGCGATCTACTTCCGCACCTGGAAGATGTCGCTGGCCGCGATCCTCGCGCTCATCGGCGACCTCGTGGTCACCGTCGGCATCTACGCCGCGGTCGGCTTCGAGATCAGCCCCGCGGCAACGATCGGCATCCTGACGATCCTCAGTTACTCGCTCTACGACACGGTCGTGGTGTTCGACAAGATCCGCGAGAACACCGCGGAAGACGGCCAGGAGTCGCGCCGCACGTTCGCCGAGTCGGTGAACCTCGCCGTGAACCAGACCCTCGTGCGCTCGATCAACACGAGTGTCGTGGCCGCACTGCCCGTCGCGGCGATCCTCTTCATCGGTGCTGGGGTGCTCGGGGCCGACACCCTGCGCGACATCTCCCTCGCACTGCTGATCGGCATCATCGTGGGAACCTGGTCGACCGTGTTCATCGCCGCGCCGCTGTACTCGCAGCTGCGCGAGGGCGAGACGGCCATCCACCGCCACGACCAGAAGGTGCTGAAGGAGCGCGAGCGCGCGGCATCCGCGACGAGCAACGCCGAGGCGCTGCCGACCGCATGATGTTCGCCTCGGGCGAGAGCGGCACGGAGCACGCCTCGGAACGGCGATAATTGAGTTCTGGAGGTGGGCGCATGACCGAGGCGGGAGTCAACTCGACCGCTTCGCTGCGCCGCCTGGTGCCCCGGATCTTCTCGAAGGCCCAGCCCTCGGGTGCCGTGGACACCCTCATGCGAACCGTTCGGATGCATCATCCGAAGGCCGACCTCGGGCTCATCGAGCGCGCATACACCGTCGCCGAGCGCGCCCACGAGGGCCAGAAGCGCAAGAGCGGCGAGCCGTACATCACGCACCCGGTCGCCGTCGCGCAGATCCTCGCCGACCTCGGGATCGGGCCGAAGACGGTCGCTGCGGCGCTCCTCCACGACACCGTCGAGGACACGGCGTACACGCTCGACCAGGTGCGAGCCGACTTCGGCGACGAGATCGCGATGCTCGTCGACGGCGTCACGAAGCTCGACAAGGTCAAGTACGGCGACTCCACCCAGGCCGAGACCGTGCGCAAGATGATCGTCGCGATGTCGAAGGACATCCGGGTGCTCATCATCAAGCTCGCCGACCGCCTGCACAACGCGCGCACCTGGGGCTTCGTGCCGGCCGAGTCGGCCGCGCGCAAGGCCACCGAGACGCTGGAGATCTACGCGCCGCTCGCGCACCGACTCGGCATCCAGGCGATCAAGCTGGAGCTCGAGGACCTCTCGTTCGCCGTGCTGTACCCGAAGCTCTACGCCGAGATCGAGAGCCTCGTGAAGCAGCGCACCCCGCAGCGCGAGGAGTTCGTGCAGACGGTCATCGACCTCGTCGGCGAGGACCTCAAGACCGCGAAGATCCGCGGCAAGGTCATGGGCCGCCCGAAGCAGTACTACTCGATCTACCAGAAGATGATCGTGCGCGGGCGCGACTTCGACGAGATCTACGACCTCGTCGGCATCCGCGTGCTCGTCAACTCGGTGCGCGACTGCTACGCGATCCTCGGGTCGATCCACGCGCGGTGGACGCCCGCTGCCCGGCCGGTTCAAGGACTACATCGCCACGCCGAAGTTCAACCTCTACCAGTCGCTCCACACGACCGTGATCGGCCCGAAGGGCCGCGCCGTCGAGATCCAGATCCGCACCCACGACATGCACCAGCGCGCCGAGTTCGGTGTCGCCGCGCACTGGAAGTACAAGGAGCGGATGAACTCCGGTCGTGCGACGGATGCCGCGAGCGCGCACGAGACCGACATGGCGTGGCTCGCCCACATCTCCGACTGGCAGGCCGAGACGGCCGACCCGGGGGAGTTCCTCGACTCGCTGCGGTTCGAGATCGGCGCGAAGGAGGTCTACGTCTTCACGCCGAAGGGTCGCGTGATCGGCCTGCCGTCGGGTGCGACCCCGGTCGACTTCGCCTACGCGGTGCACACCGAGGTCGGCCACCGCACCATGGGCGCGAAGGTCAACGGCCGCCTGGTGCCGCTCGAGAGCGAGCTGTCCAGCGGCGACGTCGTCGAGGTGTTCACGTCGAAGAACCCCGACTCCGGTCCGAGCAAGGACTGGCTCACGTTCGTCAAGAGCCCCCGCGCGCGGAACAAGATCCGCCAGTGGTTCACCAAGGAGCGCCGCGACGAGGCGATCGAGCAGGGCCGCGACGCCATCGCCCGCGCGATGCGCAAGCAGAACCTGCCGCTGCAGAAGCTCATGAGCCAGGAGTCCTTCGCCGAGGTCGCCGCGCAGCTGCGCTACGACGACGTGTCGTCGCTGTACGCGGCGGTCGGCGAGGGCCACGTGTCGACCCAGTCGGTGCTCGAGAAGGTCGTCGCGCTCGTCCGCGACGTCGACGAGGGCGACGAGCCCGACCTGCCGATCCCGGTTCGCTCGCGTCCGCTGCCGCGGAACTCCGACTCCGGCGTGCTCGTGCGGGGGGCTCCCGACATCCTCGTGAAGCTCGCCCGATGCTGCACCCCGGTGCCGGGCGACGAGATCATCGGCTTCATCACCCGCGGAGCCGGGGTGTCGGTGCACCAGGCGAACTGCCACAACGTGCAGTCGCTGATGCGGGAGCCCGAGCGGATGATCGACGTCGAATGGGCGCCGAGCTCGAAGAGCGTGTTCCTCGTGCAGATCCAGATCGAGGCGCTCGACCGGGCCGGCCTGCTCTCCGACGTCACGCGGGTGCTCTCGGAGCACCACGTGAACATCCTCTCGGCGAACGTGTCGACCTCGACCGACCGCCTGGCCCTCAGCCGGTTCGTCTTCGAGATGGGCGACACCACGCACCTCGACCGCGTGCTGAACGCGGTGCGCCGCATCGACGCCGTCTACGACGTCTATCGCGTGAGCGACGGCTGAGCGCGATCGCGGGCTGAGCGGTGCTCGGACTCCGCCAGCTCGAGCCGCCTGCGGGCGGCCGCCTTGTGCGGCATCCGGACGGCGGCATCGAGACGCTCGTGCAGGGTCGTCGCGAGCGCGGGCCGCTCGAGCTGGAGGGCGGCGACCACGCCGACGACCACGCCCTCGTCGAGGCTCGGATCGCGAAGCAGGTCGAACGCGGTGCGCGCCGGCGAGGTGCACCGGAGGTCGCCGAACCGCACGATCTCGTCGTCGTCGATGCGGACCTCGCGGACGACGATCCGTGGGCCGGCGACCACGGCGATCCGGGCATCGAGCGGCACGCAGAACTGCGCGACGACCGGGGGAGCGTCGAGCGCACCGTGCACCCAGGCCGCCGACAGCCGCTCGATGATGAGTGATCGGGGCGCGCGCAGGGCGGTGACCATCGCCCGGAACGCCGGGAGGTCGGGTTCGTCGACCGGCGCCCAGCCGTGGTCGATCGCGAAGAGCTCGCCGTCGAGTCGCGCGGCGCAGAGTTCGGCGAGCGGGAGGTGATCGGTGCCGAGCACCGCGGGAAGCCGGGCCATGGGGTCATGGTGCGGCATCGAGCCGCGTCACGTTCCCCGTGACGAACGTCCTGTGGAGAACGTACGCCCGACGCCGGCTCGCGCGGTCGAGTGGCCCGCGCGCCGCCCCAGTGATCCGGGTGGTCAGCCGCCGACGGCCTTCAGCCACGCCCGACGCGCATCGAGCGCCTCGCGTGCCGACGCGATCGCCCGCTGGTCGCCCGCCGCCTCGGCCGCGGCGAGCTCGGCCTCGAGCTTCGCGATCGCGTCCTGCAGCTGGCCGAGCATGCCCTCGGAGCGCGCCTTCTTCTCGGGGTCCTCGCGCTGCCAGCGCTCGTCCTCGAGCGACCGCACGTGCGTCTCGACCTTGCGCAGGCGGTCTTCGACCGGCCGCACCTGGTCGCGGGGCACGCGGCCGATCTCGTCCCAGCTGCGCTGGATGCGGTTGAGCGCGGTGCGCGCCTGCTTGGGGTCGGTGACCGTGAGGAGCTTCTCGGCCTCGTCGAGCAGCGCGAGCTTCTCGGTGAGGTTGGCCCGGTACGCCTCGTCCTCCTGCGCGTCGACCTCGGCCTTGGCCTGGAACAGCACGTCGCCCGCCGCCTTGAACTTCGCCCACAGGGCGTCGTCGAGCTTCTTGCCGGCGCGGCCGGCCTGCTTCCACTCGTCGAGCAGCGCCCGGTAGTCGGCGACCGCGTCGGCACCGCGCGGGGCGAGCGCCTCGGCGCGCTCGATGAGCGCCTGCTTGCGGGCGCGCACGTCGCGGTGGGCCGCGTCGAGCTCGGCGAAGAACGCCTTGCGGTGCTGCTCGATGGTGGAGCGCGCGGTGCGGAACCGCTTCCAGAGCTCGTTCGCCTCGTTCTTCGGGAGACGCGGGCCGTCCTGCTGGTGCTGCTGCCAGCTCGCGAACAGCGCGTCGAGCTCGGCGGTCGCCTGCTTCCACTGCGTCTTCGCCGGGTCCTGCGCCGCGAGCGCCTCGGCCTGCTCGACGATGCGGGTGCGCTCGGCGATCGCCTCGTCGAGCGCGGCCTTCGCCTCGGCCTGCTGCTGCTCGGTGAGCTCCTTCGCGGTGCCCGAGAGCGCCTCGAGGCGGCGGGCGAGCGACGTCGAGGTCGCCGACGGCGTGGGCGTCCGGCGACCGACTCGCGGAGGTTGGCCACGGCCTTGGCGACATCCGCCGCGGGTGCTCCGCGACGCGCGCGCTGCTCGAGCAGGCCGACCTGGCCTGCGAGATCGGCGTACTTCCGCTCGAAGTAGGCGAGGGCCTCCTCAGGCGTGGCGTCGGGGTACTGGCCGACCTCCCGCTCGCCGTCGGCGGTGCGTACGAAGACGGTGCCCGTCTCGTCGACGCGGCCCCACGGTTGCTGCTCTGAATCGGTCACGGCCTCACCCTGTCGTGGTCGGATGCCGCCCAACGGGCGGCGTTGACGGCATCAAGCCTATTGCACCGCCTGAGGGCGGGACCGTCGTCACTCGATCGTGAACCCGGTGATCGTCACGGGCACGGCGGGTGCGCCGTCGGTGCCGCCGTCGGCCGTCCCGGCGTCGGTCACGCCCGACGCGAGCTCGTCGAGTCCGCTCGTGACGCGGCCGACGACGGTGTAGCCGCCGGCCTCGTCGGGAGTGAGCGTGGTGTCCTCGTAGACGATGAAGAACTGGCTGCCCTGGCTGTAGCCGTTCTGCTGCTGGCGGGCCATGGCGATCGTGCCGGCCGGGTACACGTTGTCGGTCGGCGCGTTCTCGACGGGTCCGTAGCTGTACCCGGGGCCCCCGGTGCCGTCGCCGGCGGGGTCGCCGCACTGCAGCACCCAGATGTTCTCGCGCGTGAGGCGGTGGCAGCTCGTGCCGTCGTAGAAGCCGGACTGGATGAGGCTGATCTCGCTCGAGACGGCCTGCGGAGCCGCGGCGCCGTCGAGCTCGATGCCGAGCGGGATGTCGTTGAGCGTGAGCGTGCCGGTCCAGGTGCGGTCCTCGGCGATGTCCGCGGAGGGCACGTCGCCCTGGTTCTCGCCGGCGGGAGGGGTCGCGGTGGGCGTCGGCGTCGCCGTCGGCTCGGCCTCGGGCGCGCCCGGACCGCCGCTGAAGTAGAAGAGCTGTGCGGCGGTGGCGAGGGCGAGCACGACCACGAGCGCGATGACCGCGATGACGTTGTCCCGCGTGCGGCGGCGCTGCTTGCGGACGTGCACCTCCTGGCGAGCCTGGTACGTGCGGAGGCGGGCGCGTTCCTCACGCGCCTGACGGTCGTTCGATGCCACGCATGCTCCTTCTCGGGACTCCTGCGTGCCGACTCTACGCAAGGGCGGAGGTCGGCACCAATCGCGCGGCTCCGCGTGCGCTCGCGGGTCCTCGGGGTCGGCCGGGGTGTCGGATGCCGCGGCTACGCTGGACGACATGGTGGACTCCAGCCCGGGGCTGCGTTCCGGCGCGACCCCGCTCGCCGTGCGCATGCGCCCGACGAGTCTCGACGAGGTCGCCGGCCAGCGGCACCTGCTCACGCCGGGTTCGCCGCTCGTCGCACTCGCGGGCGACCGCACGGGCGAGTCGGGTTCGGTGTCGGTCATCCTCTGGGGGCCGCCCGGCACGGGCAAGACCACGCTCGCGCAGGCGATCGCCCGGTCGTCGGGCCGCAAGTTCGTCGAGCTCTCGGCCGTCAACGCCGGCGTGCGCGACGTGCGCCAGGTGATGGAGGAGGCGCGCGCCAGCCGCGACCTCTACGGGCTCTCCACGGTCCTCTTCCTCGACGAGATCCACCGCTTCACGAAGGCCCAGCAGGACGCGCTGCTGCCCGGCGTCGAGAACGGCTGGGTCATCCTCGTCGCGGCCACCACCGAGAACCCCTCGTTCTCGGTCATCTCGCCGCTGCTCTCGCGCTCGCTCCTGCTCACGCTCGAGCTGCTCACCGACGACGACCTCGGCGTCCTGGTCGACCGTGCGGTGTCCGACCCTCGGGGCCTCGGCGGCGCGGTCGACCTCGAACCCGAGGCGCGGGCCGCGATCATCCGGCTCGCCTCGGGCGACGCCCGGCGCGCGCTCACCGCGCTCGAGGCCGCGTCGGTCGCCGCCGCGCAGGTCGCCGCTGCCGCCGGCGGCGCCGGCGGGCGTGAGCCCGGGGCATCCGACACCGACGACGGCGACGACGACGATGCCGACGACGATGCGTCGCGAAGCGGATGCCGCCGCGCAGCCCAGGCCCGTCGTCACCGCCGAGGTCGTCGCCCGCGCCGTCGATCGCGCGCTGCTGCGCTACGACCGCAACGGCGACGAGCACTACGACGTCATCAGCGCGTTCATCAAGTCGGTGCGCGGCAGCGACGTCGACGCCGCCCTGCACTACCTCGCGCGCATGATCGAGGCGGGGGAGGATCCGCGGTTCATCGCCCGGCGCATCATCGTGCTCGCGTCCGAGGACATCGGCATGGCCGACCCGACCGCGCTCGGCGTGGCCGTGGCCGCGGCCGACGCCGTGCAGTACATCGGCATGCCCGAGGGGCGCATCCCGCTGGCCCAGGCGGTCGTGCACCTCGCGACCGCGCCGAAGTCGAACGCCGCGTACCTCGGCATCGACCGGGCGATCGCCGACGTGCGCGAGGGCAGGGCGGGGCGCGTGCCGAAGCACCTGCGCGACGCGCACTACCCGGGCGCGAAGCGGCTCGGCCACGGCAAGGGCTACGCCTATCCGCACGACGACCCGATCGGGGTGGTGGCGCAGGAGTACCTGCCGACCGAGCTGCGCGGCGCGACGTACTACGAGCCGACCGAGCACGGCAACGAGCGCGAGGTGTCGGCGCGGCTCGCGAAGCTGCGGCGCATCGTGCGGGGCGGCGCTGAGCGCGTGCGCTCGGCCGGCGGGCGGTCCGGTGGGCGGCGGCGCGGCTCCGTGATATCCTTTCCTTTGGCCTGAAGCCTGATCCTCGAGCGCGGCTGCGAGAGGATCACCGGCGAACGGGTGCGATCTGTAGCCGATCCACCCTTGGCGAATCCCTCTGACACAGATTTCCGGCGCACGATCGCGCCGTTGATTCACTTGAGATTCTTCCGAAAGGACATTCGTGTCGAACCAGTCACGCAGCAAGACCCGCCTCTCCCGTGCGCTCGGCGTCGCCCTCACCCCGAAGGCCGCCAAGTACATGGAGAAGCGTCCGTACGCCCCCGGCGAGCACGGCCGCACCAAGCGCAAGCAGGACTCCGACTACGCCGTGCGTCTTCGCGAGAAGCAGCGCCTGCGCGCCCAGTACGGCATCCGCGAGAAGCAGCTCCGCATCGCGTTCAACGAGGCCCGCCGCACCGACGGCCTGACCGGTGAGAACCTGGTCGAGCTCCTCGAGATGCGCCTCGACGCCCTGGTGCTCCGCGCCGGCTTCGCCCGCACGATCTCGCAGGCCCGCCAGTTCGTGGTGCACCGCCACATCCTCGTCGACGGCCAGATCGTCGACCGCCCCTCCTTCCGCGTGAAGCCGGGCCAGCTCATCGGCGTCAAGCAGCGCTCCGAGGGCACCGAGCCGTTCCAGGTCGCCGCCGCCGGCGGTCACGTCGACGTGCTCCCCAAGCTCCCCGCCTACCTCGATGTGGAGCTCGACAAGCTCCACGCGACGCTCGTCCGTCGTCCGAAGCGCGCCGAGGTCCCCGTGACCTGTGACGTGCAGCTCGTCGTCGAGTACTACGCGGCTCGCTGACGCGACCACGCACTGGCCAGGGGCCGCGGGGATTCCCCGCGGCCCCTGTTCCGTCTCCGCGGCATCCGTCGCCGCTAGACTGGCCTGCGCAGCGCGGCGGCGTCCGCAGTGCGCTGCTCGCGGGCGCCGGGCGATGACCGGCGCCTAGACTAACTACAGGCGTGCCGAGTGGGACTCGCGCCGCAAGATCGGTCAGAGGGAGCACTTCGTGAAGAGCATCGTGTGGTTCGCCGTGGGCGTCGCTGCCGGCTTCGTCGCCGCGCACCAGCTCAACCAGACCCAGCAGGGCCGGGAGTTCTTCTCGTCGGTCGATGCGAAGGCCAGGGCGTTCGGCAACGCCATCGCCGAGGGCTACCACGAGCGCGACGCCGAGCTCCGCGCCGAGGGCGTCGCGCCCGACGCCGCGCGCTGACGCCGGCACACCGACTCCGCCCGGTCGCACCGGGCCGCTGACCCAGAACGGAATCATGCAGACTGCAGACATCCGCCAGCGCTGGCTGGACTTCTTCGCCGCGCGCGGCCACACCGTCGTACCCTCGGCCTCGCTCGTGTCCGACGACCCGACGCTGCTGTTCACGGTCGCCGGCATGGTGCCGTTCGTGCCCTACCTCACCGGCCTCGTGCCGCCGCCGTACCCGCGCGCGACGAGCGTGCAGAAGTGCATCCGGACGAACGACATCGAAGAGGTCGGCAAGACGCCGCGCCACGGCACGTTCTTCCAGATGAGCGGCAACTTCTCCTTCGGCGACTACTTCAAGGAGGGCGCCATCAGCATGGCGTGGGAGCTGCTCACCACGCCCGAGGCCGACGGCGGATACGGCTTCGCGCCGACGGACCTCTGGGTCACCGTCTACAAGGACGACGACGAGGCCATCGAGCTCTGGAAGCGGATCGCCGGGCTCCCCGAGGAGCGCATCCAGCGACTCGACAAGGACACGAACTACTGGCACACGGGCCAGCCCGGACCCGCCGGTCCCTGCTCCGAGATCTTCTTCGATCGCGGTCCCGCGTACGGCATCGACGGCGGACCGGCGACCGACGACGACCGGTACGTCGAGATCTGGAACCTCGTGTTCATGCAGTACCTCATCGACGACGTGAAGTCGAAGACCGACTTCCGCATCGTGCGGGAACTGCCGAAGAAGAACATCGACACCGGCATGGGCCTCGAGCGCGTCGCGTTCATCAAGCAGGGCGTCGAGAACATGTACGAGATCGACCAGGTGCGCCCGGTGCTCGACCGCGCCGCGGAGATCTCCGGTCGCCGGTACGGCGCGGTGCACGACGACGACGTGCGCATGCGCGTCATCGCCGACCACGTCCGCTCCTCGCTCATGCTCATGAGCGACGGCGTGACCCCGTCGAACGAGGGTCGCGGCTACATCCTCCGCCGACTCCTGCGCCGCACCATCCGCGCGATGCGGCTGCTCGGCGTCGAGGGGCCGACCTTCCGCGAGCTGTTCGCCGCCTCGCGCGACGCGATGAAGGCGGCGTACCCCGAGGTCGCGCGCGACTACGCCCACATCGAGCAGCTCGCCCTCGGCGAGGAGGAGACGTTCCTCCGCACGCTCGCGGCGGGCACGACCGATCCTCGACGGCGCCGTCGCGGCGACGAAGGACGCCGGACAGGCGGAGCTCGCCGGCGACACGGCGTTCCTCCTGCACGACACCTACGGCTTCCCGATCGAGCTCACGCTCGAGATGGCCGAGGAGGCGGGCCTCGCCGTCGATCGCGGCGCGTTCGACCAGCTCATGACCGCCCAGCGCACGCGGGCGAAGGCCGACGCGAAGTCGAAGAAGAAGGTCCTCGCCGACCTGTCCGTCTACGGCGACTTCCGCGCCAAGGGCGAGACGATCTTCACCGGGTACACCGACCTCACGACCGAGTCGACCGTGCTCGGGCTCCTCGTCGACGGCCGCCCGGTGCCGGTCGCCATCGGCGGGGCAGACGGCGGAGGTCATCCTCGCCGAGACCTCGCTGTACGCGGAGTCCGGCGGCCAGGCGCCCGACCAGGGCCGCATCGTCGGCGACGGGTACGAGCTCGAGGTCCTCGACGTGCAGAAGCCCGTGAAGGGACTGATCAGCCACACCGTGAAGGTGGTGTCGGGCGAGGTCGGCGTGGGCGTGCCCGCGACGACGCTGGTCGACGAGGACTACCGGCGCGGCGCGACGCAGGCGCACTCCGGCACGCACCTCGTGCACGCGGCACTCCGCCAGGTGCTCGGCCCGAACGCGCACCAGTCCGGGTCGTTCAACAAGGCCGGGTACCTCCGCCTCGACTACGGATGGAACTCCGCGCTGTCGCCCGAGACCCGCAGCGAGATCGAGGAGATCTCGAACAACGCGATCCGCGACAACCTGCAGGTCGTCACCCGCGAGATGCCGCTCGACGAGGCGAAGGCCCTCGGCGCGATGGCGCTGTTCGGCGAGAAGTACGGCGACGTCGTGCGCGTCGTCGACATCGGCGGCCCGTGGTCGCGCGAACTGTGCGCCGGCACGCACGTGTCGACGAGCGCCGAGGTCGGCATGATCAACATCGTCGGCGAGTCGTCGGTCGGCGCCTCCAACCGACGCGTCGAGTCGCTCGTCGGCATGGACGCGTTCCGGCGGTTCGCGGCCGAGCGTGCGCTCGTGTCCGAGCTGACCACGAGCCTGAAGACCCGTCCCGAGCAGCTCGTCGACCGCGTCGGCGAGCTCGTGACGAGCCTGAAGTCGGCGGAGAAGCGGATCGCCCAGTTCGAGGCGAGGGCCCTCGCGCGATCGCGTTCCCGCGCTCGCAGCGAACGCGACGCGGGTCGGCGACGTGCTCCTCGTCGCCGAGACCGTCGGCACGCTCGGTTCGGGCGACGAACTGCGGTCGCTCGCGACCGCCGTGCGCTCGAAGATCGGCGACGCGGCATCCGTGGTCGCCCTCGCGGCCGCGGTCGGCGGCAAGCCGATCGCGATCGTCGCGACGTCGCCCGCCGCCCGCGACGCGGGAGCGAACGCCGGCGCACTCGCGAAGACGATGGCCTCCGTGCTCGGCGGCGGCGGCGGCGGCAAGCCCGACCTCGCGCAGGGCGGTGGCAGCGACGTGTCGGCGATCCCCGCCGCCCTCGAAGCAGTGCGTCGCGAGCTCGACCGGTAGGTCACCGGATGCGCCAGGGAGCGAGACTCGGCATCGACGTGGGGCGCGCCCGCATCGGCGTCGCCCGCTGCGACGCCGGCGGGCTCCTCGCCGTGCCCGTGGAGACCGTGCCGCGGGCGCAGGAGGGTGACGCGGACATCCGCCGGATCCTCGAGCTCGCCGACGAGTACGGCGCCATCGAGCTCGTGGTGGGCCATCCGCTCTCGCTGTCGGGGGCTCCCACGCCCTCGACCGACGACGCGATCGCGTTCGCTGCGCGCCTCGCCGCGACCGGATCCGCGGTGCGGCTCGTGGACGAGCGGCTCTCCACGGTGAGCGCCCAGCAGGCCCTGCGAGCCTCGGGACGGTCGAGTCGCAGCCAGCGTCCCATCGTCGACCAAGTTGCAGCCGTTATCATTCTGCAACACGCCATCGACACGGAGCGGGCATCGGGCACCGAGCCCGGGCGCCTGCTCACGACAGACGAAGGGTCGTCCCCCCTGTGACCCACCTCCCACCGGAGCCGCGCGGATCCGCGCCCGAGCGCGACGCCGTCGACTGGCATGCGCTGCTCGCCGGCGACGACGTCGCGCCCGAGGGCGGCGCCATGCCGACGCCGCGCCCGGTCCGTCCGCGTCGACCGCTCCCGGCTGGTGGCGGACGGGGCAGCCGATGACCCGGCGCGAGGCGCGGGAGGCCGAGCAGCGACGGCTCGAACTCGCGGAGGCCGAGGAGCACGAGCGCAGGAAGCCGTCTCGAGCGGAGCGCCGCGCCGCGGCATCCGAGATCCACGTACGACGACCACGACCACCCGCACGAGAAGCCGAAGCGCCGCGGGGCGTGGGGTTGCCTCATCGGCCTCGTCGTGGTCGCCGCCCTCGTGGCCGGCGCGTTCTTCTTCCTGCAGGGACCCGATCAACTCGATCATCGAGCGGTTCACGCCCGCGGCCGACTTCACGGGCACCGGCACCGGCGAGGTCGTCTTCATGATCCACGAGGGCGACACCGGCTCGGACATCTCCCAGAACCTGGTCGACGAGGGCGTGACGGCCTCGTACGACGCCTTCTACGACCTGCTGCTCGAGCAGAGTCCCGAGCCCGAGTTCCACCCCGGCGCCTACCAGCTCGCCGAGGAGATGAGCGCCCAGGCCGCGCTCGACGCGCTGCGTCGATCCGGCCAGCAAGCTCGAGAACACGTTCGTCATCCCCGAGGGCACCGCCCTGCCCGACGCGCTCGTCGCCATCTCCGAGGGCGCCGGCATCCCGCTGGAGGAACTGCAGGCGGCGGCAGCAGAGCCGCCCTCCGCCTACGGGCTCCCCGCCGAGGCGACGACACTCGAGGGCTTCCTGTTCCCGGCGACCTACACGCTCGACCCGGGCATGGACGCGCACGGCGTGCTCCAGACGCTCGTGGACCGGCAGTTCGAGGCGCTCGACACCGCCGGCGTGCCGGCGGACCAGCGCTGGAAGACGATCGTGCTCGCCTCGATCGTGCAGCGCGAGGCCGGGTCGAACCTCGAGGACTTCCCGAAGGTCGCGCGCGTGTTCCAGAACCGCCTCGACCAGGGCATGAACCTCGAGTCGGACGCCACCGTGGCCTACGGCACGGGCAACACGCACACCGTGTGGACGACCGACGCGGAGCGCGCCGACGCGTCGAACCTCTACAACACGTACGCGAACCCGGGCCTGCCGATCGGCCCGATCGGCAACCCCGGCGACGTCGCGATCAACGCGGCGATCCACCCCGCCGACGGACCGTGGCTGTTCTTCGTGCCCGTCAACCTCGCCACCGGCGAGACGGTGTTCTCGACCACGGCCGACGAGCACGAGGCGGCCGTGGCGCAGCTGCAGGAGTGGTGCGCGGCGAGCGAGGAGAACGCGGCCTACTGTGAGTGACCACGTCGCGCGCGGCGTGACGCGCCTCGCGGTGCTCGGCTCGCCGATCGCGCACTCGAAGAGCCCGGCGCTGCACCGCGCCGCCTACGACCTGCTCGGGCTGGACTGGGCCTACGACGCCGTCGAGGTCGACGGCGCGGGACTCGCGGAGTTCGTCGCCTCGCGCGACGCGGCCTGGCGCGGGCTCTCGCTCACGATGCCGCTGAAGCAGGACGTGCTGCCGCTCCTCGACGAGATCGACGAGCTCGCCGTGCTCACCGGTGCCGCGAACACGGTGCTCTTCGCCGACGGCGCCCGCCTCGGCTTCAACACGGATGTCGGCGGCATCGTGCGCGCCCTCGGCGAGGCCGGCCTCGAGCGCGTGCGCACCGGCGTGCTGATCGGCGGCGGGGCGACGGCGGCCTCCGCGCTCGTCGCGATGGCCGAGCTCGGCACGACGACCGTGCACCTGCTGCTCCGCCGGCCCGAGGCCGCGGAGCCGATCGCCGCACTCGGCCGTCGCCTGGGACTCGTCGTCGTCGTGTCGCCGCTCGCCGAGCTCGCGCGGATCGACGACGCCGAGCTCGTCGTCAGCACGGTTCCGGGCGGCACCGACCTCGGCGTCGCGGCATCCGAGGCGCTGATGCAGCGGGCGACCGCTGCTCGACGTCGCGTACTCGCCCTGGCCGACGACGCTGGCGGCGCAGTGGTTCGCCGCCGGCGGCACGGTCGTGCACGGGCTCGAGATGCTGCTGCACCAGGCGCTGCTGCAGGTGCGCATCTTCGTGACGGGCGATCCGTTCGCGGCGCTGCCCGACGAGGCGGCCGTGCTCGACGTCATGCGCCGATCGCTCTGACGCGCCTGTGGAAGGATAGGAGCATGCTCCGTTGGCTCACTGCCGGAGAGTCGCACGGCCCTGAGCTCGTCGCGATCCTCGAGGGTCTTCCCGCCGGTATCCCCGTCTCACTCGACGCCATCCGCGCCGACCTCGCGCGTCGCAAGCTCGGCTACGGCCGCGGTGCGCGCATGAAGTTCGAGCAGGACGAACTGGCGATCTCGGGTGGCGTGCGCCACGGCGAGAGCCTCGGGAGCCCCATCGCGCTGCGGATCGGCAACACGGAATGGCCGAAGTGGCAGGAGGTCATGAGCCCCGAGCCCATCGACCCGGCCACGCTCGGCCGCGGACGCGGCGCCCCGCTCACCCGGCCCCGGCCCGGCCACGCCGACCTCGTCGGCATGCAGAAGTACGGCTTCGACGAGGCGCGACCGGTGCTCGAGCGCGCGAGCGCCCGCGAGACGGCCGCCCGCGTGGCGCTCGGCGCGGTGGCGCGCGCGTTCCTCGCCGAGCTCGGCATCCGCACCGTCGTCGCACACCGTCGCGATCGGGCCGGTGCGCGTGCCCGAGGGCTCGCCGCTGCCGCTGCCCGACGACGTCGACCGCCTCGACGCCGACCCGCTGCGCTGCTTCGATCCCGAGACGTCGGCGCGCATGGTGGCCGAGGTCGACGCGGCCCACAAGGACGGCGACACGCTCGGCGGCGTCGTCGAGGTGCTCGCCTACGGCGTGCCGCCCGGGCCTCGGCTCGCACGTCCACTGGGACCGCCGCCTCGACTCGCAGCTCGCCGCCGCGCTGATGGGCATCCAGGCCATCAAGGGCGTCGAGGTCGGCGACGGGTTCCTGACGACCACGCGCCGCGGCTCCGCGGCCCACGACGAGCTCCACCGCGCCGACGGCCGCATCGTGCGGGCGAGCGATCGCGCCGGCGGCACCGAGGGCGGCATGTCGACGGGCACGGTGCTGCGCGTGAGCGCCGGCATGAAGCCGATCGCGACGATCCCGCACGCCCTGCCCACCGTCGACGTGGCCACCGGCGAGGCCGCACCGGCGCACCACCAGCGGTCGGATGTCTGCGCCGTCCCGGCGGCGGGCGTCGTGGCGGAGGCGATGGTCGCGCTCACCCTCGCGAACGCCGTGCTCGAGAAGTTCGGGGGCGACTCGGTCGCCGAGACGCGTCGCAACCTCGAGTCCTACCTCGCGGCGATCCCCGACGCGCTCCGCACGGAGGTCGCGTCGGCGCAGGCCACGGCCGATCGTGTCTGACCGGGTGCGCGTACCGCTGCCCATCGTCCTCGTCGGGCCGATGGGGGCGGGCAAGACGCGCGTCGGGCAGCGGCTCGCGGCATCCGTCGACGCGCCGTTCGTCGACACCGACGTGCGCATCGTCGAGCGGTACGGCCCCATCGACGAGATCTTCGATCGCGAGGGCGAGGAGTACTTCCGCATCATCGAACGCGAGGTCGTGGCCGACGCGCTGCGCGAGGAGGCCGTCATCTCGCTCGGCGGGGGAGCCGTGCTCCACCCCGACACGCGCGACGACCTCGCCGACCTGCAGGTGGTGTGGCTGAAGGTCTCGCCCGAGGCGGTGGCGCCGCGGCTCACCGGCGGCACCCGACCCCTCCTGGCCGACGGCGGCCTGGGGCGCTGGACCGCCATCCTCGAGGCGCGCGCTCCGATCTACCGCGAGCTCGCCGACTACGACATCGACACGTCGCGCCGCTCGGTCGCACGCATCGTCGACGCGATCACCGAGCGCTTCACGGGAGGACCACGATGACGGCAGGCGAGACGCGGACGAGCATCCGGGTGGGCGGCGAGGACGGGCTACGACGTGGTCGTGGGTCGCGGCGTGGTCTCCGAGCTCGGCGACGTGCTCGGGCCCGCGGTCCGCAAGGTGCTCGTCGTGCACGCGCCGACGCTCGGGGCTCGCGCCGCCGCCCTGCGCGAGGCGCTCCAGGATCGCTTCGAGGTGCTCCTCGCCGAGGTGCCCGACGCCGAGGCCGGCAAGCGCGTCGAGGTGGCGGCGTTCTGCTGGCAGGTCCTCGGCCAGGCCGACTTCACCCGCAGCGACGCCGTCGTCGGCCTGGGCGGCGGGGCGATCACCGACCTCGCCGGGTTCGTGGCCGCCACCTGGCTGCGCGGCGTGCGCGTCGTGCAGGTGCCCACGACGGTGCTCGGCATGGTCGACGCGGCCGTCGGCGGCAAGACCGGCATCAACACGAACGAGGGGAAGAACCTCGTCGGGGTGTTCCACGCGCCCGCCGCCGTGCTGTGCGACCTCGAGCTGCTCGACACCCTGCCGCGCAACGAGATCCTCGCCGGGTTCGCCGAGATCGTGAAGGCCGGCTTCATCCGCTACCCCGAGATCCTCGACGTCATCGAGGCCGATCCCGATGCCGCGACCGATCCGACCTCGCCCGAGTTCCGGCGCGTCGTCGAGCTCGCGATCCGCATGAAGGCCGAGGTCGTGTCGGAGGACTTCACGGAGCAGGGCCTCCGCGAGATCCTCAACTACGGCCACACCCTCGGCCACGCCGTGGAGCACGCCGAGCGCTACCAGTGGCGGCACGGCGCCGCCGTCTCGGTCGGCATGGCGTTCGCCGCCGAGCTCGGCCGCCTCTCCGGGCGGCTCTCCGACGACGTCGCCGACCGGCACAAGCGCGTGCTCGACCTGCTCGGGCTGCCGACGACGCTACCCCGCGGGCCGCTGGAACACGCTGCTCGCGACGATGCAGCGCGACAAGAAGGCGCGCGGCGGGCAGCTGCGCTTCATCGTGCTCGACGACCTCGCGAAGCCCACCGTGATGCTGGCGCCCGACCAGTCGCTGCTGTTCGCGGCGTACCAGGAGATCGGCTCCTGAGCGAGGCCCGTGCGGTCGGCAGCGGCGCCGCGGCACCGAGCACGATCAGCGGATGCCGCGCCGCTAGGCTGGCCGCATGACGACGATCCTCGTGCTGAACGGCCCGAACCTCGGCCGCCTCGGCACGCGAGAGCCCGAGGTGTACGGCAGCGAGACGCTCGCGGACATCGGGGCCGGCGCTCGCGGCATCCGTGCCCGACGGCGTCGAGATCGACCTGCGGCAGACCGACGACGAGGCCGAGCTGATCGGCTGGATCCACGAGGCGGTCGACCGCCGGGTGCCGGTCGTGCTCAACCCGGCCGCGTTCACGCACTACAGCTACGCGCTGCGCGATGCCGCGGCGCAGTTGAAGCAGGTCGGGGTGCCGCTCGTCGAGGTGCACCTCACCAATCCGCACACCCGCGAGACCTTCCGCCACACGAGCGTGATCTCCGGCGTCGCGACGGGCGTGATCGCCGGGTTCGGCGCGGACTCCTACCGGCTCGCGGTCGACTGGGTTCTGCGGTCGCTCGGGTGAGTCGACTACACTCGATCAGTCGCACGCGATCGACGCGTGCCCTCTGACTTCCCTCGATCGATCGGAATCACCGCCAATGGCAAGCACGGCTGACATCAAGAACGGCGTCGTCCTCAACATCGACGGCCAGCTCTGGAGCGTCATCGAGTTCCAGCACGTCAAGCCCGGCAAGGGCGGCGCGTTCGTCCGCACGAAGCTGAAGAACGTCGTCACGGGCAAGGTCGTCGATCGCACGTACAACGCCGGCACGAAGATCGACATCGAGAACGTCGACCGCCGCGACTTCACCTACCTCTACAACGACGGCGACGGCTTCGTGTTCATGGACGCGACCGACTACGACCAGCTCACCGTGCCCGCGACCGTCGTCGGCGACGCCGCGAACTTCATGCTCGAGAACCAGGCCGTCACCATCGCCCTGAACAACGGCAACCCGCTCTACGTCGACCTGCCCGCGTCGGTCGTGCTCGAGATCACCTACACCGAGCCGGGCCTGCAGGGCGACCGCTCGACCGGCGGCACCAAGCCCGCCACCGTCGAGACCGGCTACGAGATCCAGGTGCCGCTCTTCCTCGAGACCGGCACGAAGGTCAAGGTCGACACCCGCACGGGCGACTACCTCGGCCGCGTGAACGACTAGTGAGCGCCCGCACGAAGGCGCGCAAGCGCGCCCTCGACATGCTCTACTCGGCCGACATGCGCCAGGTGCCCGTCGAGCAGGTGCTCGCCGTCGAGGCCGAGACGCGCCGTCGAGCGAGCCCGAGCGGCAGGCGTCGTGGCTCTACGCGCGGGAGATCGTCGACGGCATCGTCGACCACCGCGAGGAGATCGACGAGCTCATCACGACGCACTCGCGCGGGTGGACGCTCGAGCGCATGCCCGCGGTCGACCGCGCGCTGCTGCGCATCGGCGTGTGGGAGATCCTCTACAACGACGCCGTGCCCGACCCGGTGGCGATCTCCGAGGCCGTCGAGGCGGCCACGGTGCTGTCGACCGACGACTCCGCCGGCTTCGTGAACGGCCTGCTCGCGGCGATCTCGCACTCGAAGGGCTAGGTACCGCGACCCGGTCGACCTGTGCCGGATCGGTGCAGTCAGTTGGCGCCGCGGCGCCCGCTGCCTGCGCCGGCGATCCGGGCCACCGCCCAGCCGACGGCGGACACCAACGGCACGGCGACCATGATCATCGCGATCGGGTTCGGCCGGAACCGCAGCCCGTCGGGACCGCCGACGTACGCTCCGATCGGCACCACGTAGCCGCCGCCGCCGCCACCGCTGCCCTCGCCCCTGCCCGCCGGGGTGGAGCCGCCCTCGGGCATCTCGCCGGAGCCCTCGCCTCCGCCGAACCCGAAGACCACGAGCGCGACGGGCACGAGGTCATGCCCGCCCAACGTGGTGCGTTCGCCGTATGCCATCTTGGCGCCCCAAGTGGGCACCAACGCCGCCAGTCTCTCGCTGAGGTTCGCCATTCCTCGACAGTACGCGCGCTCGCGACGACCCATCAAGGACCTGGTCGGTCGGCGGTCGACGTGGCGCCGTCGCGCCGCGTCGCGAGCAGGCGCATCGTGTGCTCGACGACCTCGGCCGGTCCGTCGTGCTCGGCGAGCCGCGCGGCGATGCGCTGCGGCGTTCGCGCGGTACGCGGCATCCGTCGACACCCGCCGCCAGCCGCGGAGGACCGCACGCGGTGACGGACGGCCCGAGCGCAGGTTCACGCCCGCGCCCGACCAGGCGACTCGGGCGGCCACCTCGGGCTTGTCGAGGTCGCCGCCCGCGACCACGAGCGGGATCCCCGCCGCGAGCGCGGCGAGCACGCCGCCCCATCCGCCGTTCGTGACCATCACGTCGACCCGGGGGAGCAGGGCGCCGTACGGCACGACGCCGGCCACGCGCGCGTTCGGCGGGGCGGGGAACGGCAGGCTCGCGTCATCCGCTCGGCCGGTCGTGGCGACCACGAGCACGCGCTGCCGGCCGAGTGCCGCGAACGCCGGCTCGATGAGGTCGTGCGGGTCGACGTTCAGCGTGCCCTGCGTCACGAGCACCACGGGCACGGCGGATGCCTCGACGTCGTCCCACCACGCCGGCAGCGTCGCATCGCCCTGCGCCGGGCGGGTCAGCTCGCCGACGAACACGACGTGCGTCGCGAGGTCCGATCGCGCGAACTCGAGCTCGGCGACGCCCGAGGCGCAGACGAGGTCGGGGGAGTACCAGGCGTCGTCGAACGAGCGGCCGTTCGGCGGGAGCCCGGCGCGTTCGCGTTCCTCGACGTAGGCACGCTGGATGCCGCGCGCGCCGGCGTGTCGCGGCGGCCCGCAGCGCGCGGTCGCGGAGGCGCCCGAGTGCGCCGGTCGACGGGCCGAGGCCGAACATCGGCGGGGGCAGGTCGCGGCTCGGGATCGCGAGCGGCACGATGCTCACGGTGACCCAGGGGGTGCGCGTGCGCTCGGACGCGAGGTGCGCGCCCAGGCTCAGGCCGTCGGCGACGATGACGTCCCACGGTCGCTCGTCGAAGGCCCGCACCAGGTCGTCGGACTGGGCGGCGGCGGTGCGCACGAAGACGTGCTCGACGTTCGCGAGCATCTGGCGCGGGCCCTTGCGCCCGCGCAGCACGGGGAACGTCGCGGCCAGGTCGTGCTCGTCGAAGTCGGGCGCCGACGCCCACGTCAGCGCCTGCGCGCCGACGGCCGTGAACCGGTCGGCGTGGGCGGAGCCCGTGTAGACCCGCACGCCGTGACCCGCTTCCACGAACGCGCGCGCGACGGCCGCCATGCGGCGCGACGTGGCCGTGGAACGGCATCACCGCGATCATCACTTCGGCCATGCCCGATTCGATCACATCCGTCCGTTCCGGCGTCACCCCCAGTGCTGGCACGGGGAGGGAATGGGTGGAGACCCTCTCCGGATTCCGGCGCAGGCCCGGATCTCCGCGATGGCCGCAGCCGGTTCACTGGATCTCGGTGCCGCACTCGAGCGCGCCGATCCCAACACCTCAATGCTCTGGAAGGAGCACCTCCGCCATGTCATCGATCCCCGCCCCCACTCCCGGCCTGCAGCCCGTCGGCCCCCGTCCGGTGCCGGTCTCGCGCATCGGCTTCCTCGACCGCCTCGGCGAGCTCGAGGGGCTGCTGCAAGGCCTTCCTCGAGCGCTGGAGCATCCCGGCCCTCCGCGTCGCCCTCGGCGCCGTGTTCGTCGCGTTCGGCGTGCTGAAGTTCTTCCCCGGTGCCAGCCCCCTCGAGCCCCTCGTCGAGGCGACCTGGGGCGTGCTGACCTTCGGCGTCGTCGGCGGCCAGCTGGCGCTCATCCTCACCGCCGTCATCGAGACCGTCGCCGGGCTCGCCCTCATCTCGGGCGTGTTCGCCCGGTTCGGGCTCGTCATGCTCGCCGTCGCGTTCGTCGGCATCCTGTCGCCGCTCGTGTTCTTCCCGAGCGAGCTGTTCACGGCCGCAGGGCCGACGCTGCTCGGCCAGTACGTCCTCAAGAACGTGGTGCTCATCGCCGCGGCGCTCGTCGTCGCCTCGCGGGTGCTGCGTGGATCGGCCCGGTCCGGCCGATGACCCGGCGGCACCCGGCACGAAGGGCGGAGCGCGATGCGCTCCGCCCTTCGGCGTCGACGGGTGCGGCGATCAGATCGCGCGCATGCGGTTGTTGCGTGCGTCGTGGCGTGAGCTCGGCGAGCCCGAGCGCCTCGAGCAGTGGCGGCAGGTACATGCCGAACCGTCCCCGGTAGCCCTTCCGCAGGCCGTACCATCCGCCGACGGGATTCGCCTCGGATCGTCCCCAGGCCTCGACCGTTCCGTCGACCGCGGGTCTTCTGCTCGTCGGCCGCACCCAGCGGCACCCAGTCGCCCTGCTCGCGCAGCCAGGCGTCGAGGTCGTCGATCGCCGAGAGGTGGTACTTCAGCGTGGTCGCCCCCACCCGGCAGACGAGCGCGGGCGGGTCAGCGCCCTCGTCGCGGTACATCGTGTACGCCGACGTGCCCGGTGCCGTCGTCAACTGCCAGGGATCGTCCGCGGTGCCCGTGCCGGCCATGAGCCGCTCCCGTCCTCCTCGACGCGAGGGAGGTCCCCGCGCGGCCGATGCTACTCCCGGGCGTCGCGGGCGGCGACGGTCACGGCTGGTAGGCTGGATCGGAAGGCAACCTTGAAGCCCGTCCCGTGAGGCGGAGAAGGGAGTCCGCATGGCTGTGCGCACCGTGCTGCAGCAGGCTGACATCGATCGGGCGATCACTCGCATCGCCCACGAGATCCTCGAGTCGAATCGCGGGGCCGAACGGCTCGTGCTCCTCGGGATCCCCACCCGCGGCGTCGTGCTCGCCGAGCGCCTCGCCGCGATCATCGGCCGCATCGCGGCCTCCGACGTGCCCGCCGGCGCGCTCGACGTGACGATGTACCGCGACGACCTCGGGCGGCATCCGGTTCGCGCGCCGCAGCCGACCTCGGTGCCCGCCGGCGGCATCGACGGCGCCACGGTCGTGCTCGTCGACGACGTGCTCTACTCGGGCCGCACGATCCGGGCCGCCTTCGACGCCCTCGCCGACCTCGGCCGCGCCCGCGCGGTGCGCCTCGCCGTGCTCGTCGACCGCGGTCACCGCGAGTTCCCGATCCGCGCGGACTTCGTCGGCAAGAACCTGCCGAGCTCGACCCGCGAGCGCATCAACGTGCGCCTCGCCGAGGTCGACGGCGACGACGCCGTCACGATCGACGGTGGTGAGGACTGATGCGCCACCTGCTCTCCACGAAGGACCTCTCGCGCGACGACGCGATCGCCCTCCTCGACGTCGCCGAGGACATGGCGGCCGTGCAGGAGCGCGAGATGAAGAAGCTCCCCACCCTGCGCGGCAAGACGGTGGTGAACCTGTTCTTCGAGGACTCCACCCGCACGCGCATCTCGTTCGAGGCCGCGGCGAAGCGGCTCTCGGCCGACGTCATCAACTTCAGTGCCAAGGGCTCGAGCGTCTCGAAGGGCGAGAGCCTGAAGGACACCGCCCAGACGCTGCAGGCCATGGGCGCCGACGGCGTGGTCATCCGCCACCACGCGTCCGGCGCTCCGCTCACCCTCGCGACGAGCGGCTGGATCGACGCGGGCGTCGTGAACGCCGGCGACGGCACCCACGAGCACCCGACGCAGGCGCTGCTCGACGCGTTCACGATCCGGCGCCGCCTGCACGGCGCGGCGTCGCGGGGACGCGGGCTCGACGGCGTGCACGTCGTGATCGTCGGCGACATCCTGCACTCCCGGGTCGCCCGGTCGAACGTGTGGCTGCTGACGACCCTCGGCGCCGCGGTCGAGCTCGTCGCGCCGCCCACGCTCGTGCCGGTCGACACGACCGGATGGCCCGCCCGCGTCGGCTACGACCTCGACGCGGCGCTGGCCGACGGTCCCGACGTCGTGATGATGCTCCGCATCCAGGCCGAGCGCATGCACGCCGCGTTCTTCCCCAACAGCCGCGAGTACGCCCGCACGTGGGGACTCGACGACGCCCGGTTCGACCGGCTGCCCCCGACTACGATGGTGATGCACCCCGGACCGATGAACCGCGGGCTGGAGATCGCCGCCCGCGCCGCAGATTCGCCGCAGTCCACGGTGCGCGAGCAGGTCGCGAACGGAGTATCAGTGAGAATGGCCGCCCTCTATCTGCTGCTGTCGGGCGAGCGGGGTGACGCCTCGATGACCGAGCGCTTCCTGATCACCGGTGCGACCCTCGCGACGGGCGAGCGCGCCGACCTCCTCCTCGCCGACGGCGTCATCGCCGAGGTCGGTCGCATCGCGGATGCCGCGGGCGCGACGGTCGTCGACGCCGACGGGTCTCGTGGCGCTGCCCGGCCTCGTCGACCTGCACACGCATCTCCGCGAGCCGGGCTACGAGCAGAGCGAGACCGTGCTCACCGGCACCCGGGCCGCAGCGGCGGGCGGGTTCACGGCGGTCTTCGCGATGGCCAACACGTTCCCCGTGGCCGACACCGCCGGGGTCGTCGAGCAGGAGGCCAGCCTCGGCCGCGCCGCCGGCTACGCCACCGTGCAGCCCATCGGCGCGGTCACGGTCGGCCTCAAGGGCGAGCAGCTCGCCGAGCTCGGCGCGATGGCCCGCTCCCGGGCGAACGTGCGCGTCTTCTCCGACGACGGCTTCTGCGTCTCCGACCCGCTGCTCATGCGCCGCGCCCTCGAGTACGTGAAGGCGTTCGACGGCGTCATCGCGCAGCACGCGCAGGAGCCGCGGCTCACCCAGGGCGCCCAGATGAACGAGGGTGCGCTCTCGGGCGAGCTCGGCCTCGCCGGCTGGCCCGCCGTCGCCGAGGAGTCGATCATCGCGCGCGACGTGCTGCTCGCCGAGCACGTCGGCAGCCGCCTGCACGTCTGCCACGTCTCCACCGCCGGCTCGGTCGAGGTCATCCGCTGGGCGAAGGCCCGCGGCATCGACGTCACCGCCGAGGTCACGCCCCACCACCTGCTGCTCACCGAGGACCTCGTCTCGAGCTACGACCCGCGGTTCAAGGTGAACCCGCCGCTGCGCCGCGCCGAGGACGTGGAGGCGCTGCGCCTCGCGCTCGCCGACGGCACCATCGACATCGTCGCGACCGACCACGCGCCCCACCCGGTCGAGGCGAAGGAGAGCGAGTGGGACGCCGCCGCGAACGGCATGGTCGGGCTCGAGTCCGCCCTCGCCGTCGTGCACGCCGCCGTCGTCGAGAACGGCCTCCTCGACTGGGCGGATGTCGCGCGCGTGCTGTCCGCGGCCCCCGCGCGCATCGGCCGACTCGCCGGCCACGGGCAGCCGCTGGCGGCGGGATCGGCGGCGGAGGTCACGCTCTACGACCCCGCCGCGGCATCCGACTTCTCACTCGACCGGCTCGCCGGACGCAGCGCGAACTCGCCCTACCTCGGGCAGCAGGCTGCCCGGCCGCGTCGTCGCCACGTTCCACGCGCGGATACGCCACGTTCCTCGACGGCGCGGTGCGCCCCGCCGACGAGGTCGCCGGCTCGCCTCCGAGCGGCTGGAGGCGGCCCGTGGATAAGTGGGCCGGCGCACTCGTCGCCATCGTGATCGTCGGGCTCGCGGCCTGGCTCATGGTGCGCTCGTGGAAGCGTCGCACCGTGCGCGACGAGCGGCTCACCTCGTACCCACTGCCGTCGTCGCTCGGCGCTTCGACGCTCGAGACCGAGGTGCTGTACGTCGCGACGACGCCGGCCGGCGATCCGCTCGAGCGCCTCGCCGTGCAGGGCCTGGCCTTCCGCGGCGCCGCCCGCATCGAGGTCGTGCCCGAGGGCATGGTGCTCCGCGTCGCCGGCGAGCAGGCGAGCTTCCTCCCCGCCGACCGCATCGTGTCCGCCGGCGAGGCGAGCTACGCGATCGACCGCGGCGTGGAGCCCGAGGGGCTGGTCGCGATCACGTGGATCGCGAACGTCGCCGACCCCGAGCAGGCGCCACCCGCACGTCGACAGCTACCTCAGGGCCCGGTATCCGGGCGACTCGGCGCGCATCATCGCCGCCGTCAAGGACATCGCCGCCGCGCGGATCGCGCCGCGGCCGGAACAGGAGAGCGAGGCCTCGGATGACTGAGACCCCCACCCCATCCCGCACCGACGAGCCGGCCGTGCTCGTGCTCGAGGACGGCCGCCGCTACGAGGGACGCGCCTACGGCGCCCGCGGACGCACCCTCGGCGAGGCCGTCTTCGCCACCGGCATGACGGGCTACCAGGAGACCCTCACCGACCCGTCGTACGCCGGCCAGATCGTCATGATGACGGCGCCGCACATCGGCAACACCGGCATGAACGACGAGGACATGGAGTCCGCGCGCATCTGGGTGGCCGGGTTCGTCGTGCGCGATCCCTCCCGCGTGGTCTCGAACTTCCGCTCCGAGCGCAGCCTCGACGCCGACCTCGAGGCGGCGGGCATCGTGGGCATCAGCGGCATCGACACGCGCGCGGTCACGCGCCACATCCGCTCCGCCGGCGCCATGCGCGCGGGCATCTTCTCGGGTGACGCCGCCCAGCTCACCCACGGCGAGCAGCTCGAGCTCGTGCTCGGCGGCGCCGAGATGACGGGCCTGAACCTCTCGGGCACGGTCTCGACCACCGAGTCGTACACGCTGCCTGCCGAGGGCGACCGCGTCGGATCGGTCGCCGTGCTCGACCTCGGCGTCAAGACGTCGACCCTGAAGTTCCTCGCCGAGCGCGGCTTCGACGTGCACGTCGTGCCGCAGTCGATCACCGCCGACGAGGTGCTCGCCCTGGCGCCCGACGCGCTGTTCTTCTCGAACGGGCCCGGCGACCCCGGCGCATCCGACCGCCACGTCGACCTGCTGCGGGCGACGCTGCGCGAGGGCCTGCCGTACTTCGGCATCTGCTTCGGCAACCAGCTGCTCGGCCGCGCCCTCGGGTTCGGCACCTACAAGCTGCCCTTCGGCCATCGCGGCATCAACCAGCCGGTGCTCGACAAGGCCACCGGCCGGGTCGAGATCACCGCGCACAACCACGGCTTCGCCGTCGACGCCCCGATCGACCGCGTCAGCGAGTCGGCCGAGGGCTTCGGGCGCGTCGAGGTGAGTCACTACGACCTCAACGACAACGTCGTCGAGGGCCTCAACTGCCTCGACATCCCGGCCTTCTCGGTGCAGTACCACCCCGAGTCGGCCGCGGGCCCGCACGACGCCAACTACCTGTTCGACCGCTTCCGCGACATGGTCATCGCGAGCAAGGAGACCAGCGCCTGATGCCCAAGCGCGACGACATCACCAGCGTCCTCGTCATCGGATCCGGTCCGATCGTCATCGGCCAGGCGGCCGAGTTCGACTACTCGGGCACCCAGGCGTGCCGCGTGCTCCGCGCGGAGGGCGTGCGCGTCATCCTCGTGAACCCGAACCCGGCCACGATCATGACCGATCCCGACTTCGCGGACGCGACGTACATCGAGCCCATCACGCCCGAGATCATCGAGTCGATCATCGTCAAGGAGCGACCGGATGCCGTGCTCCCGACGCTCGGCGGCCAGACCGCGCTGAACGCGGCGATCGCCCTGCACGACGCCGGCATCCTCGACAAGCACGGCGTCGAGCTCATCGGCGCCAAGGTCGACGCGATCCGCAAGGGCGAGGACCGGCAGCTCTTCAAGGACCTCGTGATCGAGGCCGGGGCGGATGTCGCGCGCTCGCACGTCGCGAAGACGCTCGAGCAGGCCAAGGAGTTCGCGCTCGACCTCGGCTACCCGCTCGTCGTCCGGCCCTCGTTCACGATGGGCGGCCTCGGATCGGGCTTCGCCTACACCGAGGAGGACCTCGTGCGCATCGTGACGCAGGGCCTCCACGACTCGCCGACCACCGAGGTGCTCCTCGAGGAGTCGATCCTCGGCTGGAAGGAGTACGAGCTCGAGCTCATGCGCGACACGGCCGACAACACGGTCGTCGTCTGCTCGATCGAGAACGTCGACCCCGTCGGCGTGCACACCGGCGACTCCATCACGGTCGCCCCGGCGCTCACGCTCACCGACCGCGAGTACCAGAAGCTGCGCGACATCGGCATCGACATCATCCGCGCCGTCGGCGTCGACACCGGCGGCTGCAACATCCAGTTCGCCGTCGACCCGGCCGACGGGCGCATCATCGTGATCGAGATGAACCCGCGCGTGTCGCGCTCCTCGGCGCTCGCGTCGAAGGCCACCGGGTTCCCGATCGCGAAGATCGCCGCGAAGCTCGCGATCGGCTACCGCCTCGACGAGATCCCCAACGACATCACGCGGGTCACGCCGGCGAGCTTCGAGCCGACGCTCGACTACGTCGTCGTGAAGGTGCCGCGCTTCGCGTTCGAGAAGTTCCCCGCCGCCGACCCGACGCTCACGACCACCATGAAGTCGGTCGGCGAGGCGATGGCGATCGGGCGCAACTTCTCGACCGCGCTGCAGAAGGCGCTCCGCTCGCTCGAGAAGCGCGGCTCGTCGTTCCACTGGGGCGACGAGGAGCGCAGCGCGGCCGAGCTCGTCGAGGCGTCGCGCGTGCCGACCGACGGCCGGATCGTGCTCGTGCAGCAGGCGCTGCGCAAGGGCGCGACGATCGAGGAGGTCTTCGAGGCGACGAAGATCGACCCGTGGTTCCTCGACCAGGTGGTGCTCATCAACGAGGTCGCCGACACCGTGGCCGCCGCCGACGCGCTCGACACCGAACTCCTCCTGCTCGCGAAGGACCACGGGTTCTCCGACGCGCAGATCGCCCAGCTGCGCGGCTTCGGCAGCGAGGCGGATGCGCGCGAGGTGCGCCACATCCTCGGCATCCGCCCGGTCTACAAGACGGTCGACACGTGCGCCGGCGAGTTCCCCGCGCTCACGCCGTACCACTACTCGAGCTACGACCTCGAGACCGAGGTGGAGCCGTCCGACCGTCGCAAGGTCGTGATCCTGGGCTCGGGCCCGAACCGCATCGGCCAGGGCGTCGAGTTCGACTACTCCTGCGTGCACGCGTCGTTCGCGCTGTCCGACGCCGGGTTCGAGACGATCATGATCAACTGCAACCCCGAGACCGTCTCGACCGACTACGACACGAGCGACCGCCTGTACTTCGAGCCGCTCACGCTCGAGGACGTGCTCGAGGTGATCCACGCCGAGTCGCAGACGGGCGAGCTCGTCGGCGTCGTCGTGCAGCTCGGCGGGCAGACCGCCCTCGGGCTCGCCAAGGGCCTCGAGGCGGCCGGCGTGCCGATCCTGGGCACCAGCCCCGACGCGATCGACCTCGCCGAGGAGCGCGGGCTGTTCTCCGGCATCCTCGACGCCGCCGGGCTGCTCGCCCCGCGCAACGGCACCGCGATCGACCTCGCGGGCGCGGTGCACGTGGCCGAGGGCATCGGCTACCCGGTGCTCGTGCGCCCGAGCTACGTGCTCGGCGGCCGCGGCATGGAGATCGTCTACGACTCGCCGTCGCTCGCCGACTACTTCTCGCGCATCGAGGGCCAGGGCATCGTCGGCCCCAGCCACCCGCTGCTCGTCGACCGCTTCCTCGACGACGCGATCGAGATCGACGTCGACGCGCTGTACGACGGCACCGACCTGTACATCGGCGGCGTCATGGAGCACATCGAGGAGGCCGGCATCCACTCGGGCGACTCGAGCTGCACGCTTCCGCCCGTCACGCTCGGCCGCGCCGAGGTCGACCGCGTGCGCGTGGCGACCCGCGCGATCGCCGAGGGCGTCGGCGTCCGCGGACTCCTCAACGTGCAGTTCGCGGTCGCCGCGGGCGTGCTCTACGTGCTCGAGGCGAACCCGCGCGCGAGCCGTACCGTGCCGTTCGTGTCGAAGGCGCTCGGCATCGCCGCTCGCCAAGGCCGCCTCGCGCATCATGGTGGGCGCGACGATCGCCGAGCTCATCGAGGAGGGGATGCTCCCGGCATCCGACGGCTCGCGCGTGCCGCTCGACGCGCCCGTCGCCGTGAAGGAGGCCGTGCTGCCGTTCCACCGCTTCCGCACGCGCGAGGGCATCATGGTCGACTCGGTGCTCGGCCCCGAGATGCGCTCGACCGGCGAGGTCATGGGCATCGACCGCGACTTCCCGACCGCGTTCGCGAAGAGCCAGCTCGCCGCGTACGGCGGGATGCCGCTGTCGGGCACGGTGTTCGTGTCGGTGTCGGATCGCGACAAGCGCGCCATCATCCTCCCGGTGCTGCGACTGCAGCAGCTCGGCTACGAGATCGCCGCGACCGAGGGCACCGCCGAGGTGCTCCGCCGCAACGGCATCGGCGCACGCGAGGTGCTCAAGTACAGCGACAAGCCGACGGCCGACGCGGCATCCGTCGTCGAGCTCATCCACCGCGGCGAGGTCGACGTGGTCGTGAACACGCCGAGCGGCCGGTCGGCCCGGGCCGACGGCTACGAGATCCGCGCCGCCGCGGTCGCCTCCGACATCCCGCTCTTCACGACGATCGCCGAGCTCTCGGCCGCCGTCGCGTCGCTCGACGCGGTGAGCGGCGGGTTCGAGGTGACGAGCCTGCAGGAGTACGGCGCTCGCCGGGCGGCGGCGATGAACGCATGAACGGCGACAGCGTGATCCCCTTCGGCGACCGGCTCGAATCCGTGTTCGCGGCCTACGGTCACCTGTGCCTCGGCATCGACCCCCACGCCTCGCTGCTCGCGGAGTGGGGCCAGCCCGACTCCGCCGAGGGCGTGCGCGAGTTCGGCCTGCGTGCCGTCGAGGCCGCGGCCGACAAGGTCGGCATCGTGAAGCCGCAGGTCGCGTTCTTCGAGCGGCACGGCGCCGCGGGGTACGCCGCGCTCGAGCGCGTGCTCCGCGAGGCGCGCGACGCCGGCCTGCTCGTGATCGCCGACGCGAAGCGCGGCGACATCGGCTCGACCGTCGACGCCTACGGCGAGGCGTGGCTCCGACCCGGCTCCAGCCTCGAGGCCGACGCCATGACGATCAGCGCCTACCAGGGCCTCGGCTCCATCGAGCAGGTCATGGTGGCCGCCGAGGCGGCGGGCAAGGGACTGTTCGTGCTCGCCGCGACCTCCAACCCCGAGGCGGCGGCGATCCAGCGGGCCGTCCTGCAGCAGTCGAGCCGCGCCGGCAGCACGGTCGCGCAGGCGATCACGCAGGGCGTCATCGGCTGGAACCAGGGGCGTGCGGATGCCGCGACGCGCACCCTCGGCTCCATCGGCGTCGTCTTCGGCGCCACCACCGACCTCCGGGTGGCCGGCATCGACACCGACGCGGAGCCGCCGCGCCCGGGACTGCCCGTGCTCGCCCCCGGATTCGGGCACCAGGGCGCCGAGCCCGGCGACATCCGCAGCAGGTTCGGCGGATTCGCCGCCGGTGTGATCGCCAGCGAGTCGCGGTCGCTGCTGGTGGCCGGTCCCGATGGGCTCGCCGACGCCATCGCGCGCCGCGCCGACGAGTACGGAGCAGCGATTGCCTGAGACGACCACCACTCCAGCCGAGCAGGCCGTCGGCACCGACCTCGACCGCGTCGCCGCCCGAGGTCGACCGCGTCGCCGCGTCGCGGGCCGCCGTCGCCGCTCGCCGCGCCCGTGCAGCCGTCAAGGCCGACGTCGCGAGCGGCGCCCGCAGCCCCCTCGACGTGCTGCGCGAGGCGTTCGCGGTGCCCGAGGGCGTCGAGGGGCGCCTGCGCGTGCCCGAGTTCCTCACCTCGATCCCGGCGATCGGCGCCACCAAGAGCGCCCGCATCATGCAGGAGCTCGGGATCGCGACGTCCAAGCGGCTCGGCGGCCTCGGTCGACTGCAGCGCAAGCGACTGCGCGAGTTCGTCGCGCGACTGGGTCGCCGGCCACGGTGGCACCGGAGACCGCCTGGTCGTGCTCGCGGGGCCGACCGCCGTGGGCAAGGGCACCGTCGCGTCGTTCATCCGGCGGCACCACCCCGAGGTGCGGCTGTCGGTCTCGGCGACCACGCGCCCGCCCCGGCCGGGCGAGGTCGACGGCGAGCACTACTACTTCGTCGACGACGCCGAGTTCGACCGCATGGTCGCGGCGGGGGAGCTCCTCGAGTGGGCGACCGTGCACAACGCCTCCCGATACGGCACGCCGCGCCGGCCGGTCGAGCAGGCGATCGCCGCGGGCAACAGCGTGCTGCTGGAGATCGACATCCAGGGTGCGCGCTCGGTGCGCCGTGCGATGCCCGAGGCGACGCTCGTGTTCCTCCTGCCGCCGACCTGGGACGAGCTCGTGCGCCGGCTCGTCGGTCGTGGCACCGAGAGCCCCGCCGAACAGCAGCGCCGACTCGAGACCGCGAAGGTCGAGTTGGCCGCCGTCGACGAGTTCGATCACCAGGTCGTGAACCACGACGTCGGCGAGGCCGCGCAAAAGGTCGTAGACTTGATGAGGCCCCGCAAGGGTCGGCGTTGAGCTGCCCGGGCCGAAAGTTTCCGCGCACCGAGGTGCGCACGTTCCGTTCTAAGGAGTCTGTCCATGGCTGAGAAGCTGTCCGGCATCATCGATCCGCCCATCGACGACCTGCTCTCGAAGGTCGACTCGAAGTACCAGCTCGTGATCTTCGCGTCCAAGCGCGCCCGCCAGATCAACGACTACTACGCGGACCTGCATGAGGGCAGCCTCTTCGACAACGTCGGGCCGCTGGTCGACTCGTCGATCGACGACAAGCCCCTCTCGGTCGCGCTGCACGAGATCAACGAGGACAAGCTCCGGCTCCGCCCGATCGGCGAATAGCACGCCGAGGATGTCGCCGCTCAACATCGTCGTCGGCATCACCGGCGGCATCGCGGCGTACAAGGCCGTCGGCGTCGTCCGGGCCCTCGTGCTCGCGGGGCACGACGTGCACGTCGTGCCCACCGAGGGCGCGCTGCGCTTCGTCGGCCGCCCGACGCTCGAGGCGATCTCGCGCAACCCGGTGCACACCGACCTCTACGAGGGCGTCGCCGAGGTGCGCCACGTCGCCATCGGGCAGGCCGCCGACCTGATCGTGATCGCGCCGGCGACGGCGAACACGATCGCGAAGCTCGCCACCGGCCTCGCCGACGACCTGCTCGGCAACACCGTGCTCGCGAGCGAGGCGCCGGTCGTCATCGCACCCGCGATGCACACCGAGATGTGGCGGCACCCGGCCACCCGGGCGAACATCGCCACGCTCCGCTCGCGCGGCGTCACGGTGGTCGGTCCCGCGGTCGGCCAGCTCACCGGCGCCGACAGCGGCCCCGGTCGCATGGAGGAGCCCGACGTGATCGCCGCGGCGCGCCCTCGAGCGCGCCGCGGCATCCGCTCGGCGCGACCTCGCCGGACTTCGCGTCGTCGTGACCGCGGGCGGCACGCGCGAGCCGCTCGACCCCGTGCGCTTCCTCGGCAACCGCTCCAGCGGCAAGCAGGGCGTCGCGATCGCCGAGGCCGCCCGCGCGCGCGGCGCCGAGGTCACGCTGATCGCCGCGAACCTCGAGATCGCCGAGCCGGGCGGCTGCGACATCCGCCGCGTCTCGACGGCCCTCGAACTGCAGGCGGCGGTGACGGATGCCGCGCAGGGCGCGGACGTCGTCGTGATGGCCGCCGCGGTCGCCGACTACCGGCCCGCCGACGTCAGCGAGTCGAAGCTCAAGAAGGACGCGAGCGACGCGGGCATGACGCTCGAGCTCGTGCGCAATCCCGACATCCTCGCCGGGCTCGGACACGCCCCGCACGACGGCACCCTGCTCGTCGGATTCGCCGCGGAGACCGAACCCGACGACGACCGCCTCCTCGAGCTGGGCCGCGCCAAGCGCGAGGCGAAGGGCGCCGACCTGCTCGTCGTCAACCGGGTCGGCTGGAACGAGGGGTTCGCGAGCGACGAGAACGCGGTCGTGGTCATCGGACGCGACGGCGGAATCGTCACACGAGCACACGGAACGAAAATGTCAGTGGCCGACGACATCCTCGACGTGGTTGTCTCGGAAGCGACGACCGCTGCGGTCGCCGCCGACACCCCGAAGGAACACGAGCCCACCATATGAGCGCACTCCGACTCTTCACGTCCGAATCCGTCACCGAGGGCCACCCCGACAAGATCTGCGACCAGGTCTCCGACTCGATCCTCGACGCCCTGCTCACCGTCGACCCGCACAGCCGCGTCGCGGTCGAGACGCTGGTCACGACGGGGCTGGTGCACGTCGCGGGCGAGGTGACGACCTCGGGGTACGTCGAGATCCCGGCGATCGTGCGCGATCGCGTCACCTCGATCGGCTACAACTCCTCCGACGTCTGGTTCGACGGCCGCTCGTGCGGTGTCTCGGTGTCGATCGGCGGCCAGTCGCCCGACATCGCGCAGGGCGTCGACCACGCCTTCGAGGCGCGCGAGCGCGCGAGCGAGGACGCGCTCGACATGCAGGGCGCCGGCGACCAGGGCATCATGTTCGGCTACGCCACCCGCGAGACCCCCGAGCTCATGCCCGTGCCGATCTGGCTCGCGCACCGGCTCGCCGAGCGCCTCGCCGAGGTGCGCAAGCAGGGCGAGCTCGACTACCTCCGCCCCGACGGCAAGACCCAGGTCACGGTCGGATACGACGGCCAGGTGCCGCGCACCATCGAGACGGTGGTGCTGTCGACCCAGCATTCGCCCGCCGTGTCGACCGAGCAGCTCCGCGCCGAGGTCGAGGAGCTGGTCATCCGGCCGGTGCTCGACACCGTGGAGCTCGCCCGTCCCGAGCTCGCCGTGCTCATCAACCCCACCGGTCGATTCGAGATCGGCGGCCCGCAGGGCGACGCCGGCCTCACCGGTCGCAAGATCATCATCGACACCTACGGCGGCGCGAGCCGCCACGGCGGCGGCGCGTTCAGCGGCAAGGACCCGTCGAAGGTCGACCGCTCCGCGGCGTACGCCATGCGCTGGGTCGCGAAGAACGCCGTCGCGGCCGGCCTCGCCGACCGGCTCGAGCTGCAGGTCGCCTACGCCATCGGCAAGGCCGCCCCCGTCGGGCTCTACGTCGAGTCGTTCGGCACCGCGCACGTGCCCGACGAGCGCATCATCGGCGCGATCCGCGAGGTCTTCGACCTGCGGCCCGGCAGCGATCATCCGCGACCTCGACCTCCTGCGCCCGATCTACGCGAAGACCGCGAGCTACGGCCACTTCGGCCGCGAGCTGCCCGAGTTCACCTGGGAGCAGCTCGACCGCGTCGACGACCTCCGCGCCGCCGCCGGACTCTGACGTGGCGGGCGGCGCCGTCGCCAGGGTGCTCGTCGATTCACCGCTGCCGCAGCTCGACCAGCTCTTCGACTACGCGGTGCCCGAGCGCCTGCGCGAGTCCGCCCGCCCGGGCGTGCGCGTGCGGATGCCGCTGCGCACGGGCGGCCGCATCGCGGACGGCTGGCTCGTCGAGCTCGTCGAGTCCAGCGAGTACGGCGGCGTCCTCAGCGAGCTCGAGGACGTCGTCTCCGAGGTGCCGCTGCTGGTACCACGAGGTGTGGGCGCTCGCCCGCGCCGTCGCGGATCGTGCGGCGGGCAACGCGAGCGACGTGCTGCGACTCGCGATCCCGAGCCGGTACGTGCGGGTGGAGCGGTCGTGGCTCGCCGCGCCGGGCGATGCCGGGTCGGCTGCCCGACGCGGCGCCGCTCGATCCACGGCTCCGCGGCCGGACGGATCGAGGCCGGCATCGCGAAGGGCGAGCGGATGTCCCTCGCCGCCGATCCGCGTCCGCTGCGCCTGCCGTCGGGGGAGTGGGTCGGCGCGTGGGCGGTGACGCTCGCGCAGGCCGCCGCGCACGCCCTCGCCGCCGACCGCTCGCGCGCTGCTCGTGGTGCCCGACTATCGCGACCAGGAGCAGCTCGAGGCGGCCCTCGCCGCATCCGTCGACCCTCGTCGGGTGCTGCGCACCGATGCGAGGCAGTCGGGAGGCGACCGGTACCGCGCCTTCCTCGACGCGACCCGCGACGACGCGCGCGATCATCGTGGGCAATCGCTCCACGATCTACGCACCCGCGGCACGCCTCGGGCCTGATCGCGATCTGGGACGACGGCGACGCGCTGCTCAACGAGCCGCTCGCGCCGGGCGTGCACCCGCGCGACGCCGCGCTCGTGCGCCAGGAGCAGAGCGGGGCGGCGCTGCTCCTCGCCGCGCACACCCGGAGCGTCGAGGTGGCGCGACTCGTCGAGATCGGGTGGGTGCACGACGTCGCGCCCGTGGGCCATGCGAAGCCGCGGATCATCCCCACCGAGCAGCAGGCGGCGCCCGAGCCCGGTTCGGCGCGCATCCCCTCGGCGGCGTGGCGCCAGGCCCAGGAGGCCGTGCGCGAGGGCCCGGTGCTCGTGCAGGTCGCGAGGCCCGGCAACGCGCCGGCGCTCGCCTGCGACCGCTGCCGGGAGCCGGCCCGGTGCGTCGCGTGCGGCGGCGCCCTGGCGGTGCCGCGCAGCGGCGGCGAGCCCCGCTGCGTGCTGTGCGGCACGAGCGCGGGCGCCTGGCGGTGCCCGGTCTGCGACGGCACGAAGCTGCGCGCGGTCACGGTCGGCGCGAGCCGCACCGCGGAGGAGCTCGGCCGCGCGTTCCCGAAGGCGCGGGTCATCCTGTCCGACGGCGAGCGGCCCGTGCTGCGGGTCGGCCCCGAGCCCGCCCTCGTCGTCGCGACGCGCGGCGCCGAGCCCATCGCCGACGGGGGGTACCGCGCCGTGCTCCTCCTCGACGGCGAGCGGATGCTCCTGCGCGAATCGCTGCGCGTCGCGGAGGACTGCCTGCGCTGGTGGTCGAACGCGACCGCCCTCGCCGCACCCGGCGCCACCGTGTTCCTCGTCGGCGTGGGCGGGGCCCTCGCCACCGCCCTCGCGACGTGGAAGCAGGGGGACTGGGCGCGCGGGCGAGCTCGCGACGCGCCGGGCGCTGCGGTTCCCGCCGGCCGTGCGGGTGGCCAGCGTCACGTCGCCGGCGGCGGCGGTGGCCCGCGCGACGGAGGCGGTCCGCGTCGTCGACGGCGTCGACGTGCTGGGGCCGGCCGCCGTCGACGACGGACTCGAGCGCGCGATCGTGCGCTTCGACTACGCCGCGGGCACTCGCGTCGCCCGCGAACTGCGGGCGGAGATGATCCGCGTGGCGACGGAGCGCCGGCGGCCCGTGGCCGGCCGAGGGCCGCGGCGGCCTCCGGTGCTCCGGGTGCGGTTCGACGACCCCGAGGTGCGTGTCGCCTGCCCGCGGCGCGTCCGTCGGCGACAATGGAGTGTGCAGAAGCTCCGCCTCGTGTTCGCCGGGACCCCGTCCGCCGCCGTACCGTCCCTCGAACGCCTGGTGTCGGGCCCGCACGAGGTCGTCGCCGCGATCACGCGTCCCGCGGCGCCGCTCGGCCGCAAGCGGCGTGCTCACGCCGTCGCCGGTGGCGATCTCGGCGGTCGAGCACGGCATCCCCGTGATCGAGGCGGCTCGACTCGGCGACGACGCGACGGGCCTGGTCGCCGCGCTCGAACCCGACCTCGGCGTGATCGTCGCCTACGGCGGGCTCGTGCGGGAGCCGCTGCTCTCGACGCCGCGCCACGGCTGGATCAACCTGCACTTCTCGCTGCTCCCGGCGTGGCGTGGCGCCGCGCCGGTGCAGCACGCGCTGATCGCGGGCGACGCGCGCACCGGGGCATCCGTGTTCCGGCTCGTGCCCGAGCTCGACGCCGGCGACGTGTACGGCATGCGCTCGGTCGAGATCGCGCCGGATGCCACGGCCGGACGGCTGCTCGACGAGCTCGCCGTCGACGGCGCCGACCTGCTCGCCGAGGTGGTCGACGCGATCGCCTCCGGCACGGCGACCGCGACGCCGCAGGAGGGCGAGCCGACCTTCGCGCCGAAGCTCGGCATCGACGACGCGCGCCTCGACTGGACGGCACCCGCCGACGCGGTCCGCGATCGCTTCCGCGGCGTGACGCCCGAGCCCGGCGCATGGACGACCCTCGACGACCAGCGGCTCAAGGTGCTCGACGCTCGTCGAGGCCCCGGATGCCGCCCCGCTCCCGCCCGGCGGGCTCGAGCTCGCCGGACGGCGCCTGCTCGTCGGCACCGGCACGGTCCCGCTCGAACTGCGGCGCGTGCAGCCCGCCGGGCGCACGGCGATGGCAGCGGCCGACTGGTGGCGCGGCGCCGGCCGCGAGGGGGCGGTGGCGCGATGAGCGGGCAGTCGGGCGGCGGCGGGCCCCGCGACGGACGCGGCCGGGGGCCGAAGACCCGCCCGGCGGGCGACGAGCGCATCTCGCCGGCGCGCCTCGTCGCGTTCGAGGTGCTCGAGGCCGTGCGCGACGACGAGGCGTACGCGAACCTGCTGCTCCCGTCGCGCATCCGCCGCGCGGGACTCGACCGGGCGGATGCCGCGTTCGCGACCGAGCTGACCTACGGCACGCTGCGCATGCAGGGCTACTACGACGAGGTCATCGCCCTCGCCGCGGGTCGCCCCACGAGCGCGATCGATCCGGCGGTGCTCGACGTGCTCCGGATCGGCACCCACCAGCTCCTCGCCACCCGGGTGCCCACGCACGCCGCGGTCTACGAGCAGGTCGCGATCGCGAGGCGGGTCGCTCCGAAGGCCGCCGGCTTCGCCAACGCGGTGCTGCGCACGATCTCCCGATCGTCGCCCGAGGCATGGCGCGAGCTCGTGGCCGAGGGGGCGAAGGGCGACGACGACCGACTCGCCCGCCTCGAGAGCCATCCCCGCTGGATCGTCCGCGCCCTGCGGGCCGCCCTCGTCCACGAGGGGCGCGGTGACGAGCTGACCGGACTCCTCGAGGCCGACAACGCCTCGCCGCGCGTGAACCTCGCCGTGCTGCCCGGACTCGGCCTCGACGTCTCCGACACACTCGGCCTCGAGCCCGATCGGTACTCGCCGATCGGCGTGGTCGCCGACGACCCCATCGCCGTCGCCGAGGCGTCGGGCGGCCGCATCCGCGTGCAGGACGAGGGGTCGCAGCTCGCCGCGCTCGCGCTGACGCGCGCCGCGCCCGTGCGCGCCGGTGAACGGTGGCTCGACCTCTGCGCGGGCCCGGGCGGCAAGACCGCCGTGCTCGCGGCCGAGGCGCTGGCCTCCGGTGCGACGGTGGTCGCCAACGAGATGGTCCCCGCCCGCGCCGAGCTCGTCCGCAAGGCCCTCGCCGGGGTGCCGACGACCGTCGACGTGCACGTCGGCGACGGTCGCGACCTCGACCTCGACGCGCTCGGCGCGCCGGGCGGCTTCGACCGCATCCTCCTCGACGCGCCCTGCACGGGCCTCGGCGCCCTCCGTCGCCGTCCCGAGGCGCGCTGGCGCAAGTCGCCCGCTGACGTCGCCGACCTCACGCGGCTGCAGGGGGAGCTGTTCGACGCCGCCGTGCGGGCGCTCGCGCCCGGCGGCATCCTCGCCTACGTCACCTGCTCGCCGCACACCGCCGAGACGCACGGCAGCCTCGCCGCCGCGCTCGGACGGTGGCAGGGGCGCGTCGAGCAGCTCGACACGCGCACGGTGGTGGAGGCGGTGTCGCGGCATCCGCTCGACCTCGCCGGTGCGCCCGAGACCGTGCAGCTGTGGCCGCACCGGCACGGCACCGACGCGATGTTCATCGCGCTCGTGCGTCGTACCGAGGCGGATGCCGCCGACGTCGCCGATGCCGCTCGGTAGGCTGGCGGCATGACGACGCGGATCAACCCGAGCATCCTCGCTGCCGACTGGGCGAACCTCGAGCACGAGCTGGGCCGCATCTCCTCGGCCGACCTCGTGCACGTCGACATCATGGACAACCACTTCGTGCCGAACCTCACGTTCGGCCTGCAGATGGTGCAGCGACTGCAGGAGGTCTCGCCGATCCCGCTCGACGTGCACCTCATGATCGACGATCCCGACCGCTGGGCGCCCGCCTACGCCGAGGCGGGCGCGTTCTCGGTCACGTTCCACGCCGAGGCCGCCGGCGAACCCGTCGCGCTGGCCCGGCGGCTGCGCGAGATCGGCGCACGCGCCGGCATCGCGCTGAAGCCGGGCACGGATGCCACGCCGTACCTCGACCTCCTGCCCGAGTTCGACCAGGTGCTCGTGATGACGGTCGAGCCCGGCTTCGGCGGCCAGTCGTTCATCCCCGAGACGATGCCGAAGCTGCGGCGGGTCGCCGACGCGGTGCGCGACGCCGGGCTCGACGTCTGGCTGCAGGTCGACGGCGGCATCACGGCCGACACGATCGGGATCGCGGCCGAGGCCGGGGCCGACACGTTCGTGGCCGGGTCGGCGGTGTTCGGGGGCGACGTGCCCGCCGAGCGCATCGCGTCGCTGCGCGACGCCGCGTCAGCGCACACGCACGCGCACCGGTAGCCTGAAGGAGTGAAGACCTTCGACGACCTCTTCGTCGAGCTCAGCGACAAAGCCCGCACCCGCCCCGAGGGTTCCGGCACCGTGCGCGAGCTCGACGCCGGCGTGCACGCCATCGGCAAGAAGATCGTCGAGGAGGCGGCCGAGGTCTGGATGGCCGCCGAGTACCAGGGCGACGACGAGACCGCGGAGGAGATCTCGCAGCTGCTCTACCACCTGCAGGTGCTCATGCTCGCGAAGGGGCTCGCGCCGGCCGACGTGTACCGACATCTCTGATCACGCCATGAACCACATGACCGATCAGCTCCGTCGACACGAAAGCCAGGGAATGCTCCGAATCGCCGTGCCCAACAAGGGATCGCTCGCCGAGACCGCCGCGCAGATGCTGTGGGAGGCCGGATACAGCGGCCGCCGCGACCCGCGCGACCTCCACACCGCCGACCCGCGCAACGGGGTCGAGTTCTTCTACCTCCGACCGCGCGACATCGCGACGTACGTGGGATCGGGCGCGCTCGACGTCGGCATCACCGGCCGCGACCTCCTGCTCGACTCCGGCTCGGATGCCGCCGAGATCGCGCCGCTCGGCTTCGGCGACTCCACGTTCCGCTTCGCCGGGCCCGATGGCGCGTTCACCGACCTCGCCGACCTCGACGGCGTGCGCGTGGCCACGAGCTACCCCGGCCTCGTCGGCGACTTCCTCGCGGGCCACGGCGTCACGGCGAAGCTCGTGAAGCTCGACGGCGCCGTCGAGTCGGCCGTGCGGCTCGGCGTGGCGGATGCCGTCGCCGACGTGGTCTCGACGGGCTCGACGCTCCGCAAGGCGGGGCTCGAGATCTTCGGCCCCGTGATCCTCGAGTCCGAGGCGGTGCTCATCGGCTCGGGCGTCGAGCGCCCAGGCGCCGAGACGCTGATGCGCCGGCTGCAGGGCGTGCTCGTGGCGCGCCAGTACGTGCTGCTCGACTACGACGTGCCGCTCGCGCACCTCGAGCGCGCCACCGAGGCCGCACCGGGGTTCGAGTCGCCCACGGTCTCGCCGCTCCACGACCCCGAGTGGGTGGCCGTGCGGGTGATGATCCCGCGCGTCGACATGAACCACGTGATGGACGAGCTGTACTCGCTCGGCGCACGCGCGATCCTCGTGAGCGCGATCCACGCGGCACGGTTGTGAGGCGGGCATGTCCCTCGCCGTCCGCGTGATCCCGTGCCTCGACGTGGCCGCCGGCCGCGTCGTGAAGGGCGTGAACTTCCAGAACCTGCGTGACGCCGGCGACCCCGTCGAGCTGGCCGCGCGCTACTCCGACCAGGGCGCCGACGAGCTCACGTTCCTCGACGTCACGGCCACCGTCGACGACCGCTCCACGACCTACGACATGGTGCAGCGCGTCGCCGAGCAGGTCTTCATCCCGCTGACGGTGGGCGGCGGCGTGCGCTCCACCGAGGACGTCGCACGCCTGCTCGGCCACGGCGCCGACAAGATCGGCGTCAACAGCGCCGCGATCGCGAGGCCCGGGCTCGTCGCCGAGATCGCCGACCGGTTCGGTGCGCAGGTGCTCGTGCTGTCGCTCGACGTCAAGCGCTCCGATCGCACCCCGTCGGGATTCGTCGTCACCACGCACGGCGGGCGCACCGAGACCGACCTCGACGCCCTCGAGTGGGCCCGCACGGCGATCGAGCTCGGCGCGGGAGAGCTGCTCGTCAACTCGATCGACGCCGACGGCACCAAGCAGGGCTTCGACCTCGAGCTGACCGCGCGCATGCGCGAGCTGTCGAGCGTGCCCGTGATCGCCTCGGGCGGCGCGGGCGGCGTCGGCGACTTCGCGCCGGCGATCGCGGCGGGTGCCGACGCGGTGCTCGCGGCATCCGTGTTCCACAACGGCGAGGTGACGATCGCCGAGGTCAAGGCGGCCCTCGCCGCCGACGGGAGGATCGTGCGATGAGCGAACCGGGCGACGAGGAACTGGAGTTCGACGAGGAGGCCTGGACGGCGGGCGGCTCGCCGCTCGATCGCGCGGCGTTCAACGCCGACGGGCTGCTGCCCGCGATCATCCAGCAGGCGGGCACCGGCGAGGTGCTCATGCTCGGCTGGATGGACCGGGAGGCGATGCGACGCACCCTCACCGAGGGGCGCGTCACGTTCTGGTCGCGATCGCGCCAGGAGTACTGGCGCAAGGGCGACACGTCGGGCCACGTGCAGTACGTGCGCGCCGCCGCGCTCGACTGCGACGCCGACACGCTGCTCGTGACCGTCGAGCAGGTCGGGGTCGCCTGCCACACGGGCACGCGCACCTGCTTCGACGGCGACCCGCTCCAGGTCGCGGTGGCATCCGCGCCCGCCGACTGACCACGCCGAACGACGACGAGGAGACCCGAGTGCCGTCCGCCACCACGAGCTTCGAGGAGTTCATCGCGCTGCTGCCCGGCCGTCGCGTCGTGCCCGTCACGCGCGAGCTCTTCGCCGACGGCGAGACGCCCGTCGGCATCTACCGCAAGCTCGCCGAGGGGCGGCCCGGCACGTTCCTGCTCGAGTCCGCCGAGCAGGGCGGCATCTGGTCCCGCTACTCGTTCGTGGGCGCATCCTCGTACGGCGTGCTCACCGAGCGCGACGGCCGGGTCGAGTGGCAGGACTACGGGTTGTCCGCCGAGCGCGCGCTCGGCGACGCCGCATCGCTCGCGCCGCTCGCCGCCCTCGAGGCCCTCTTCGAACGCTGGCGCACGGAGGACGTGCCCGGGGCGCCGCCCCTCACGGGTGGGCTCGTCGGGTTCATCGGGTGGGAGGCGATCCGGCAGATCGAACACCTGCCCGACCGCCCGCCGGCCGACTTCCGGATGCCCGGACAGGCGTTCTCGTTCGTCTCGGAGCTCGTGGTCATCGACCACCGCACCGGCACCGTGCAGCTCGTCGCGTCGGCGCTGAACGACGGCGACGACCCGCCCGAGGCGCTGTGGGTCGACGCGCAGGAGCGACTCGACCGGATCCAGCGACGCCTGGCTCGTCCGTCCGAGGCGTGGCTCGCCGAGATCGACCTCACCACGGCGGCCGCGCCGACGCACCGCACCGAGAAGGCCGACTTCCTCGCGGCGGTCGAGCGCTCGAAGGAGTACATCCACGAGGGCGACATCTTCCAGGTCGTGATCTCGCAGCGCTTCGAGCAGGAGGCCACGGCCGACCCCATCGACGTGTACCGGGTGCTGCGCAGCCTCAACCCGAGCCCGTACATGTACGTGCTGCACCTCGACGACCCCGCCGGCGAGCCGTACTGGATCGTCGGCTCCTCGCCCGAGGCGCTCGTGAAGGTGCAGGACGGCCGGGTCTTCACGCACCCGATCGCCGGCTCCAAGCCCCGCGGCGCCACGCCCGAGCAGGACGCCGACCTCGAGGCCGAGCTCATCGCCGATCCCAAGGAGCAGGCCGAGCACCTCATGCTCGTCGACCTCGCCCGCAACGACCTCGCGAAGGTCTGCACGGCGGGCTCGGTCGAGGTCACCGAGTTCATGCGCGTGGAGCGGTTCAGCCACATCATGCACCTCGTCTCCTCCGTCGAGGGCGACCTCGCGCCCCGCGCGAACGCCGTCGACGTGTTCCGGGCGACGTTCCCGGCCGGCACGCTGTCGGGGGCGCCGAAGCCGCGCGCGCTCGAGATCATCGACGAGCTCGAGCCCGCCCAGCGCGGCCTGTACGGCGGCGTCGTGGGCTACTTCGGGTTCGGCGGCGACGCCGACCTCGCGATCGCGATCCGCACCGCGACCATCTCGGGCGGCGTCGCCCGCGTGCAGGCGGGCGGCGGGCTCGTGGCCGACTCGGTGCCCGAGTCGGAGTTCCAGGAGTCGCAGAACAAGGCCGCGGCACCCCTGCGCGCGGTGGCGGTCGCCAATGCCATGCGGAGGGTCCGGTGACGGCCGCGCGCATGAAGCTGCCGGTCATCGTCGCCACGATCATCGGCTCGGCCCTCGCGCTGCTCTCCTGGAGCCAGACCTGGTTCGAGCTCGTGCTCACGGATGCCTCGGCGCAGGGCGCCGGCGAGGCGATCGCCGTTCCCGGCAGCGTGGCGTCGCCCGCGCTCGCGGCGCTCGGGCTGGCCGGACTCGCGCTCGTCGCGGCGCTCGCGATCGCCGGTCCCGGCATCCGGATCGTGCTCGGCGTGCTCGAGGTCGTGCTCGGCGGCGTGCGTCCTCCTCGCGGCCGGCGTCTCGATCGGCGACCCCGTCGCGGCCGTCGCGCCGGCGGTGACGGATGCCACGGGCGTGTCGGGCTCGGGCCCGACGGCCGAGCTCGTGGCCGCCGCCATCGCAACCGCGTGGCCCGCCGTCGCCATCGTCGGGGGAGTCCTGCTCGTGCTCGCCGGGATCGCGGTACTCGTCACCGGCACCCGCTGGCCCACCTCGTCCCGCCGGTATCGCGCCGCGCGGCTCGCCGACGCCGACGAGGTCGCCGGCCACGAGGCCGGGGGGCGCGCGGCATCCGATCGCGCCATCGACGACTGGGACGAGCTGAGCCGAGGCGACGACCCGACGGCCGACGCCGTCGCCGGACCCGCCGGCGACGTCGCGGCCGAGACGGCCCCCGACGCGTCGCAGGACACCGACCGCGACCGCCGCCGACGCCACCACGCCCGACCCACGACGACCCGGTGGGCGGCGAGGGCCCGACCGGTCCCAGCCGCTAGACTGGCCCCCGAAACCCCCGCAACGAAGGAGCATCATGAGCACTGAGCACGCAGATCCCGGCCACGGACACTCGCCCGCGGCATGGACCTCCGTCACGATCATGCTCATCGCGGTCACCATCGGCACGGTCGCGTTCTTCCTCGACGTGGTGTGGCTGGTCTGGGCGTCCGCGGTGCTCCTCCTCATCGGCGCGATCGTCGGATGGGTCCTGTCCCGCGCGGGCTACGGCGTCGGCGGTGCGAAGGTCGCTGAGAAGGTGCACTGACACGTGCTGTCCGAACTGACCGCGAACGCGGTCGCCGATTCGCTCGCACGCCGTGAGACGCGCTCCCTCGCCGAGGTGGAGCGCGCCGCGCTCGCGCGCCCCGACGCGCTCGACGCCCTCGAGGCGCTGAAGCGCGCCGATCACGTCAAGGTCATCGCGGAGATCAAGCGGTCGAGCCCGTCACGCGGTGCACTCGCGCAGATCGCCGACCCGGCCGCGCTCGCCCGCAGTTACGAGCTCGGCGGCGCCAGCGCCATCAGCGTGCTCACCGAGGGGCGTCGCTTCGGCGGATCCCTCGCCGACCTGGAGGAGGTGCGGGCCGCGGTCGCGCTGCCCGTGCTCCGCAAGGACTTCATCGCGACGCCGTACCAGGTGTTCGAGGCGCGCGCCGCGGGCGCCGACCTCGTGCTCCTGATCGTCGCGGCGCTCGACGACGACACCCTGCGCCAGCTCTTCGACCTCGTCGTCGCGCTCGGCATGACGCCCCTCGTCGAGACGCACTCGGCGGAGGAGCTCGACCGCGCGTCCGCGCTCGGTGCGCGCCTGATCGGCGTGAACGCCCGTGACCTGTCGAGCTTCGAGCTCGATCGCGACCTCTTCGGCCGCCTGGCCGAGCGCTTCCCCGACGACGCCATCCGCGTCGCGGAGTCGGCGGTGCTGTCCGCCGCCGACGTCGCCCACTACCGCGCCGCCGGCGCCGACGTGGTGCTCGTGGGCGAGGCGCTCGTCACGGGCGACCCGATTGCCAATCTTCGAGCCTTCCTGGCGGTGTGACATGGCGCTCAGAGCGCAGACCGGTCCGTACTTCGGCGACTTCGGCGGGCGCTTCGTGCCCGAGTCCCTGGTCGCCGCCCTCGACGAGCTCGGCGAGGCGTACGACCTCGCGAAGCTCGACCCCGGCTTCGGCGCCGAGCTCGCCGAACTCGGCCGCAGCTACACCGGCCGCCCGTCGATCATCACCGAGGTGCCGCGCTTCGCCAGGCACGCGGGCGACGCCCGCATCATCCTGAAGCGCGAGGACCTCAACCACACGGGGTCGCACAAGATCAACAACGTGCTCGGACAGGCCCTGCTCACCAAGCGCATCGGCAAGTCCCGGGTGATCGCCGAGACCGGCGCCGGGCAGCACGGCGTCGCCACGGCGACCGCGGCCGCGCTCTTCGGCCTCGACTGCACGATCTACATGGGCGAGGTCGACACCGAGCGCCAGGCGCTCAACGTCGCGCGCATGCGGCTGCTCGGTGCCGAGGTCATCGCGGTCACGGCGGGCTCGCGCACCCTGAAGGACGCGATCAACGAGGCCATGCGCGACTGGGTCACGAACGTGGCCACGACCAACTACATCTTCGGCACGGTCGCCGGTCCGCACCCGTTCCCCGAGATGGTGCGCGACTTCCAGAAGATCATCGGCGAGGAGGCGCGCCAGCAGGTCATCGACCTGACCGGCGGCCTGCCGACGGCGGTCACGGCGTGCGTCGGCGGCGGCTCCAACGCCATCGGGATCTTCCACGCCTTCCTCGACGACACCGAGGTGGGCCTCTACGGCTTCGAGGCCGGCGGGGAGGGCGTCGACACCGAGCGCCACGCCGCGACCATCACGAAGGGCCGGCCCGGCGTCCTGCACGGCGCGCGCAGCTACCTGCTGCAGGACGAAGACGGCCAGACGATCGAGTCGCACTCGATCTCGGCGGGACTCGACTACCCGGGCGTCGGCCCCGAGCACTCGTGGCTGGCCGCGATCGGTCGCGCCGAGTACCGGCCGGTCACGGATGCCGCCGCCATGGAGGCGCTGCGCCTGCTCACGCGCACCGAGGGGATCATCCCCGCGATCGAGTCCGCGCACGCCCTGGCCGGCACGCTCGAGCTCGGCCGCGAGCTCGGACCCGACGCCACGATCCTCGTGAACCTCTCGGGGCGCGGCGACAAGGACATGGACACCGCGGCGAAGTACTTCGAGCTCTACGACGAGGAGAACCCCAAGTGAGAACGGTGGGCCCCGTCATCCGGCGCCGCAACGAGGAGGCCCGAGGCGCGCTCATCGGCTACCTGCCGGTCGGCTTCCCGACGCTCGACGAGAGCGTCGAGGCGGCGGTCGCGCTCGTCGAGAACGGCGTCGACGTGCTCGAGCTCGGCCTGCCCTACTCCGACCCCGTCATGGACGGCCCGGTCATCCAGGCGGCCACCCAGCAGGCGCTCGCGAACGGGTTCCGCCTCGCCGACGGCTTCGAGGCGGTGCGCCGCATCACCGAGCGCACGGATGCCCCGGTGCTGATCATGACCTACTGGAACCCCGTCGTGCAGTACGGCGTCGACCGCTTCGCGGACGACCTCGCCACGGCCGGGGGAGCAGGGCTCATCACGCCCGACCTCATCCCCGACGAGGGGGCCGACTGGATCGCCGCCTCCGAGCGCACCGGCCTCGATCGCGTGTTCCTCGCCGCTCCGACGTCGACCGACGCGCGCATCCGCCGGGCGGTCGACGCGAGCCGCGGATTCGTCTACGCCGTCTCCACGATGGGCATCACCGGTGCCCGCAGCGACGTCGACCAGGCGGCGCGCACGCTCGTCGCGCGTCTCGCCGACGCCGGAGCCCCCGCGAGCTGCGTCGGGCTCGGCATCTCCACCGCGGCGCAGGTCGCCGAGGTGCTCGAGTACGCCGACGGCGCGATCGTCGGCTCCGCGCTCGTGAAGGCCCTCGCCGACGGCGGGGTCGCCGCCGCCGGCGAGCTCGCGGCGGAGCTCGCGCGCGGCACGCGGTCGGAGTGAAGTACGCTGACTGAGGCCTGACGGCCGTCAGTCGCACGAGGAAAGGCAGCAGCCCGAGTGATCGCACCGCTCAGCATCCCGAGCCCCGACTACGAATGGCAGATCTGGGAGATCAACCTGTTCGGGTGGCAGCTCAACATCCACATGTACGCGCTGTGCATCCTGGTCGGGATCATCCTCGCCGTCATCATCACCTCGCGCCGGATGACCAAGCGCGGCGCCGAGCCGGGCGTCGTGCTCGACATCGCCCTGTGGGCGGTGCCGCTGGGCATCATCGGCGCCCGCATCTACCACGTGCTGACGCACCCCGACGACTACTTCTTCGCGGGCGCCAACATCTGGAATCCCTTCCAGCCGGGTGCGATCTGGAACATCTGGGAGGGCGGCAACGCCATCTACGGCGCGCTCATCGGCGGCGCGGTCGGCGTGTGGATCGGCTGCCGCATGACCGGCATCCGATTCTGGTCGTTCGCCGACGCGCTCGCGCCCGGACTCCTGGTCGCGCAGGCTGCCGGACGCCTCGGCAACTGGTTCAACCACGAGCTCTTCGGCATGCCCACCGACCTGCCGTGGGGCCTCGAGATCGAGTCCGGCAACGCGGCGTTCCCCGCCGGACTGGCCGAGGGCACGCTGTTCCACCCGACCTTCCTCTACGAGATCATCTGGAACCTCGCCGGTGCCGCGCTGATCATCCTCCTCGAGCGGAGGATCAACCTCCGATGGGGCAAGGCGTTCGCCGTCTACCTCATCTGGTACGGACTCGGCCGGTCGTTCTTCGAGGCGATCCGCGTCGACCCGAGCGAGATGTTCCTCGGCGTGCGGGTGAACGTCTGGGCGTCGTGGGCGGCCGTGATCCTCGGCATCGTGCTCTTCCTCCTGCAGCGCCGCCGGCACACCGGCGACGAGCCCACCCCGTACGTGCCCGGCCGTGAATGGAAGGGACCCGACGCTGAGGTAGACTCTGACGAAACCGAGTCCGACTCCGACTCTCTCGACGATGGCGTCGAGGGTGAGAACAGCACGGGCGAGACGGCAGCCACAAGCTCGAGCCGTTCTACCTCCGCGTAGCGCCCCAACTCCACGTTCTCCGACGCGACGCCGCACCATGCGTCGCGACATCCCTTCGAAGGGCCGACGACGTCCCCCGCTGCCTAACTAGTTGATGAGGACGGTCCACGTGTCGCTCACTCCACCCTTCTCGAGGTTCGGTCTCGTTCCCGACGCACAGGGAATGTACGACCCTGCCGCCGAGAAGGACGCCTGCGGCCTCGCGATGGTCGCGACCCTCCGGGGCACTGCCGGGCACGACATCATCACGGCCGCGCTCGACGCGCTGCGCCACCTCGAGCACCGCGGTGCGGTCGGCTCCGACGCCGGCACCGGCGACGGCGCGGGCATCATCACCCAGGTGCCCGACGCGTTCCTGCGCGCCGTCGCCCCGTTCGCCCTGCCCACCGCAGGCGCGTACGCCGTGGGCAACGCGTTCCTGCCCGTCGACCCCACCACGCGCTCGAGCGTCAAGCGCCGGTTCGCCCAGCTCGCGGCATCCGAGGGGCTCGACGTGATCGGCTGGCGCGAGGTGCCGGTGCGCCCCGACGAGCTCGGCACGCTCGCCCGCGCCGCCATGCCCGTCGTGCAGCAGCTGTTCGTGCAGTCCGCCGCGACGACGTCCGACGGCGGCCGGCTCGACGGCCTCGCCCTCGACCGGCTGACGTTCCGGCTGCGCAAGCGCGCGGAGCGCGAGCTCGAGCTCTACTTCGCGTCGCTGTCGTGCCGCACGCTCGTGTACAAGGGCATGGTCACGACCCTGCAGCTGGAGCCGTTCTACCCCGACCTCTCCGACGAGCGGTTCGCCTCGAAGCTCGCCCTCGTGCACTCCCGCTACTCCACCAACACGTTCCCGTCGTGGCCGCTGGCCCAGCCGTTCCGCATGATCGCGCACAACGGCGAGATCAACACCATCCAGGGCAACCGGAACTGGATGCGTGCCCGCCAGTCGCAGCTCGAGTCGGAGGTGCTCGGCGACCTCGCGCCGATCCTGCCGATCGTCACGCCCGGCGCGAGCGACTCCGCCTCGTTCGACGAGGTCGTGGAGCTCCTCACGCTGTCCGGACGGAGCCTGCCGCACGCCGTCATGATGATGGTGCCCGAGGCGTGGGAGAACCAGACCGAGATCGACCCGGCCCGCCGGGCCTTCTACGAGTACCACTCGATGCTCATGGAGCCGTGGGACGGCCCGGCCGCGATCGTGTTCACCGACGGCTCGCTCGTCGGCGCGACCCTCGACCGCAACGGCCTGCGCCCCGGCCGCTACCTCGTGACCGACGACGGGCTCGTCGTGCTGGCGAGCGAGATCGGCGTGCTCGACATCGACCAGTCGAAGATCGTGCGCAAGGGCCGGCTGCAGCCGGGCCGCATGTTCCTCGTCGACACCGAGGCGGGCCGCCTCATCGAGGACGACGAGATCAAGGCCGAGCTCGCGGCATCCGAGCCGTGGGGCGACTGGCTCGAGGCCGGGCGCATCCGCCTCTCCGAGCTCCCCGAGCGCGAGCACATCGTGCACCCGCCCGCGTCCGTGAACCGTCGCCAGCGCACGTTCGGGTACACCGAGGAGGAGGTGAAGATCCTCCTCACGCCGATGGCGAAGACCGGCCAGGAGCCGCTCGGCGCCATGGGATCCGACACCCCGATCGCGGTGCTGTCGGAGCGTCCGCGCCTGCTCTTCGACTACTTCACGCAGCAGTTCGCGCAGGTGACCAACCCGCCGCTCGACTCGATCCGCGAGGCGGTCGTCACGTCGCTCGGGTCGTCGCTCGGCCCCGAGCGCAACCTGCTCACCGCCGGACCCGACCACGCCCGCCAGGTGTCCCTCGACTTCCCGGTCATCGACAACGACCAGCTCGCGAAGATCGTGCACATCGACCCCAGGGTCGGCGCCCGCACGACGAAGACGCTGAAGGGCCTCTACCGCGTCGACGACGGGCCCGAGGCGATGCGCGCGCGCCTCGACGCGATGTGCGACGAGGTCGACGAGGCCATCGACGAGGGCGCGTCCTTCATCGTGCTCAGCGACCGCGACTCGAACAAGGACCTCGCGCCGATCCCGTCGCTGCTCATGCTCTCGGCCGTGCACCACCACCTCATCCGGTCGGAGACCCGCATGAAGGTCGGCCTCGTCGTCGAGGCGGGCGACGTGCGCGAGGTGCACCACGTCGCGCTCCTCGTCGGGTTCGGCGCCTCGGCCGTGAACCCGTACCTCGCCATGGAGAGCTGCGAGGACCTCGTGCGGTCGGGCGTCATCACCGGCGTCACGCCCGAGGAGGCCGTGCGCAACGTGATCAAGGCGCTCGGCAAGGGCGTGCTGAAGATCATGTCCAAGATGGGCATCTCCACCATCTCGTCGTACGCGGGCGCGCAGGCCTTCGAGGCCGTCGGCCTCTCGCAGGAGTTCATCGACGAGTACTTCACGGGCACGACCTCGAAGCTCGGCGGCGTCGGCATCGACGTGGTCGCGACCGAGAACCTGCATCGGCACCGGGTGGCGTATCCCGAAGATGCGGCCGTCCGCGCCCACGAGCGCCTCACGACCGGCGGGGAGTACCAGTGGCGCCGCGACGGCTCGCCGCACCTCTTCAACCCCGAGACGGTCTTCCGCCTGCAGCACTCCACGCGCAACCGTCGCTACGACGTGTTCCGCGAGTACACCTCGCTCGTCGACTCGCAGGCCGAGGAGCTCATGACGCTGCGCGGCATGTTCGCGCTGCGCACGGGCACGCGGCCGTCGGTGCCGATCGACGAGGTCGAGTCGGTGGAGTCGATCGTGAAGCGCTTCTCCACCGGCGCGATGAGCTACGGCTCGATCTCGAAGGAGGCGCACGAGTCGCTCGCGATCGCGATGAACCGGCTCGGCGCGAAGTCGAACACCGGTGAGGGCGGCGAGGACCTCGACCGCCTGCTCGACCCCGAGCGCCGCAGCGCGATCAAGCAGGTCGCGTCCGGGCGGTTCGGCGTCACGAGCATGTACCTCACGCACGCCACCGACCTCCAGATCAAGCTCGCGCAGGGCGCCAAGCCCGGCGAGGGCGGCCAGCTGCCGCCCACCAAGGTGTACCCGTGGGTCGCGCGCACCCGGCACGCCACGGCGGGCGTCGGCCTCATCTCGCCGCCGCCGCACCACGACATCTACTCGATCGAGGACCTCAAGCAGCTGATCTTCGACCTGAAGCGGGCGAACCCCAAGGCGCGCGTGCACGTGAAGCTCGTGAGCCAGTCGGGCATCGGCGCGGTCGCCGCGGGCACCGCCAAGGCACTCGCCGACGTCATCCTCGTCTCGGGGCACGACGGCGGCACCGGTGCCAGCCCGCTGAACTCGCTGAAGCACGCCGGCACCCCGTGGGAGCTCGGCCTGGCCGAGACCCAGCAGACGCTCATGCTCAACGGCATGCGCGACCGCGTCGTCGTGCAGGTCGACGGCCAGCTGAAGACGGGCCGCGACGTCGTGATCGGCGCGCTGCTCGGCGCCGAGGAGTTCGGCTTCGCCACCGCGCCGCTCGTCGTGCAGGGCTGCGTCATGATGCGCGTCTGCCACCTCGACACCTGCCCGGTCGGCGTCGCCACGCAGAACCCCGAGCTCCGCAAGCGATTCACGCGGCAAGCCCGAGTTCGTCGTGAACTTCTTCGAGTTCATCGCGCAGGAGGTGCGCGAGTACCTCGCCGAGCTCGGCTACCGCTCGATCGACGAGATCATCGGACGCCGCGACCTGCTCGACATCGACCGCGCCGTCGCGCACTGGAAGGCGGCGGGGCTCGACCTCACGCCCGTGCTCGTCGGACCGGACTTCTCGGAGTCCGAGCCGCGGCGCAACCTCCGCGAGCAGGATCATGAGCTCGACCGGCACTTCGACAACGAGCTGATCCGTCGCAGCCGCATCGTGCTCGACGACGGCGGCTCGGTCGAGATCGAACTGCCGATCAAGAACACCGAGCGCGCCGTCGGCACGATGCTCGGGCCACGAGGTCACCGTTCGCCGCGGCGAGCACGGCCTGCCGCCCGGGTCGATCGACGTGACCCTCACGGGCTCCGCCGGCCAGTCGTTCGGCGCGTTCCTGCCGAGCGGCATCACCCTGCGACTCGAGGGCGACTCGAACGACTACGTCGGCAAGGGACTCTCGGGCGGCCAGCTCGTCCTGCAGCCCTCGAAGGACAGCGGCTTCGTCGCCGAGCGCAACGTCATCGCGGGCAACGTGATCGGCTACGGCGCCACGCGAGGCAGCATGTTCATCCGCGGCATCGTGGGGGAGCGGTTCCTCGTGCGCAACTCCGGCGCGACGGCGGTGGTCGAGGGCGTGGGCGACCACGCGCTCGAGTACATGACCGGCGGGCTGGCCCTGATCCTCGGCGAGACCGGCCGCAATCTCGGCGCGGGCATGTCGGGCGGCACCGCCTACGTGCTCGGCCTGCGCGAGGGCCGCGTGAACCGCGAGTCCCTGGGCTCGGGCGAGCTGGAGCTGCATCCGCTCGGCAGCGCCGACCGCGAGATCGTGCGCGACCTGCTCGAGCAGCACCTCGAGACCACCGACTCGGCCGTCGCGGCGCGCATCCTCGCGGAGGGCGATGCGGCGCTCGACCGGTTCACCAAGGTGCTGCCGCGCGACTACGCGGCGGTGCTCCGCACCCGCCAGAGCGCCGTCGACGAGGGCCTCGACCCCGACGGCGACGTGGTGTGGACCAGGATCCTGGAGGTCACCGGTGGCTGAGCGGATGTCGAACCCGAACCGAGCGGTGCTCGTCGAATGCATGGAGGTGACGGGTGGCTGACCCGAAGGGCTTTCTGAAGGTCACCGAGCGCGAGCTGCCGAAGCGTCGGCCCGTGCCGGTGCGCATCATGGACTGGAAAGAGGTCTACGAGCAGGGCGACCCCGCCCAGCTGCGCCGTCAGGCCGGCCGCTGCATGGACTGCGGCATCCCGTTCTGCCACCAGGGCTGCCCGCTCGGCAACCTCATCCCCGAGTGGAACGACCTGATGTGGCGCGGCGAGGGCCGGGCGGCCATCGAGCGCCTGCACGCCACGAACAACTTCCCCGAGTTCACCGGGCGACTCTGCCCGGCGCCCTGCGAGTCCGCCTGCGTGCTCGCCATCAACCAGCCCGCCGTGACCATCAAGCAGGTCGAGGTGTCGATCATCGACCAGGCCTTCGGCAAGGGCTGGGTGCAGCCGCAGCCGCCGGGCCGCCTCACCGGCAAGACGGTCGCCGTCGTCGGGTCGGGGCCCGCAGGCCTCGCGGCCGCGCAGCAGCTCACGCGCGCGGGGCACACGGTCGCGGTGTTCGAGCGCGACGACCGCATCGGCGGCCTGCTCCGCTACGGCATCCCCGACTTCAAGATGGAGAAGAAGCACCTCGACCTCCGCCTCGCCCAGATGACGGCCGAGGGCACGCGCTTCCGCGCGGGCGTCGACATCGGCGTCGACATCACGTGGGAGCAGCTTCGCGAGCGGTACGACGCGGTGGTCGTCGCGACCGGCGCGATGGTGCCGCGCGACCTGCCGATCCCCGGCCGCGACCTGCCGGGCGTGCACTTCGCGATGGAGTACCTCACGCAGTCGAACCGGCACCTCGCCGGCGACCAGGTCTTCGACCAGATCACCGCGGAGGGCAAGCACGTCGTCGTCCTCGGCGGCGGCGACACCGGCGCGGACTGCATCGGCACGGCCCACCGACAGGGCGCGCTCTCGGTCACCAACCTCGCCATCGGCAAGGAGCCGGGCACGACGCGTCCGGCCGAGCAGCCGTGGCCGATGCATCCGACCGTCTTCGAGGTGCAGAGCGCCCACGAGGAGGGCGGCAACCGCCACTACCTCGCGTCGACGGTCGAGTTCCTCGCCAACGACGCGGGCGAGGTGCGCGCCATCCGCGTCGCCGAGACCGAGTACCTCGACGGACGCCGCGTGCCGAAGGCCGGCACCGAGCGCGAGATCCCGGCCGACCTCGTGCTGCTCGCGCTGGGCTTCACCGGCCCCGAGACGCGCGAGCTCGACGAGCAGCTGCACCTGCCGGTCACCGACCGGGGCAACATCGCGCGCGGCGCCGACTACGCCACCGCGCAGCCCGGCGTGTTCGTCGCCGGCGACGCCGGACGCGGGCAGTCGCTGATCGTCTGGGCGATCGCAGAGGGCCGCGCTGCGGCCGCCGCGGTCGACCGGTACCTTGAAGGCGACACCGAATTGCCGAGCCCGATCCCGGCGCACGCCCGCGCCTTCGCGATCTAGACCCCGCGCGCGCCGACGGCGCGTCGCATACCACCACCCAGCGCTTCGGCGCGGAACACGGGAGCACACACCAGATGAGACGAGCGAAGATCGTCGCCACCCTCGGGCCGGCGACATCGAGCTATGAGCAGATCCGGGCGATCGTCGATGCGGGCATCGACGTCGCACGCATGAACCTCAGCCACGGCAGCTACGACGTGCACGAGGGCGTCTACCAGAACGTGCGGAAGGCGGCGAACGACTCCGGCCGTGCCGTCGCGGTGCTCGTCGACCTGCAGGGCCCCAAGATCCGGCTCGGCAAGTTCGAGGACGGCCCCCACGAGCTCGCCGAGGGCGACATCTTCAAGATCACCACCGAGGAGATCCTCGGCACGAAGGAGATCGTCGGCACGACGTTCAAGGGCCTGCCCGACGACGTGAAGCCCGGCGACTTCCTGCTCATCGACGACGGCAAGGTGCGCGTCGAGGTCGTCGAGACCGACGGCACCGTGGTCACGACCAAGGTCATCGTCGCCGGCCCGGTCTCGAACAACAAGGGCATCAACCTGCCCGGCGTCGCGGTGAACGTTCCCGCGCTCTCCGACAAGGACGAGGCCGACCTGCGCTGGGGCCTCGAGCTCGGCGCCGACCTCATCGCGCTCTCCTTCGTGCGCAACGCCGCCGACATCGAGCGCGTGCACGAGATCATGGCCGAGGTCGGCCGGCGGGTGCCGGTCATCGCGAAGATCGAGAAGCCGCAGGCGGTCGACGCGCTCGAGGAGATCACCGAGGCGTTCGACGCGATCATGGTCGCGCGCGGCGACCTCGGCGTCGAGCTGCCGCTCGAGGCCGTGCCGATCGTGCAGAAGCGCGCGGTCGAGATCGCGCGGCGCCTCGCGAAGCCGGTCATCGTCGCCACGCAGATGCTCGAGTCGATGATCCACAGCCCGGTGCCGACCCGTGCCGAGACCTCCGACGTGGCGAACGCGATCCTCGACGGTGCCGACGCGGTGATGCTCTCCGGTGAGACGAGCGTCGGCGAGTACCCGGTCATCACCGTGACGACGATGGCGCGCATCGTCGAGTCCACCGAGGAGCACGGGCTCGATCGCATCCTGCCGCTCGGCACGAAGCCGCGCACGCAGGCCGGCGCGATCACGCTCGCCGCCGTCGAGGTGGCCGACTTCGTCGAGGCGAAGTACCTCTGCGTCTTCACCGAGACGGGCGAGTCGGTGCGACGGATGACCCGCATCCGCTCGGTCATCCCGATCCTCGCCTTCACGCCCGACCCCGCCATCCGGCGCCGCATGGCGCTCAACTGGGGCGTCGAGTCGTTCGTCGTCGACCGCGTGACGCACACCGACCAGATGGTCGGCCAGGTGGACGAGGTGCTCGCGAAGACCGGCAAGGCGGTCAACGGCGAGAAGGTCGTCATCATCTCGGGGTCCCCTCCCGGCATCCCCGGCACCACCAACGACGTGCGCGTGCACGTCGTCGGCGAGGTGCTCTAGCATCGACGCCCAGACGGCCCGGCGCTCCTCGGAGCGACCGGGCCGTCGGCGTCCCACTCGTCGACCGGGCGCACGCCTCGGTCGGCGAGCGGTCCGAGCAGATGTCAGGATGTTCACGTGACCGTCGAGTTCGAATGCCGCACGCCGCTTGCGATGGCGGTGGAGGAGGCCTTCGCCCGCTCGCTCGACATCGACCTCCACGTCGCCTCGATGGCGCGCTCCCGTGAGCGCGCGATCGGCGGCGTCACGTCCGGCTCCATCGGCCTCGGGGAGGAGGTGACGTGGCGAGCCTGGCAGTTCGGCGTGCCCTTCCGGATGACGAGCCGCATCACCGAACTCGAGGCGCCGCACTGGTTCGTCGACGAGCAGGTGCGCGGTCCGTTCCGGACCTACCGGCACGAGCATGCCTTCGTCCCCGACGGGGACGGCACGCTCATGATCGACCACGTCGTGTTCGAGGCGCCGCTCGGCGGCCTCGGCCGAGCCGCCGAGGCCGTCATCGGCCCGCACCTCGTGCGGCTGATCGAGCGGCGCAACGCGTACCTCAGGGACGCATCCCTGCCGTAGGCCCACCGCGCCCCGTCGTGGCCCCTGTTCGGGGGAGGGGACGATCGGCCATCAGAGCGCAGCATTGGAGTGCGCTCCGGAGCGGGGCCGCGCGGCACGACCTCCGACGGATGGGAGTCGATGGTGACGACGGGTTCCAAGGTTCCGACCGGTTCGCGAGGCCGCCGGAACGGCCGTCCGCGGCCGGCGCCGGCACTGGCCGAGCGATGGACGACGGTCGACGGCATCGACGTCTTCTACCGTGAGTCGCGGAATCCGCCCGACGCCCCGGTGATGATGCACGTGCACGGGTTCGGCCTCTCCGGCCGCTACCTCCTCCCGACCGCGGAGCGGCTCGCGGACGACTTCCACACCCTCGTGCCCGACCTCCCCGGATTCGGACGCAGCGGGAAGGCCGCGAACGCCCTCGACGTGCCCGACCTCGCACATGCCGCGGCGCGGTTCCTCGACGACCGCGGGATCGAGCAGGTGACCCTCGTCGGCAACTCGATGGGCTGCCCGGTCATCACCGAGTTCGCGCTACCACTACCCCGACCGCATCGACCGGGCGGTCCTCGTGTCACCGGCGGGCGGCATCTTCAATCAGCCGCTCCGCCGTGCCATGGCGCAGATCAGTCGCGACGGACCGCGCGAGCCGGCGCGACTCATGCGCGTCGTGACCCCCGACTACGCGCGGTTCGGCGTCCCGAGCACGGTGCGGATGTTCCGGTCGCTCACGCAGTATCCGTCGCTCGAGCGCCTGCTCGCGATGAACATCCCGACCCTCGCGGTGCTCGGCGACCGCGATCCGCTGATGCCGGGAGCCGAGCGCGTGCAGGAGGTGGCGAGCCAGACCGACAGCCACGTGCTGATCGTGAAGATCGAGGGCGCGGCGCACGCCATCAACTTCAGCCACCCCGGGCGAGCTGGCCCACCTCATCCGGCTGTTCATGGCGGACCAGCCGATCGTCGACGACCCCGACTCGCCGGGCCACGCGCGCGTCTACGAGATCCACCGGGGCGTGCATCATCCGCCCGCGAAGGAGGCGTGACCACGGATCGGGTCGCGATGGCGGCACGGAGTGGTGCCGGTGGTGGGGGTCGAACCCACACGCCCTCTCGGGCAAAGCATTTTGAGTGCTCCGCGTCTGCCATTCCGCCACACCGGCCAGGGGCCCCGCCCAGAATACCGTAGGCTTTCCTGCGTGACAGACAGCGAACAGACCCAGCCGGCGCCGCGCCGTGTCGTCGTGGCGGAGGATGAGTCGCTCATCCGCCTGGACATCGTCGAGATCCTGCGCGACAACGGCTACGAGGTCGTCGGAGAGGCCGGCGACGGCGAGACGGCGGTCGCCCTGGCGACCGAGCTGCGCCCCGACCTCGTCATCATGGACGTGAAGATGCCCCAGCTCGACGGCATCTCGGCCGCGGAGCGGCTCTCGAAGGGCCACATCGCCCCGGTCGTGCTCCTCACCGCCTTCAGCCAGAAGGAGCTCGTCGAGCGCGCGAGCGAGGCGGGCGCCCTGGCCTACGTCGTGAAGCCGTTCACGCCCAACGACCTCCTGCCGGCGATCGAGATCGCGCTGGCGCGTCACGCCCAGATCATCGCCCTCGAAGCCGAGGTCGGCGACCTCGTCGAGCGCTTCGAGACCCGCAAGCTGGTCGACCGTGCGAAGGGCCTCCTCAACGAGAAGATGGGCCTGACCGAGCCCGAGGCGTTCCGCTGGATCCAGAAGGCGTCGATGGACCGCCGCCTCACCATGAAGGACGTCTCGCAGGCGATCATCGAGCAGCTGGCGCCCAAGAAGTAGCGCACGCCCGTTCCGCTTCCGGATGCCGCGACGACGAGTTCGTCGCGGCATCCGTCGTCTCTGCGGCGACCGCGAACCCGGGCGACGGGCGACGTCCGATCGGTGTCGTCGGCCGCTTGTAGTCTTGGGGGGTGTCGGACCCAGATAAGCCCACCCTCCTCGTGATCGACGGCCATTCGCTGGCCTTCCGTGCCTTCTACGCCCTCCCCGTCGACAGCTTCTCGACACGCGACGGGCAGCACACGAACGCCATCCACGGGTTCCTGTCGATGCTGCTGCTCCTGCTCCAGAACGAGAAGCCCACGCACCTCGCGGTGGCGTTCGACATCTCGCGGCAGTCGTTCCGCACGCGCGAGTACGCCGAGTACAAGGGCAACCGCGGCGAGACGCCGCCCGAGTTCAGGGGGCAGGTGCCGCTGCTGCAGGACGCCCTGAAGGCCATGGGCGTGCGCACCCTCGAGAAGGAGGACTTCGAGGCCGACGACATCCTGGCGACCCTCGCCACCCGCGGCACGGCCGAGGGCTACCGGGTGCTGCTCGTCTCGGGCGACCGCGACACCATCCAGCTCGTCGACGACGACGTGACCCTGCTGTACCCCAACACCCAGGGCGTCTCGCAGCTCAAGCGCTACGACACCGACGCGGTCGTCGAGCGCTACGGCATCCGCCCCGAGCAGTACCCCGACGTCGCCGCGCTCGTCGGCGAGACGAGCGACAACCTCCCCGGCATCCCGAAGGTCGGCGAGAAGACCGCCGTCAAGTGGCTCGGCCTCTACGGCGACCTCGACGGCATCCTCGCGCACGCCGACGAGATCAAGGGCGTCGTCGGGCAGAACCTGCGCGACGGGCGCGAGAACGCGGTCCGCAACCGCAAGCTGAACCGGCTCGTGCGCGACGTCGAGCTCGACGTGGAGCTCGGCGAGCTCGTCGCCAAGCCGATCGACCTCGAGTCCGTGCGCCCGATCTTCGAGCGCCTCGAGTTCCGCACCCTCATGGAGCGCGTGACGAAGCTCGTCACCGGCGAGGCGAACGGCAACGGCGGCGCGGCCCCCGCGCCGGTGGCCGCCGCCGTAGCGACCGAGGTCGCCGAAGCGCCCGCCCCGCCGACCTCGCGCATGCTCCTCGACGAGGAGCTCGCGACCTGGCTGGAACGCGCCGTCGCCGCCGAGCCGGCCGGCCTCGGCCTGAGCCTCGACGTGGTCGACGGGCGGGTCATCGGCGCCGGCATCGCGACCTCCGACGAGTCGCTGCGCCTGGCCTGGCAGCCCGACCGCGCCGAGTACGCCCCGTTCGAGGCGTGGCTCGCGAGCGAGGCGCCCAAGATCATGACCGATGCCAAGCGGCAGCTGAAGGCGCTCACCCGGTCGGGGCTCGCGTTCGACGGGCTCGTGCTCGACACCCTCGTGGCCGGCTGGATGGTGCGTCCGATCCTGCAGGAGAAGTCGCTCGCCGATCTCGTCGCCTTCTACCTCGGCGAGACGGTGCCGCAGTCCGATCCCGCACTCCTCGTCCCCGAGGAGGGCATGGACGCCGGGGCGCCGGAGTACGCGTGGTACACGCTGCGACTCGCCCCCGTCGTGCTGCGCTCGCTGTCCGAGAGCTCGCGCCGCCTGCTCGCCGAGGTGGAGATGCCCCTCGTGCCGGTGCTCGCCGCCATGGAGCTGCGCGGCGTCACCGTCGACCACGCCGAGCTCGCCGCGCTCTCGTCGGAGCTCGGCGAGCGGGCGGCGGCGCTGGCCCAGTCGGCGTTCGCCGAGATCGGACGGGAGGTGAACCTCGGGTCCCCGAAGCAGCTCCAGGAGGTGCTCTTCGACCAGCTCGGCATGCCGAAGACGCGCGCGACGAAGACCGGCTACACCACCGACGCGAGCGCCCTCGCCGACCTGCAGGACTCGAACCCGCACCCGTTCCTCGGCTACCTCCTCGAGCACCGCGACGCCACGAAGCTGCGACAGATCGTCGAGTCGCTCGACAAGGCGATCGACGCCGACGGCCGCATCCACACCACCTACGGCCAGATCGGGGCCGCCACCGGCCGGATGTCGTCGAACGACCCGAACCTGCAGAACATCCCGATCCGCACGGCCGAGGGGCGGCGCATCCGCGAGGCCTTCCGGCACGGACCCGAGTACGCCGAGCTGCTCACCGCCGACTACTCGCAGATCGAGATGCGCATCATGGCCCACCTCTCAGGGGATCCGGGGCTCATCGAGGCGTTCAACGCCGGCGAGGACCTGCACCGCTTCGTCGGGGCGCGCGTGTTCTCGGTCGACCCGGTCGACGTGACCCCGCTCATGCGCACCAAGGTGAAGGCGATGTCGTACGGCCTCGCCTACGGGCTCAGCGCCTTCGGCCTGTCCAAGCAGCTGCGCATCGACCGGGCCGAGGCGACGCAGCTCATGAAGGAGTACTTCGAGCGCTTCGGTGCGGTGCGCGACTACCTGCGCGGCGTCGTCGAGCAGGCGAAGATCGACGGCTACACCGAGACGATCTTCGGTCGCCGTCGCCCGTTCCCCGACCTCGCGAGCCCGAATCGCGTGCTCCGCGAGAACGCCGAGCGGGCCGCGCTGAACTCGCCGATCCAGGGCTCGGCGGCCGACATCATCAAGATCGCGATGGCGCGCGTCGAAGCCGACATCGCCGCTCGAGGGCTCGGCAGCCGGATGCTCATGCAGGTGCACGACGAGCTCGTGTTCGAGGTCGCGCCGGGGGAGTCCGACGTGCTCGAAGGGGTGGTCCGCGAGGGCATGGCGCACGCCGCCGACCTCCAGGTGCCGCTCGACGTGCAGATCGGCCGCGGCGCGAACTGGGACGACGCAGCGCACTGAGCGACGCGTGCGCCACGCGGCATCCACCGCGTGGCGCGTGCGGCGTCGGCTGTCTCGAGCGCCGTCGGCGGGGTGTCATAGGCTCGCAGCATGGCATCGAGTGAGCGCACCCCGTCCGACGTCGACCGCATCGCCGAGGGCTGGGTCGACACCCTCGTCGAGCTGAATCCGGCCGTCGGCACCTACATCGGGCGCCCCTCCGCCGACGACCGGCTGGCCGACTACTCGCCCGAGGGGCACGAGCGCTCGGTCGAGGCGGTCCGGTCCACGCTGCAGGCGCTGCGCGCGGCCGAGCCGGCCGACGACATCGACCGGATCACCGTCGCCGACCTCGGCAGCGAGCTCGCGCTCGAACTCGAGGGCGACGAGGCGCGACTCCACCTCCGCGACCTCAACGTCATCGCGAGCCCCGCCCAGGAGATCCGCGAGGTGTTCGACCTCATGCCCACCGACTCGCGCGACGACTGGGAGCGCATCGCCACGAGGCTCGGCGACGTGCCGCGCGCCATCGACGGGTACATCGCCACCCTCCGCGCCGGTGCCGCCGAGGGCGTCGTGCCCGCGGTGCGGCAGGTGCGCGAGGTCGCTGCGCAGGCGCACCGGATCGCGAAGCCCGACGGCTTCTTCGGCACGTTCGCCGAGCAGGCGAAGGCCGGCGACGACGAGCTGGCCGAGCCGCTGCGCCGCGAGCTCGAGCGCGCGGCCGCCGGCGCGGCATCCGCCTACGGCACGCTCGCCGACGTTCCTCGAGGGCGAGCTCCAGGCGGTCGCGGGCGAGCGCGACGGGGTCGGCCGAGACGTCTACGCGCTGCGGTCGCGGCACTTCCTCGGCGCCGTCATCGACCTCGACGAGACCTACGAGTGGGGCATCGAGGAGCTCGCCCGCATGGTCGCCGAGCAGGAGTCCATCGCACGCGAGATCCTGCCCGGGGCATCCGTGGCCGAGGCGATCGCGTTCCTCGACGACGACCCGAGCCGCAAGCTGCACGGCACGGACGCACTGAAGCGCTGGATGCAGGAGACCAGCGACCGGGCGGTGGCCGAGCTCGGTGCGACGCAGTTCGACATCCCCGCCGAGATCCGCACGCTGGAGTGCCTGATCGCGCCCACGCAGGAGGGCGGCATCTACTACACCGGCCCGAGCGACGACTTCACCCGGCCCGGCCGCATGTGGTGGTCGGTGCCCGAGGGCGTCACGGAGTTCGACACCTGGCGCGAGCTCACCACCGTCTACCACGAGGGCGTCCCGGGCCATCACCTGCAGATCGGCCAGGCCGTCGTCAACCGCGGCAAGCTCAACACGTGGCGTCGGCAGCTCGCGGGCACGTCGGGGCACGCCGAGGGCTGGGCGCTGTATGCCGAGCGGCTCATGGAGGGCCTCGGCTACCTCGACGATCCCGCCGACCGGCTCGGCATGCTCGACGGCCAGCGGATGCGCGCGGCCCGCGTGGTGCTCGACATCGGCGTGCACCTCGGCAAGCAGCGACCCGACGGCGACGGCCCGTGGACGGGGGAGTACGCGTTCGAGTTCCTGGCGCAGAACGTGAACATGAACGAGGGATTCGTGCGCTTCGAGGTGAACCGGTACCTCGGCTGGCCCGGGCAGGCGCCGTCGTACAAGGTCGGCCAGCGCATCTGGGAGCAGCTGCGCGACGAGGTCGCCCGCCGCGAGGGCGGCTCGTTCGACATCCGCGAGTTCCACCGGCGTGCGCTCGACCTCGGCGGCGTCGGCCTCGACACCCTGCGCGGGGCGCTGCTGGCGTGAGCGCCTGCCGGCCGGGCGGATTCCCGGGGCGCCGAGGCCCGGTTGCCCCCGGGGGAGCGCGTTCGGCTAGGATGGAGCGTCACTCGTGTGACATCCATGTCCGCATGCCCGTCGCGGAAACCAACAACGCTCAACCTCGCGACGGGCTCGATTTTGTCCTTTACGGAGCATTCACTACATGACAACCGCAACGACCAAGGCGCCCAAGCAGGTCGCAATCAACGACATCGGATCTGCTGACGATTTCCTCGCCGCGGTCGAGAAGACCCTGAAGTTCTTCAACGACGGCGACCTGATCGAGGGCACCGTCGTGAAGATCGACCGCGACGAGGTCCTCCTCGACGTCGGTTACAAGACCGAGGGTGTGATCCCCTCCCGCGAGCTTTCCATCAAGCACGACGTCGACCCGAGCGAGGTCGTCGGCGTCGGCGACACCGTCGAGGCCCTCGTTCTCCAGAAGGAGGACAAGGAAGGTCGCCTCATCCTGTCGAAGAAGCGTGCGCAGTACGAGCGCGCATGGGGCGACGTCGAGAAGATCAAGGAAGCCGATGGCGTCGTGACCGGTTCGGTCATCGAGGTCGTCAAGGGCGGCCTGATCGTCGACATCGGCCTCCGCGGCTTCCTCCCGGCCTCGCTCATCGAGCTCCGCCGCGTCCGCGACCTCACGCCGTACCTCGGCCAGGAGATCGAGGCGAAGATCCTCGAGCTCGACAAGAACCGCAACAACGTGGTGCTCTCGCGCCGCGCGCTCCTCGAGCAGACGCAGTCCGAGTCGCGTTCCACGTTCCTCGCGAACCTCCACCCGGGCCAGATCCGCAAGGGCGTCATCTCGTCGATCGTCAACTTCGGTGCGTTCGTCGACCTCGGCGGCGTCGACGGTCTCGTCCACGTCTCCGAGCTCTCGTGGAAGCACATCGAGCACGCCAGCGAGGTCGTCGAGGTCGGCCAGGAGGTCACCGTCGAGGTGCTCTCCGTCGAGCTCGACCGCGAGCGCGTCTCCCTGTCGCTCAAGGCGACGCAGGAGGACCCGTGGCAGGTCTTCGCCCGCACCCACGCGATCGGCCAGGTCGCACCGGGCAAGGTCACGAAGCTCGTGCCGTTCGGTGCGTTCGTCCGCGTGGCCGACGGCATCGAGGGCCTCGTGCACATCTCGGAGCTGTCGGGCAAGCACGTCGAGCTCGCCGAGCAGGTCGTGTCGGTCGGCGAAGAGGTCTTCGTCAAGGTCATCGACATCGACCTCGAGCGTCGCCGCATCTCGCTCTCGCTGAAGCAGGCGAACGAGGGCGTCGACCCCGAGGGCACCGAGTTCGACCCGGCGCTCTACGGCATGCTCACCGAGTACGACGAGCAGGGCAACTACAAGTACCCCGAGGGCTTCGACCCCGAGACCAACGAGTGGCGCGAGGGCTTCGAGGCCCAGCGCGAGAAGTGGGAGCAGGACTACGCTGCCGCCCAGGCTCGTTGGGAGGCGCACAAGAAGCAGGTCGCCCAGGCGAACGCTGCTGCTGCCGCCGACGACTCGTTCACCTCGGGTGCCGCATCGTTCTCGAGCGACTCGGCCGGCGCGGGCACCCTCGCCGACGACGCGTCGCTCGCGGCGCTGCGCGAGAAGCTCTCGAGCAACAACTAGTCGCGATCCGCGATACGGAAGGCCGGTCCCCTCGGGGGCCGGCCTTCCGGCGTCTCCGCGCATCCCGTCACGGTGCGGCCGACGGATGCCCCGCGCGAGCGCGTTTCGGCACGACGCTGCCGCCGCACGAGCACGATGACGAGCACGGCGAGCACCACGATCCCGACGAGCACCAGGACGGGCGCGAGGAGGGCGGCGAACGCCAGTCCGAAGCTGCCGAGGTCCTCCGCCGTGCTCGCGACCGGCGCGCCGACGCCCCCGGTCGCCGCATTCACGACCGGGCGTGCGGTCGCCTTGGCGAGGTGCACGCCGAGCGCGAGCACGACGCCGATCGCGATCGGGATCCACTGCTGCGACGAGAAGAACGCCTCGGGGTCGGTCACCGCCACCGTGGTGGCGTCGATGCCCGAACTGAACGCGAGCCCGCCCGCGGTCGGGCGCACGACGGTCTGCACGAGGTCGTTCACCGAGTCGAATCCGGGGATCTTGTCGGCGATGAACTCGAGCACGAGCAGCACGACGAGGATGAGGAGGACCCACTCGTTCGAGAGCCAGGCCCAGGCCGGCGGCAGTTCGACGAGGCCGGTGAACCGGTCGAGCGCGCCGAGCACCACCAACGGGATCCAGGCGTTGAGTCCGGCCGCCAACGCGAGGCCGGTCCCGGTCAGCACCTCGAGCACGCGCACCTCCCACGACGTCGCGTCGAGTGTCGCACGGATAGAGTGGTCAACGTGTATCTGATCGGTCTCACGGGCGGAATCGCCTCAGGAAAGTCCACGGTCGCGCGTCGGCTGGTCGAGCACGGAGCGGTGCACATCGACGCCGACGAGCTCGCCCGGCGAGTCGTCCAGCCCGGCAAGCCCGCCCTCGCCGCGATCGTCGACGAGTTCGGGCAGGAGATCCTCAAGCACGACGGCACGCTCGACCGCCAGAAGCTCGCCGAGATCGTCTTCCACGACGACGCCGCACGGGAGCGGCTCAACGCCATCGTGCATCCCGCCGTCCGTGAGCTGACGTCGAGGCTCCTGGCGAAGATCGAGGGCGAGGACCCCGACGCGGTCGTCGTCTACGACGTCCCGCTCCTCGTCGAGGCCGCGGTGGATCATCCGTTCGACCTCATCGTGGTGACGAGCGCGCCCAAGCGCACCCAGGTCAAGCGCCTCGTCGAGGAGCGCGGGCTCGACCCGAACCAGGCGCAGGCGCGCGTCGACGCACAGGTCGACAACACGGAGCGGGTGGCCGTCGCCGATGTCGTGATCGACACCGACGGATCGATGGCCCACACCATGAGCCAGGTCGACGCCCTCTGGCACCGCATCAAGCAGGAGCGCGCCCGGGCCTAGGCTCGCTCGTCGCCGGGTGCGGCCTTCACCGGCCGGAGTGTCGGCGGGCGAACCTAGACTGGAACGCATGCAGGCCACGCGAACCGTCCGTCCGTTCGAGGTCGTGAGCGAGTACCGGCCGAGCGGCGACCAGCCCGCCGCGATCGCGGAGCTGGCCGGCCGGATCAACGCCGGAGAGACCGACGTCGTGCTCCTCGGCGCCACCGGCACCGGCAAGTCGGCGACCACGGCGTGGCTCATCGAGCAGGTGCAACGGCCCACGCTCGTGCTCGCGCACAACAAGACCCTGGCCGCACAGCTCGCCACCGAGTTCCGCGAGCTCATGCCGAACAACGCGGTCGAGTACTTCGTCTCGTACTACGACTACTACCAGCCCGAGGCCTACGTGCCGCAGACCGACACCTTCATCGAGAAGGACTCGTCGATCAACGCCGAGGTCGAACGCCTGAGGCACTCCACGACGAACTCGCTCCTGAGTCGACGCGACGTCATCGTCGTGTCGAGCGTCTCGTGCATCTACGGCCTCGGCACGCCCGAGGAGTACCTCGGCGCGATGATGCCGCTGCAGGTGGGGCAGCGCGTCGATCGCGACTGGCTCATCCGCAAGTTCGTGTCGATGCAGTACCAGCGCAACGACGTCGACTTCTCGCGCGGCACGTTCCGGGTGCGCGGCGACACGATCGAGATCATCCCGATCTATGAAGAGCTGGCGATCCGCATCGAGATGTTCGGCGATGAGATCGAGGCGCTCTACCACCTCCATCCGCTCACCGGCCAGGTGGTGGCCAAGCTCGACGCGGTCCCCATCTTCCCCGGCTCGCACTACGTCGCGAGCACCGACGTGATGCAGCGGGCGATCGGCACCATCCGCATCGAGCTCGAGGAGCGGCTCGCCGAGCTCGAGCGCGAGGGCAAGCTGCTCGAGGCGCAGCGGCTCCGCATGCGCACCACGTTCGACCTCGAGATGATGGAGCAGATCGGGTTCTGCTCCGGCATCGAGAACTACTCGCGTCACATCGACGGCCGGGCGCCGGGGGAGGCGCCGCACTGCCTGCTCGACTACTTCGCCGACGACTTCCTCGTCGTGATCGACGAGTCGCACGTCACGGTGCCGCAGATCGGGTCGATGTTCGAAGGCGACTCGTCGCGCAAGCGCACGCTCGTCGAGCACGGCTTCCGCCTGCCGAGCGCGCTCGACAACCGACCGCTCAAGTGGGACGAGTTCAAGGACCGGGTGGGCCAGACCGTCTACCTGTCCGCGACGCCCGGCCGCTACGAGATGGGCATCGCCGACGGCGTGGTCGAGCAGATCATCCGCCCGACCGGCCTGGTCGACCCCCAGATCGTGGTGAAGCCGTCCAAGGGGCAGATCGACGACCTGCTCGAGGAGATCCGGGTACGGGCCGAGCGCGACGAGCGCGTGCTCGTCACCACGCTCACCAAGCGCATGGCCGAGGAGCTCACCGACTTCCTCACCGAGGCCGGGGTGCGCGTGCGCTACCTCCACTCCGACGTCGACACGCTCCGCCGGGTCGAACTGCTCACCGAACTCCGTGCCGGCGTCTACGACGTGCTGGTCGGCATCAACCTCCTGCGCGAGGGGCTCGACCTCCCCGAGGTGTCGCTCGTCGCCATCCTCGACGCCGACAAGGAGGGCTTCCTCCGGTCGTCCACGTCCCTCATCCAGACCATCGGCCGCGCGGCGCGCAACGTCTCGGGCGAGGTCCACATGTACGCCGACGTGCTCACCGACTCGATGAAGTCCGCGATCGACGAGACCACGCGCCGCCGCGACCGGCAGCTCGAGTACAACCGCGACAACGGCATCGACCCGCAGCCGCTCCGCAAGCGGATCGCCGACATCACCGAGGTGCTGGCGCGAGAGGAGGCCGACACCGCCGCGCTCCTCGCCGGTCGCGATGCGCGCAAGAAGGCGCCGGTGCCGAACCTGCGTCGCGAGGGCATCGCCGCGGCGGGCGCGAACGACCTCGAGGAGCTCATCCGCGACCTCAACGAGCAGATGCTCGAGGCGGCGGGCGAGCTCAAGTTCGAGCTCGCAGCGCGACTGCGCGACGAGGTCTCCGAGTTGAAGCGCGAACTGCGGCAGATGGAGAAAGCCGGGCATCTCGGCTGAGATCACACGACGGCGAGGCGCCGTCAGCCGCGAGAACACGGGCATCCCGACGTCGAATCGAACGTATGTTCGCTGAGAGCACGCGCCAGGCCCGACCCGGTGTCGGTGGCCCTCTCTAGACTCGTAAGGTGCCAGTCTCACGTCTCGATGCCCACTCGCGCCTGAGTGTCCGCGGTGCCCGCGTGCACAACCTGCACAACATCGACGTCGAGATCCCGCGCGATGCCATGGTGGTGTTCACGGGCCTCTCGGGCTCGGGCAAGTCGTCGCTCGCGTTCGACACGATCTTCGCCGAGGGGCAGCGTCGGTACGTCGAGTCGCTGTCGGCGTACGCGCGCCAGTTCCTCGGACAGGTCGATCGACCCGACGTCGACTTCATCGAGGGCCTGAGCCCCGCGGTCTCGATCGACCAGAAGTCCACGAACCGCAACCCGCGCTCCACGGTCGGCACGATCACCGAGATCTACGACTACATGCGACTGCTCTGGGCGCGCATCGGCATCCCGCACTGCCCGATCTGCGGTGAGCGGATCCAACGCCAGACGGTGCAGCAGATCGCCGACCAGCTCATGGAGCTGCCCGAGGGCACGCGCTACCAGGTGCTGAGCCCCGTCGTCTCGAAGAAGAAGGGGGAGTTCGTCGACCTCTTCCGCGAACTCGCAGCAGGCGGGTACTCGCGCGCCGTGGTCGACGGCGAGGTGATCCGCCTCGACGAGCCCCCGATCCTCAAGAAGCAGGTGAAGCACGACATCTCGGTCGTGGTCGACCGGCTCGTGGCGGGGCCCGACATGCTCGGCCGCCTCACCGACTCGCTCGAGACGGCGCTGCGCCTCACCGACGGGCTCGTGCAGGTCAACTACGTCGACGACTCGGGGCCGGGCGCGTGGGCGACCTTCTCCGAGAAGCTCTCGTGCCCCAACCAGCACCCGATCCAGCTCACCGAGATCGAACCGCGCACGTTCTCGTTCAACGCGCCGTTCGGCGCCTGCCCCGAGTGCTCCGGACTCGGCACGCGCATGTCGGTCGACGAGGCGCTGCTGCTCGGCGACCCCTCGCTCAGCATCGCCGAGGGCGTCATCCTGCCGTGGACCTCGCAGGGAAAGAGCCTCTACAACTACTACGAGAAGCTGCTCGACGGGCTCGCCCGCGACCTCGGATTCTCGCTCGACACCCCGTGGGAGGAGCTCGACCTCGAAGCGCGCCACGCGATACTCAGGGGCGACAACTTCGAGGTCAAGGTGCGGTGGCGCAACCGCTACGGCCGCGAGATGAGCTACACGTCCGGCTTCGAGGGGGTCGTGCCGTACATCGAGCGCCAGTACCTGCAGGCCGAGACCGACGTGCAGCGGGCGCGCTGGTCGGAGTACCTCCGCGAGGTGCCCTGTCCCGTCTGCGACGGCAAGCGACTGAAGCCCGAGGTCCTCTCGGTGCTCATCCACAACCACAGCATCGCCGATGTCGGCCTGCTGAGCCTCACGGATGCCAGGTCGTTCATGGACCGGCTCCAGCTCACCGATCGCGAGCAGGCGATCGGGGCCCAGGTGCTGCGCGAGATCAAGGTCCGCCTCGACTTCCTGATCCGCGTCGGCCTGAGCTACCTCGACCTCGCCCGTGCCGCGGGCACGCTGTCGGGCGGCGAGGCGCAGCGCATCCGACTCGCCACGCAGATCGGCTCCGGGCTCACGGGCGTGCTCTACGTGCTCGACGAGCCGAGCATCGGCCTGCACCAGCGCGACAACCGTCGCCTCATCGACACCCTGATCGCCCTCCGCGACCTCGGCAACACGCTCATCGTCGTCGAGCACGACGAGGACACCATCCGCACCGCCGACTGGATCGTCGACATCGGCCCCGGCGCCGGCGTCAACGGCGGCACGGTCGTGCACTCGGGCAGCTACGCCGACCTCATCAAGAACACCCGGTCGCTGACGGGCGACTACCTGTCGGGGCGCAAGGAGATCCCGACCCCGGCGCGACGCAGGCCGATCGATCCCGAGCGCATGATCTCCGTGCAGGGCGCAGAGGCCAACAACCTCCGCGGCATCGACGTCGACTTCCCGCTGGGCACCTTCACCGCGGTCACCGGCGTGAGCGGCTCCGGCAAGTCGTCCCTCGTGAACGACATCCTCTACCGCGTGCTCGCGAACCGGCTCAACGGCGCCCGCAAGGTCCCGGGCCGGCACCGTCGCGTGACCGGCATCGACCAGCTCGACAAGGTCGTGCACGTCGACCAGGCGCCGATCGGTCGCACGCCGCGGTCGAACCCGGCCACCTACACGGGCGTGTTCGATCGCATCCGCACGCTGTTCTCCGAGACCACCGAGGCGAAGGCGCGCGGCTACCTGCCCGGCCGCTTCAGCTTCAACGTCAAGGGCGGCCGCTGCGAGGCGTGCTCCGGCGACGGCACCATCAAGATCGAGATGAACTTCCTGCCCGACGTCTACGTCGCGTGCGAGGTGTGCGGCGGCAAGCGCTACAACCGCGAGACGCTGCAGGTGCACTACAAGGGCAAGAACATCGCCGAGGTGCTCGAGATGCCGATCAGCGAGGCGGCCGACTTCTTCGAGCCGATCTCCGCCATCCACCGCTACCTCAAGACCCTCGTCGACGTCGGCCTCGGCTACGTGCAGCTCGGCCAGAGCGCCACGACCCTGTCCGGCGGCGAGGCGCAGCGCGTGAAGCTGGCGACCGAGCTCCAGCGCCGGTCGAACGGCCGCAGCGTCTACGTGCTCGACGAGCCGACGACCGGCCTGCACTTCGAAGACGTGCGCAAGCTCCTGAAGGTGCTCGGCAAGCTCGTCGAGAAGGGCAACACGGTGATCGTCATCGAGCACAGCCTCGACGTCATCAAGTCGGCCGACTGGATCATCGACCTCGGCCCCGAGGGCGGCTCGGGCGGTGGGCAGGTCGTCGCGACCGGCACCCCCGAGCAGGTCGCGCGCGTGGCGACGAGCCACACCGGCTACTTCCTGCGTGAGATCTTCGACGCGGCATCCGAGCGCGCCGACGTCGCCAGCTGACGAGGATGAGCGGCACCGTTCCGTATCGCCCGAAGGCGGGGGAGATCCCCACCGACCCGGGCGTGTACCGATTCCTCGACGCCGACCGGCGCGTGCTGTACGTGGGCAAGGCCAAGAACCTCAGGGCACGGCTCTCGAACTACTTCGCGCCGCTCCGCACGCTGCACGAGCGCACGCGCCGAATGGTGACCACCGCGGCATCCGTGGAGTGGACCGTCGTCCAGAGCGACGTCGAGGCGCTGCAGCTCGAGATCACCTGGATCAACGAGCTCCATCCGCCGTTCAACGTGCGCTTCAAGGACGACAAGTCCTACCCGTACCTCGTGGTCACCCTCGGCGACGAGGCGCCCCGCGCGATGATCTCACGCAAGCGCGGCATCCCAGGTGCCCGGTACTTCGGCCCGTACCCCAAGGTCTGGGCGGTGAACGAGACGCTCGACCTGCTGATGAAGCTCTTCCCGATCCGCACCTGCAAGGACTCGGACTACAAGCGCGCGATGGCGAGCGGTCGGCCCTGCTTCGCCGGCCAGATCGGCAAGTGCTTCGGCCCCTGCTCCGGCCGGGTCACGATCGAGGAGCACCGCGCCAACGTCGACCGCTTCGTCGCCTTCATGCAGAACCAGGACCAGCGGATCCTCGGCGACCTCACCCGGCAGATGCAGTCCGCTGCGGCCGTGCAGGACTACGAGACCGCGGCGCGCCGGCGCGACCAGCTGCAGGCCGCGACGGCGTTCTTCGAGAAGAGCGCCGTCGTGCTCGGCGCGAAGGTGGACCTCGACGTCTTCGGCATCGACCACGACGAGCTCGCGGCCGCCGTGCACCTGTTCATCGTGCGCGGCGGGCGCGTCCGCGGCGTGCATTCGTGGACGGTCGACAAGGAGCTCGACGTGCCGCTCGGCGACCTCGTCGACTCGGTGCTGCAGAACGCGTACGGCGACGAGCTGACGCCCGCCCGCGAGGTCGTGGTGCCCGAGCTGCCCGACGACGCCGAGGCGCTCGAGACCTGGCTCGGCACGCTGGCCTCCCGCAAGGTGCAGCTTCGCGTCGCGCACCGCGGCGACAAGGCGGCACTGCTCGCGACGGCCACGCAGAACGCCCGGCAGTCGCTCATGCTCTACAAGACCCGCCGCAGTGCCGACTTCACGACCCGTTCGCGCGCGCTCGAGGACATCCAGGAGGCGCTCGGCATGGCCGACGCGCCGCTGCGCATCGAGTGCTTCGACGTGTCGCACCTCAGCGGCACCAACATCGTCGCCTCGATGGTCGTCTTCGAAGACGGCCTGCCTCGCAAGGACGAGTACCGCCGGTTCACGATCCCGAGCTCGTCCGACGACACCGACTCGATCCACCAGGTGCTCACCCGCCGGCTGGCCTACCTCGCGAAGCCCGAACGCGACGAGGCGGCGACGAAGGCCGACGACGGCCGAGACGGCCGACCGGGCGCGGGCGCTGCCGCCGGCGACGGCGAATCAGCGGATGCCGCGGCGGTCTCCGAGCGTCGGAAGAAGTTCGCCTATCGCCCGAACCTCCTCGTCGTCGACGGCGGCGAACCGCAGGTCGCAGCGGCCGCACGCGCGCTCGAGGAGTCCGGCGTCGAGGGGATCTACCTGTGCGGCATCGCCAAGCGGCTCGAGGAGATCTGGACGCCCGACGCCGACTTCCCCGTGATCCTGCCGCGCAACAGCGACGCGCTGTTCCTCTTCCAGCGGGTCCGCGACGAGGCGCACCGGTTCGCGATCACGCATCAGCGGCAACGACGCAAGCGCGACATCGGCTCCGTGCTGTCGGGGATCCCCGGGCTCGGCCCTGCCAGGGTGAAGGAGCTGCTCAAGCACTTCGGCTCCGTGAAGCGGCTTCGGGGGGCGAGCGAGACCGACATCGCCGAGGTCAAGGGGATCGGTCCCACGCTCGCGGCCACCGTGCACGAGCACCTTCGCGCCGACGGCGTGTCGCCGCCCCGGTAGGCTGGAGTGTCGATGCGCGGAAGGGGGCCCGAGACGATGGCAGCTGAGGCCGAGCATCAGGAGATGCTCATCGTCACCGGCATGTCGGGTGCGGGCCGCTCCACCGTCGGCAACGCCCTCGAAGACCTGGGCTGGTACGTCGTCGACAACCTGCCGCCGCAGATGCTCCGACCGCTCGTCGAGCTCGTCGAGCGTGCGGGCGCCTCCCTGCCGCGCATCGCGGCGGTCGTCGACGTGCGCGGCCGCGACTTCTTCTCCGAGCTCCAGGACATCATCCAGGCGCTGCGCACCGGCGTGAACGTGCGCGTCGTCTTCCTCGACGCCACGGATGCGGTGCTCGTGCGCCGATTCGAGTCCGTGCGACGCCCGCACCCGCTGCAGGGCAACGGCACGCTGCTCGACGGCATCGGCGCCGAGCGCACGCGCCTCGCCGAGCTGCGCGAATCCAGCGACATCGTCGTCGACACCTCCGACCTGAACATCCACCAGCTCGCGACGCTCATCACCGAGACCTTCGCGGAGGCCGGGCGGGCCGGACTGCAACGTGACGATGCTGAGCTTCGGCTTCAAGTACGGGCTCCCCGCCGACGCCGACCTCGTGGCCGACGCACGATTCCTGCCGAACCCCTTCTGGATCCCCGAGCTCCGGCACCTCAACGGCGAGGACCCCGAGGTCGCGGACTACGTGCTCAGCCAGCCGGGGGCGCAGGAGTTCATCGACGCCTATGCGGCGGCGCTCGAGCCGGTGCTGGCCGGCTACCAACGTGAGAACAAGCGACACGCGACCATCGCGGTCGGATGCACCGGCGGCAAGCACCGCTCGGTCGCGATCGTCCGCGAACTCGCCGACCGGCTCGGGCAGTTCCCGGGCGTGGCCGTCAGCGTGAAGCATCGCGATCGCGGCCGTGAGTGAACCGGTCGCCGGACATGACGAATGAGAGGACATGACGTGGCACTGACCGCCGACGTGAAAGAGGAGCTCGCGCGGGTCGAGGTGTCGAAGACGAGCGTGCGGGCGGCGGAGCTCGCCGCAGTACTGCGCTTCGCCGGCGGACTGCACATCATCTCGGGGCGCATCGCCATCGAGGCGGAGCTCGACTCGCCCACGATCGCACGCCGGGTGACGCGCGACCTCGGCGAGCTCTACGGCGTGCGACCCGACGTGTCGGTGATCTCGCCCTCGGGCATCCGGCGGTCGAACCAGTACCTCGTGCGCGTGCTCGACGGCGGCGAGACCCTCGCACGCCAGACCGGCCTGCTCGACGCCCGCCGCCGTCCGGTGCGCGGGCTGCCCAACAAGCTCACCACCGGGTCGCGCGACGACGTCGCCGCGGTGTGGCGCGGCGCGTTCCTCGCCCACGGCAGCCTCACCGATCCGGGCCGCTCGGCCGCGCTCGAGGTCACCTGCCCCGGCAACGAGACGGCGATGGCGCTCGTCGGCGCGGCCGGCCGCCTCGGCATCTCGGCGAAGGCCCGCGAGGTGCGCGGCGTGCACCGGGTGGTCATCCGCGACGGCGAGGCGATCAGCTCGATGCTCGCGCTCATGGGGGCCACCGACACGGTGCGCAACTGGGAGGAGCTCCGCCAGCGCCGGGAGGTGCGCGCCACCGCCAACCGCCTCGTGAACTTCGACGACGCGAACCTGCGGCGCTCGGCGCAGGCCGCGGTGGCCGCCTGCGCACGGGTCGAACGCGCCATGGAGCTCCTCGGCGACGACATCCCCGACCACCTCAAGTACGCGGGCGAGCTGCGGCTCGCGCACCGCGACGCGAGCCTCGACGAGCTCGGCCACCATGCCGACCCGCCCATGACGAAGGACGCGGTGGCGGGCCGCATCCGTCGCCTGCTCGCGATGGCCGACAAGCGCGCGATCGAGCTCGGCGTCCCCGGCACCGAGGCGAGCCTTCCCGCCGACCTCGACGACGTCTGAGCGCCCGCCGAGGCCGCTCGGCGGGCTCGCAGGGGCGAGCGGATGCCGCGGCATCCGCTCATCGTCATGCGCCGTCGCAGAGGCGTCAAGCCCGATCGGTCGTCCGCGCACCGGGCATAGACTCGTGCATGCAGCCGCGGAACACCGGGCAGGAGCCCGGCACGCCCGGCATCTGACAAGGAGAAGCAATGGCTGACTACACCCTCCCGGATCTCGCCTATGACTACTCGGCGCTGGAACCGTCGATCAGCGGCACGATCATGGAGCTGCACCACTCGAAGCACCACCAGGCGTACGTGACCGGAGCGAACACCGCCCTCGCGCAGCTCGCCGAGGCGCGCGACTCGGGCAACCTCGCCAACGTCAACAAGCTCGAGAAGGACCTCGCGTTCAACCTCGGCGGCCACGTCAACCACTCCATCTTCTGGACGAACCTGTCGCCCGACGGCGGCGACAAGCCCACCGGCGAGCTCGCCTCGGCGATCGACGACCACTTCGGCTCGTTCGACAAGTTCCAGGCCCACTTCACCGCCACGGCCCTCGGCGTGCAGGGCTCCGGATGGGCGGTGCTCGCCTGGGATTCCATCGGCCAGCGACCGCATCATCGTGCAGTTCTTCGACCAGCAGGGCAACCTCCCGGCGGGCATCGTTCCGCTGCTGATGCTCGACGTCTGGGAGCACGCGTACTACCTCGACTACAAGAACGTGCGGGCCGACTACGTGAAGGCGTTCTGGAACATCGCGAACTGGGACAACGTCCAGCAGCGCTTCACGGCAGCACGCGAGAAGACCTCAGGGCTGCTGCTACTGTCATAGCGGATGGTGTCCCCGGACCCGTCCGGGGACACCGCCGTTCCGATCAGTTCACCTTGGAATCGCGCACTCGCGCACGTCAATTCAGGAGACATCTGTGTCCGTAAAGATCGGCATCAACGGCTTCGGCCGCATCGGCCGCAACTACTTCCGCGCCGCTCTCGCCCAGGGCGCCGACCTCGAGATCGTCGCAGTGAACGACCTCACCGACAACAAGACGCTCGCCCACCTGCTGAAGTACGACTCGATCACGGGCCGCCTCGACGCGACCGTCGAGTACGACGACGACCACATCATCGTCAACGGCACGGCGATCAAGGCGTTCGCCGAGCGCGACCCGGCGAACCTGCCGTGGGGCGAGCTCGGCGTCGACATCGTCATCGAGTCGACGGGCTTCTTCACGAAGGCCGGCGACGCGCGCAAGCACATCGACGCCGGTGCCAAGAAGGTGCTGATCTCGGCGCCCGCGACCGACGAGGACGCGACCTTCGTCATGGGCGTCAACGAGCAGGACTACGACCCCGAGCGCCACCACATCATCTCGAACGCGTCGTGCACGACGAACTGCCTCGCGCCGCTCGCGAAGGTCTTCAACGACGCGTTCGGCATCGAGCGCGGCCTGATGACCACGGTGCACGCGTACACCGCCGACCAGAACCTGCAGGACGGCCCCCACAAGGACCTGCGTCGCGCCCGCGCCGCGGCCGTCAACATCGTGCCGACCTCCACCGGTGCCGCGAAGGCCATCGGCCTCGTGCTCCCCGAGCTCGTCGGCAAGCTCGACGGCTTCGCCCTCCGCGTCCCGGTGCCCACCGGCTCGATCACCGACCTCACGGTCACCTCGTCGCGTCCGGTCACGGTCGACGAGGTCAAGGCCGCCTACAAGGCCGCCGCCGAGGGCCCGATGAAGGGCATCCTGAAGTACACCGAAGACGAGATCGTCTCGAGCGACATCGTCTCCGACCCGCACTCGTCGATCTTCGACGCCGGACTGCTCCGCGTCCTCGGCGACCAGGTGAAGCTCTCGAGCTGGTACGACAACGAGTGGGGCTACTCGAACCGCCTCGTCGACCTGACCGAGTACGTCGCCGAACGCCTCTGAATCGAGCCATCGTGACCCTGCGAACGATCGAAACCCTCGGTCCGCTCGCCGGCAAGCGCGTCGTCGTCCGTTGTGACCTCAATGTCCCCCTCCAGGGCGAGGTCATCACGGACGACGGCCGCGTGCGGGCATCGGTCCCCACCCTCGAGGCCCTCGTCGGCCAGGGCGCCCGCGTCATCGTGGTCTCGCACCTGGGCCGCCCCGAGGGCGCGCCCGACCCGAGGTACAGCCTCGCGCCCGTGGCGGCGCGCCTCGACGAGCTGATCGACGCCCCGGTCGCCTTCGCCACCGACACGGTCGGCGCGGATGCCGCGGCCAAGGTCGCCGCGCTCGGCGACGGCGAGGTGCTCGTGCTCGAGAACCTGCGCTTCAACCCGGGCGAGACCTCGAAGAACGAGGCCGAGCGCACGGCGTTCGCCGGCGAGCTCGCCGGGTTCGCCGACGCCGTCGTCTCCGACGGGTTCGGCGTGGTGCACCGCAAGCAGGCGAGCGTCTACGAGCTCGAGCAGCTGCGGCCGAGCGCCGCGGGGCTCCTGATCGCGTCGGAGCTCGACGTGCTCGACCGGCTCACCGAGTCGCCCGAGCGGCCGTACACGGTGGTGCTCGGCGGCTCGAAGGTCTCCGACAAGCTCGGCGTCATCGCGCACCTGCTCCCGCGGGTCGACACGCTGCTCATCGGCGGCGGCATGCTCTTCACGTTCCTCGCGGCCCAGGGCCACAAGGTCGGATCGAGCCTGCTCGAGGCCGACCAGATCGAGACCGTGCAGGGCTACCTCGCCGAGGCGGAGGAGCGCGGCGTCTCGATCGTGCTGCCCACCGACGTGGTCGTGGCGGCCTCGTTCTCGGCCGAGGCCGAGCACGTGGTGACCGCGGCCGACGCGATCGAGGAGACGCCGTTCGGGGCATCCGGACTCGGCCTCGACATCGGGCCCGACACCGCGGCCGCGTTCGCCGAGCGGATCCGCGACTCGAAGACCGTGTTCTGGAACGGCCCCATGGGCGTGTTCGAGCTCGCGCCGTTCGCCGACGGCACCCGTGCGGTCGCCCAGGCGCTCACCGAGCTCGACGGGCTCAGCGTCGTCGGCGGCGGCGACTCGGCCGCGGCCGTGCGCCAGCTCGGCTTCGACGACGCGGCATTCGGACACATCTCGACGGGCGGGGGCGCGAGCCTCGAGTTCCTCGAAGGAAAGAAGCTCCCCGGACTGGAGGTCCTCGGATGGCAGTGAAGCGCACCCCGTTCATCGCGGGCAACTGGAAGATGAACCTCGACCACCTGCAGTCGATCGCGTTCGTGCAGAAGCTCGCGTGGGCCCTGGCCGACGCGAAGCACGACTTCGCCGACGCCGAGGTCGCGGTGTTCCCGCCGTTCACCGACCTCCGCTCGGTCCAGACGCTCATCGCGGCGGACTCGCTGCCGCTCGCGTACGGTGCCCAGGATGTCTCGGCGCACGATTCGGGCGCGTACACGGGCGAGATCTCCGGCGCGTTCCTCGCGCAGCTCGACTGCACGTACGTGATCATCGGTCACTCGGAGCGGCGCACGCTGCACCACGAGACGGACTCCGACGTGAACGCGAAGATCATCGCCGCGCAGCGTCACGGGCTCGTGCCCGTGATCTGCGTCGGCGAGACCGCGGAGGACCTCGAGGCGCACGGACCGAGCGCGGTCCCCGTGCGGCAGCTGCGCACCGCCCTCGAGGACGTCGACGGGTCGAAGGGCCTCGTGGTCGCCTACGAGCCGGTCTGGGCGATCGGCTCCGGCCAGGCGGCGACGCCCGAGCAGGCGCAGCAGGTCTGCGGAGCGCTCCGCACCCTGATCGCCGAGCTGCTCGGCGACGAGGTCGCCGCCGCCACGCGCATCCTCTACGGCGGGTCGGTGAAGGCGGCCAACATCGCGTCGTTCCTGCGCGAGCCCGACGTCGACGGGGCGCTCGTCGGCGGAGCGAGCCTCGACATCGACGAGTTCTCGAGCATCGTGCGGTTCAAGAAGCACGTCGGCGCCTGAGCGAGGGTCCCAAGGCACCGCCGAAGGTGCGGCTATACTCGATTGTCGGCACTGACACCCTGCGTCGTGCCCGGAAAGGTTCACCGTGGAGATTCTCCAGGTCGTCCTGCAGGTGCTGCTCGGTCTCACGAGCCTCCTGCTGACGCTGCTCATCCTGCTGCACAAGGGCCGCGGCGGCGGTCTGTCCGACATGTTCGGCGGCGGCGTCACGTCCAGCCTCGGCGCATCCGGAGTGGCCGAGCGAAACCTCAACCGGATCACGGTCATCCTCGGGCTCGTCTGGATCACGTGCATCGTGGTGCTCGGGCTCATCACCAAGTTCGACGCCGGAATCTGACGGGAACACCATGGCTTCAGGAAACAGCGCCATTCGGGGCTCGCGCGTCGGCGCCGGGCCGATGGGCGAGCAGGACCGCGGATTCCACGCCGACCGCGTCGCCGTGAGCTACTGGGACGCCCAGGGCAACGAGACCGTGCGGTACTTCGCGGCCAACCTCCCCGAGGAGGAGATCCCCGACATCATCGACAGCCCGTCGACCGGCCTGCCCGCGGGCCGCGACAAGGACAACCCGCCGTCGGTGTCCAAGCTCGAGCCGTACAAGACGCACCTCGCCTACGTGAAGGAGCGTCGCACCGACGAGGAGGCCGCCGCGCTCCTCGAGGAGGCACTGACCCAGCTCCGTACGCGTCGCGGTCAGATCGCACCGCAGGACTGAGGCGACGCGTCGCCAGACACGCCGAGAGGGGCCAGCCGGAAGGCTGGCCCCTCTCGTTCGTCCGGGCGGCATCGCCGGCCGTGGCATCCGCTCGCGCGGGCGGCTCGGCCGATCAGTAGTCGCGGGCGATGAGCGACTCGGGCACCTCGGCCGCGGCATCCGCGTCGACGAAGAAGACCGTTCGGCGTCGGCCCTTGATGCCGGCGACCGGCACCTCGTCACGGCTCGCGCCCGCCAGCGCGAGCCCGAGCGCCGAGGCCTTGTCGGCACCCGCCAGCACGAACCAGATCCGCTGCGATGAGTTGATGACCGGACGCGTGAGGCTGAGCCGCTCGGGCGGCGGCTTCGGCGAGTTGCGCACGGGGATGACCGTGCGGTCGGTGACCTGGATGCCCGACCGGTGCGGGAAGAGCGAGGCGATGTGGCCGTCGGGTCCGACGCCGAGGAAGGTGATGTCGAAGATCGGGTGCTCGAGCCCGTCGACGCCGTGCTGGGAGAGCTCCGCCGCGTAGGCGTCGGCCGCTTCGTCGAGGCTCATGCCGGACTCCGAGGTCGGGAACGGGTGCACGTTCCCCTCGGGCACGTCGAGGTCGTCGAGCAGGGCGATTCGCGCCTGCTCGTCGTTGCGCTCGTCGTGACGGTCGGGGCACCCAGCGCTCGTCACCCCACCAGAAGTGCACGCGCGACCAGTCGATCGACGTGCGCGCGGGTGATGCCGCCACGGCCTCGAGCACCGCAGAGCCCATCGACCCGCCGGTCAGCACGACGTGTGCGACCGCCTGCGCGTCGAGGATGTCGAGCATCTTCGTGATGAACCGCGCCGAGACGGAACTCGCCAGTGACGCCTTGTCGGGGTGGACGAGTACCCGCCGCTCATTGGTCATGCATGGACTCCTTCGGCCTCCGCGTCGCCGAGCAGCGACAAGCCGCTCGTGATCACCTCACCGTACAACTCATCGGGGTCGAGGCGGCGGAGTTCGTCGGCGAGGCAGTCGCGGAGGTTGCGGCGGGGGAGTGCCACGTGGTGGGTCGGCTGGCCCGGCTGGCTCAGGGTGGCGACGCCCGGCACGTCGCGGATGAGCTCGACGGCGCCGCCGTCGCGCTCGAGGCGCACGCCGTGGATGCCGTGCGAGCCGGCGTCGACCGGCGTGAGCTCGTACGTCGTGGGGGCATCCAGCTGCAGGTGCAGCCACGCCGCGAGCAGCGTGGTCGACGGCGAGTCGATCGCTCCCGTGACCCGGACTCCCGTGACGGGCGCGTACGGCGGCTGGTCGAGCACCGCGGCGAGCTGCGCCCGCCAGAGGGTCAGCCGCGTCCACGCGAAGTCCGCGTCGCCGGGCCGGTAGCTCGCCGTGCACCCGTGCAGCGCATCCTGCGGGTCGGGCTGCGTCGAGGCATCCGTGATGCGACGCTGCGCGATGCGACCGAGCGGGGACTCGGCGGGCACGACCGGGGCGACGCCGGGCCACCAGGTCACGACCGGGGCGTCTGGGAGCAGCAGGCCCATGACGAGGCTCTCCTCGTCGCGTGCCGCTGTCGCCGCAGGCGCGCAGCACGATGACCTCGCTCGCGCCGGCGTCGCCGCCGACGCGGATCTCCGCGTCGAGGCGGGCGTCGGCGTCGGGCAGCTCGTCGGGGTCGCTCGAGACCACGATGACGCGCATCGGATGCTCGCGCGACGCGTCGTTCGCGGCCTCGATCGCCTCCTCCTCGCCGCCGGGCGACGTGGCGATCACCAGGGTCAGCACGCGTCCGAGGGCGACGACGCCGCCCTCCTCGCGGATCTTCACCAGCGTCTTGGAGACCTGGCTCGTCGTCGTGTCGGGCAGTTCGACGATCATGGGCGTCTCCAGCTTCGTCCGTCGCGGTGCAGGAGCTCGTCGGCCGAGCTCGGACCCCAGGTTCCGGGGCGATACTGCTCGGGCTGGCCCTGCGTCGTCCAGAACTCCTCGATCGGGTCGAGGATCTTCCAGGAGAGCTCGACCTCCTCCTGTCGCGGGAACAGCGGGGGATCGCCGAGCAGCACGTCGAGGATGAGGCGCTCGTAGGCCTCGGGGCTCGCCTCGGTGAACGCGTGGCCGTAGCCGAAGTCCATGGTGACGTCACGCACCTGCATGCCGCGCGCCGGGCACCTTGGAGCCGAAGCGGATCGTGACGCCCTCGTCGGGCTGCACGCGGATCACGAGCGCGTTCTGGCCGAGCTGCGACGTCTGGCTGTCGGCGAACACCTGCTGCGGGGCGCGCTTGAAGACCACGGCGATCTCGGTGACGCGGCGCCCCAGGCGCTTGCCGGCCCGCAGGTAGAACGGCACGCCCGCCCAGCGCCGGGTGCCGATCAGCAGCTTCATGGCCGCGTAGGTCTCGGTCGTCGACTCGGGGTTCATCCCGTCCTCGTCGAGGAAGCCGACGACCTTCTCGCCACCCTGCCAGCCGCCCGAGTACTGGCCGCGGGCCGTGCCCGTGGCGAGATCCTCGGGGAGGCGCACCGCCGCCAGGATCTTCTCCTTCTCGGCGCGCAGGTCGGCGGCGTCGAACGAGATCGGCTCCTCCATCGCCGTGAGCGCGAGGAGCTGGAGCAGGTGGTTCTGGATGACGTCCCGTGCCGCGCCGATGCCGTCGTAGTAGCCGGCGCGGCCGCCCACGCCGATGTCCTCGGCCATGGTGATCTGCACGTGGTCGACGAAGTTCGCGTTCCAGATGGGCTCGTACAGCTGGTTCGCGAAGCGCAGGGCCAGGATGTTCTGGACCGTCTCCTTGCCCAGGTAGTGGTCGATGCGGAACACCGAGTCGGGCGGGAACACCGACGCGACGACGTCGTTCAGCTCGCGGGCGGACTGCAGGTCGGAGCCGAACGGCTTCTCGATCACCACGCGGCGCCACTGGTCGTCGTGCTGCTCGGTGAGGCCCGACCGCTTCAGCTGCGCGACGACCAGGGGGAACGACTTCGGCGGGATCGACAGGTAGAACGCGTGGTTGCCCATCGTGCCGCGCTCGCGGTCGAGCTCCTCGACGACGGCGTGCAGCCGGTCGAATGCCGCGTCGTCGTCGAAGTCGCCCTGCACGAAGCGGATGCCACGCGCGAGCTGCTTCCACACGTCCTCGCGGAACTCGGTGCGGGCGTACTGCTTCACCGAGTCGTGGACGACCTTCTCGAAGTCCTGGTCGTCCCAGTCGCGCCGCGCGAAGCCGACCAGCGCGAAGCCGGGCGGCAGCAGCCCCCGGTTCGCGAGGTCGTAGACCGCGGGCATGAGCTTCTTGCGCGAGAGGTCGCCGGTCACGCCGAAGATGATGAGGCTCGACGGGCCGGCGATCCGGTTGAGGCGGTAGTCCTTGGGCGAGCGCAGCGGGTTCCGCTGCGCGGAGATCTCTGCCGGAGCCATGCGGATCCCTTCCGGATCAGCCGACGGCGTCGAACAGCGTCGCGATGTTCGCGGCGGGGTCCGTCAGCGTGAGGGTCAGCACGGGCCGGCCGTGGTCGGCGAGCACGCTCGCGTCGCCGGACGCCTGCGCGGCGATGAGCTCGCCGAACGTGAACGGACGGTCGGGGATCGCGAGGTCCTCCGCCGGCGTCTCCGTGATCTGCAGGAAGACGCCGACCGCCGGTCCGCCCTTGTGGAACTGGCCGGTCGAGTGGAGGAAGCGCGGGCCCCAGCCGAAGGTGACGGGCCGGCCGGCACGCGCCGCGAGCAGGTCGCGGAGGCGCGCGAGCTCGGGGTGGGCGACGCGGTCGACGTAGGCCTGCACGGAGATGTACCCGTTCGCGGGGAGCTCCTCGAGGAGCACGTCGATGGCCGAGACGAGGTCGCTCGAGGCGCCGATCACGTCGGGCGTGCCGCGAACCTCGATGCCGTCGGCGACGAAGGCCGCAGGTGCCGGCTCGGGACGGGCGTCGAGCAGGCCGCGCGCGGCGATCTTCGCCGACTCGACGTCGGGCTGGTCGAACGGGTTGATGCCGAGCAGGCGTCCGGCCACGGCCGTGGCGTACTCCCAGACGAGCAGCTGCGCGCCGAGGCTGCCCGACACGCGGATCTCGCCGGTGTCGTGGTGGCTGAAGATCTGGTCGCCGGCGTCGTCGACGAGACGCACGACCTGGAGGTCGGCGAGATCGGCCGAGAGCTCGGGTGCGTCCTTCTCGAGCACGACGGGCAGGATGCCGGTGCCCTCCTTGCCGGTGGACTCGGCGATGAGCTGCTCGGCCCAGTCGGCGAATCCGACGATGTGCGTGCCGTCGGCGACGATCGCGAGCTTGTCGCGCAGCGGTGCCGTGGCCGCGATCGCGGCGCCGAGCACGAGCCCGGGGTTCTCGGGGCTGTCGATGGCGAGCGAGAGCTCGATCGTCTCGGCCTCGTCGAGGATCTCGGCGATGTCGGCGCCCGCGAGCCCCGACGGGACGAGCCCGAACGCGGTGAGCGCCGAGTAGCGGCCGCCGACGGTCGGGTCGGCGTTGAACACCCGGTAGCCGGCCGCGCGGGCCGACTCGTCGAGCGGCGAGCCGGGGTCGGTCACGACGATGATGCGGGTCGTCGGGTCGATGCCGGCATCGCGGAACGCCTGCTCGTAGACGCGGCGCTGGCTGTCGGTCTCGACGGTGGAGCCCGACTTCGACGAGATCACGAGCGCGGACTCGGCAAGCCGGTCGGCGAGGGCGGCACGCACCTGGCCGGGCTCGGTCGAGTCGAGCACGGTGAGCTCGACCCGCGCGGTGCGCGTGATGACCTCGGGCGCGAGCGAGGAGCCGCCCATGCCGCCGAGCACGATGTGCGTGACGCCGTCGGCCTCGAGCTGCTCGCGCAGGGCCTCGATCTCGGGCACCAGCGGGCGGGACACGGCCACGGCCTCGGTCCAGCCGAGGCGCTTCGACGCCTCGTCCTCGGCTGCGGGGCCCCAGAGCTCGGCGTCCTGTGCGGTGATGCCGCTGGCGACGAGGTCGGCGACGAGGACGGGGACGGTGCGGCGGACCGCGTCGGCGGCCGCGCCGCTGACGGAGATGCGGAAGCTCATCGTGCCGCCTCCAGCGCGGTGCGGACCGTGTCGAGCAGCTCGTGCCAGGACACGATGAACTTCTCGACGCCCTCGCGCTCGAGCACGGCGGTCACGTCGTCGTAGTCGACGCCCACGCGGGCCAGCGAGTCGAGCACGGCGCCGGCGTCGGCGTAGGCGCCGGTGACGGTGTCGCCGACGATCTCGCCGTGGTCGAAGGTCGCCTCGAGCGTCTTCTCGGGCATCGTGTTGACGACGCCCTGGGCGACGAGCTCGGTGACGTAGAGGGTGTCGGGCAGCGCCGGGTCCTTGACGCCCGTCGACGCCCACAGCGGACGCTGGCGGTTGGCGCCGGCCTCGAGGAGGGCCGTGGCCCGCTCGCCGCCGAACACCTGCTCGTACAGCTCGTACGCGAGGCGGGCGTTCGCGACGCCGGCCTTGCTCTTCAGCGCGAGCGCCTCGTCGGTGCCGATCGCGGTGAGCCGCTTGTCGATCTCGGTGTCGACGCGCGACACGAAGAACGACGCGACCGAGTGGATCGTGGAGAGGTCGATGCCCGCGCCCTTGGCCTGCTCGAGCCCGGCGAGGTAGGCGTCGATCACCTGGCGGTACCGGTCGAGGCTGAAGATGAGCGTGACGTTGACGCTGATGCCGGCGCCGATCACCGCGGTGATCGCGTCGAGGCCCTCGACGGTCGCCGGGATCTTGATCATCACGTTCGGCCGGTCGACCTTCTCCCACAGGGCGTGGGCCTGCTCGATCGTGCGCGCCGTGTCGTTGGCGAGGTCGGGGGCGACCTCGATCGACACGCGGCCGTCGTAGCCGCCGGACGCGTCGTAGACGGGGCGGAAGATGTCGGCCGCATTGCGCACGTCGTCGGTCGTCGTCTCGAAGACCGCCTTGTCGACATCGGCTCCGGCCAGGGCCAGTGCGTGCAGCTGCGTGTGGTAGTCCTCGCCCTTGGCGAGAGCGCCGGCGAAGATCGTCGGGTTGGTGGTGACGCCGACGACGTTGCGTTCGGCGATCAGCTGCTCGAGGCCGCCCGAGGTGATGCGCTCACGCGACAGGTCGTCGAGCCAGATGCTCACGCCGGCTTCGGAGAGCGCGGCGGTGGGGGAGTTGGTGCTCATGGGGATGTGTCTCCTTCGTGCGCGCGTCAGGCCGACGCGAGCGTTTCCTTCGCGGCGGCGACGACGGCGTCCGTCGTGATGCCGAACTCGCGGAACAGGGTCTTGTAGTCGGCGGACGCGCCGAAGTGCTCGATCGACACGCTGCGTCCGCGGTCGCCGACGTAGGAGCGCCAGGTGAGCGCGATGCCGGCTTCGACGGACACGCGGGCGGTCACCGAGGCCGGGAGGACGGACTCGCGGTACGCGGCATCCTGCTGCTCGAACCACTCGAGGCTCGGGGCGGAGACGACGCGCGCCTGGATGCCCTCGGCCGCGAGCTGCTCGCGTGCGGCCACGGCGAGCTGCACCTCGGAGCCGGTGGCGATGAGGATGACCTCGGGCGTGCCCGAGGGTGCCTCGGCCAGCACGTAGGCGCCCTTCGCGAGGCCCTCGGCCGCCGCGAGCGTGTCACCGGATGCCTCGCCGTCGCCGCGCTCGAACACGGGGATGTTCTGGCGGGTGAGCGCGATGCCCGACGGGGCCGTCGTGGCGCTTGAGGATCTCGTGCCAGGCGACCGCCACCTCGTTGGCGTCGGCCGGGCGCACGACCGTGAACCCGGGGATGGCGCGGAGGGTCGCGAGCTGCTCGATGGGCTGGTGCGTCGGGCCGTCTTCGCCGAGCGCGACGGAGTCGTGCGTCCAGACGAAGATCGACGGCACCTTCATGAGCGCCGCGAGGCGCACCGCGGGGCGCATGTAGTCGCTGAAGATGAGGAACGTGCCGCCGAACGCGCGGGTCTTGCCGTGCAGCACGATGCCGTTCACGATCGCGGCCATCGCGTGCTCGCGGATGCCGAAGTGCAGCACGCGGCCGTAGGGGTTGCCCGCGAACTCGTGGGTCGACCACTCGGTGGGGATGAACGACGCGGCGTCGTTGATCGTCGTGAGGTTCGACTCGGCGAGGTCGGCCGAACCGCCCCAGAACTCGGGGAGCACGCCGGCGAGGGCGTTGATGACCTTGCCGGATGCCGCACGGGTGGAGACCTCGGTCCCGCCCTCGAAGGACGGCAGCACGGACTCGACGTCCGCGGGGAGCTCGCCGGCCTCGAGCCGGTCGAGCAGCGCCTTCCTCTCGGGGTTGGCCTCGGCCCAGGCATCGAACCCGACCTGCCACTCGGCGTGCTGCACGGCGCCGCGCTCGCGCGCCTCGCGGGTGTGCTCGAGCACGTCCTCCGCGACGACGAAGGTCTGCTCGGGGTCGAAGCCGAGCACCTCCTTCGTGGCGGCCAGCTCGGCGGCGCCGAGGGCGGAGCCGTGGATCTTGCCGGTGTTCTGCTTGCCGGGGCTCGGCCAGCCGATGATCGTCTTCAGGACGATGATGGAGGGCTTGGACGTCTCGCCCTGGGCGGCCTCGATGGCGCGGTGGAGCTCGGCGACGTCCTCGACGTACTGGCCGGTCTTCTTCCAGTCGACGGTCTGCACGTGCCAGCCGTAGGCCTCGTAGCGCTTCGCGACGTCCTCGGTGAAGGCGATGTTGGTGTCGTCCTCGATCGAGATCTGGTTCGAGTCGTAGATCACGACGAGGTTGCCGAGCTGCTGGTGGCCGGCGAGGGAGGAGGCCTCGCTCGTCACGCCCTCCTGCAGGTCGCCGTCGCCGGCGACCACGTAGACGAAGTGGTCGAACGGGCTCGTGCCGGGCGCGGCATCCGGATCGAACAGGCCGCGCTCGAAGCGCGACGCGTAGGCGAAGCCCACGGCCGACGAGAGGCCCTGCCCGAGCGGGCCGGTGGTGATCTCGACGCCGTCGGTGTGGCCGTACTCGGGGTGGCCGGGGGTCTTCGAGCCCCACGTGCGCAGCGCCTTCAGGTCGTCGAGCTCGAGTCCGTCGCCCGCGAGGTAGAGCTGCACGTACTGGGTCAGCGAGCTGTGGCCTGCGGAGAGGATGAAGCGGTCGCGCCCGAGCCAGGCGTGGTCGGCCGGGTCGCGGCGCATGACCTTCTGGAAGAGGAGGTACGCGGCGGGCGCGAGGCTCATCGCGGTGCCGGGGTGCCCGTTCCCGACCTTCTCGACGGCGTCGGCCGCGAGTACGCGCGCCGTGTCGACCGCGCGATCGTCGATGGGTTCCCACTGCAGATTGGCCACGAGGTGCTGTTCCTTCCGATCGTGACGGCGTCGGGAACCGTGGGGCCCCGACCCGCCGGGACGTTGCGGCGCGGTTCCGCCCAGCGGCGGATTCGGCCGGACACGTCGAGCGTGACGCCGGCTTGGTCGAACCCGCGAAGCCGGGCGCGCAATCCTCAGTATATGGATTCGGGGGTTCTCTGTGACGGGGGATGACTCACATGGCAATCCGCGCTATGTGAGGCGGAAAGCGTATTCCGCCGCATCCCGCCGCGGGCATGGCCTAGAATCGTCAGGGGTCGCGCGGGGAGTGGTCGAAACGTGCCCGCGCCCGGAAGAGGAACGATGCAGGCAGCCGTACACACTCGCGAGTCGCGACCGGCGATGACGGTACGACGCAAGGCCGCGGCGTACCTCGCACTCACCAAGCCGCGGGTCATCGAGCTGCTGCTCGTGGTCACCGCACCCACGATGATCCTCGCGCAGAACGGCCTGCCGAACCTCTGGCTGCTCGTCGCCACGCTCATCGGCGGCGCCATGAGCGCAGGCTCCGCGGGCGCGTTCAACTGCTACATCGACCGCGACATCGACCGCGTCATGAAGCGCACCCGGGGTCGCCCCCTGGTCACCGGCGAGCTCACCGACCGCGAGGCGCTCGTGTTCGCGTACGCCCTCGGCGCGGCATCCATCGCCTGGCTCTGGCTCTTCACCAACTGGCTCGCCGCGGCCCTGTCGCTCGGCGCCATCCTGCTCTACGTCGTCTTCTACAGCCTCATCCTCAAGCGCCGCACGTCGCAGAACATCGTGTGGGGCGGCGTCGCCGGCTGCATGCCCGTGCTCATCGGCTGGGCGGCGGTCACCGGCAGCCTCACCTGGACGCCGTTCATCCTGTTCCTCATCATCTTCCTCTGGACGCCGCCGCACTACTGGCCGCTCTCGATGAAGTACAAGGACGACTACGCCGCGGCCGGCGTGCCGATGCTGGCGGTCGTGCGGGGCCGTGCGCAGGTGGGACTCCAGGTCATCCTGTACGCGTGGGCGACCGTCGCGTGCTCGCTGCTGCTCATCCCCGTCGCGGGCATGGGCCTGCTGTACTCGAGCGTCGCGCTCGTCACGGGCGTCTGGTTCATCTACGAGACCCACCGCCTGTACAACCTCGCCATCCGGCACGAGCAGGTCTCGCCGATGCGCGTGTTCCACGGCTCGATCGTGTACCTCTCGCTGCTCTTCCTCGCGATCGGGATCGACCCGCTGCTGCCGTTCTGAGCTCGACGGCGGCCGGCGACCCGGCCGCCGGAGCAGGATCACCGACCGAGCGCTCGCGTTCCTCGTGGGAGCGGAGGCTCAGCGCGTCGAGGAGGTGTGTCACGTCGACCAGCGGCGAGGGTGCATCATCGTTCACGTCGATGCAGAGGCCCGCGGGTGCGTCGCTCGCGGATCTACGCGGAGGCATGGCACACGTCGGTCGACGGCATGCGGACCTGGCGCGGATCCCTTGGCGGCACCGGATTCGATCCCGGTCTGGCCGCATCCAGCCAGACGCCCGCGGCCAGGACGGCCGGGATGACGAGGAACGCGCGTGCGTTCATGATGTTGGTCCTTCCATTTCAATCGATCGGACGGCAGCCATGATCGACTGCCCGCGCGAGGTCGGCATCGGACGCACCTCCTGAGATTCGCGAACGAACCCCTGATTCGCCGTGACGAAGGGGTGCCAGACTGTGACCGTGGCCGCGTCACCCGGTCCGACCCGCGCCGGCGCTCGTCGGCAGGACGCAGGAGTTGGGGATCATCCGCTCGCTTCTCGCCCGCTCGGCGGCGGGAGAGGCGCAGATCGCGTGCTGATCTCGGGAGATGCCGGTATCGGGAAGACCGCGTTGGTGAGGAAGGCGTGCGCCGACGTCGGGCCTGAGAGCGTCACGATCGTCGGCGCCTGCTTGCCGCTCTCCTCGATCTCGATTCCGTTCCTCCCGCTCCGTACGGCCGTGCGCGCGCATCAGCGCGAGCATCCGCGAGCACGAACGATTCCTGGAGCGGGGCGGCGGGAACGGACTTCATCGAGCGCCTCGATGACTGGCTCGACGAGTCGACCGCCCTCGCACCGATGATCCTCGTGGTGGACGACCTGCATTGGGCGGACCGGAGCACACTCGACGCCGTGATGTACGTGATCTCAGGGCCGGCTGATCGACGGCTCACCGTCGTGGCGACGTACCGGAGGGCCGAGCTGCCGTCGGACCATCCGGTCGAGCGTTGGCTCACCGACATCCGACGACTGCCACGCATCACGGAGATGGCGCTCGAGCCGCTGGATCGTCGTGGAGACCGGTGAGCAGGTCAGCGACTCTGCTCGGTGCATCGGCGCATCAATCACTGATCGATGACGTCTATCGGAGGACGCTGGGCAATCCGTACTTCACGAAGCTCATGGTCGGTGGACTGCCGGCGCCGGGCGCGTGCCGTGCTCGGACGCGGTTCCCGACGACCTCCGATCGGCGGTCCTTCGTGCGTGGAACAGCGTTGGCGATGCGACGCGGCATCTCGCGACCGTCCTGGCGGTGGGCGGCCCGACCGATGCGCGCCGATGAACTCGCCGTCGTCAAGGCGCGCCCGGGGGAGTCGGCCGCTGGTGTCGGCGGCTGCTCGCCCCGGCGCTGAACGGTGGAAGCCTCGAGCGAAACGGTGGATGGCGCGTACTGGTTCCATCATCCGCTGAATGCCGAGGTCCTCGAGGCAGGTCCTGGAACCGGATGAACGCCGGGCGCTGCACGCCCGCTTCGCCGACATCGCTCGAGGAACGAGCGAAGCAGCATCCGCTCGCGGCAGAGGATGCGCGTCTCGATCGCCGATCATCGTCATCGCTCGGGCGACGCTGCGAAGGCATACGCCTGGGCACTCGCGGCCGCGGACGCGCTCGCGCGATTCCGGAGGCGCGGCTGAGCGGCTCCGCTGCTTCGCCGAGCGCTCGCGCTGCACGAGCGACATCCCGGCGCCGACCGATCTCTCGGGTCGATCTGCTGCGGCGACTCCGGGAGACTGCCGCGCGGGCCGGGCAGCATTCCGACGAGCTCGACGCGGTGGAGGCGCTCCTTGCCGTGACCGACCGCGCAGCAGACCCGCTCGCGGTGAGCGAGCTCATCGTGCGTCGTATGCACCTGCGCTTCTCGCTCGCTCGCGCATTCATCGAACCAGACCGAGATGCGCGAGGCCGTCTTGCTGTCGGCCTCCGCGCCGACGAGCGCCGAGCATGCCCTCGCACTCGCCGAGCTCGCGCATGCCGATATCTGGAGCGATGACCCGCTCGCACCTGAGCATGCGCGAGCGGCGCTCGAAGCTGCACGTGCGTCAGGCGATCCGCGTGCGCTCGTCCTATGCGCTCACAGCGAATGCGATGGTCGCAGTGGTGGCCGAGGACGGCGAGTCCGCGCTGGCGTTCGCGCGCGAGGCATTGGAGTGCGCGGTGGATGCCCAGGACTGGTGGGCCTTCACCCATGCCGCACTCTGGGAGGCCAATGCCGTCGAGACGTGGGCAGCAGAGGTGGCTGCGGACATGCTGCGGCGGCGTCGTGAACAGATGCAGGCGCTGGGCGCACCGCATCCGTATCTCGCCTGGGTGTCGGCGAGCGAGGCGGCGAGGATGGATGGCCGTCGGCGCTTGGCGTGAGTGCCAGGATCGGCTGAGGGTCGCGCTCGGTTCGGATCCGGGCCCTACGCGCCGACGTGGGCGCCCGCCTCACCGCGGCGCGACTGGCGACGTGGCAGGGGCGGCAGGCTGAGGCGGAAGCACATCTCGAGCGCGCAGACGAACTGATGGTCGCGACCTCCGATTTCCTGGCTTTCGAGTGCGACGCGGTCCGAGCCGAGGTCCTGCTCGGTGCAGGCGATCAGGCTGGTGCCTGGGACGCGGCGCTGGCCGGGGCGACATCTGCCGGAGTGGCCCCGACGATGAGCGAATGGCTGATGCCCCTCGCAGCGCGCGCGGCTGCGGATCGGGCACAGGCGGCACGCGACGTCGGCACCGGCCCAGATGTCGTGCTGCAGCGACTGGACGACCTCGTCAAACGGTTTCCGCATGTGATCAGGGACATCGGTGAAAGCACGGAGATCGGGGAGGCGCAGATCGAGGCGCTCGAGCGGCTCTACGTCGCCGAGCGTCTCCGTGCGCGGGGTGACGTGGACGAGCGCCGACGCGTGGGCTGGCGGTCGTGCATGCGACCGCGGAAGCACGACTGGAATGGGAAGAGGCCTACGCGAGCCTGCGCGCCGCCGAGGCCCTGCTCGGACCCGGTCGCGATCGCGCGCGGGGAGCCGAGTTCCTTCGACGCGGTCTGGAGGCTCGGCGAGCAGACTGCAGGCCCGTCCGATCCTGACGTCGACTCGAGGACCTCGCCGTGCGTGCGCGGATCCCGATCGCAGTCCCGAATCCTTTTCGTCGTCCGCCGGAGTGCTCCCCGGCCTCACCGAGCAGGCTGTGGTGGGCCGAGCCGATGAGCTGGCCGTGATCGGCGGCATCCTCGGCGGCTCGGCGGTGGGCGCGGCGCAGACGGTCGTGATCGCCGGCGATCCCGGCGTCGGCAAGACCGCCCTCGTGGCCCGGGCGTGTGCCGACCGCGATGGGTCGTCGACGGTGCTGGTCGGCGCGTGCCTGCCGCTGACCTCGATGTCGATCCCGTTCCTTCCGATCCGGTCGGCGCTGCGCGCGATCGCCGAGGCGGGCGGAGATCTCCCCGAGGTCACGGCGAAGGAGGGCGAGTTCGTGCTCGCATTCGACGCCTGGCTCGATCGACGGTGCGCGGAGCGTCCCGTCGTGCTGGTGATCGACGACCTGCAGTGGGCCGACCGCTCGACGCTGGATGCGATCATGTACGTGATCGCGGGACCGTCGTCCCGCCGGCTCGCGGTCGTCGCGACCTCCGGTCGGGCGAGGTCGGGCTGGGGCATCCGCTGCAGCGCTGGCTGGCGGACGTCCGGCGCCTGCCGCGCACGACCGAGCTCGCGCTCGGGCCGCTCGACCGAGCCGGGACGGCGGCGCAACTGGAACTGCTGCTCGGGGGATCCCCGCACCAGTCGCTGGTGGACGACGTGCATCGCCACGCGCGCGGCAATCCGTACTTCACTCGGCTCATGGTCGCGGGCCTCTCCGCCGAGTCGCGCGCAGCGCCCGATGCCGTCCCGGGCGACCTCCGCTCGGCGGTACTGCAGTCCTGGTTCCGCGCGTCGTCGGCGACGCGGCGGCTTGCCACGGTGCTCGCGGTCGGTGGCCGGCCGACGCACGCCGGACGAGCTCGCGGAGGTCGTGGGCGAGGATCCCGGCCGCGTTCGGATCCGGCTGCAGGCGGCCGTGGCCTCCGGCACGCTCGCGGCCGTCGGCGACGGCGCATTCTGGTTCCACCATCCGTTGAATGCCGAAGTGCTCGAAGCCGAGCTCGTCGAGGAGGATCGGCGGGACCTCCATGCGCGCTTCGCGGACATGATCGAGCGGCGGTCGGCACGGCACGCCGAGACCGACGCGGCAGGAGCCGCCGCCGCTGCGTTGCCGTCGCCGACCACCGCGATGCCGCGAAGCAGACGCGCAAGGCCTACGAGGCGGCCCTGATCGCCGCGGACCTCGTCGGCGGCGCGGACGGGCGCGCCGAGCAACTGCGATTGCTCCGTCGTGCGGTCGCGCTTCGCGGCGAGCTGCCCGACGCGGACGAATCCATCGACACTTGCTGCGGCGGCTGCGCACCGTGGCCGCCGACGCGGGAGCGACGGCCGATGAGCTCGATGCGGTGGAATCACTGCTCGCCCGCGTCGACCGGCAGGCGCAGCCGCTCGTGGCCGCAGAGCTCCTCGTGCGACGAATGCACCTCCGCGACATCACCGGGCAGGGTTTCATCGACGTCGACGAGATGCGGAAGGCAGTCCGCCTGGCGGAGGCGGACACGACGAGCGCCGAGTACGCGCTGGCGCTCGCGGAGCTCGCGCACGCCGAGGTGTGGGCCGGTCATCCCGATGCGCCGGCGCACGCGAGCGCCGCGATCGCGGTCGCGCGCGGGACCGACGACCTGCGGGCCCTGTCCCACGCGCTCGCGGCCGGTTCCATGACGGCAGGCGTCGCCGACGATGCGCCGACGGCGCAGGCGCTTGCGCGCGAAGCGGTCGAGGCGGCCCGGGCCGCGGGCGACTGGTGGGCCTACGTGCACGCGATGATGTGGGAGGCGGACGCATTCAGGACCTGGGGGAGCGCGGCGTACAGCCTGCTCATCCGGGATCGGCGCATCGAGATGGTCGAGCAGGGCGGACCGCAGGCGTACGCCGCCTGGATGTCAGCCGTCGAGGCGCAGAACTGGCTCATCATCGGCGACTGGCGGGAATGCGAGGCGCGTCTCCGCGTCGTCCTCGGCTCCGACCCGGGACCACTCGGCGACGTCATGGCCCGACTCGTCGCCGCCCGGGCGGCCACGCTGCGGGGGCGGCAGGCAGAGGCCGAGAGCCACCTCCTCCGAGTCGAGGAGCTCATGGTCGACGGCTCGGCGTACCTCGGGCTGGAATTCGACGCCGTCCACGCGGAGGTGCGCTTCGGGGCGCGACGACCACGACGGCGCATTCCGGGCGGCGATGCACGGAGCACGGAATTCGGGCGCACCGCCGACCAGGTGCGAGTGGCTGATGCCGCTCGCGGCCACGGGCCCTCGCCGATCGGGTGCAGAGCGCGCACGACAACGGGTCGCACCGATGGGGATGCGCTGGAGAGGCTGGACGCGCTGGTCGCGCAGTTCCCCCACGTCATCAGGGACATCGGCCCGACGACGGGGGTGCGCGGGAGGCTCCTCGACGCATTCGATGCGCAGTACGCGGCGGAACAGGTCGCGGGCCCGCGGCCACCCGGACCAGGCGGCCGCGTGGATCGAGAGCCGTGGATGCGCTTCGCCGACGCGGCACTGCCATGGGAGGAGGCGTACTCGACCTGGCGCGCGGCGGAGGCGCTGCTCGGCCGCGGCCACGACCGGCGGACGGGTGCGGCGATGCTCCGGCACGGCCTCGCGCTCGCCCGGCAGCTCGAGGCGCGGCCGGTCGAGGACGAGCTGACCGACCTGGCGAGGCGCGCACGGATCCCGATCGAGGAGCCGCAGCGCTGCGGCATCCGATGCGCCGGCCGCACTGCACGGCCTGACCGACCGGGAGCGGGAGGTGCTCGACCTCGTCGCCGTCGGCCGCACGTACGCCGAGATCGCCCGCACCCTGATGATCAGCGAGAAGACGGTGAGCACCCACGTCTCGCACCTGCTGGCGAAGACGGGCACGTCGAGTCGCGTCGAACTCGCCGGGCTCGTGCATCGGGTGGCGGACGAGCGGAACCGGAGCGACTAGTCGACGATCCGGTCCGAGTCGTGCGCGGCGTAGAACGCCGACTGGCGCCGCATGATCTCGGCCATGCCGCCTGAGCGGTCGACGCCGTAGACGGTGCCGACGAAGTCGAGGCCCGCTGGATCGCCCAGATCTCCTCGTGCCGGTCGGGCGAGAAGAGCTGAGCGGGCGTTCCGACCGCCACCCACGAGATCGGCACGACCGCGCCGGGCTCCAGCGTCGTGTTCACCTGCACCACGCCGTTGATGCGCACCTCGGCACCGGTGCCGACCGCTCGCCCCGGGGAACACCGACGCCCCCGTGGCGATGAAGGCCTCGTCGCCGATCGTCGCGCCGTTCACGTGCGCATGCGGGCCGATGAGCACGTGGTCGCCGATCGCGACCGGATGCCCCGCCCGACCGCGCACGAGGGCGTGCTCCATGACGACGCACTCCTCGCCGACCACGATCGCGCCGTCCTCGGCGGTGAGCACCGCGCCGTGCAGGATGCGGCTGCGCGGGCCGACCCGGACGTCGCCGGACAGCACCGCGGTGGGTGCGACGGTGGCCGACGGATCGACCGTCGGGCGATGACCGCGATGCTCGATCAGCATGGTCGTCGTGAGCTCAGCGAGCGGATGCCGCGGCCGGCGCGGCCTCGGACGCGGTCGGCGTCGCCGCGGGTCGCTTGAGGCGCAGCACCACGACGGTCATGGCCGCGGCCGTGAGCGCGGCGAGCACCATGTGCACGCCGACCGCGAAGGGCGGGAGTCCCGTGCGCGCCTGGTAGAGGCCGACGGCCACCTGCACGAGCTCGACGGCCAGGAGCACGACCGAGCGCCGCGCCGCGTCGGGAGGCTGCAGGCGCCACGCGGCGACGAGCAGCACGAGGGTGAGCGCGAGCAGCGCGTAGCCGGGCCACGCGTGCACGTGCTGGAAGAGCTCCGAGTCGAAGCCGTTGCGACCGGCGTCGGCGTCGCCGGAGTGCGGACCGGAGCCGGTCGTGAGCACGCCGAACACGATCGTGAGCGCGAGCACCGCCGTCGTCGCGTGCGTGAGGCCCGCGTACCAGCTCGGGACCGCGCGCTCGCGCGGTCCGGCGGGCGCGTCCATGCGCACGAGGAACGCGGCGCAGACGCAGACCAGCACGAGCGACGAGACGTAGTGGAAGCCGACGATGAACGGGTTGAGGCCGGTCCAGACCGTGATGCCGCCGACGATCGCCTGCGCGACGATGCCGGCGCCGACGATGAACGCCAGCGTGAAGAGGTCGCGGCGCTGCGGCCGGATGCGCCACACGAGCACGAACAGCACGAGCGCGATGATGCCGACGACGCCCGTCATCATGCGGTTGCCGAACTCGATGAGCCGTGGATGCCCATCTCGGCGTCGGGACGAGGGAGTCGGGCGTGCAGGTCGGCCAGGTGGGGCATCCGAGGCCCGAACCGGTGAGCCGCACGGCCCCGCCCGTCGCGATGATCGTGGTCTGCGCGATGAACGACAGCCAGGCGAACAGGCGGATCCGCCCGTCGACATGGTCGGGCAGCCACTGGGTGAAGCGGTTCACGCTGGTCGGTCCTGATCCGGGTCGTACTGTGACGGCACTGGGAGAACCGTCCAGCCGGCAGTGCGACCCTATAGACTTGAGGGGTTGGAGACTCCCGCGAGGCGCGCGACAACGCGCGATGCGGGTTCCCAGCCATCTTAGGTTCGCACTGGAGCCACCCGCACATCATCGCCCGATCCCGAGCACCTCGACTCGCGAGGGGAATGAGCCGGACTGATAGCCGGTTGCACGGGAGGAGAAGAGGGAGAGCATGACGGACGTACTGATCGACCGCCCAGAACTGGAAGGGCTCGGCACGTACGAGTTCGGCTGGGCCGACTCCGACGCCGCCGGGGCATCCGCCCGACGCGGCATCTCGCCGGAGGTGGTCGCCGACATCTCGGCGCTGAAGAGCGAACCCGAATGGATGCTCCAGCGCCGCCAGCGCGCACTGCAGCTCTTCGAGCGCAAGCCCATGCCGACGTGGGGCGCCGACCTCTCGGAGATCGACTTCGACAACATCAAGTACTTCGTCCGCTCCACCGAGAAGCAGGCCCAGACCTGGGAGGACCTGCCCGACGACATCAAGAACACCTACGAGAAGCTCGGCATCCCCGAGGCCGAGCGCCAGCGCCTCGTCGCCGGCGTCGCCGCCCAGTACGAGTCCGAGGTGGTCTACCACCAGATCAACGAGGAGCTCGAGCGCAAGGGTGTCATCTTCATGGACACCGACACGGCGCTGAGGGAGCACCCCGAGTTCTTCGAGGAGTACTTCGGCACGGTCATCCCGGCCGGCGACAACAAGTTCGCCGCGCTGAACACCGCGGTCTGGTCGGGCGGCTCGTTCGTCTACGTGCCCCCCGGCGTGCACGTCGAGATCCCGCTGCAGGCCTACTTCCGCATCAACACCGAGAACATGGGCCAGTTCGAGCGCACGCTGATCATCGCCGACGAGGGCAGCTACGTGCACTACATCGAGGGCTGCACCGCCCCGATCTACAAGTCCGACTCGTTGCACTCGGCCGTCGTCGAGATCATCGTGAAGAAGAACGCCCGCGTGCGCTACACGACGATCCAGAACTGGTCGAACAACGTCTACAACCTCGTGACCAAGCGGGCGACCGCGGCCGAGGGCGCCACCATGGAGTGGATCGACGGCAACATCGGCTCCAAGGTCACCATGAAGTACCCGTCGATCTTCCTGATGGGCGAGCACGCGAAGGGCGAGACCCTCTCGGTCGCCTTCGCCGGCCCCGGCCAGCACCAGGACGCCGGCGCCAAGATGATCCACATGGCGCCGTACACGCAGTCGTCGATCGTCTCGAAGTCGATCGCGCGCGGCGGCGGCCGTGCCGGATACCGCGGCGAGGTCCGCATCGACGCGAACGCGCACCACTCGGCCAACACCGTGCGGTGCGACGCCCTGCTCGTCGACACCATGTCGCGCTCCGACACGTACCCGGCGATCGACATCCGCGTCGACGACGTGCACCTCGGACACGAGGCCACGGTCTCGAAGGTGAGCGAGGAGCAGCTCTTCTACCTCATGTCGCGCGGCCTCCCCGAGGACGAGGCGATGGCGATGATCGTGCGCGGCTTCATCGAGCCCATCGCGCGAGAACTCCCCATGGAGTACGCGATGGAACTCAACAAGCTCATCGAGATGGGCATGGAAGGCAGCGTCGGATGACCTTCCTCCTGACGTCGGAAGGACCTGTCGACTAGGAATGACCACTCAGATGACCAGCACAGCCATGCCCACCGCCGAGCAGCACGGCTTCCGGCCCCACTCCGACGGCGCGTTCGTGCCCGTGCAGACGCGCTCCGAGCGCTTCCGCTCGGTGAACGTCGAGGACTTCGCGCCCGTCACCGGCCGCGAGCACGAGTGGAAGCTCTCGCCCGTCGCCGCGTTCGCCGACCTCACCGGCGGCGAGCTCGACGGCTCCCGGGTCGAGATCGAGACCACGGATGCCGCAGGCGTCGACGTCTCGTGGATCGCCCGCGACGACGCCCGCATCGGGCGCACCGGCATCCCCGAGGAGCGCGCCGCCGCCAACGCGTGGAGCTCCTTCGGCGAGGCGCTCCTCGTCTCCGTCTCCGGCGAGGACGAGAAGGTCGTCACCGTCACCCGGCACGACCTCGGCGTCGCGCCGCGCGCCGCGCACACGGTGATCGAGGCGGCGCCGAACAGCCGCGGCCTCGTCGTGCTCCGCGGCACCGGCGACGCGCGCCTCAGCGAGAACGTCGAGATCGTCGTCGGCGAGGGCGCCTCCCTCACGGTCGTGTCGCTCCAGGAGTGGAGCGACGACGCCGTGCACCTCGCGAGCCACTTCGCCCGCCTCGGCCGTGACTCGTTCCTCAAGCACATCGTCGTCTCGCTCGGCGGCAAGGTCGTCCGCGTGAACCCCTCGACGCACCTCGCCGAGCAGGGCTCCGACGTCGAGGCGCTCGGCCTGTACTTCGCCGATGCCGGCCAGCACCTCGAGCAGCAGGTCTTCGTGCACCACGACGCCCCGCACACCCGCTCGCGCGTGACGTACAAGGGCGCGCTCCAGGGCGCGGGCGCACGCAGCGTCTGGGTCGGCGACGTGCTCATCGGCAACGCCGCGACCGGCACCGACAGCTACGAGCAGAACCGCAACCTCGTGCTCACCGACGGCACGCGTGCCGACTCCGTGCCGAACCTCGAGATCGAGACCGGCGACATCGAGGGCGCCGGGCACGCCTCGGCGACCGGTCGATTCGACGACGAGCAGCTGTTCTACCTGATGGCGCGTGGCATCCGCGAAGACGAGGCGCGCCGCCTCGTCGTCCGCGGGTTCCTCACCGAGATCGTCCAGAAGATCGGTTCGCCCGAGCTCGAGGCGCGGCTCAACGCCGCGGTCGAGGCCGAGCTGGAGGGGCGCTGACGTGGCATCCGTTCGAGTCTGCGCCGTCGACGACCTCGGAGTGAACGAGGCCGCCCGCTTCGTCGTCGAGGGCGTGCCCATCGCCGTCGTGAAGGACGCCGCCGGTGACATCTTCGCCATCGGCGACACCTGCACCCATGGCGACATCTCGCTCGCCGAGGGGTTCGTCGAGGACGACACGCTCGAGTGCTGGGCGCACGGCTCCAAGTTCTCGCTCCGCACGGGCAAGCCCCTCACCCTCCCCGCCTACGAACCCGTCCCGGCGTTCCAGGTCGAGGTGAAGGACGGCGGCGTCCACATCGATCCCTCGGTCACCCTGACCGTCTGACCACTTCCGGCCCGCGCGGCCGACTCACGAAAGCGATTCACCACCACATGTCTGTGCTCGAGATCAAGAACCTGCACGTCAACGTCGAGACCGACCAGGGCACCCGCGAGATCCTCCGCGGCGTCGACCTCGTCATCAACGAGGGCGAGATCCACGCGATCATGGGGCCGAACGGCTCCGGCAAGTCCACCCTCGCCTACACGATCGCCGGCCACCCGAAGTACCACGTCGTGCAGGGGGAGATCCTCCTCGACGGCGAGAACGTGCTCGAGATGACGGTCGACGCGCGTGCCCGGGCCGGCCTCTTCCTCGCGATGCAGTACCCGGTCGAGATCCCCGGCGTGACCGTCACGAACTTCCTCCGCACCGCCAAGACCGCGATCGACGGCGAGGCGCCGTCGGTGCGCCACTGGGTGAAGGACGTGCGCGAGTCGATGTCGAACCTCAAGATGGACTCGGCCTTCGCCGAGCGCAACGTCAACGAGGGCTTCTCCGGCGGCGAGAAGAAGCGCAACGAGATCCTCCAGCTCGAGCTGCTGAAGCCGCGGTTCGCCGTGCTCGACGAGACCGACTCCGGCCTCGACGTCGACGCCCTGCGGATCGTGTCCGAGGGCGTGAACCGCGCCAAGGCCAACACCGGCCTCGGCATCATGCTCATCACGCACTACACGCGGATCCTCCGCTACATCACGCCCGACTTCGTGCACGTGTTCGTCGCGGGCAGGATCGCCGAGCAGGGCGGCCGCGAACTGGCCGACCGACTCGAGGAGGAGGGCTACGACCGCTACCAGGTCCCCGAGGCGGCCGCGGCCGAGTAGGGCGCGGGTAGAATCGCTGTCATGGTCACCTCACTCGCACCCGAGCGCTACGACGAGGTCTCGGAGGCGCTGAAGGACGTCGTGGACCCCGAGCTCGGCGTCAACGTCGTCGACCTCGGCCTCATCTACGACCTCGGCTGGGACGACGAGCACGACGCGCTCGTCATCCACATGACCCTCACGAGCGCCGGATGCCCCCTCACCGACGTGCTCGAGGAGCAGACGGCCGAGGCCCTCGACGGCGTCGTCGACGCGTTCCGCATCAACTGGGTGTGGATGCCGCCGTGGGGTCCCGAGCGCATCACCGACGACGGGCGCGACATGATGCGCGCCCTCGGATTCGCGATCTAGCAGTACGGCCCAGGACGGTACAACCAGCCCGACGACGCGATCCCCTTCGACGCGGCCGCCTCACGCGAGGCCGCGGCGAGCCAGCAGCGGCCCGATCTCGGGATCGCGCCCCAGGAGCGCTCGCACCGAGTCGCCCGGGTCGCGCGAGCCGCCCGGCGCGAGGATCTCGCGTCGGTAGCGGTCGCCGTTCTCCCGGGTCGCCCCGCCCCGCCCCTCGAACCACGCCATGATGTCGGCGCCCGGCACCTCGCTCCAGACGTACGAGTAGTAGCCCGCGTCGTACCCGCCCGCGAACACGTGCGCGAAGTACGTGGTCGAGTACCGCGGCGGCACGAGCGGGTCGTCGAGGCCCGCCTCGGCGAGTGCCGCGCGCTCGAACGCCGCGGCATCCGTCACGTCGTCGTCGGCGCCGACCAGGTGCCAGGCCTGGTCGAGCACGGCCGCGGCCAGGTACTCGGCGGTCTCGAAGCCGGCGTTGAAGCCGCGGGCGGCGATGAGCCGGTCGACGAGCTCCTGCGGCATCCGCTCGCCCGTCTCGTGGTGCACCGCGTACCTCGCGAGCACCTCGGGGCGGAGCATCCAGAGCTCGTTCACCTGGCTCGGGAGCTCCACGAAGTCGCGGTACACGTTCGTGCCCGCCTGCGACGGATAGCGCACGCGGGCGAGCAGCCCGTGCAATGCGTGGCCGAACTCGTGGAAGAGGGTCTCGGTCTCGTCGTACGTGAGGAGCGTCGGGTCGCCGGCCGCGGGCTTCGGGATGTTCAGGTTGTTCACGACCACCGGCAGGTCGTCGCCCAGCTCGGACTGCTCGACGAGGGAGCTCATCCACGCGCCGCCGCGCTTCGCGTCGCGCGTGTACGGGTCGAGCAGGTAGAGGCCGACGGGCGTGCCGTCGTCCTCGAAGACCTCGTACACGCGCGTGTCGGGGTGGTACCCGACGAGGTCGTCCCGGGGCTCGAACCGGAGGCCGTACAGCAGGTGCGCGGCGTGGAACACGCCGTCGACGAGCACGCGCTCCAGCTCGAAGTACGGGCGCAGCAGCGACAGGTCGAGGTCGTGGCGCTCGGCCCGCACCTGTTCGGCGAGGAACGCCCAGTCGGCCGCGACCGGCTCGCGTGCCCCGGTGGCCGCGGCCCGCGCGGCGAGCTCCGCGCGTTCACGGGCGACGTTCCGCATCGCCGGCGGTGCGAGCTCGCCGAGGAGTCCCGGCGACGGCCTCGGCCGAACCGGCGGTCTCGCCAGCGGTGACGGCGGCCGCGTGGTTCGCGAACCCCAGCAGGCGGGCGCGCTCCGCGCGGAGGCGCACGATCTCGAGCAGCGTCGCACGCGTGTCGTGCGCACCGCCGCGGCATCCGCGGGCCCTGGCTGCCGCGAGCAGGCGGTCGCGCACCTCGGGGTGCGTCAGGTTCGCGAGCGACGGCTGGCCGGTCGGCAGCACGAGCGTGATGAGCCAGCCGTCGAGCCCGCGCGACCGTGCCGCCTCCCGCGCCGCGGATCGCGCGCCGTCGTCGAGGCCGTCGAGCTCCGCCGCGTCGGTCAGGTGCAGGGCGAGGTCGTTCGTGTCGGCGAGCAGGTGCTGCTGGAAGGCCGTCGTGAGGACGGAGAGGCGTTCGTTCAGCGCACCGAGCCGGGCGCGGTCGGCGGGATCGAGCGCCGCGCCCGCCAGCACGGCCTCACGGTGCATCCGCTCGAGCAGGTACGCCTGGTCGGGATCGAGCCCGAGCCCGTCGCGCATCCCGTGGAGCATCCCGATCCGCGCGAAGAGGCGGGGGTCGAGGCGGATGGCGTCGCGGTGCGCGGCGAGCCGCGGCGCGAGCTCCGCCTCGAGGGCGTCGATCGCCTCGTTCGTGTCGGCCGAGCTCGCATTCGCGAACACGGGCAGCACGCGGCGGAGGAGCGCGCCCGAGCGCTCGAGCGCCACGAGCGTGTTCTCGAACGTGGGCGGCGCCGGATCCTCAGCGATCGCCTCGGCCTCGGCGCGCTGCTCGCGCATGCCGGCCTCGATCGCCTCGCGGTAGTGCTCGGGTCGCACGAGGGCGAACAGCGGCAGCCGGTAGGGGAGCGGACTGGGTTCGAGGAACGGATTCGACGGGTCGCCCATCCGACCACCCTAGGGCGTGCCGGTCGGATGCCGCGTCGGTCGTAGGCTCGGAGTATGCAGCGTGACGGCGAATCCATCGAGTCCGCGCCGAGCGAGGCGTACACCCACGGCCATCACGAGAGCGTGCTGCGCGTGCACTCCTGGCGCACGGTCGAGAACTCCGCCGCGTACCTCGCGCCGCACCTGCGAGGCCGGGGCACGGATCCTCGACGTCGGCAGCGGGCCCGGGACCATCACGATCGACCTCGCCCGGCGGGTCCGGCCCGGCCTGGTCACAGGCGTCGACAGCGCGGCGGATGTGGTCGCGCGTGCGGCGGGCCTGGCCGGGAGCGAGCGGCGTCGGGAACGTCGAGTTCCGCGTCGGCGACGCGTACGCGCTCGAGTTCGCGGATGCCGCGTTCGACGTCGTGCACGCGCACCAGGTGCTGCAGCACCTCGCCCGACCCATCGACGCGCTGCGCGAGTTCCGTCGCGTCCTGAAGCCCGGAGGCCTCCTCGCGGTGCGCGACGTCGACTACGGCGGCGTGATCTGGAGCCCCGCCTCACCGGGGCTCGACCGCTGGCTCGACCTGTACCACGACGTCGCGATCGGCAACGGCGGCGACCCCGACGCGGGGCGGCACCTGAAGCGCTGGGTGCGCGAGGCCGGGTTCGGCGACCTCGAGGCGACCGCGTCGACGTGGGTGTTCTCCACCGCCCTCGAGCGGGAATGGTGGGGGAACTCGTGGGCCGAGCGCGCCACGCAGTCGCAGTTCGCGGCGCACGCGATCGAGTCGGGACATTCGAACCCCGCCGAGCTCGCCCGGATCGCCGCCGCATGGCGCGAGTGGGCCGCCGACGACGACGGCTGGCTGCTCATGCCGCACGCCGAGGTGCTCGCGCGCGCCTGAGCGCTACCAGTCCTCGTCGGCGTCGTGGGCGTCGATGATCGCGTCGCTCACCGTGGTGCCGTCGTCGAGCTCGACGATCGGCCGGCCCTCGAGCCAGGTGAGCGTCCAGTGCCGGCCCTCGCCCTCGCCCGCGTGCGCCGCCTCCGCCGCGGCGATGCGCGGGCGCAGGTCGACGGGCACGGATGCCGGTGGCTCGGCCCCGAACGCCCACCGCGTGCCGAGCCGCATCAGGCGTCCATCTCGTACGTGACCCAGGTCGTGCGACGGGCCAGCTCGTCGTAGACCCGCTGCGCGTCGGCGTTGTCGGCCGCCGTGATCCAGCTCACCCCGCCGGTGCCCGCCTCGCGCGATCGCGCATGCACGAACTCGATGAGCGCACGACCGACGCCGGCCCCGCGCGCACCCGTCTCGACGTACAGGTCGTCGAGGTGGATGCCGCGGGTCGCCTGCAGGGTGTCGGGCACGATGCGGAACTGCGCGAGCCCCACCGGCGTGCCCTCCTCGTCGACGGCGAGCGCCGCCTCGAGTGGATCGTGCTCGTCGCGGATCCAGTTCCAGACGATCAACGCCTTCGCGTCGTCGAGCTCGGTCTCGTAGAACTCGCAGTACGCCTCGAACAACGGCAGCCAGCCGAAGAAGTCCTCGTCGCCCGCCATGCGGATCTCGTGTGCCATGCGTTCCCCCTACGCCTCGGGTGCCTCGAACACGATGTCGCGCACCTCGAACTGGTCGGCCTCGACGAACGACAGCGACGCGATGCGCCCCACCGCGCGCAGGTCGGATGCCGCGGCCTCGAGCAGCGCGATCGCCGCCGCCGGTGCCGCGATCACGGCGCTGGCGACGGGCGTCTTCTGCGACGCCTTCGCGTCGGTCTTCGCGCGGCGGATGCCGGTGAGTGCGAGGCTCGCGAGCTCGAGCAGCTCGACGCCCGCCTCTCCGCGCGCGGCGAGCTCGTCGGTCGACGGCCAGGACGAGCGGTGCACGGAGCTGTCGTTCGACCAGCGCCATGCCTCCTCCGTCGCGAACGGGATGACCGGCGCGAAGAGGCGCAGCAGCACGCTGAGCGCGGTCTTCAGGGCCGCCACGGCGGACGCCTGCTCGGGACTCGGCGCACCGTAGGCGCGCTCCTTCACGAGCTCGAGGTAGTCGTCGCAGAAGGTCCAGAAGAACGTCTCGGCGACCTCGAGGGCGCGGGCGTGGTCGTAGGCGTCGTACGCCCGGGTCGCGCTCGCCACGACGTCGGCGAGCTCGGCGAGCATGCTGCGGTCGATGGGCACGGTGACCGGGGCATCCGCTCGGCCGTCGAAGCCGAGGATGAACTTGGCCGCGTTCAGCACCTTGATGGCGAGGCGGCGCCCGATCTTCACCTGCGTCGGGTTCTGCGGGTCGAACGCGGCATCCGTGCCCAGGCCGGCTGGATGCCGCCCAGTAGCGCACCGCGTCGGAGCCGTGCTGCTCGAGCAGGCCCGCCGGAGTCACGACGTTGCCCTTCGACTTCGACATCTTCTTGCGGTCGGGGTCGACGATGAAGCCGGAGATCGCGGCGTTCGCCCATGGTCCGACGCCGTGCTCGAGCTGCGCGCGCAGCACGGTCGAGAACAGCCACGTGCGGATGATGTCCTGGGCCTGGGGGCGCAGCGAGTACGGGAACACGAGGTCGAACAGCTCGGGGTCGCGCTCCCAGCCCGCCGCCAGCTGCGGCGTCAGCGACGAGGTGGCCCAGGTGTCCATGATGTCGTGCTCGCCGACGAAGCCGCCGGGCTCGCCGCGCTGGGACTCGTCGAACCCCGGCGCCGGTGCCGACGAGGGGTCGACCGGGAGCAGGTCGGGCGTGGCGACGATCGGCTCGTCGAACACGGGATCGCCCGCGTCGTCGAGCGGATACCACACGGGGATCGGCACGCCGAAGAACCGCTGACGGGAGATGAGCCAGTCGCCCGAGAGGCCGCTGACCCAGTTCTCGTAGCGCACGCGCATGAAGTCGGGGTGCCAGTCGATCTCGCGGCCGCGCTCGAGCAGCGTGGTCTGGAGCGCCTCGTCGCGCGCGCCGTTGCACGATGTACCACTGCCGCGTCGAGACGATCTCGAGGGGGCGGTCGCCCTTCTCGTAGAACTTGACGGGATGCGTGATCGCCGTGGGCTCGCCGAGGAGGTCGCCCGACGCGCGGAGCTGCTCGACCACGGCCTGCTTCGCCGAGAACGTCGTCTTGCCGGCGAGCTCGGCGTACGCGGCACGTCCGGCCTCCGAGGTGATCGCGTCGGGTGCCTCGGCGATGACCCGTCCGTCGAAGCCGATGATGGCGCGATTGGGCAGGTCGAGCTCGCGCCACCACACGACGTCGGTCACGTCGCCGAACGTGCAGATCATCGCGATGCCGGTGCCCTTGTCCTTCTGGGCGAGGTGGTGTGCGACCACGGGGACCTCGACCCCGAACACGGGGGTCGTCACGGTCGTGCCGAAGAGCGGCTGGTAGCGCTCGTCGTCGGGGTGCGCGACGAGGGCGACGCACGCGGGGATGAGCTCGGGGCGACTCGTCTCGATCTCGATCGTGCCGCCGTCGGGGCGGTGGAAGGAGACGCGGTGGTAGTGCCCGGCCTGCTCGCGGTCCTCGAGTTCGGCCTGCGCGACGGCGGTGCGGAAGGTCACGTCCCACAGCGTCGGCGCCAGCGCCTGGTAGGCCTCGCCGCGCTCCACGTTGCGGACGAACGCGAGCTGCGAGGTGAAGAGCGCCTCGTCGGCGATGGTGCGATACGACTGCTTCCAGTCGACCGAGAGGCCGAGCTGGCGGAACAGGGCCTCGAACTGCTGCTCGTCCTCGACGGTGAGGCGCTCGCACAGCTCGATGAAGTTGCGACGGCTGATCGGCTGCTGGTCGGCGGCCTTGGTGCTCTTGTTGTCGCCGCCCTCGAAGGGCGGCACGAAGTCGGGGTCGTACGGCAGCGTGGGGTCGCACCGCACGCCGTAGTAGTTCTGCACGCGGCGCTCGGTGGGAAGGCCGTTGTCGTCCCAGCCCATCGGGTAGAACACGTGTCGGCCGCGCATGCGCTGGTAGCGGGCGACGAGGTCGGTGTGCGTGAACGAGAACACGTGGCCGATGTGCAGCGAGCCCGACGCGGTCGGCGGGGGCGTGTCGATCGAGTAGATCGTCTCGCGGGTCGCACCGGCACGATCGAACCGGTAGGCGCCCTCGCGCTCCCACGCGTCGCCCCAGACCGCTTCGAGTCCCTCGAGCGCGGGCTTGTCGGGAATGCGGGAGTGGTCGGTCATGATGCTCCGGTTCGATATCGGCGGCACCGTGTCCATACCGAGGTGCCTGAATGTGCGACGATCCAGCCTATCGGAGACGACTCGGCCCGCCGGAAACCGGCGGGCCGAGTGAGGTTCCGCTCGCGGAGCGGACCGTGGGGATGACGCTCAGGCGGCGGATGCCGGCTCGGGCGTCGCCACGGCGTCGGGGTCGCCGACCTCGGGGACCGGCGGCATCCGCGATGCGACCCAGGCCGAGACCAGGGTGATCGCCGACAGCAGCGCGAGCACGACACCGGGGTGCCACCACGCGTACCCGGTCTCCTCGCCGAGCGCGAGCGTGACGAGCGGGACGAACCCGCTGACGGTCGCCGCGATCGCGTAGGAGACCGACAGCGCCGAGTAGCGGAAGTGGTCGGGGAAGAGGTCGTTCATCAGCCCGCCGAGCGCCGCCCACGACATGGTGGGGAGGATGCCGCCGATGATCATGGTGCCGACGAGGATCGGGAACGTCGCGAACTGCAGGAGGAAGTACATCGGGAACGTGATGAGCAGCGTGCCGAGCGCGCCCCACGCGACCACTCGCGCCGAGCCGATCCTCGTCGCCCAGGATCCGAACAGCGGGATCGTGACGAGCTGCAGCAACCCGCCGATCGTCGTCGCGATCAGGAGGTCCTGGAAGCTGAATCCGAGCTCCGCGGCGCCGTAGTTGATCGTGTACGTGTTCATCAGCGAGTACGAGCCGATGCCGAGCAGCGCGGCGCCGATCGCGATGACGATGGCGACGGGGCGCTGGCGGAACATCGTGGCGAACGGCACGCGGTCGCGCCGGCCCTCGGCGACGACCTCGCGGAACACCGGGGTCTCGTCGATCGACCACCGCAGGTACAGCGAGACGAGCAGCAGGGGGAACGCGATCAGGAACGGGATCCGCCAGCCCCACGCCGCGAGCTCCTCGGCGGGCAGGGCGATCGTCATGACGATGAACAGCGCCGCCGAGAGGATCGAGCCGACGGGGGAGCCGAGCTGCGGGATCGCCGCGTAGAAGGCGCGCTTCACCGCACCCGAGTGCTCCGTCGCGAGCAGGATCGAGCCGCCCCACTCGCCGCCGAGCGAGAGGCCCTGCACGACCCGGAGCAGCACGAGGAGGATCGCACCGAGCCAGCCGGCCTGGGCGTAGGTCGGGAGCACGCCGATGAGGCCGGTGGCGACGCCCATGATGCCGACGGTCCAGAGCAGCGTGGCCCGACGTCCGAGCCGGTCGCCCATGTGGCCGAAGATCACGGCACCGATCGGCCGCACGACGAACGCGAGCGCGATCGTCGAGAACGCGGCGAGCTGGCCGCCGAAGCTGCCGAGCGGGTCGAAGAACAGCGGCCCGATGAAGAACGCGGAGAAGTAGGCGAAGACGTAGAAGTCGAACGACTCGAGCGAGGTGCCGACCATCGACGCCCACGCGACGCGTCGCACTGGCGTGGCGTCTGCCGGGATCGAGGTGGCGGGGGTGGCGGTGGTCACGTGCAGTCCTTGTGGGTCGATGGCGTGAGAGCCCGACGACCGGCCGGTGCCGGTGTCGCGCGGCCGAGTACTGGATCACCGGCCGACGGGGCGTGCTTGGGGGAGCGGGGGCGCCCCGACGACGCGGCTCGCACTCATCTTGGCAGCGCGACGATCGGGCGACAAGCCACTTGTTCGTCTTCGAATAGAACAATAGGATCAAGACGTGCTCATCCGCCTCGACCCGACCCGCGCGACGCCGCTGTTCGAGCAGCTCGCCGCCGCCATCAGGGCCGCCATCATCGACGGGCGCGTCATCGGCGGCGAGCGACTGCCGGCCGCGCGCGATCTCGCCGAGTCGCTCGGCGTGAACATGCACACCGTGCTGCGCGCCTACGGCGTGCTCCGCGACGAGCAGCTCATCGAGCTCCATCGCGGGCGCGGCGCGGTCGTGGCCGTGCGCATCGGCGGCCACGCCGCCCTCGCCGGAGCGATCCACGACCTCGTCGACGAGGCCAAGCAGCACGACCTCCCCGAGGGCGCGCTGCTCGCCCTGATCAGCGAGGCCTACCGCGGGGCTCCCTCGCCGCCGCGCGTGCTCCGCACGCCGACGACACGGTAGTCTTGAGGGCAACGACGTCGATCCGGCCATCACCGGGGAGTCTTCGGAAGAACGCGAACGGATGCCCCGCGGCATCCGATCGCCAGTAGAACCGAACGGGTGGCCCGTCACAGCCGCAAGGAGGGGTTCCGGTGCCGTCGGGCGCCGGGACAAGCGAGGTGGTACCGCGACGGTGCTCGATCGAGCAGCCGGCGTCCTCGCGAGAGCATCCGTCCCCGCAAGGAGCGAGCGTGTACCCCCGTACCCCAGACGACCACGGCGTCGCCCCCTCACCCGACTTCCCCGCCGTCGAGCGGGAGGTCCTCGCCTTCTGGAAGCAGGACGGCACGTTCCGGGCGTCGATCGACCAGCGCGAGGGCGCGCCCGAGTGGGTCTTCTACGACGGACCGCCGTTCGCCAACGGCCTCCCGCACTACGGGCACCTCCTCACGGGTTACGCGAAGGACCTGTTCCCGCGCTTCCAGACCATGCGCGGCCACCAGGTGCACCGGCGCTTCGGCTGGGACACGCACGGACTCCCGGCCGAGCTCGAGGCCGAGCGCCAGCTCGGCATCACCGACAAGAGCGAGATCGAGGAGATGGGGATCGCGGCCTTCAACCAGGCCGCCCGCGACGCCGTGCTGCGCTACACCGAGGAGTGGCAGGACTACGTCACCCGCCAGGCGCGCTGGGTCGACTTCGAGCACGACTACAAGACGCTCGACCTCACCTTCATGGAGTCGGTGATCTGGGCGTTCAAGACCCTGCACGACAAGGGGCTCGCCTACGAGGGCTACCGCGTGCTGCCGTACTGCTGGCGCGACCAGACGCCGCTGTCGAACCATGAGCTGCGCATGGACGACGACGTCTACAAGATGCGCCAGGACCAGTCGGTCACCGTGACGTTCCCGCTCATCGGCGCGAAGGCCGAGGCGCTGGGTCTCACCGCGGTGCGCGCGCTCGCGTGGACGACGACGCCGTGGACGCTGCCGACGAACTTCGCGCTCGCGGTCGGCCCCGACATCGAGTACGCGGTCGTGCCCGCGGGCCCGAACGGCACGCCCGACGCCACGGTCAACCGCGAGCACGAGGGTCCGACCGACACGGAGGTGCTCGGCGCCGAGTACCTCCTCGCCCGCGACCTGGTCGGCAGCTACGCCAAGGAGCTCGGGTACGACTCCGTCGACGATGCGCGTGCCGCCGTGTCGCGCACCGTCCGCGGCGCGGAGCTCGAGGGCGTCACCTACGACCGGCTGTTCGACTACTACGCCGACGTCGAGCAGTACGGCGTGCAGAACGCCTGGCAGGTCCTCGTCGCCGACTACGTCACGACGGAGGACGGCACGGGCATCGTGCACCAGGCGCCGGCCTACGGCGAGGAGGACCAGAAGGTCGGCGAGGCGGCCGGCATCCCGGTGATCCTCTCGCTCGACGACGGCGGGCGGTTCCTGCCGGCGGTCACGGATGTCGCGGGGCTGCTCTGGAGCGACGCGAACAAGCCGCTCACGCAGCTGCTCAAGGCCGAGGGCCGACTGCTGCGCCAGGCGAGCTACGAGCACTCGTACCCGCACTGCTGGCGCTGCCGCAATCCGCTCATCTACAAGGCGGTCTCGAGCTGGTTCATCCGCGTGCCCGAGTTCCGCGACCGCATGGGCGAGCTGAACCAGGACATCACGTGGGTTCCCGAGAACGTGAAGGACGGGCAGTTCGGCAAGTGGGTCGCCGGCGCCCGCGACTGGTCGATCAGCCGCAATCGCTACTGGGGCTCGCCGATCCCGGTGTGGAAGAGCGACGACCCCGCTCACCCCCGCATCGACGTGTACGGCTCGCTCGCCGAGCTCGAGCGCGACTTCGGACAGCTTCCGCGCAACGCCGCCGGCGAGCCCGACCTGCACCGCCCGTACATCGACGACCTCACGCGGCCGAACCCCGACGACCCGACCGGCGCGTCCACGATGCGCCGCATCCCCGACGTGCTCGACGTCTGGTTCGACTCGGGATCGATGCCCTTCGCGCAGGTGCACTACCCGTTCGAGAACCAGGAGTGGTTCGACACGCACAACCCGGCCGACTTCATCGTCGAGTACATCGGGCAGACGCGCGGCTGGTTCTACGTGATGCACGTGCTGTCGACGGCGCTCTTCGACCGGCCCGCGTTCGAGAACGTCGTGAGCCACGGCATCGTGCTCGGCAGCGACGGGCAGAAGATGTCGAAGTCGCTGCGCAACTACCCGGATGTCTCCGAGGTGTTCGATCGCGACGGGGCCGACGCCATGCGCTGGTTCCTGATGTCGAGCCCCGTGCTGCGCGGCGGCAACCTCGTCGTCACCGAGGAGGGCATCCGCGAGGGCGTGCGACAGGTGATGCTGCCGCTCTGGAGCACCTGGTACTTCTTCTCGCTCTACGCCAACACCGCCCGCGAGGGCGGGTACGAGGCCACCCGGCGCACCGACTCGACCGACGTGCTCGACCGGTACCTGCTCGCCAAGCTGCGCGACCTCGTCGACGGCGGTCACCGACGAGTTCGAGGACTTCGACTCGACGCTGGCCGCCCAGCGGCTCCGCGACTTCGCCGACGTGCTCACGAACTGGTACGTGCGTCGTTCGCGCGACCGGTTCTGGGCGGGCGTCGGCGACGACGGAGCCGGCACGGAGGCCTTCGACACGCTCTACACCGTGCTCGAGACGCTACACGCGCCTGGCGGCGCCACTGCTGCCCCTCGTCACCGAGCAGATCTGGCGCGGACTCACGGGCGGCCGCAGCGTGCACCTCGCCGACTGGCCCGACGCCGAGGAGTTCCCGGCCGACGACGCCCTCGTCGCCGCGATGGACGCCGTGCGCGAGGCCACCGGTGCGGTGCTCGCCCTCCGCAAGCAGGCCGGGCGGCGAGTGCGCCTGCCGCTGGCGAACCTCACGGTCGTCTCGGCGGATGCCGCGGCGCTGGCGCCCTTCGAGGGCATCCTCCGCGACGAGCTCAACGTGAAGTCGATCGACCTGGTCCCGCTCGACGAGTCGAGCGCCGAGGCGTACGGCGTCACGAAGCGACTGAGCGTCAATGCGCGCGCGGCGGGTCCGCGACTCGGGAAGACGGTGCAGCAGGCGATCCAGGCCGCACGGTCGGGCGACTGGACCCTCGACGGCGATGCCGTCGTCGCGGGCGGCATCCCGCTCGAGCCCGGCGAGTACGAGCTCGTGCTGGAGGCCGGCGGATCGGGCGACGGGTCGAACGCGCTCGCGCTCCTCGCCGACGGCGGATTCGTGATCCTCGACACCGCGACGACTCCCGAGCTCGAGGCGGAGGGCCTCGCCCGCGACGTGGTGCGAGCCGTGCAGGAGGCGCGCAAGTCCGCCGGACTCGAGGTGGGCGACCGCATCCGGCTGGGGCTCACGCTCGACGGCGACGGGGTGATCGCCGCTTCGGCGCATCGCGACCTGATCGCTCGCGAGACGCTCGCCATCGAACTCGACATCGAGACGTCCGTCGACGTGTCGGGCGCCGCCGCGGCGCGCCCGGTCGGCGACGGGTCGTCGCTCCTCGTCGACCTGGAGAAGCTGTGAACGACGCATCCGACGACCGCGACGAGGCCGAGGCGCGCGACGCTGCCGATGCGGTCTACGGCGCGCTGCTCGCGCGCATCGGCGAGGGCTCGCCCCGTCCCCGCCTCGCACCGACCCGTCGGGCGGTCGAACTGCTCGGCGACCCGCACCATGCGGCGCCCGTCATCCACATCACGGGCACGAACGGCAAGACGTCGACCAGCCGCATGATCGAGAGCCTGCTGCGCGCCTCCGGCCTGCGCACCGGCCTCCTCTCGAGTCCGCACCTCGAACGGTTCACCGAGCGGATCCGCATCGACGGCGAGCCCATCGCCGACGAGGCCGTCGCGCGCAACTGGGAGGAGATCCACCCGTTCGTCGCGATCGTCGACGCCGAGCTCGAAGGCGCAGGCGAGGAACCGCTCACCTTCTTCGAGACGCTCACGGTGCTCGCCTTCGCCTGCTTCGCCGACGCGCCCGTCGACGTCGTCGTGCTCGAGGTGGGAATGGGCGGCGAGTGGGACTCCACCAACGTCGCCGACGGGCAGGTCGCCGTGTTCACGCCGATCGACCTCGACCACCAGGCGCGCCTGGGCACGACCATCACCGAGATCGCGCGCACGAAGTCGGGCATCATCAAGCCGATGGCCTCCGTCGTGACCGCGAAGCAGCCCGATGCGGCGCTCGAGGTGCTCGAGGACGCGGCGGAGCTCACCGAGTCGACGCTCGCCGTCGAGGGCGACGCGTTCGACGTGCTCGAGTCGCGGGTCGCGGTGGGCGGCCAGCTGGTGTCGATCCGCGGACTCGCGGGGGAGTACCGCGACGTGGCGCTCCCGTTGTTCGGTCGCCACCAGGCCGAGAACGCGGCGGTCGCGATCGCCGCGGTCGAGGCGTTCATCGGGGGCGGCGCCGTGCGCCTCGCCGACGCGGTGGTGCACGACGGGCTGGCCGCCGCGGCATCCCCGGGTCGCCTGCAGCCGATCGCCAGCCGACCCCACGATCATCGTCGACGCCGCGCACAACCCGCACGGTGCCGAGTCGCTCGTCGCCGGCCTCGACGAGTACTTCGACTTCGACGAGGTCGTCTTCGTGTTCGGCGTGCTCGCCGACAAGGACGCCGAGGGCATCGCCGCCGTGCTCGCCGGCACGGGCGGCTCGTTCCTCGTCACCCGACCCGACTCCGATCGCGCGCGCGACGCCTCCGACCTCGCCGCGGCCGTCGCCGGGCGGGTGGGCGCCGACCGCGTGCAGGCCGTGGAGCGGCTCGACGACGCCCTCGACGACGCACGCGCCTGGGCGGCTGAGGCACCGAAGCGCGCGGTCGTCGTCACCGGCTCGATCGGGCTCGTCGGCGAGGCCATGGCGATCGCCGCCGACCGCGGGTGGGGTCGCGCATGAGCGACGCCACGACGCCCGATCCCGACCCGACGCCGGAGCCCGCGCAGGGACGGCCGCCCGCGCCGCGCTCGCTGAGGCGGAGCCTCGCCTCGATCGTGCTCGGGTTCGAGATCATCGTCGTGTTCCTCGCGGCGCTCGTCATCTGGGGCCTCGCGCCCACCGAGAACGGCACGTTCGACCTGCCGCCGTGGGTGTCCCTGGTCGCGGGCGGGGTCCTGATCCTCGGCCTGATCGCCACGATCGGGCTGCTGCGGTACCGGTGGGGCTTCGCGCTCGGCTGGGCACTGCAGGTGCTGATCCTCGCGACCGGCTTCGCTCAACCCGGCGATGTTCTTCGTCGGCGTCCTCTTCGGCGGCCTGTGGTGGTACTGCATGGTCGTCGGCGCACGAATCGACCGAGACAGGACGGCGGCGATCGCCGATCCGGAACAGGAACAGGAATGACCACTGCCATCGAAGAGACCCTCGTGCTCGTGAAGCCCGACGGCGTCGCCCGCAACCTCACCGGCGAGATCCTCCGCCGCATCGAGGCGAAGGGGTACTCGCTCGTCGACATCCGGATGCTGCAGCCCGACCGCGAGATCCTCGCGAAGCACTACGCGGAGCACGAGGGCAAGCCGTTCTACGAGCCGCTCGTCGAGTTCATGCAGTCGGGGCCCGTGGTCGCCATGCGCGTGGCCGGCAACCGCGTGATCGAGGGGTTCCGCGTGCTGGCCGGCACCACCGACCCGACCACCGCGGCACCCGGCACGATCCGCGGCGACTTCGGGCGGGACTGGGGCCTCAAGGTCCAGCAGAACCTCGTGCACGGCTCCGACTCCGTCGAGTCGGCCGAGCGCGAGCTCGCGCTCTGGTTCGCCTGATCGGATGCCGCCGGGCCGGGCCGTGACCTGCGCCCGGCCGGCTCCGTGGTCGCGGCGCCGACGTCAGGTCAGCGGAAGAGGTTCTGCAGGTCGATCATGACGCGCGGGATCGCGTCGATCTGCGCCTGCGCGAGCAGGATGACGATCGCGTAGCAGACCACCGTGATGAGCGGGATCCATGAGAACCAGGCGGCCGCCAGGCGCCGGACGCGTGCCGATGCGGGAATATGCCCGGTGCGCAGGTTGTGCAGCGTCACCACCCAGAACGTGGGGATCGTCACGGCCCAGGTGAGCATGCACCACGGGCACAGCACGTCGAGCACGTAGATGCTCTGGGCGATCAGCCAGCCGACGAACACGAGGGCTCCGGCCACGCCGACGTTCAGGCCGATCCAGAACCAGCGCGAGAACTCCGCACCGGCGAGGATCGCGACGCCGATCGTGATGACGACCGGCCAGGCCATGAGGCCGATGAACGGGTTGGGGAACCCGAACACCGATCCCTGCCACGAGTCGAGGTTCACGCCGCAGCCGACGAGCACGCCGACGTTGCAGGCCGGGACGTGCTCCGGGTCCGCCAGCACGAGCACCTTCTCGACCGACAGTTCCCACGCCGCGAGGAGGCCGAGGGCGCCCGCGATCACCAGGAAGACGGCGATGGCGACGGGTCGGGACCGAGGGGAGGAGTCCGGCATGTTCGTATTGTGGCATGCCGGTTCCACACAGCCCTGTGAGAGCGTGCGATAATCGAATGAGTCGTCCGGGCCGCGCCCGGAACGGCGCCAATGAAGGCTTTGAGGATGCACCGCATCCGAGTGAGCGGTCGAGACGCACCGCGAGACGTGGCGACACAGGCAACCTGCCGGTCGCAGCAATGAAGGATTGGCGGTCCCGCGCACGGCGCAGGATCGCTCGAGACGAGAACGGAACGGGTGGCGCGGCCAACCGAACCGTCGTAGGAGTGCACCAGAGATGGTGGAAGGCAACGAGAACCACACGAACGAACCCGATTCCGGCAGCAGCACCCAGAAGCGACGGGGCGGCCTGTTCGGAGCGCGTCGCGGAGGCCGCGGACGCGGAGGCCAGGAGCGCTCCGCGCTGACGGGCGACGCGCCGGTCGACGCAGCCGACGTGACGGGCGCCGAGTCCGGCCGGTCCGTCGAGGTCGACCCGACGACGGCGGAGCCGACCGCGGAGGCCACGGCCGACGTCGCCGACGCCACCGCGACCGGTGTCACCGAGCAGGGCGCGACGGAGGCATCCGCAGCCGATGCGCCGACCGAGGCCGAGGCCGAGCCCGAGGTCGCACCCGCGTCGCCGATCCCCGCGACGCTCACGACGACCTCGCTGATCTTCCACGCCCCGCCGGTGCTGGTCCAGGTCGAGCGCCCCGAGCGCACCGAGCGGCCCGAGCACCAGGGCGCGCCCGACGTCGAGGAGACCTCGAGCGTGCGCCGCCGCACCCGCCGCCGCAGCGGCGAGGAGGGTCGTCCCGTCGCCGACGAGCCCGCCAACACCGTCGTCAAGGTGCGCAAGCCCCGCGAGCCCGAGCTCATCACCGAGCCGCAGAAGGTCAAGGGCTCCACGCGCCTCGAGGCGAAGAAGCAGCGCCGCCGCGACGGACGCGACGCCGGTCGCCGGCGTGCCGTGATCACCGAGTCCGAGTTCCTCGCCCGCCGCGAGTCGGTCGACCGCCAGATGGTCGTGCGGGCGAAGAGCGGGCGCATCCAGATCGGCGTGCTGGAGGACGGCGTGCTCGTGGAGCACTACGTCGCGCGCAACCAGGAAGCGTCGCTCATCGGCAACGTCTACCTCGGCCGGGTGCAGAACGTGCTGCCGAGCATGGAGGCCGCCTTCGTCGACATCGGCCGCGGCCGCAACGCCGTGCTGTACTCGGGCGAGGTCGACTGGGACGCCGCCGCCGAGAACGGCGAGAAGAACCAGCCGCGCCGCATCGAGCTCGCGCTGAAGCCCGGCGACCGGGTGCTCGTGCAGGTCACGAAGGACCCCATCGGCCACAAGGGCGCACGCCTCACGAGCCAGGTCTCGCTGCCCGGCCGCTACCTCGTGTACGTCCCGAACGGGTCGATGAACGGCATCAGCCGCAAGCTCCCCGACACCGAGCGCGCCCGCCTGAAGAAGATCCTCAAGGAGGTGCTCCCCGACAACGTGGGCGTCATCGTGCGCACCGCGGCCGAGGGCGCCACCGAGGAGCAGCTCACGCTCGACGTGAACCGCCTGATCGCGCAGTGGGCCGACATCTCGACCCAGCTCGAGAAGGTCCAGGCGCCGGCGCTGCTGCACTCCGAGCCCGACCTGCTCATCAAGATCGTGCGCGACGTCTTCAACGAGGACTTCCAGAAGATGATCATCTCGGGCGACGAGGCGCGCGAGACGATCGAGCGGTACCTCCGCGCCGTGGCGCCCGACCTGCTCGAGCGGGTCGAGGCGTACACGGGCGAGCGCGACGCGTTCGACGAGTTCCGCATCAGCGAGCAGATCGAGAAGGCGCTCGACCGCAAGGTGTGGCTGCCGTCCGGCGGTTCGCTGATCATCGACCGCACCGAGGCCATGACGGTCGTCGACGTGAACACGGGCAAGTTCGTGGGCTCCGGCGGCAACCTCGAGGAGACGGTCACCAAGAACAACCTCGAGGCGGCCGAGGAGATCGTGCGCCAGCTGCGCCTGCGCGACATCGGCGGCATCATCGTCGTCGACTTCATCGACATGGTGCTCGAGTCCAACCGCGATCTCGTGCTGCGCCGCCTGGTCGAGTGCCTCTCGCGAGACCGCACCAAGCACCAGGTCGCCGAGGTCACGTCGCTCGGCCTCGTGCAGATGACGCGCAAGAAGCTCGGACTCGGCCTGCTCGAGTCGTTCAGCGAGCCGTGCGAGGTCTGCGCGGGCCGCGGCATCATCGTGCACCACGAGCCGATCGTGAAGCACCGCCCGCCCCAGCAGGTCGAACGCGGCCGAAACCGCGGGCGCGGCGGCGGTGGCGGCAGCCAGCAGCCCGCACCCGCGGCGGAGTCGAAGGCCCACACCGGGACGCACGCGATCACCGAGGACGTCAAGCACGCCCTCGCGCAGATCGCCGCATCGACGATCCCGCACACCGAGCACCGGCCGGCCGAGGCGGATGTCGCCGCGGCGGCCGCCGCGACCGAGCCCGCCGATGCCGGCGCAGCCCCGGCCCGCGGGGCAGCGAGTGCGCCGACGCAGGATGCGGGCGCGGAGTCGCCGGCGCCCAGCGGCGGCCGCCGCCGCGGTCGTCACCGTCGCGTGACCCAGGGGCAGGGACCGGCCGAGACGACCGAGGCCGCAGCGGCCCCCGCCGAGCGGCCCGAGCGCGAGGCCGCGGCGAGCCGTCCCGAGCCCGTCGCCGCGGCATCCGAGGCCCCGGCCCGCGTGCCGCTCGTGGACCTGCCGCCGGTCGCACCCGTCGAGCGCAAGCGCACGGTGCGCCCGGTCGACGCCGAGGTGCTCCTCGACTCCGTGCTCGACGCGCTGCCCGCGCCGAAGAAGGCGGGCGAGGGCCGCGCGCGCAGCCGTCGGGTGACGACCGCCGCCCTGAGTCCTGCCGGGGCTCCGCCGGTGATCACGCGCGCCGACGGCACCACTGCGGACGCGGGCGAGTCAGGCGTCGAGCGCTGACCGGGCGCGCCGCTCGCGCGGCGTGACCCGGAGGCCGCTCGCGGCGAGCCGCCGCACCAGCTCGCGCGGCGACACCGGTTCGGCGCCGGCGGCGACGAGCTCGTCGTAGCGCTCGACCGGGACGTCGTAGTGGTCGAGGTCGAACGCCCTGGCCGGCACTCCGGTGCGTTCGGCGAAGGCCCGCAGCTCGGCGACCGACCGGTCGCTGACGAGGTGCGACCACACCGTGCCGTGCTTCGGCCAGAGCGGCGTGTCGATCAGCACGGTCATGCGGCCGATCCTACGCGCCGCACCGCGCGACGCGCCGGGCGACGCGCGTTTGACCGACCATCGGTCATCCGGTAAACTCGACCGTTGGTGCCACCGCTTATCCCGGTGTGCCCGCACAGTTTTCTGGCAGTGACGACCCTCCTTCCCGCTGGGGTCCCGCGCAGTGACATCCCATCAGGCAGTGACATAACCAGCATGGAGCCCCGGCTCCCCAACGATAGGTACGAGTAGTGGTTTACGCAGTAGTGCGCGCCGGCGGTCGGCAGGAGAAGGTCGAAGTCGGCACCATCGTGACGATGGACCGCATCAAGGCTGACAAGGACGGCAACGTCCAGCTCATCCCGGTCCTCCTCGTCGACGGCGAGAAGATCACCTCCGACGCCAAGTCGCTCGCGAAGGTCACGGTCACGGCTGAGGTCCTGAACGACCTCCGCGGCCCCAAGATCGTGATCCAGAAGTTCAAGAACAAGACCGGCTACAAGAAGCGCCAGGGCCACCGTCAGGAGCTCACGCGCGTCAAGATCACCGGCATCAAGTAGCCCGCGGCTCGCAAGGAGAAACAGACATGGCACACAAAAAGGGAGCGAGCTCCACTCGCAACGGTCGTGACTCGAACGCCCAGCGCCTCGGCGTGAAGCGCTTCGGCGGCCAGGTCGTCAGCGCGGGCGAGATCCTCGTCCGCCAGCGCGGCACTCACTTCCACCCGGGTGCGGGTGTCGGTCGCGGTGGCGACGACACGCTCTTCGCGCTCGAGGCCGGTGCAGTGCAGTTCGGCAACAAGGGCGGCCGCAAGGTCGTCAACATCGTGGCGGCCGGCGAATAGTCGACCGACAGGTCTTGTGAGGGCGGGCTTCGGCTCGCCCTCACGTGTTTTCCAAGAAGAGAGGGGCGCAGCATGGTCAGCTTCGTCGACGAGGTGACGCTGTTCGTGCGCGCCGGTCACGGGGGCAACGGCTGCGTTTCGGTGCGCCGGGAGAAGTTCAAGCCGCTCGCCGGCCCCGACGGCGGCAACGGCGGGCACGGCGGCGACATCGTGCTCGTCGCCGACCCGCAGGTCACCACGCTGCTCGCGTACCACGGCCGTCCGCACCGCGCATCGGACAACGGGCAGCCCGGCATGGGCGACAACCGCTCGGGCGCCGCGGGAGAGCTCCTGGAGCTCCCCGTGCCCGTCGGCACCGTCGTGAAGGACCCCGACGGCACCGAGCTCGCCGACCTCTCCGAGCCCGGAATGCGCTTCGTCGCGGCCCCCGGAGGCCAGGGCGGCCTCGGCAACGCCGCGCTCGCGAGCACCAAGCGCAAGGCGCCCGGCTTCGCCCTGCTCGGCACGCCCGGGTTCGAGGGCGAGGTCACGCTCGAACTCAAGACGATCGCGGATGTCGCGCTGGTCGGCTTCCCCTCGGCGGGCAAGTCGAGCCTCATCGCCGCGCTCTCCGCGGCTCGGCCCAAGATCGCCGACTATCCGTTCACCACGCTGCACCCGAACCTCGGCGTCGTGCAGGCCGGCGACCACCGCTTCACCATGGCCGACGTTCCGGGCCTCATCGAGGGCGCGAGCGAGGGCAAGGGGCTCGGCCTCGAGTTCCTGCGCCACGTCGAGCGCTGCTCGGCGCTCCTGCACGTCGTGGACTGCGCGACGCTCGAGCCCGGGCGCGACCCCCTCAGCGACCTCGACGTGATCCTGCGCGAGCTCGCGGCCTACCCGGTTCCCGAGGGGCAGGTGCCGCTGCTCGAGCGGCCGCAGCTCGTCGCACTCAACAAGGTCGACGTGCCCGAGGCACGCGAGCTCGCCGACTTCGTGCGACCCGAGTTCGAGGCCCGCGGTTACCGCGTCTTCGAGATCTCGACCGTCAGCCACGAGGGCCTGCGCCAGCTCGGGTTCGCGCTCGGCGAGCTCGTCGACGAGGCGCGCGCCGCGGCCGCGGCCGCCCCGGTGATGCCGCGCATCGTGATTCGCCCGAAGGCCGTCGACGACAGCGGCTTCGTGGTGCGCCCCGAGGGCGGCAGCTACGGCACGATCTACCGGGTGCTCGGCGGGAAGCCCGAGCGGTGGGTCGCGCAGACCGACTTCACGAACGACGAGGCCGTCGGGCTTCCTCGCCGACCGCCTCGCCCGCCTCGGCGTCGAGGACGAGCTGGTGCGCGCCGGCGCGGTGGCCGGTTCGACCGTCGTGATCGGCCCCGGATCGGGCGTCGTCTTCGACTGGGAGCCCACCCTCACGTCGACGGCGGAGCTGATCACCGCACCGCGCGGCGCCGACCTCCGCCTCGACGACAACCGCCGGGCCACCCGTGCCGAGCGCAAGAGCGACTACCACGACCGCATGGACGCCAAGGCGGAGGCGCGCGCCGAGCTGCAGCGCGAACGCGAGGCCGGCCTGTGGGCCGACGGTGAGACCGACGGATCCGCCACGGCCGCCACCGAAGCCCGCTCCGACGACGCCGACGAGGTGAACGAGCCGGCCGCCGACCAGGATCCGGCGGGAGACGAGCGGTGACCCCGCGCACGCGCGCCGAGATCCCGCAGGCGCGGCGGATCGTCGTGAAGGTCGGCTCCTCGTCGATCAGCGGTGAGAACGCCGGCCAGATCGGCCCGCTCGTCGACGCCCTCGCGGCAGCCCACGAGCGCGGCGCCGAGGTGGTGCTCGTCTCCTCGGGCGCGATCGCCACGGGCATGCCGTACCTCAGGCTCGACGCGCGGCCCACCGACCTCGCGACGCAGCAGGCCGCGGCATCCGTCGGGCAGAACCTGCTCGTCTTCCGCTACCAGGACTCGCTCGACCGCTACGGCATCGTCGCCGGCCAGGTGCTGCTGACCGCGGGCGACCTCGAGCACGCGACGCCGCGCTCGAACGCCCAGCGGGCCATGGACCGCCTGCTGGCGCTGCGGATCCTCCCGATCGTGAACGAGAACGACACCGTCGCGACGCACGAGATCCGCTTCGGCGACAACGACCGGCTCGCCGCCCTCGTCGCCGAGCTCATCGGCGCCGACCTGCTGGTGCTGCTCTCCGATGTCGACGCGCTCTACACCAGGCCGCCGCACCTCGAGGGCGCCGAGCGCATCGCGCACGTGCCGTTCGGCGACGCCCTCGCCGGCGTCGAGATCGGCTCGGCCGGCCGTGCGGGCGTCGGCACCGGGGGAGCGGAGACCAAGGTCTCCGCCGCTCGCATCGCCGCGGAGGCCGGCGCCGCCGTGCTGATCACCGCGACGCCGCTCGTCGCCCGGGCGCTCGAGGGCGCGGAGCTCGGCACGTGGTTCGACGCCGCCCCCGTTCGTCACACGGCCGGCGGGGATTCGCCGCACGCCTAGGCTGGTGCCATGGAGCACCCCGACCTCGACACGACGGTGATCGACGCCCGGCTCGCCGCCGCGAAGGAGGCGTCCTACCGGCTCGCGCGGGCGACGACGGCCGAGAAGGATGCCGCGCTCGAGCGGATCGCCGGGCTCCTCCGCGATCGCGCCGACGAGATCATCGCCGCCAACGCGCTCGACCTCGCGGCCGGCCGGGAGTCCGGCCTGTCGAACGGCCTCCTCGACCGCCTCGCGCTCGACGAGCGCCGGGTCGGCGCACTGGCCGACGCCGTGCTCGAGGTCATCGCCCTGACCGACCCGATCGGCGAGACGGTGAGCGGTCGCTCGCTGCCGAACGGGGTGCGCATCGACCAGGTCCGCGTGCCGCTCGGCGTCGTGGGCGCCATCTACGAGGCCCGTCCGAACGTCACGATCGACATCGCCGTGCTCGCGCTCAAGAGCGGCAACGCGGTGGTGCTGCGGGGCGGCAGCGCGGCCGAGCAGACCAACCGCGTGCTCGTCGAGGTGCTCCGCGATGCGCTCGACGCCGTGGGGCTGCCCGCCGACAGCGTGCAGACGGTCGACGACTTCGGTCGCGCAGGCGCGCGTCACCTCATGCAGGCCCGCGACTACGTCGACGTGCTCATCCCGCGGGGCAGCGCCGGGCTCATCCGCGCCGTCGTCGACGAGGCGCGCGTGCCCGTCATCGAGACCGGCGCCGGGGTCGTGCACATGTTCCTCGACGCGAGCGCGCGTGAGGACTGGGCCGTCGAGCTCGTGCACAACGCCAAGGTGCAGCGTCCGAGCGTCTGCAACGCGCTCGAGACGCTCCTCGTGCACCGCGACGCCGCGGAGCGACTCCTGCCGGCGGTCATCGAGCGGCTCGAGGCATCCGGGGTCACGATCCACGCCGACGAGCGCGTGCGCGCGCTTCGGCCCGAGGCGCTTCCCGTGACCGACGAGGACTGGGCCACCGAGCACATGAGCCTCGACCTCTCGGTCGGCATCGTCGACTCGATCGACGACGCGCTGGGCCACATCCGCCGGTACTCCACCAAGCACACCGAGTCGATCGTCACGAACGACCTCGGCAACGCCGAGCGGTTCCTCAACGAGGTGGATGCCGCGGCCGTCATGGTGAACGCGTCCACCCGCTTCACCGACGGCGCCGAGTTCGGCTTCGGCGCCGAGGTCGGCATCTCCACGCAGAAGCTGCACGCCCGCGGCCCGATGGGGCTGCCCGAGCTCACCAGCACGAAGTGGATCGTGCGGGGCGCCGGGCACGTGCGCGCCTGACCTCGCTAGACTGTCACGAGCGAGACCCGCAGGATCGAAAGGAACGGCGAATGAGCCTCACGACCGCAGTGCTGACCGGCACGGTACTCACCGAGACGGTGCACGCGAGGGAGCTCCCGATGGAGCCGTTCCTGTACGGCGTCGTGGCGATCGTCGTCTTCGCCGCCCTCGCCTTCGTGACGGCCTCGTACCGCGACGTCGCCAACCGGCACCGGGCCAAGGCGGAGGCGTACGCCGCGCGCCACGGCGGCGGGAGCGAGCACGGCGGCCACTGAGCGGGCGCTCGCGCGATGACGGGCGACAACGGCCGGCCACGCATCGGCGTGATGGGCGGCACGTTCGACCCCATCCACCACGGTCACCTCGTGGCGGCCAGCGAGGTCGCGCAGTCCCACGGGCTCGACGAGGTGATCTTCGTCCCGACCGGTGCGCCGAGCTACAAGTCGAACGTCACCCCTCCCGAGCACCGCTACCTCATGACGGTGATCGCCACGGCCTCCAACCCGAGGTTCACCGTGAGCCGGGTCGACATCGACCGCCACAAGCCCACGTTCACGATCGACACCCTCCGCGACATCCGGGCCGAACGCCCCGATGCCGACCTGTACTTCATCACCGGCGCCGACGCGATCGCGCAGATCCTCTCCTGGAAGGACGTGGGGGAGCTGTGGGAACTCGCGCACTTCGTCGCTGTGAGTCGACCGGGACATGTGCTGTCCGTTTCGGGATTGCCTGAGCAGGACGTAAGCTTGTTGGAGGTTCCGGCACTTGCGATCTCGTCGACCGACTGCCGGGACAGGGTGCGCCGGGGTTTCCCGGTGTGGTACTTGGTGCCCGATGGGGTCGTCCAGTACATCTCCAAGCACCACCTCTATCGGAGTGTCGAATGACGTCGTCGCAGGAACCCCCGCTGACGCGCCGCGAGCTGCGCGAGCGCGAACGGTTGCGGGAACAGCAGGCGACTCAGGCGACCCCGGATGCCGCGCCCGCGCCGACTCCGCAGCCCGCCGCGCCGCCCCAGCCGGCGCCTCCGACGCAGGCTCCCGCGGCCCCGCAGCCCGGCCCACGCGCCTCGGCGCCGCGCCCGGCTACACCGCCCCGCGCCCCGCGTGCCGGCGGTTACCGACCCCGTCCGCCCTTCGGCGGCCAGCGCGGCCCCGGCGCCGTACCGACCCGCCGCCGCGCCGTCGCCGTTCGAGGCCACCACGCCCGAGCGCACGCTCACGCGACGCGAGCTGCGCGCGATGCTCGACGCGAACGCGCCCGGCGACTTCCACGACCTCGACCTCGATGACGAACCGGCCGCTCCGGCGAGGCCCGACCCGGCCGCTCCGCAGGCGGCATCCCCGGTTCCCGTGCCCGCCGCGAACCCGTTCGCCGCGCCGCCCGTGCCCACCAGGGCGCCCGCGCCCCACCAGGTCGCCGACGCCGCCATCGCCGACGAGCCGGTGGCCGCTCCCAAGCCGGTCGGGCACTGGACCGACCAGCTGAACCTGCCGGCCGATCGGGCCGAGCCGTTCGACCAGCTCCTCTCGCGCGGCGGGGTCAGCCACGGCGTGCCGACCACGACCAACGCGCTCATCCTCCCGACGCTGCCCGACACCGGGCCGATGGGCAACCCGCTGGGGAAGAGCGGCGAGGTCATCGTCACCGGCTCGATCGACCTGCCGCGGAGCTTCGGTGCCACCGGCGTCCACCCGAGCCAGATCGACTCGTCCGACGTCGACCGCCTGTTCGACCAGGTGGAGGACGGCGCCGGCGTCGGCGCACCGGTCGCCGCCACGCGCGCGATCAGCACCCAGAACGCGGCGCGCGCGATGATGGCGCCGCCCAAGAAGGAGGGCATGAACGTTCCGCTCGTGCTCGCCGTCACCGCCGGCGTGCTCGCGCTCGGCGTCGTCGCCACCCTCGTCATCGGCGCGGTCGCGGGGCTCTTCTGACCACCCGCGCCGAATCAGCAACCGGAAGTGAGCGTATGACCGCATCCGACCAGGCACTCGACTCGCTCGCCCTCGCGGCGCGCGCGGCCGACTCGAAGGGCGGCGAGGATCTCGTCGCCCTCGACGTGTCAGGACCCCTCCCGTTCGCCGACGTGTTCCTCCTCGTCACGGGCAACTCCGAGCGCAACGTCGTCGCGATCGCCGACGCGGTCGAGGATGTGCTCCGCGAGGCCGGCGCGAAGACCCTGCACCGCGAGGGCCACGATGCCGGCCGATGGGTCCTGCTCGACTTCGGCGACCTCGTCGTGCACGTGTTCCACCGCGAGGAGCGCCTCTACTACGGCCTCGAGCGGCTCTGGCTCGACTGCCCGGCCCTGCCCGTGGCGCCCCTGCTCGCCGCGGGGAGCTGACGCACGGGGCATCCGCTCGCTGAGGGCCGCTCGATTTCATCGGACGGGCGAGGCTGGTGTAAGCTCGATTCGTTGCCCCGCACGGGGCGCACGGGTCTGTGGCGCAGCTGGTAGCGCACCTGCATGGCATGCAGGGGGTCAGGGGTTCGAGTCCCCTCAGATCCACCAATACCCCCGGATTCACGTGAATTCCGGGGGTTTCGTGGTTTTCGGAGCCCAGCTTCCGCATCGGGGTTAGGCTCGAAGCGTGGACATCAGAGACATCCCGCTCACGACCATCGACGGCGACACCGCCTCCCTGGCCGACTTCGACGACCGGGTCGTCATGGTGGTGAACGTGGCCTCGCGCTGCGGGCTCACGCCGCAGTACGAGAAGCTCGAGGCGCTGCAGCGCGAGTTCGGCGACCGCGGGTTCACGGTGCTCGGCTTCCCGTGCAACCAGTTCGCCGGGCAGGAGCCGGGCGACGCCGAGGACATCAAGGAGTTCTGCTCGATGACCTACGGCGTGTCCTTCCCCCTCATGGAGAAGGTGAAGGTCAACGGCCGGCACCGGCATCCGCTCTACGCCGAGCTCACGAAGGTGACGGATGCCGCCGGCAAGGCCGGTCGCGTCAAGTGGAACTTCGAGAAGTTCGTCGTGCTCCCCGACGGGGAGGTGATGCGATTCCGCCCCGCGACACAGCCCGACGACCCGGCGATCGTCGCCGCGATCGAGCGCGGACTCGGCGAAGCCGCCGCGGCCTGACCCGATCCGACGAGGCGGACGGCGGCGCGCTTCCTTGACCCCCTCCGGTGCACGGCCCACAATTGGGGGGTCGATCCATGCAAGGGGAGCGGGGAATCAATGACCGACGCGTACTCACGTCAGATCGTCGACCAGGGAGCCGCCGCGGGAGGTGTGCCGCCGCAGGCGCCGCCCCAGCGCGCGGATGACACCGTGGTGCTCACCGCACCGGGAGGGCAGCAGGAGCCCGAGCGCGCGCCCTCGTCCAAGCAGCCCGCCGGTGTCTGGAGCCGCGACCTGCGGTTCATGCTCGTGGTGCTCACCGCGATCGTCGTGCTGTTCCTGGCGTTCGCGCTGCTCATCGCCTTCAGCCCCACCGGCGCCGCCATCAGCGCGCTGGCCGTCATCGCCGCCCCGATCGCCACCATGGTGGCCGCGTACTACGGCATCTCACTGGCCCTCAAGCAGGTGAACGATGCGCGGAACGCCGCGGAGGCCGCGGACGCACGTGCTCGGGCGGCGGAGGCGAGCGCACGCGAGTCCGACGCCTGGGCCGCGCAGATGGAGTCCGGCCTGCGGGTCGCCGTCGCGAAGCTGCGCGCCGCGGGCGGCGAGACCCGTGACGTCGAGCGCGCCGCGGGGACGCCCGACGAGTTCTTCTGATCCGCGGCGCTGCCCGACGACGGCCCGGCGCGGCATCCGCGATCCGAGTCGTCGCTCGGGCGCTCAGAGCTCCGCGAGCAGTGAGACCGGGCGCTCGATGCAGCGCGCCACGAAGGTGAGCAGGCCCGCGGCCTCCGCCCCGTCGCACACCCGGTGATCGAACGAGATCGTGAGCTCGGTGACGGTGCGCACCGCGAGCTGTCCGTCGACGACCCACGGTCGCTCGACGAGCCGCCCGATGCCCAGCATCGCCGCCTCGGGGTGGTTGATGATCGCGGCGGAGCCGTCGACGCCGAGCGTGCCGTAGTTGTTGAGCGTGAACGTCCCACCCGTGAGGGCCGCGGGCGGGAACGCCCCCGTCGAGGCCTCCTCGCTGCGCGCGGCGATCGCGTCGCGGAGCCCCCGCAGGTTCATGCGCTCGGCACCGTGCACGACCGGCACGAGCAGTCCGCGCGGCGTCTGCGCGGCGATGCCGAGGTTCACGGCCCCGTGCATCACGATCTCCTCGGTCGCGGCGTCGAAGCTCGAGTTCAGGAGCGGATGCCGTGCGAGGCCGGCGACCACGAACCGCGCGACGAGCGCGGTGACCCCGAACCGCTCGCCGGTGGCCTCCTGCAGCTGCCGGCGCGCGTCGAGCAGCGGCGTCGCGTCGACGTCCATCCACACCGTGGCCTCGGGGATCTCCCGGCGGGAGCGGGCGAAGTGGGCGGCCGCGGCGCGGCCCATGCGGTCGAGCGGCACGCGCCGATCCTCGCCCGATGCGCCCGTTCCGACGGCGACGGATGCCGCGGCGCCGACGCCCTGGCCCACGGGCACCGGGGCGGCGCGCTCGGCGCGCTCGGCACTCTCGCCGGCCTCGAGCTCGCGCACGAACGACTCGACGTCGCGGCGCATCACGAGGTGATCGGGACCCGATCCGTCGAGCTGGCTCGCGTCGAACCCGTGCTCACGCGCCATGCGGCGCACGATCGGCGAGACGACGGGGGAGCGGCGTGACGGGTCCAGCCGCGCGGGGGACGGACCCGACGCCGCCGGGCCGGTCGTGACGTGGCCGGAGCCGCCGCCGGCGGGCTGGCGGCGCCCGAACCGCGCCGGGGCCGACGCCGCGCGCTTCGTGGCGGTCGTGGCCCGCGTGCCGTAGCCGATCAGCACGGCGCCCGATTCCTCGGTGGCCGCGGCCGTGGGCACGGCGACGCCGGGCTCGGCGGCGACGGGTGGGGTCGCGGGCGCCGCGTCGGCCGTGGCATCCGATCCGGTCGCGGGAGCCGCCGCGGCATCCGTCACCGGAGCGCCGACGGGCGCGAGCGTCATGAGCACGCTGCCCGCGTGGAGCACCTGGCCGGTCTCGCCGCCGAGCGACTCGACCACGCCCGCGAACGGGGTGGGCAGCTGCACGACCGACTTGGCGGACTCGAGCTCCACGACGGGCTGGTCGATCGCCACCTCGTCGCCGGGCTGCACCAGCCACGCGACGATCTCCGCCTCGGTGAGGCCCTCGCCGAGGTCGGGCAGGATGAAGTCGCGGCCCATCAGCGGTCCCACTCCCAGGTGTCGAGCGCCGCGAGCACGCGGTCGGGCGTCGGCAGGTGGTGCTCCTCGAGCTTCGGCGACGGATACGGGATGTCGAATCCGGCGATGCGCAGCACCGGCGCCGCGAGATGGTGGAAGTTCCGCTCGGTGACCCGCGCGGCGACCTCCGCCCCGTAGCCGCCGAACTGCGCCGCCTCGTGGATCACGGCGGCACGTGAGGTCTTGCGCACGGATGCCCCGACGGTCTCGTCGTCGAAGGGGGAGAGGCTCCGCAGGTCGACGACCTCGATCGAGAGCCCCTCGGCCTCGGCCGCGTCGGCGGCCTCCAGCGCGGTGCGCACCGTGGGACCGTACGCGAGCAGGGTCACCTCGGTGCCCTCGCGCACGACGACCGCGCGGTCCATCGGTGCGGTCGTGACCGGCAGCTCGAGCGGCGCCTTCGACCAGTAGCGGCTCTTCGGCTCCATGAACACCACGGGGTCGTCGCTGTCGATCGCCTCGCGCAGCATCGAGTACGCGTCCGCGGGGTTCGACGGCATGACGACGGTGAGGCCGGGCGTCGCGGTCCAGTACGCCTCGGACGAGTCCGAGTGGTGCTCGACGCCGCCGATCGCGCCGGCGCACGGGATGCGCACGACCATCGGCAGCGTCATCCGGCCCTTCGTGCGATTCCGCATCTTCGCGACGTGCGAGACCATCTGCTCGAACGCCGGGTAGCTGAACGCGTCGAACTGCATCTCGACCACGGGCCGCATGCCGTACATCGCCATGCCGATCGCCGTGCCGACGATCCCCGACTCCGCGAGCGGGGAGTCCCAGATGCGATCCTCGCCGAACTGCGACTGCAGGCCGTCGGTCACGCGGAAGACGCCGCCGAGCGGGCCGACATCCTCGCCGTAGACGACGACGCGGTCGTCGGCCGCCATGGCATCGCGGAGCGCGGCGTTCAGGGCGCCGGCCATGGTGAGCTGCGTCGGGGCGGATGCCGCGGGCGCAGCCTGCTCGGTCGTCGTGGCGGTCATCGGGCGGCTCCGGCGTGGTTCGCGGCTCCGGCGTGCATCGCGGCATCCGCGAGCTCGGCCTCGAGGCGTGCGCGCTGTTCGAGGAGCGCCGCGCGGGGGCGGCCGTAGACGTGGTCGAAGAGCTCGAGCGGGTCGAGGTCGGCCTCGGTCGTCATGACGTCGCGCGTGTGGGCTGCGACCGACTCCGCGGCATCCGCGATCTCGCTGCGCACGTCCTCGGTCAGGGCGCCCTCGGAGACGAGGTACTTCTCGAGGCGCTCGATCGGGTCGCGGCGCTTCCAGTGCTCGACGTCGCGCGCGTGGCGGTAGCGGGTGGGGTCGTCGGAGTTCGTGTGCGCCTCGATGCGGTAGGTGAGGCCCTCGATCAGCGTCGGGCCGCCGCCCGACCGTGCCCGCTCGACCGCGGCGCGCGTGACCGCGTAGACCGCGGCGACGTCGTTGCCGTCGACGTGGAAGCCGGGCATGCCGTAGCCGACCGCCTTGTCGGCCAGGGTCGCGGCACGGGTCTGGCGCGAGAGCGGGACGCTGATGGCGAACTGGTTGTTCTGCACGAGGAAGACGGTCGGCGTCTGCCAGACGGCCGCGAAGTTGAAGGCCTCGTGCGCGTCGCCCTCGCTCGTGGCTCCATCGCCGAGGTAGGTCATGGTCACGATCGGGTCCTGGCGCAGGCGCGCCGCGTGGGCGAGGCCCACGGCGTGCAGGGCCTGCGTCGCGAGCGGCGTCGCCTGCGAGGCGGTGCGGTGGGCGTGCTGGTCGTACCCGTTGTGCCAGTCGCCGCGGAACGACTGCAGGATGTCGCCGGGCTCGATGCCGCGGGTGAGCAGCGCGATGCTGTCGCGATAGGTCGGGAAGAACCAGTCCCGCGCCTCGATCGCCGAGATGGCGCCGATCTCGCAGGCCTCCTGGCCGTACGCGGAGGGGTAGGTCGCCAGCCGGCCCTGCTTGGTGAGCGCGGTCACCTGCACGTCGAAGCGGCGGGCGACCACCATGCGCCGGTACAGCTCGAGGAGCGTCTCGGCGTCGGGCAGGTCGAAGCCGCCGGTGGCTGAGCCGTGCACGGCATGACCTGCATTGTCGAGCAGCCGGATCGGCTTCTCGGAGGGGAGGGCACGGACGCTGCGGTGCTCGACATTGAGGCTCATATGGCCATGGTGCGCCAGTCTGCGGCCGTGCGCTGGACGTCCGCGAGAAGCGTGAACGATCGGCTCCAGCGGCCCGAAAGCGTTGCCGTTCGTCCGCTCGTGGAAGGCTCAGGTGCGCCAGATGTCCAGGGTCTGTGCGGGCGGGTGACCCTCGATCTCGGCGAGGATGAGATGCGATCGGGTGGAGATGACGCCGGGCATGTCGTGGATGTCGCGCAGGATGGCCTGGCTCAGCTGCTCGTGGTCGGGCGCGCTCACCGTGAGCATGATGTCGATGTCTCCCGAGACGGCCTGCACCTTCTCGACGAAGGGGAGGGTCGCGAGCTTCGCGGCGATCTCCTCCCAGGAGATCTCGCCGATGCGCACGACGACGAGCGCGGAGATGTTGAGCCCGATCGCCTTCCGGTCGATCTGCGCGCCGAATCCCGTGATCACCCCGCGCTTCTGCAGCTGCTGGACGCGATTGTGCGCGGCGGTGCGCGAGATGTGGACCCGCTCGGCGAGGGTGCGGACCGACAGCCGTCCGTCGCGGCTCAGCTCGGCGACGATGCGTCGATCGATGCTGTCGAGCGCGTCGTTCCGGTGCGGTGTCTGCTGGGTCATCGTCGTCCTCGTGGCTCATGCCCAGCGTAGCGGCTGCGGCGTCGCGCGCGACGGAGCGAGGTGCGCATCGGGGCGTGCCGCACGGCCCGGGGAAGCAGCGGCCAGACGACCGAGATGCCGAGGAGCCAGGCGTTCGCGACGCGCTCGATGCGAGGGGTCCACCGGAAGCCGTAGGCATCGCGGACGGCGGCCGGCAGGAGCGCCGCGGTCAGGAGTCGCACCGGGGCGAGCAGGACCGTGGCTCCGATCGGGAAGTCCGCCCCCTTCGACAGCAGCGCGCGGGCGACCGCCCTCGCCTCGTCGCCGACGGCGAGGCGTTCGGAGCGGTCCGACCACCATTGCTCGAACTCGGCGCGGGTCTCGGGCCATCCCTGGCGGGTCGCCTGGAGCCGGAAGCCCATCGCGGCGTACCCCCGGACGATCGCGTCGCCGGTGACCTCGTCGACCGGTCCCCAGAGACGCTCCCGCAGGTCGAGCGAGACCGCCGCGAGCGTCGACGCCACCCAGCGCTGGGCGTCGGCGTCGAAGGCGCTGTACGCCGGTCGACCGTCGCCGGCGGCACCCCGCACGGGCACGTGGGCCGCGTTGACGGCCCGCACCGCGGCATCCGCGAGCTCGTCATCCCCGAAGCCCACGGCGTAGATGTAGTCGAGGGTGCCGAACAGGCGGTCGAAGGGGCGCTTCTGGAAGTCGCTGTGCCGGGCGACGCCGTGTGCGACACGGGGATCGGCGAGCTGCAGGAGCAGCGCAGCACCCCCGCCGAGCAGCAGCACGCCCTCCGCGCCGTGGCGGCGGAACACCTCGCGTTCGTCCTGGTCGACCATCAGTACCAGTTGTACGCCTCCGAGTGGGCCCACGCACCGCACGGCGAACCGTAGCGGGCGTCGATGTAGCCCAGGCCCCAGTTGATCTGCGTCGCCGCGTTGGTGCGCCAGTCCGCGCCGGCGCTCGCCATCTTGCTCCCCGGGAGCGACTGGGGGATGCCGTACGCGCCGCTCGACCTGTTGTAGGCGTCGGCCCGCCAGCCCGACTCGCGCGTCCACAGCAGGTCGAGGCAACGGAACTGGTCGGAGCCCCAGCCGTAGCTCGGAAGCCGGCTCGCGGCGTAGGCCTTCGCCCCCGCGCGGTCGACGACGACGCCCGGGGGAGGCGCGCCACTGTCGTCGGCACCGCCACCGCCACCGCCTCCCGCGGCGGCGGCCGCTGCCGCTGCGGCGGCCTCCCGTGCGGCTCGTTCCTGGGCGGCCTGTTCGCCGATCCGGTACTGGCGCTCGAGCTCGACCGTGCGGTCGCGCAGGCTCGCGAGCTGCGCGTACAGGGTGTCGAGCACCGCCTGCTGCTCGGCGGCGCGCGCCTCCGCCGCGTCGTGGGCCGCCTCGGCCGCCTCGGCGGCGGCGGCGGCCTCCGCGGCCAGGCGGGTGCGCTCGCTCTCCGCGACGTCCGCCTGTTCGCTGAGTGCGGCGGCGTCGGCGCGCGCGGCCTTCGCGCGAGCCGCCACCCCGCCGTAGATGTCGGCCAGCTGCGCCGCCCGGGAGAGCCCGACCAGGAGGTCGGAGTCGTCCCCGGCGCCGAAGAGCAGGCGCAGCGTCACGTCGGCGCCGCCCGAACGTGCGAGGAGCGCCCCGACCCGTCCGAGCCGGGCAGCCGAGGCAGCGGCCTCCGCCGCCGCGGCGTCCGCTTGGGCGCGAAGCGTGCCCGCGCGCGCCTCCGCACCGGCACGCGCCGCTTCGGCGGCCGCTGACACGGCGGCGGCCTCGACCGCGGCATCGCCGAGCCGGCCGGCCTCGGCCTCGAGTTCGTCGACGAACGCCGTGATCCGCGTCGCCTCGGCCTCGCGTGTGGCGACGTCGGCCTTCGCGGCCTGCACCTGGTCCCAGGTCGGGTAGTCCTCGGCGGAGACCGGACCGGCGGGCACGGCGAGGGTCGCGATCAGCACGACCACGCCCGCCATCGCCTTCCATCCGCCGCGCACAGTACCCCCTCCGAGCCCCGCGAGTCTACCCACGAGGGCACTCGGCGGCCGCTCGGACACGCAGCGTACACTCGCCCGGATGCACGTGATCCGGACCGCCGCGATGCCGCTGATCCTGGCTGCGTCGCTCGTCGGCGTCACCGGGTGCGTCCCGGCCGGGCCGCCGGGTTCGTGGTCTGCACCGACGGCGTCGCCGAGGCATTCGGCCCCTGCCGATCCGGTCGCCGAATGGGTCGACCGGCGGATGTCGCAGCTCTCGGTCGAGCAGAAGGCCGCCTCGCTGCTCATGCTCCACGCCCCCGGCACCGACCCCGCGCCGCTTCGCGCCCTGGTGGATGCGGGCGTGTCCGGCCTCATCCTGATGGGCGACAACATGCCCGCCACGCCGCCCGAGCTCGCGGCGCTCACGGACGCCGTGCAGGCCGACGCCGACGCGCCGGTGCTCCTCGGCATCGACGAGGAGGGCGGCGAGGTGCAGCGGCTCCCGTGGGACGGCACAGCGGGTGCGGAGCAGCTCCGCGCGGCGCCGCCGCCCGCCGCGGAGGAGGCCTTCGGGTCCCGTGCCGCCGCGCTGTCGGACGTGGGCGTCGACGTGAACTTCGGCATCGTCGCCGATGTCACCGCGGACCCCGCGTCGTTCATCGCGGGTCGCGTGCTCGGCGGCGACCCCCAGTCGGCGGCCGATCGTGTCGCCGCTGCGGTGGCGGGGGAGCGAGGGACGGTGCTGAGCACGCTGAAGCACTTCCCGGGTCACGGGGCGGCGCCGGGCGACTCCCACGCGAGCGTGCCGACCGCGCCGCTCACGATCGACGAGTGGCGCGCGGGCCCGGCGATCCCGTTCGAGGCCGGCATCGACGCGGGCGCCGAGCTCGTGATGACGGGCCACCTCGCCTACCCGGCGGTGGATGCCGCGCCGGCGTCGCTCTCGCCGGAGTGGCACCGGATCCTGCGCGAGGAGCTCGGCTTCGATGGCGTCATCGTGACGGACGACATGCTGATGCTGCAGCACAACGGCGTGCCGGAGTACGCGGATCCCGGTGAGAACGCGGTCCGCGCCGATCGAGGCCGGCTCCGACCTGCTGCTCTACGTGCTCCCCGCCGATCCGTCCGAGTCTCGGCATCTCGGTCGACGGCCTCGTCGGGTCGCTCGTGGCCGCGGTCGAGTCCGGGCGCGTCACCGAGCAGCGACTCGACGACGCCGTCGAGCGGGTGCTCGACGCTGCGGCGAGGGCTCGCGTCGCCATCGGATGTCGGATCCGGGGAATAGATCCGAGATTCATGCGTTTGCATGTGTGTGGCCGACCGGCCGCAGCGACATCACATTGGAGAAACCGCAAGATGACGAGCACTGCCACGACGATCGAGATCCCCGGCTACCGCGCAGGCACGTGGAAGGTCGACACCGCCCACAGCGAGGTCGGCTTCAGCATCCGCCACCTGATGATCAGCAAGGTGAAGGGCAAGTTCGAGCGATTCGACGCGACCTTCGTGACCGCCGAGAACCCCCTCGACTCGACCGTGACGGCGTCCGCCGAGGTCGCCTCGATCACGACCAACGAGCCGAACCGCGACGCGCACCTGCGCACCGGCGACTTCTTCGCGGCCGAGTCGCACCCGACGATCGAGTTCGTCTCCACGGGCGTGCGCGCCGAGCGCGGCGACTTCAAGGTGGACGGTGACCTCACGATCCGCGGCATCACCAAGCCGGTGACGTTCGACTTCGACTTCGGCGGCTTCGGCGGCGACCCCTACGGCAACTACAAGGGCGGCGCCACCGCGAAGACGGTCATCAACCGCGAGGACTTCGGCCTCAGCTACAACGCGGCCCTCGAGACGGGCGGCGTGCTGCTCGGCGACCAGGTGACCATCACCCTCGAGCTGCAGGCTGCGCTCGAGCAGTAGCACCGAGCCACGGAACGGGCGGTGCAGCGATCGCGGCGCCGCCCGTTCCGCATTCGCGTCCGCCGTCACGTGGCGGCCGTGATCGGGCCCAGATGCTCGCCGTGGAACCGCGCCCACCGGGCGAGGGCGCGCTCGTAGTCCGACGGGTCGATCGACCGGTCGAAGCCATCGAGTGCGACGGATGCCGCGCCCTTCGCCCTGGTGACCTTCCAGAGGCCCTCGACGACACCCGCGCCGTTCACGAGGATCGGCTGGAACACCCCGTTCAGGCCGGGCACGACCCTCGGCGCGTGGAGCGGATCGCAGACGTCACTGCGATCCGTGTATCCGAGGAAGTACTCGTCGAACGCGGCGAGCACGAGGCGGCGCGACGTGCGCGGCGTGGTCGACGCGGGATCGGCGGCCCAGCCGGCATCCGCCGCGACGAGGCGCTCGTCGTCGAATGGCTGGAGCGCGTCGCCCGCCGCGGCGAGCGCCGTGCGCGCGTCGGTGAGCGTGAGTCCGCTCCACCAGGCGAAGTCGCGCACGGTGACCGGGCCGTGGCCGGCGGCGTAGGCGACGAAGAGGTTCGCGAGCGTCTCGTCGCGTTCGGGGACCCGACCGGTCGACGGCGCCCACTCGTCGAGCAGCACGAAGCGCTGCCCACGACCCTCGACGGGGCCGCAGCAGAGCACGGCGTCCTGCGCGAGCCACCAGATCAGGTGGTAGCCACGCTGCCCGGTCGTTCGAATGCCCGCCGACTCCCAAGCGCGCGAGGAGCTCCTCGCGGGAGAGCGAGGCGCCGCCGGCCAGCGCGGCTTCGGCGAGCCCGCGGGCGCGGGTGTACACGTCGCGATCGAGTTCGAGTTGGCGATGGCGGGTGGCCGCCCGCTGCATGATGCGCGGCCCGGTGATCGCGAGGATCGGCCGCAGTGCCTCGGTCGGCAGCAGGTGGAGCGTGCCGCGCATCGGCCACGAGCGCACGACCTCGCGCGACTCGATCGCCGCGTCGACGTCGGCGGAGACCGATCCCGGCACGCGGGCTCCCAGCACCCACCTCGCGGCCGCGAAGTCCTGCGCCTGGACGGCGCCGAGTCGTCGGACCGCGGCGGCGATGGACGGCAGCCCCGTGCGCAATCCGTGCGCATCGAGTCGCGCGGCTCGCAGGCGGGCCGTGCTGGCGGGCTTCGGCATGCCACGAGTCTGGCGGATGCCGGTGACATCCGCTCGACGACGCCGGCGCGAGACGCGGCCGGTTCGGGCGATAGACTGGGGGGCTGTGCCACTCGGCACGCCGTCACCCCACCACTTCCGCCGGAGGATCCCCGTGCTCGCCGTCCATGATCTCGAGATCCGCGTCGGCGCCCGCGTGCTGATGGAGCACGTGGACTTCCGCGTCTCGGCGGGCGACAAGGTGGGGCTGGTCGGCCGCAACGGCGCCGGCAAGACCACGCTCACGAAGACGCTCGCCGGCGAGACGCTGCCCAACGGCGGGCGGATCGACCGCTCCGGCGAGATCGGCTACCTGCCGCAGGATCCCCGCTCCGGCGACCCCGAGATGCTGGCGCGCACGCGCATCCTCGACGCGCGCGGCCTGGGCTCGCTCGTGCTCGGCATGCACGAGGCGTCCATGGCGATGGGGAGCGACGACCCCGACGTCGCCGAGCGCGCCATGAAGAAGTACGGCAACCTCACCGACCGCTTCACGGCGCTCGGCGGGTACGCGGCCGAGGCCGAGGCGGCGTCGATCGCGTCGAACCTCAACCTGCCCGACCGCATCCTCGACCAGCCGCTGAAGACCCTCTCGGGCGGCCAGCGCCGGCGCATCGAGCTCGCGCGCATCCTCTTCTCGGACGCCGAGACGATGATCCTCGACGAGCCGACCAACCACCTCGACGCCGACTCGGTCGTGTGGCTGCGCGAGTTCCTGAAGGCCTACAAGGGCGGCGTGATCGTGATCAGCCACGACGTGGAGCTCGTCGGCGAGGTCGTGAACCGGGTGTTCTACCTCGACGCGAACCGCTCGATCATCGACATCTACAACATGGGCTGGAAGCACTACCTGCGCCAGCGCGCCGCCGACCAGGAGCGCCGCAAGAAGGAGCGCGCCAACGCCGAGAAGAAGGCCGGCGCCCTGCAGCTGCAGGCGGCCAGGTTCGGCGCGAAGGCGTCGAAGGCCGCCGCGGCCCACCAGATGGTCGCCCGCGCCGAGAAGCTCCTCGCGGGCCTCGAGGAGGTGCGCGCCGTCGACCGGGTCGCGAAGCTCCGCTTCCCGACGCCCGCGCCCTGCGGCCGCACGCCGCTCACCGCCAGCGACCTGTCGAAGAGCTACGGCTCGCTCGAGATCTTCACCGCCGTCGACCTCGCGATCGACCGCGGGTCGAAGGTCGTCATCATCGGCCTGAACGGTGCCGGGCAAGACGACGCTGCTCCGCATCCTCGCCGGCGTCGACCGGCCCGACACGGGCATCGTCGAGGCCGGGCACGGGCTCCGCGTGGGCTACTACGCGCAGGAGCACGAGACGCTCGACGTCGCACGCACCGTGCTCCAGAACATGGTGAGCGCCTCACCCGACCTCACCGAGACCGAGGCCCGCAAGGTGCTCGGCTCGTTCCTGTTCACGGGCGACGACGTGCACAAGCCCGCCGGCGTCCTCTCGGGCGGCGAGAAGACCCGCCTCGCGCTCGCGATGATCGTCGTGTCGGGCGCGAACGTGCTGCTGCTCGACGAGCCGACGAACAACCTCGACCCCGCGAGCCGCGCCGAGATCCTCGACGCGCTCGCGCACTACGAGGGCTCGGTCGTGCTCGTCTCGCACGACCCGGGCGCGGTCGAGGCGCTGAACCCCGAGCGCGTGCTGATCATGCCCGACGGCACCGAGGACCACTGGAGCCGCGAGTACCAGGAGCTCATCGAGCTGGCGTGAGCGTAGCGACGCCTCGGTCGAGCACCTCGTCCTCGAGGTCGGCGTCGGCGTCGGTCTTCTCGCGCTTGGGTCGCGCCGTCGGTCGCGCTGCGCCGCGTGGGCGTGCCGGCCTCGGGGGCGGCTCCGGATGCCTCCGCGAGTCCGCGACGCTCCTGGTTCGCGGCCCATCCGAGCCCGACGAACGCGAGGGCGGCGAAGACGAACCACTGAAGCGCATACGAGAGGTGCGGGCCCTCGTCGCGCACCGGACGCGCCGCTGCGAGCGGCGGCTCGTCGGCGTCGGCGCCCGACTGCACGAGCACGCCGTACGCGCCGGTGTAGCTCGGCTCGCCCACCCGCTCGGCGAGCTCATCCAGGTCGATCGTCGCGAACTCGATGCCGGTGGACGTGCGCCCGGCGATGCGCTCCTCGCCCGCCTTCAGCCGCGCCTCGACCTCGACGTGCCCTGACGGGGGTGCGGCGAACTCGCTCGGCCGGCCGTCCGACGCCTGTGCGATCCAGCCCCGGTCGACCATGAACACCGAGCCGTCGTCGAGGCGGAAGGGCGTGATCACCTCGAAGCCCGAGCTGCCCTCGAAGGGCCGGTTCCGCACGACGACCTCCTCGTCGACCAGGTACTCGCCCGAGAGTGCGACCACCTGCCAACGTTGGTCGACGTCGAACCCGTCGGCGTCGGGCAGGGCCTCCGCGACCGGGATCGGCCTCGGCGTCGTAGTTGGCGTCGATGCGGGCGACCTCGGCGAGGGCCTCCGCGCGCCGGTTCAGCTGCCAGGTGCCGAGCGCGCAGCACGCGATCGCGAACACGATCACGAGCGCGAGGTAGCCGGCCCATCGCGGCGACCTGAGGAACGACCACTCGTTCACGGTTCGCCTCCCGCCGCGGCATCCGTGGTCGCTGCCTCGAACGGGGCGACGCGAACCGGGAACGACCGTGCCTCGAGGAAGCCGCGCAGGTAGTCGACGTGCTCGTCGCAGGCGAGCCAGGTCTTCCAGCGATCTCCGGTGTGGATGCGCGGGTTCTGCCAGTCGATGCGCCAGCTCGCGGTCTCACGGCACGCGGCGCGCGAGCAGACGTCGGGGGCGACGTCCGCCCCGATGCCGCCGATCACGCGGCACCGCGCTCGTCGTGCGGCGACCCCTGGCTCTCGCCGTCGGCGGAGTCGCCGGCGGCGGAGTCGTCGGCGGGGGCGCCGCGGCAGCATCCTCGCCGGATTCCGGTGCCTCGGAGGCGGGCGCCGACTGCGCGCCGGGATCGGCCGGCGGCTCCGTCGCGGGACCGGGCGCCTGCGGACCGGTCGGCACCAGACCGCCCGGCCGGAGCACCTCGGAGTCGCGCGACGGACCGCTGACATTCGCCAGCACCACCGCCACGTAGGGGAGGAAGATCGCGCCGGCCGCGAAGACCACGAGCCACCAGCCCTGGGCGAAGAGCATGGCGAAGATGCAGGCGACACGGATCGACATCGCGATCGTGTACTTGATCATGCGCGATCGCCGCTCCGCTTCGGGCGAGGGCGGCAGCGTGGTGATCGACTGCTGCTTCATGGTGGTCGCCGTGGGTCGCGCGGCTCTCCTCTCCCTCAAGCCTACGTCCGTCTGGGCCCGGCGGATGCCCCGATCGGCGAGCCTCTATGCTGGGACGGGCCCGATGGGCCCGACGCACCAGCACCGAGGAAACGGAGTCCATCATGACGACGAGTCGCACCGTTCTCGTGACCGGCGGCAACCGCGGCATCGGGTTCGCGATCGCCCGCGAGTTCATCGCCCAGGGCCACCGCGTCGCCGTCACCGCACGTTCCGGTGAAGGGCCCGAGGGCTCGCTCACGGTGCGGGCGGATGTCACGGATGCCGCCTCCGTCGACCAGGCGTTCACCGAGGTCGAGGCGGCCCTCGGTCCCGTCGAGGTCGTCGTGGCGAACGCCGGCATCACCCGCGACACCCTCCTCATGCGCATGAGCGAGGACGAGTTCACGAGCGTGATCGACACCAACCTCACCGGCGCGTTCCGGGTCGTGAAGCGCGCGTCGAAGGGCATGCTGAAGGCGCGCTTCGGTCGGATCGTGCTCATCTCGAGCGTCGTCGGGCTCTTCGGCGGGGCCGGCCAGGTCAACTACTCGTCGTCGAAGGCCGCACTCGTCGGCATGGCCCGCTCGATCACCCGCGAACTCGGGTCCCGCAACATCACCGCGAACGTCGTCGCGCCGGGCTTCATCGAGACCGACATGACCGACGAGCTGCCCGAGGCGCAGCAGGCCGAATACAAGAAGAGCATCCCCGCCGGCCGCTTCGCGACCCCCGACGAGGTCGCGAAGGTCGTGGCGTGGCTCGCCGGCGACGACGCCGGCTACATCTCGGGCGCCGTCATCCCGGTCGACGGCGGCCTCGGGATGGGGCACTAGGCCCCGAGTCGTCCCAGCGAGGAGCCGTCACCGATCGATGCGCACCACCGAGTACTCGGTGTCGGGCGTCGGAGCGGTGCCGAAGCGCGCGTTCGGGAGGAACAGGCTGTCACCGAACCTCGCGACCGTCGTCGGAACCTCGGAAGTCGGTATCCGTCAGCTCGTCGACGAGCGTGCCGCTCGTGCCGGCGGCACTGAGGTCGGATGACCGCGACGGTGTTCGAGCACGTTCTGCACGACGTAGAGCGTGCGGCCGATGACGAGCAGCCCGTCGCCGTTCGGGAGCGTGGCACCGCCGAGGTCGACGGTCGTCGCGACGCCGGTCTCGGGATCGACGCGGAAGAGCGTGCCGGTGGCCGACTGGATCACGAGGAGCGCCTGGTGGTCGGGCGTCTCCGCGATGCCGTTGGCGTTGAACCCGGTCACCTGCACCCAGTCGCCCGTCAACGGGATGACCTCGAAGTCGTCTGCCTCGGGGAGCGCGCCGCCGGGGCCGAGCGGGAGCTTGTAGAGCTGCGCTTGCTGGCTGTCGGTGAACCACGCGGCGTCACGCGTCACGACGACGTCGTTCACGAACGTCGGCGCCGGCGGTCGATGACTGGTAGCTCTCGAGGAGTTCGCCCGTAGCGGCGTCGACGACGCGCGCCGAGCCGGTCGGCCCGCCCGCGATGAAGAGCCGGTCACGGTTGTCGACCTTCAGGCCGACCGACGGCGAGCCCGGACCCTCGAGGGTCGTGATCTCCTCGCCGGTGCGCACATCGAAGACGTAGACGTCACCGTCGGCCAGCGAGCCGACGTACCCCGTGCCGCCCGGGCCGATCGCGATGCCCTCGGGCTGGAATCCGTTCGGCAGGGCGATCACTTCGAGCTGACCGGGCGGTGCCTGCGAGTGCTGCGACGGCCGCGTGCGTGCCGGAAACGGCGAGGAGCGCACCCAATGCGGCGGCGGACAATGTACGTGCGACGATGCGACCGGACATGGGGTCATGGTACGTCCGGCTCGGCGCCGCGGTCGGGGTTCGGAGGAAGCTCCCAGCCCGCCCGTGGAACGCGCCCGCGAGACGGTCAGCCGCGGAGGCCGAGCAGGGGGAGCACCGCGCTGAGGTCGGGCGTGTCGATCGCGACATCCGCTCGCTCGCGCACGATGGGCTTCGCGCAGAACGCGACGCCGAGTCGTGCCCGGCCGAGCATCTCGAGGTCGTTGGCGCCGTCGCCCACGGCGACGGCCCGCCCGAGCGGGATGCCGCTGGCCGCCGCCCACTCCTCGAGCGCCGCCGCCTTCGCGTGCGCATCGACGATGTCGCCGTCGACCCGCCCGGTGAGCCGGCCGTCGGCGGTCTCGAGCCGATTGGCGCGGCAGAAGTCGAGGCCGAGCCGCAGCGCGAGCGGATCGAGCAGCTCGTGGAACCCCCCGGACACGACGCCGACGCGGCCGCCGGCCGCGTGCACGCCGTCGATGAGCTCCTGCACGCCGGGGGTCGGCGTCATGCGGGTGCGCGCCTGTTCGAGCACTCCGACGTCGAGCCCCTCCAGCGTGGCCACGCGTTCGCGGAGGCTCGCGGCGAAGTCGAGCTCGCCGCGCATCGCCCGCTCGGTGACCTCGGTGACGAGGGCGAGGCTGCCCGCGGCATCCGCCAGCAGTTCGATCGCCTCTTCGCGGATGAGCGTCGAATCGGCGTCGAGCACGACGAGGGGGCCGCTCGCGCGGCCCGATGCCGTTGCGGTCACGCGTTGGCCCGTACCCGTGAGCCCTTGCCGACGACCGTGATGCCGCTGTCGGTGACGATGAATCCGCGTGCGAGGTCTTCGGCACGGTCGACGCCGATGCGCACGCCGGCCTCGACGACGACCTCCTTGTCGAGGATCGCGCGCTGCACCGTGGCGCCCGCGTCGATGCGCGCGCGGTCGAACAGGATCGAGTCGGCCACGTGCGCTCCGGACCCGACGATCGCCCAGGGGCCGAGCACGCTGCGCTCGACGTGGGCGCCCGAGATGACCGAGCCGAGCGAGACGATCGAGTCGATCACGGTGCCCAGGGAGCCGCGCGCGTCGCGCGTGAACTTCGCGGGCGGCGAGTTGAGCTGCTGGCTGAAGATCGGCCACTCGCGGTTGTAGAGGTTGAACACGGGCAGCACCGAGATGAGGTCCTGGTGCGCCTCGAAGAACGAGTCGATGGTTCCCACGTCGCGCCAGTAGTAGCGGTCGCGGTCGGTGGAGCCCGGCACCTCGTTCTGCTTCAGGTCGTAGACGCCCGCCCTGCCCTCCGCCACGAAGGCCGGGATGATGTCGCCGCCCATGTCGTGGCTGGAGTCCGTGCGCTCACCGTCGCGCAGCACCGCGTCGATGAGCGCGTCGGCGTCGAACACGTAGTTGCCCATCGACGCCAGCACCTCCTGCGGGGAGTCGGGCAGGCCCACCGGGTCCTTCGGCTTCTCGAGGAAGCGGTCGATGCGCCCCGGATGCGCCGCATCGACCTCGATCACGCCGAACTGGTCGGCGAGCGAGATCGGCTGCCGGATCGCGGCCACGGTCGCCGACAGGCCCGACTGCGATGTGCGCGTCGATCATCTGGCTGAAGTCCATGCGGTAGACGTGGTCGGCGCCGACCACCACGATGATGTCGGGCTGCTCGTCGTAGATCAGGTTGAGGCTCTGCAGGATCGCGTCGGCCGAGCCCGAGAACCAGCGCTTGCCGAGCCGCTGCTGCGCGGGCACCGACGCGACGTACGAGTTCAGCAGGCCGTTCATGCGCCAGGTCTGGGACACGTGCCGGTCGAGGCTGTGGGACTTGTACTGCGTGAGCACGACGATCTGCCTGAGCCCCGAGTTCAGGAGGTTCGACAACGCGAAGTCGATGAGTCGGTACTGCCCGCCGAACGGCACCGCGGGCTTGGCCCGGTCCTCCGTGAGGGGCATGAGCCGCTTTCCCTCGCCGCCGGCGAGGACGATGCCGAATACCTTGCGCGTGGACATGCCCACCAGCGTAGTCAGACGAGGCGCGTCGCGGGCGTCGAAGTCCGACCATGTCGGATGCCGCTGCGCTAGCGTTGCAGCATGCGCGTCGACCTGCTCACCCGCGAATACCCGCCCGAGGTCTACGGAGGAGCGGGGGTGCACGTCGCGGAACTCGTCCGGGCGCTCCGGCGAGATCTCGAGGTCGTGGTGCGCTGCTTCGGCGCTCCGCGCGACGAGGCGGGAACGTTCGGCTACGCCACGCCCGCCGAGTTCGACGGGCGCAACGCCGCGCTCGGCACGATGGGCGTCGACCTGCTGATGGCGGGGGATGCCGCGGGCGCCGACCTGGTCCATTCGCACACGTGGTACGCCAACTTCGCCGGCTTCACCGCGAAGAGGCTGCACGACATCCCGCACGTCGTGACCGCGCACAGCCTCGAGCCGCTGCGCCCGTGGAAGGCCGAGCAGCTCGGCGGCGGCTACCGGCTCTCGTCGTGGGTGGAGCGCACGGCCTTCGAGGACGCCGACGCGGTGATCGCCGTGAGCGACGGCATGCGCCGCGACATCCTGCGGGCCTATCCGTCGATCGACCCGGCGCGTGTGCAGGTCGTCTACAACGGCATCGACCTGGCCGACTGGCAGCCCAACCACGACGCCGAGACCGCCCGCGCCCTCGGCCTCGATCCCGACCGCCCGTCGGTGATCTTCGTGGGACGCATCACGCGGCAGAAGGGCCTGCCCTACCTCCTGCGCGCGGCGCGACTGCTGCCGGCCGACGTGCAGCTCGTGCTGTGCGCGGGCGCGCCCGACACGGAGGAGATCATGACCGAGGTCACCGGCCTCGTCGACGAGCTCCGCGAGGAGCGCGGCGGCGGCGTGGTGTGGATCGACCGTCACCTTCCGCGCAACGAGCTCACGTCGCTGCTCACGGCCGCGACCGTCTTCGTGTGCCCGTCGGTCTACGAGCCGCTCGGCATCGTGAACCTCGAGGCGATGGCGTGCGGCGCCCCGGTGGTCGGCACGGCCACCGGCGGCATCCCCGAGGTCGTCGACGACGGGGTCACGGGCGTCCTCGTGCCCATCGAGCAGGCCGATGACGGCACCGGCACCCCGCTCCACCCCGACGCGTTCGTCGCCGACCTCGCCGCGGCGCTCACGCGCGTCGTGAACGACCCGGCGGGCGCGCGGGCGATGGGAGCCGCGGGCCGCCAGCGCGCGGAGGACCACTTCGCGTGGGACGCGATCGCCGAGACGGACGCGGGAGTTGTACGAGCGGGTGCTCGCCGGTTGAACGCCCGATCCCACACGCGCCCTCGCGCGCACCCGGGCGGACCGGAGGCCTCCCCGCGTCCCGATAGCATGGGTCATATGGCGAGTACGGTGCTGGAGTTCCGCGATGTGTCGGTGGTCCGAGACGGCAATCTGATCCTCGACTCGGTGACGTGGAGCGTCGACTCCGACGAGCGCTGGGTCATCCTCGGGCCGAACGGCGCGGGCAAGACGACGCTGCTGCAGATCGCCGCGGCCGCGATGCACCCGTCGAAGGGCTCGGCGCACGTGCTCGAGGAGTCGCTCGGCAAGGTCGACGTCTTCGAGCTGCGCCCGATGATCGGCTTCGCCTCCACCGCGATGGCGCGCAAGATCCCGCGCAACGAGACCGTGCTCGACGTCGTGCTCACCGCCGCCTACTCGGTCACCGGCCGCTGGAACGAGGAGTACGAGGAGATCGACCTCCGTCGGGCGCACCGCGTGCTGCAGGAGTGGGGCCTCGAGGGCTTCGCGGAGCGCAAGTTCGGCAGTCTCTCCGACGGCGAGCAGAAGCGCGTGCAGATCGCGCGATCGGTCATGACCGACCCCGAGCTGCTGCTCCTGGACGAGCCGGCCGCGAGCCTCGACCTCGGTGCCCGCGAGGAGCTCGTCGGGCTCCTCGGCGGCTACGCCTCCTCACCCGCATCACCCGCGATCGTGATGGTGACCCACCACGTGGAGGAGATCCCGCAGGGCTTCACCCACGCGCTCCTCCTCGCGGGCGGCAAGATCGTGGCGGCCGGCCCGTTGGCCGAGGCGCTCACCTCCCAGACGCTCACCGACACCTTCGGCCTCTCGATCGACCTCGCCGAAGCCGACGGTCGGTACGCCGCGCGCGCGGCCTGACATCCGATCGCCTCGATTCTGCTAGAATCGTTAGCTGGCCCACGGGCCCACGTGCTTTCCTGCCCGCGGCAGGTGCGAATCCATCATCCGATCACTCTGTTAGTTGAAATCCAAGGAAGTCTCCATGAAGACCGACATCCACCCCGACTACAACGCCGTCGTCTTCCGCGACCTCTCCTCGGGCGCCACGTTCCTCACCCGCTCGACGGTGACGAGCGACAAGACGATCGAGCTCGACGGTGTCACCTACCCGGTGATCGACGTCGAGATCTCGTCGGAGTCGCACCCGTTCTACACGGGCAAGCAGCGCATCATGGACTCGGCCGGCCGCGTCGAGAAGTTCAACCAGCGCTTCAAGAACTTCGGCAAGTAACCCACTTCCCGATCGCTTCACACGAGGCCCCCGCCACACGGCGGGGGCCTCGTCGTGCGCTGGCGGCGGCTGGCGGTGATGCGGTTGGTTCGCCGGCGCGCAGCCTCAGGTGCCGTCCTCGGTGTCCTGGGACGGAGTCCAGTAGTCGATCAGCCCGTTGCGTTGCGATTGGCGCTCCGCCGCCCATTCCGCACGGACCCGATCGACGTCGGCGCGATCGACGGGCGACTCGATGGCGTCGAAGCGGGCGGAATCATCCGCTTCCGAGTTGACGGAGATCGCGACGACATCCAGTCGTTCCGCCCACCGGGTGCCGGCGAGCAGCGCCCACGCGGCGGACGGGGTCTCGGGCCAGGCACCCGGTGCGTGGCCCAGGATCGCGGCCGCTTCCGTGCGAAGACGGGCGACGAGGAGCATGCATGCGCCGCACGCCGGCGCGGCGTCGGTCGCCGCCACCTCGGCATCGAACTCCTCGGGCGTGGGCACCCGACCCTCGGCGGGGCGAGTGTAGCGGTCGCAGAGCGAGCGTCCGTCGGGCAGCCACACGTGCCGGGTGACCGGCTCCGCGTCGGTCATGACGGCAGCCCGGGGGAGCGCCGGCCGTGTGAGACCCCGACGACGGACATCAGAACAGCATCTCGGCGGAGGCGGGCTCCGGGAGGGCCACGTCGAGCACCGCGGTCGAGGTCGGCGCAGTGGCCGTGGCCGTGTGGCGGCGGCCCGTCGCACCGGCCAGGCGCCCGAGGTCGTGAACCCGGGTTCGCCGTTGGCGCGGCGGTACGCCTGGTAGCTCTCGGCCTGCTCCCGGCACCACTCGACCTGCCGCGCGTGCAGGTCGCCGACCGCGATGGCGGCGAGCTCGGGAAACGCCCTGGCGATGGCCTGTGCGACGCGACCCGCGGCGACCGCGTCGGCGCCCGCGTCGTGCGCGTTCGGCAGCGCGACGCCGTAGTGCTCCGCCGCGGCGGTGAGCGTGCGCTTGCCGCGCCGATACCGGTCGACGGCCTTGTCGATGACGAGCGGGTCGATGACCGGGCCCGGTCCGGGCAGTGGAGCATGTCCGTAGCGCTCCGCCTCGCGCTCGAGGAGGGTGAGGTCGTAGGCCGCGTTGTACGCCACGATGGGCAGGCCCCGGCTTGCGGCATCCGCCAGCGCGGCGATGATCTCGGCGACGGCCCCGACGGCCGGCACCCCCTCGAGCCGCGCCCGCTCGGTCGTGACGCCGTGGATGAGCGACGCCGCGGTGGGGATCTCGACGCCGGGGTCGACGAGCCATTCCCGACGCTCGAGCACCTCGCCGTCGACGCCGATGACGCCGACGTGGGCGGTCACGATTCGGCAGATGTCGACGTCGATGCCGGTGGTCTCGAGGTCGAACACGGCGAGGGTGTCGGCCCAGCGGGCGCTGCTCGTGGCATCCATGGTGGAAGGCTATGGTCGGCCACCGTCACGACCGGGGGAGCGGCGCGCGTGTCCCCGGCATCCGCTGTGGACGACCGGCGGACGCGCAGGTGGCGCGCCGTAGAATGTCCGGGATGATCGCCTCCCCGTACGACGAGCAGCTCGCTCGCATCCCCGTGAGCGCGCACCGCACCGACGTCGACGGCACCGAGACCGCCTGGTGGGAGTACGGCCGGGCGGATGCGCCGGTGCTCGTGCTCGTGCACGGGTTCCGCGGAGACCACCACGGGCTCGAACCCGTCGTCGCGCAGCTCCCCGGCTTCCGCATCATCTCGCCCGACCTGCCCGGTTTCGGCGAGTCGGCCACGTTCCAGGGTCGCCCGCACGACATCGAGGCGTACGCCGACTGGCTCGCCGCGTTCATCGGCGCCGTCGGCATCGACGGCCCCTACGCGCTGCTCGGGCACTCGTTCGGCTCGATCGTGGCCGCCAACGCGGTCGCCAGAGGTCTCGCGCCCGAACGGCTGGTGCTCGTGAACCCGATCGGCGCACCGGCGCTCGAGGGGCCGCGCGGCGTCATGACCCGCCTCGCGGTGCTGTACTACCGCACGGCCGCCGCCCTGCCCGAGCGCGCCGGCTTCGCACTGCTGCGCAACGGCGCGATCGTGCGGGTCATGAGCGTCACGATGGCGAAGACCCGGTCGAAGCCCCTGCGGCGGTGGATCCACGACCAGCACGACCGCTACTTCTCCGCGTTCGGCGACCGCGACGCCGTGCTCGAGGCGTTCCGGGCGTCGGTCAGCCACGACGTGAGCGAGGTCGCCGCCGACATCCAGGTGCCCACGCTGCTCGTCGCCGCCGAGCGCGACGACGTCACCCCCCTCGACGCGCAGCGGCGGCTGGTCACGATGTTCCCCGATGCCTCCCTCGAGGTCATCCCCGAGGTCGGGCACCTCATCCACTACGAGACGCCGGGCGACGCGGCGGCGCGCATCCTCCGCTTCCTGCGCTCGGGAGCGCACGCGTGAGGATCGTCGTCGACTGCCGCTACGTGCGCATCGGGCACCACGACGGCATCAGCCGCTTCACGGCGGGCATCGTCGCCGAGCTCGCCAAGCGGCATCCGCTCACCATGCTCGTGAGCGACCACCGCCAGCTCGAGCTGCTCCCTTCGCTGCCGTGGCAGCTCGTGAGCTCGCCGACGAGCATCCGCGAGCCGCTCGTGGCGCTGCAGGTGAAGAAGCTGCGGCCCGACCTCGTGTTCACCCCGATGCAGACCATGGGCTCGTGGGGCCGCGACTACAAGCTGCTGCTCACCCTGCACGACCTCATCTACTACGAGCACCGCACCCCGCCGCGCGACCTGCCGGCGCCCGTGCGCCTGCTGTGGCGGCTCTACCACCTCGCCTGGTGGCCCCAGCGGATGCTCCTCAACCGCGGCGACGGCGTGGTCACCGTGTCCGAGACCACCGCCGGGCTCATCCACGAGCACCACCTCACCGACCGGCCGGTCACCGTGATCCCGAACGCCGCCGACGACCTCGTGGCGCCCGACGCTGCCCCGAGCCAGGCCCCAAGGGCATCGTCTCGTGTACATGGGCTCGTACATGCCCTACAAGAACGTCGACACGCTCGTGCGTGCGGTCGCGGCCCTGCCCGACCACGAACTGCACCTGTTGAGCCGCATCAGCCGCGACGAGCGCGCCCGGCTCACGCGGCTGGCCCCGCAGGCCCGGCTCGTCTTCCACGACGGCGTCACGGATGCCGCGTACGCCGAGCTGCTCACGGGCGCGACCGCCCTCGTGCACGCCTCGCAGGCGGAGGGATTCGGCATCCCGCTCGTCGAGGCGATGCGCCTCGGCACGCCGGTCGTGGTGAGCGACATCCCGATCTTCCGCGAGATCGGCGGCGACGCCGCCCTGTACTTCGACCCCGGCAACCCCGAGGCGCTCGTCGCCGCGCTGTGGTCGCTCGAACGCGAGGGGGAGTGGGAGCGGCGCTCCGCGGCATCCGTCGCCGTGGCTGCACGCTACAACTGGGCGTCGTCGGCCGAGCAGTTGCTCGAGCTCATGCGCCGCACCGTGGCCCCGGGCACGCGTCGTCGCCGTGGCGCCGGCCGGCGTCGGTGAGCCGCTCAGGATCGGAGCGCGGCCGCCATCGCCGTGAGCGTCTCGCTCGCGCCCGCCTCGATCTTGACGGCGGCGCGACTGTCGCCCTTCGTGATGCCGCGGTTCACGACGATGATGGGCGTGCGGCGCCGGCGCGCGAGCTCGAGGAGCCGCACCCCCGAATTCACGACGAGCGACGAGCCGGCGACGAGCAGCGTGTCGGCGCCCTGCACGAGCGAGGCCGCCGCCTGGTACGTGTCGACCGGGACGAACTCGCCGAAGAAGACGACATCGGGCTTCAGGATGCCGCCGCAGACGGTGCACGCGGGGATCACCATCGCCTCGACGTCGTCGACGTCGACGTCGCCGTCGGGTCGCGCTCGGATGGCCGTCTCGAGGTCGATCGCGGGGTTCAGCTCGGCGAGGCGCTCGGCGATCGCCTGTCGCGCGTAGTGCTGCCCGCAGGTGAGGCAGAGCACCCGGTCCATGCCGCCGTGCAGCTCCACGACGTGGCGGCTGCCCGCCCGCCGGTGCAGGCCGTCGACGTTCTGCGTGACCACGCCGGTGACCACTCCGCCGGCCTCGAGCTCGGCGAGCGCCAGGTGGCCCGAGTTCGGCTGCGCGCTGCCGAAGGCGCGCCACCCGAGGTGGCTGCCGGCCCAGTAGCGCTTGCGCGCCGTCTCGGAGGCGAGGAACGCCTGCAGCGTCATCGGGGTGCGCACGGGGGCGCCTTCCCCGCGGTAGTCGGGGATGCCGGAGTCCGTCGAGACGCCCGCCCCGGTGAGCACCGCGACGCGTGCGCCGCGCATGAGCCCGATCGCTTCATCGAGCAGCGCGTCGGTCAGGATCGGAGCTTCGAGGCCAGGCACCACCGTGTCTCCCTTCGACGGTGGTCCGATTCTAGACGTGTCCGTTTTCCGGAATGTTTCGCGCACTGGCAGGCTTGAGGGGAGGAGATCCATGCACATCGAACGAGTCCGCGACGCGGCATCCGACGCCGTGGCCGACTACGCCCGGCTCACGGACGTGACCCTGCGCAGCGCGCACGAGCCGGCGAACGGGCTCTACATCGCCGAGTCGGCCAAGGTCATCCGTCGCGCGATCGGCGCCGGCCACCGCCCGCGCTCGGTGCTCATGGAGGAGAAGTGGCTGGCCGGCCTCGAGCCGTCGCTCGACGAGTTCGACATCCCCGTGCACCTCGCCGACCCCGAGCAGCTCGAGGCCATCACCGGGTACCGCGTGCATCGGGGCGCACTCGCCGCCTTCGAGCGCCCGGCGCTGCCCGACCCCGCCGTGCTGCTCGCGAACGCGCGCCGGGTCGTCGTGCTCGAGGACATCGTCGACCACACGAACGTCGGCGCGATCTTCCGCTCGGTCGCGGGACTCGGGGCCGATGCGGTGCTGGTGAGCCCGCGGTGCGCCGACCCGCTCTACCGTCGCAGCGTGCGGGTGAGCATGGGCACGGTGTTCCAGGTGCCGTGGACCCGGCTGCCCGAGTGGCCGGAGGCCGCACGGATGCTGCACGCCCACGGCTTCTCGATCGCGGCCCTGGCACTCGCCGACGGCGCGGTCTCCCTCCGCGACCTCGCGGCCGATCCGCCCGAGCGACTCGCGCTCGTCTTCGGCGCCGAGGGCGACGGGCTCAGCAGGAACGCGCTCGAGGCCGCCGACGACGTCGTCACGATCCCGATGGCGCACGGCGTCGACTCGCTCAACGTCGCGGCGGCTGCCGCCGTCGTGATCTACGCCCTCGCGGTCGCCCCCGTACCCGACGAGCCGGCCCGAGGCGTGCGATGAGCGCCGGATCCACCGAGCCGAGGCCGAGCGCGCGGGTGTACCGCCGGCGGCGCATCGTCGTGTTCAGCGCCCTCGCCCTGGTGCTCGCGCTGTTCACGACCGGCGGCGTCTACTCCGCGAACGCGCTCGGCGCGCCCATCCCCGCGGCCCAGCCGGCCATCACCGACCCGCCGCCCGTCGCGGCGGCGCCCCAGGCGCTCAGCCTGCCGGGCTTCGGCACCTTCGCGGTGGGCGCGGTCGGGTTCGACGGCCTCCTCGCCGCCGGCGACGAGCAGCGCCCGATGCCGATGGCGAGCATCACGAAGGTCATCACCGCGCTCGTGGTGCTCGACGCGAACCCGATCCCGGCGGGTGAGGGCGGTCCCGAGATCACCTACACCGAGGCCGACGTCGACATCTACTGGGACCAGGTGGCCCAGAACTCATCGGTGGCCCCGGTGGTCGCCGGGTCCACGCTCACGCTCCGCGAGAGCCTCGAGGCGATGCTCCTGCCATCGGGCGGCAACTACTCGATCTCGATCGCGAACTGGGCCTTCGGGTCGGTCGACGCCTTCCTCGAGCGCGCCCGCACGTGGCTCGACGAGCACGGCCTCGTGAACACCCGCCTCGTCGACACCAGCGGGCTCTCGCTCGACGACGTGAGCACCGCAGCCGAGATCGTCGAGCTCGGCAAGCTCGCGATCGCCGATCCCACGGTCGCCGAGATCGTGGCGATGCAGTCCGCCGACATCCCCGACATCGGCACCGTGAAGAACGGCAACAAGCTGCTCGGCACGCGCGGGGTCGACGGCATCAAGACCGGCACCACCGACGACGCCGCGAACCTGCTGTTCTCGGCGGACTACCCGGTGGGCTCGTCGAGCGTGACCGTCGTCGGCGTGCTGCTCGGCGGCGCCACGCACGCGGTGCTGAACGAGGCGATCGCCGCGATGCTCGACTCGATCGCGCCCGGGTTCCACGAGGTGGCGCCGCTCGAGGCGAACCAGGTGCTCGCGGAGTACGAGACCCCGTGGGGCGAGACGGCCCGCGCACGCACGACCGGCGGGGCATCCGTCGTCGTGTGGAGCGACACCCCGGTCGACGTCGAGGTGCACGCCGACCCACTGACCCTCGCGAACCGTGGCGACGAGGTCGGCACCGCCGTCGTGCGCGCCGGCTCGCAGGAGATCACGGTGCCGCTCGTGCTGGATGCGTCGCTCGACGACCCGGGCGCCTGGTGGCGCCTCACGAACCCCGGCGCGCTCGACGCCCCGAAGGTCGCTCAGTCGGGCGAGCGAGTAGGGACCGGCATCCGGCCGCTTCGCCGAGATGAGGTCGCCCGACGACTGGTGACGGATGCGGCGCAGCACCCACGGCACGAGGTACCCGCGCGCCCACGAGAGGTCCTCGACCCGAGCCTGCCGCCAGGTGCCCGTGGGGAGCGGCTCGGGCTTCATCGGCTCGAGGTCGTTCTCGACGTTGAGCGCGGCGAGCACCATGCGGGCGACCTCGTGGTGGCCGAGCGAGTTCAGGTGCAGCCGGTCGGGCGACCACATCCGCTGGTCCTGGATCTCGGTGAGCGCCCACTGGTCGGCGACGATGCAGTCGTACTTCCTGGCGATCGTGCGGAGGTTCTCGTTGTAGATCGCCACCTTGCCCCGGATGCCGCGGAACACCGGCGAGAAGCCGACGTCCACGCCCGTGAAGAGCACGATCGTCGCGTGGTCGCGTGAGAGCCGCTCGATCGCGTACTCGAAGCGAGCCGAGATCTCGTCGGGGTCCGTGCGGGGCCGGATGACGTCGTTGCCGCCCGCCGAGATCGTGATGAGGTCGGGGCGCAGCGCGATGGCCGGCTCGAGCTGCTCGTCGATGATCTGCTGGATGAGCTTGCCGCGCACCGCGAGGTTCGCGTACGCGAAGTCCTCGGTGCCCTGCGAGAGCTGCTCCGCGACGCGATCGGCCCAGCCGCGGTGGCCGCCCGGCACGGTCGACTCGGGGTCGCCGATGCCCTCCGTGAAGGAATCGCCGAGGGCGACGTACCGGGACCAGGGGTGCTGCTGCGTGACCATGCCCTCCATTGTGCCAAGCCACCGGGTTCGAGGATGTCGGGCCCCTCCGCTACGCTCGAATCCAGTGAGCACCGCGACCCCCTCCGGCCACCAGCCGGGCACCTCGGCCGCCGAACACCTCTCCCCGTCGTTCCCCGAGCGGGCGGCTTGGGGCACCGCCAGCAAGCTGCGCGCCTGGCAGGCCGAAGCCCTCGAGCAGTACCTCGCCGAGCAGCCGCGCGACTTCCTCGCGGCCGCAACCCCCGGCGCCGGCAAGACCACCTTCGCCCTCCGCCTCGCGGCGGAGCTGCGGGCCCAGCGGGTCATCGACCGCATCACCGTCGTGGCGCCCACCGACCACCTCAAGCGGCAGTGGGCGGATGCCGCGGCCCGCGCCGGCATCCGGCTCGACCCGGGGTTCCGCAATGCCCACGGGCAGAGCGCCCGGCACTTCCACGGCGTGGCCGTGACCTACGCGCAGGTGGCGATGCGGCCGGCGCTGCACCGCGAGCTCACGATCTCGGGCCGCACCCTCGTGATCCTCGACGAGGTGCACCACGGCGGCGACGCGCTCTCGTGGGGCGACGCGATCCGCGAGGCCTTCGAGCCCGCGACCAGGCGGCTCTCGCTCACCGGGACCCCGTTCCGCTCCGACACCGCGCCCATCCCGTTCGTGCACTACGAGCCCGACGCGCAGGGCGTGCGCCTCTCGAGGACCGACTACGACTACGGCTATGGGCGCGCCCTCGCCGACGGCGTCGTGCGCCCGGTGCTCTTCATGATCTACGCCGGGCACATGCGCTGGCGCACGAAGGCCGGCGACGAGATGGAGGCGAGGCTCGGCGAGGACAACACGAAGGACATCACGTCCTCCGCATGGCGCACCGCGCTCGAGCCGACCGGCGAGTGGATCCCGGCGGTGCTCCAGGCCGCCGACCGCAGGCTCACGGAGGTGCGGCACGGCATCCCCGATGCGGGCGGGCTCGTCATCGCGACCGACCAGACGGTCGCGCGTGCCTACGCGCAGATCCTCGAGGGCATCTGCGGCGAGCAGGTCGCCGTGGTGCTCTCCGACGAGAAGGAGGCGAGCGCGCGCATCGAGGAGTTCTCGGGCAACACGCGCCGCTGGATGGTCGCCGTGCGCATGGTCTCCGAGGGCGTCGACGTGCCACGACTCGCGGTGGGCGTCTACGCCACGAGCGCCTCCACGCCGCTGTTCTTCGCGCAGGCGATCGGCCGGTTCGTGCGCGCGCGACGCCGTGGCGAGACCGCGTCGGTCTTCCTGCCGAACGTGCCGACGCTCATGAACCTCGCCGCCCAGCTCGAGCTCGAGCGCGATCACGCCCTCGACCGGCGCAGCGGCGACGGCGACGACGACGGCCTCGACGACAGCCTGCTCGAGTCCGCCAACCGCGAGGAGCGCGCCTCGGAGGAGGCCGGCCTCGGCACGTGGGAGGCGATCGGGTCGGATGCCTCGTTCGATCGCGTGCTCTACGACGGCACCGAGTTCGGCACCCTCGCCGAGCCCGGCAGCGACGAGGAGTACGACTTCATCGGCATCCCCGGACTGCTCGAACCCGAGCAGGTGTCGGAGCTCCTGCGGCACCGGCAGTCACGGCAGGCCCGTCGGGCGGGGGAGCGTCGCAGGCACGCGGCCGAGTCCGAGGAATCCGGCCGCGCCGAGCCGGTGGCGCTCTACCGCACCCTCAAGGAGCAGCGAGCCCTGCTCAACAGCCTGGTCGGGCTCTGGGCGCGTCACACCGGCGAGGCGCACTCCCAGGTGCACGCCGAGCTCCGCCGGGTGTGCGGCGGTCCGGCCGTCGCACAGGCCACCGTGACCCAGCTGCAGGCGCGCATCGACCTGCTGCGGCGGCGGCTCGGCAACCGCTGAGCGTCGAGCATCCGCTCCCGAAGCCGAGCGGATGCGGCATCCGGCACCGCCGCGCGTCAGGCCGTCGCGCCGGCTTCGGTCGGCGCGACCAGCCCCACGAGCTCGGCCGCCGCGTCGAGGGCGGCCATCAGGTCGGCCGTCAGGTCGTCGACGTGCTCGAGGCCGATCGAGAGGCGCACGACGGCGGCGCCGGGCTTCGCCTCGCCTGCGACGGGGCGGTGCGTGAGCGAGGCCGGGTGCTGCACGAGCGAGTCGACCCCGCCGAGCGACACGGCGTGCGTCACGAGCTCGCACGACTCGGTGAACCGGGCAGCGGCGTCGTAGCCGCCGGCGAGCTCGAGCGCGATGATCGAGCCCGGTCCCGCGAGCTGGGTGCCGACCAGGCCTGCGGGGTCCTGCCCGGGCAGGCCCGGGTAGTGCACGCGCGCCACGGCCGGGTGGGCGAGCAGGCGCTCGGCGAGCACCATGGCGGTGTCCTGCTGGGCGCGCACGCGCACCGGCAGGGTGCGGAGGCCCCGGTGCAGCAGGTAGGCGGCCATCGGATGCAGCAGGCCGCCCGTGAGCGCGCGGACGCGGCGCAGCCGCTCCACCCAGTCGCGGTCGGCGGCGACGACGCCGCCCATCACGTCGCCGTGTCCGCCGAGGTACTTCGTGGCGCTGTGCAGCACGAGGGTGGCGCCGAACTCGGCGGGACGCTGCAGCACCGGGGTGGCGAACGTGTTGTCGACGAGCACCGGCACGTCGCCCGCGGCATCCGCCACCTGTCGCAGGTCGAGGAGCTCGAGCGTCGGGTTCGCCGGGGTCTCGACGATGACCAGGCCGGTGTCGGGCTCGATGGCCGCGGCGATGCCCGCGGCATCCGTCCAGGTCACCCTCGTGCCGAGCAGGCCGCCCTCGAGCACGTGGTCGGTGCCGCCGTAGAGCGGGCGCACGGCGACGACGTGCGGCTTGCCGGCCGACGCGGTGGCGATGAGGGTCGCCGCGAGCGCCGCCATGCCGCTCGCGAACGCGACGGCGCCCTCGGTGCCCTCGAGGCCCGCGAGGGACTCCTCGAAGCGGGCGACGCCGGGCTGCCACAGCCGCTGGTAGACCGCGGAGCGCCCCTCGCCGAGGTCGTGGCCGGTGGCGAGCTCCTCGTAGGAGAGCCCGCCCGTCTCGACGGAGCCGAGCGGGTTCGTGGTGGAGAAGTCGATGACGGGCACGTGGGATCCGCTCGCTCGGACCCCGGCCATGCCGCCGTGGACGGCGCGGGTCTCGAACTGCGACGACGATGTCTGCATGCCTTGAATGAAGCAGAAGCTGTGACAAACAGCAACTCGACCTGCACGATCAGTGCGATACACTGGAAATCTCGCAGCTTCTGCAATCCGATCCCGGGGGAGTCCAAGCAATGGCGCAGAAACCCGAACTCGACCGTGTCGACCGAGCACTGCTCCAGGCGCTGTCGACCAATGCACGCGCCTCGGGCGCCGCACTCGCCGCCGAGGTCGGCGTCGCCGAGTCCACGGTATCGCTCCGGCTCCGCCGCCTGCAGAGCCTCGGCACCGTGCGCGGCTACCGGGTCGAGGTCGACCTCGCCTCGCTCGGCGTGTCGCTGCAGGCGCTGATCGCGATCCGGCTCGTGAAGCACGACCGCAGCGAGATCGACGCGTTCCGCGCGCAGGTGCCGCACCTGCCGGGCGTGCTCGGCGTGTTCCACATGGCCGGGGCCGAGGACTACCTGCTGCACGTGGCCGCCCGCGATGCGGAGGAGCTGCGCGAGTTCGTGCTCGCGCACCTCACGGGGCATCCCGCCGTGGCGCACACCGAGACGAACCTGATCTTCGAGCACGTCGACGGCGACGGCTGGAACAAGCTCGTCGGCTGAGGCGCGCCCGCGCCCGGCTCAGCGGGCGACGAGAGCCGTCAGCCGTGCAGCCGCGAGCGGTCAGCGGTCGGCCTCAGCCGATCGTGGTGCCGAACGCGAGGCCGAGCAGGTAGGTGACGGCGGCCGCGCCGAGGCCGATGCCGAGCTGTCGCATCGCCCGCTTCATCGGCGATGCACCCGACAGCAGCCCCACGGTGGCGCCGGTGGCGAGCAGCGCGATGCCGACCAGCACGGTCGCCGTGATGATGGCGGCGGCGCCGTCGAGGCCGAAGATCCACGGCAGCACCGGGATGAGCGCGCCCGACGCGAAGAACAGGAAGCTCGAGATCGCCGCCGACAGGCCGGTGCCGACCGCCTCGTCGTCATGCGCCACGACCGGCGATGGCGTCGGTCGGCACCTGCACCTGGCCGGCGGCGTGCACGCGAGCCACGACCAGCGCGGCGTGCTCGCGGGCCTCGGCCTCGTCCATGCCGCGGGCGCGGTAGACGAGCGCGAGCTCGTTGGCGTCGATGTCGAGGTCGACGAGCGCCTCGCGGGTCGTGGGGTCGGGGGCGGATGCCTCGAGCAGCTCCCGCTGCGAGCGCACCGACACGTACTCGCCCGCACCCATCGAGAGGGCGCCGGCGAGCAGCCCCGCGATGCCGGTGAACAGCACGACCGACGCGGGGACGCCGGTCGCGCCGATGCCGAGCACGAGCGCGAGGTTGGAGACGAGTCCGTCGTTCGCGCCGAAGACCGCCGCACGGAAGGTGCCGGCGAGGCGCCGTCGTCCGCGGGCGGCGAGTCCGCGCACGACCTCGCCGTGGATGCGCTCGTCCGCGGCCATCGCGGGGGTCGCGTCGGGGTCCGACGCGTAGGGCGAGCGGGCCTCGGCGCGCTGTGCGAGTGCGAGCACGAAGATCGAACCGAACCGGCGCGCGAGGGCGCCGAGGAGGCGCGTGCGCACGTCGGCGCGGGGGATCCCGTCGTCGTCGCCGTCGAGGAGGGCGAGCCAGTGGGCTTCGTGACGTCCCTCGGCGGCGGCGAGCGCGAGCAGGATCTCGCGCTCCTCGCCGTCGCGGCGCGCGGCGAGCTCGCGGTAGACCGCGGCCTCCGCGCGCTCATCGGCGAGGTACCTGCGCCACCTGGCCCGGTCGGCCTCGGTTCCCGGCCGTTGCTCGTCGCTCATCTGCTCCACTTCCCACCCGGGAGCCGCGGACGCACGCCGAGGCTCCCGCTCCGTCACGTCGCTGCCGCCTGCGCGGCCTCAGCCACGATATCGACGCGCGCCGCGGCATCCGCCCGATTCGCCGGGATTGGCAGCATTTCGGAGCGCCGAAGCGAGGCCGCGAATCAGGGCTCCTTCGGCGCCGTGACGAAGTCGATGAGCTCCTCGACCCGGCCGAGGAGGGCGGGCTCCAGGTCGCCGTAGCCGCGCACGCGGCCGAGGATGTGCTGCCAGGCGCGTGCGATGTCCGCCTGGTCGGCGTGCGGCCATCCGAACGCCTCGCAGACGCCGTGCTTCCACTCGGTGCCCCGCGGGATCACCGGCCACGCCTCGCGGCCGAGCCTGGCCGGCTTCACCGCCTGCCAGACGTCGATGAACGGATGCCCCACGACGAGCACGTGCCGGCCGTGCGGGCCGCGGCTCACCGCGTCGGCGATGCGCTGCTCCTTGGAGCCCGGCACGAGATGGTCGACGAGGATGCCGGCGCGTCGTCCCGGGCCCGGTCGGAAGTCGTCGAGCTGCTCCGCGAGCACGTCGACGCCCTCGAGGTACTCCACGACGACGCCCTCGACGCGGAGGTCGGCGCCCCAGACCTTCTCGACGAGCTCGGCGTCGTGCCGGCCCTCGACGAAGATGCGGCTGGGCAGCGCGACGCGCGCGTTCGCCCGCTCCACGGCGAACGATCCGGAGGCCGTACGGAGCCGCCCGGCGGGCGCCTTCGGGGCCGGCGCGACGAGGTGCACCGCCTCCCCGTCGACGAGGAAGCCGTGCCCGAGCGGGAACATCCGCCTCGCGCCCAGGCGATCCTCGAGGGTGACCGTGCGCTTGTCGACCGCCACGACCGCGCCGCAGAACCCGTTCGCGGCGAGCTCGACCACGAGGTCGCGCTCGGCCTCGACGGTGGGGATGGTGCGGCGGCCGCGTGCCCGCCAGTCGCCGGCGAGCACGTCGGCGCCGTAGCGGTCGGGTCCGTTCGAGTCATGGGGCGCAGTCGGCACCGGTCGAGGCTAACGGACGTCCCGCGGGCCGGCGGGCGCCGACACGGTGCGAGGCGCGAACCCGGACGTCGGCACCCGCTCCGTCGACCGCCCGATCGTCACTCCGCCGGGCGTTGCCGGCGACCCGGCGACGACGCAGCGACCGTCGTGCGCCGTCGCAGCAGGAGCGTCCACAGCGCGCCCGCCACCGCGACCGCGGCCCCGACGGCGAACGCCCACTGGATGCCGAACGGGCCGGCGACGAGGCCGAGGACGATCGGGCCGAGCCCCAACCCGAGGTCGATCGCGGCGCTCGCGGTTCCGGATGCCACGCCGCGCTGCGACGGCGAGGCGGTCGCGAAGATCGCCGAGAAGAACGCGGGCGTGCTGAACGAGACGCCGACGGCCGTGACCACCGCACCCAGCAGCAGGCCGGCCGGCGACGGCCACGATGCGGCGAGCACGAGTCCCAGGGCGATCATGCCGAGCGCCGCCGCTCCGAGGGCGAGCGGCGGCAGCCGATCGGGGACGCGTGCGAAGGCGATGCGGCAGACGACGACCACGCCGCCGTACACGAGCAGCACGAGGCTCGCGTTCGCGACGCCCACGCGGACGGCGTACAGCGACGCGAAGGCGAGGAACCCGCCCATCGCCACGAGCGAGGCGAGGAACCCGAGCGCGATCGGCAGCGCGGGGCGGTGGATGAGGTGACGCTCGCCGTCGTCGGGTGGCGTGTCCTCCCGCGTCTCGCCGACGAGCAGGGACAGGCCCGCGGCCGCCACGGCGAGTGCGGCGGCGCCGGTCCACGCGAACCCGAAGCCGGACATCCGGACGAGGACCTCGCCGAGCGGCGGCCCGAGCGCGATGCCGAGGTAGAGGCCCAGCGAGTTGTACGAGAGCGCCTCTCCGAGGCGCGCGGGCGGCGCGAGGTCGGCGAGTGCGGCGAACCCGGCGACGAAGAACGCCGCCTCGGCGACGCCGGCGAGGAGCCGGAGTGCGACGATCACGACGAAGTCCTCGGCGACGCCGATCAGCGCGAGGCTCGTGGCGGCGAGCAGGGCTCCGCCGAGGAGGAGCGGGCGGCGGCCGTACCGGTCGGCGAGGCGTCCGGCGAGCGGCCGGAGCACGAGGGCCGAGAGCGCGAAGGCACCGAACGCCAGCCCGGCCGCGGCCTCGTCGCCGCCGATCGGGCCGGTCACGTAGAGGGGCAGGGTGAAGATGGCGACGCCGGTCGCGGTGAAGTAGCAGAGCTCCGCGACGCCGAGCGCGATGAACGCGGGCGTGAACAGGCGCTCCGTCGCCGGTCGGCGCGTCATCACGTGACACCTCGGCCCGGCGCGGTTCGGCTCGGCGATCGTGGATCGCGGGCATCCACGACCTCAGGATATTCCCGTGACGGGGAGGGTGACTGGTGCAGCGGAAGAGTCGGGGTTCAGCGGAAGTCGCGCGAGCGGGCGGGCGCCGACACGATGAGGCGCTCGAATCGGTCGGCCACGAGGTTGGTGACCCCCTCGGGGGAGCGCTCGAGGATGCCGCGCACGATCATCGCGGGCGCCTCCCGGGCGATGCGCCGATATCGGTTCCACACGCCGACGCCCGCGATCACGTTGAGCGTGCCCGACTCGTCCTCCAGGTTCATGAACGTGATGCCGCTCGCCGTCGCCGGCCGCTGGCGGTGGGTGACCACGCCGCCCACCTCGATACGCCGACCGCTCTCGGCGTGCCGCAGCAGGTCGATGCGGATGGCACCCCGGTCGTCGAGCTGCTCCCGGATGTGCCGGATCGGATGGTCGTCGGGCGAGATGCCCGTGGCCCACAGGTCGTAGACGACCTGCTCGGCCGGGCTCAGCATCGGCAGGAGCGGCGGCTGCACGACGACGATCGACCCGGCGAGGTACTCCTCGCGATCCTCCGCCGCCTCGCCCGCGAGCCAGAGCGCCTCGCGCCGCTGCAGGCCGAAGCCGTCGAATGCCCCCGCTGCGGCGAGCGCCTCGAGCTGCTCGGCGTTCAGGCCCGCCCGACGGGAGACGTCGGCCATGTCGCGGTACGGCCCGCGGGCCTCGCGCTCGGCGACGATGCGTTCGGCGACGGCCGTGCCGATGGAGGAGACGTCGGCGAGCCCGAGCCGCACCGCGAACGCCCCGTCGCGCCGGTGCTCGGCGGAGCGGTCGGGCGCGTGCCGGTCGAACCGGCCGATCGGCGGCTGCGCGGGGTCGACGCACCCGTCCATGCCGGTCGGCTCGCACCGGATCCCGGCTGCGGAGTCGTCGGTCATCGAGCCTGCCACCGCCGCGCGACCGCGGCCGCGGCGTCGCCGATCGCCTCGAGCCCGGCGTCCACGCCCGACCGGAGGATGTCGGGCCGGAGCATCTCGACGCCGTGCCGCCTGGCGTCGGCGGTGAGCGTCTGCGGCGAGTAGAACCCCATGGGCTGGGCGCGCAGGAGTGCGGCGAGGAACGCGGCCGGGTAGTGCAGCTTCAGCCAGGAGCTCGCGTACACGAGCAGGCCGAAGCTCAGCGCGTGGCTCTCGGCGAAGCCGAAGTTCGCGAACGCCTCGATCTTGGCGTAGATCGAATCGGCCACCTCGGGCTCGATGCCGTTCCCGGCCATGCCCGCGTAGAGCTTCGAGCGGAGCCGCTCGATCTTCTCGACGCCGCGCTTCGACCCCATCGCGCGGCGCAGCAGGTCGGCGTCGGCGGCGCTGCAGTCACCCACGGCGACCGCCATCTGCATGAGCTGCTCCTGGAAGAGCGGCACCCCGAGCGTGCGGGCGAGCACCGGCTCGAGCTTCGGGTGCAGGTAGCTGACCGGCTCCTCGCCGGTGCGCCGACGGATGTAGGGGTGCACGGCACCGCCCTGCACCGGGCCCGGGCCGGATGAGCGCGATCTCGACCACGAGGTCGTAGAAGCAGCGCGGCTTCAGCCGGGGGAGCGTGCCCATCTGCGCACGGCTCTCGACCTGGAACACCCCGATCGAGTCGGCGCGGCAGAGCATGTCGTAGACGGCCGACTCCTCCTTCGGGATCGTCGCCAGCTCCCACTCCTCGCCGGTGTGCTCGCGCACGAGGTCGAACGTGTACTGCAGGGCGGCGAGCATGCCGAGCCCCAGCAGGTCGAACTTCACGAGGCCCATCCACGCGCAGTCGTCCTTGTCCCACTGCAGCACGGTGCGGTTCTCCTTGCGGGCGTGCTCGATGGGGCACACCTCGCCGACCGGCCGATCGGTGAGCACCATGCCGCCCGAGTGGATGCCGAGGTGCCGCGGGAACGTGAGCAGCTGCTCGGCGAGCTCGACGACCGGGCCCGGGGATGTCGTGGTCGTCGGTGGAGACCACCGCGCCCCAGCGCTCGACCTGGCGCGACCACGCATCCTGCTGCCCCGTGGAGTAGCCGAGCGCCTTCGCCATGTCGCGCACCGCGGCCTTCGGCCGGTAGCTGATGACGTTCGCGACCTGTGCGGCGTTGTTCCGGCCGTACTTGCCGTAGACGTACTGGATGATCTCCTCGCGCCGGTCGGAGTCGAAGTCCACGTCGATGTCGGGCTCCTCGTCGCGCAGGGCGGAGAGGAACCGCTCGAACGGCAGGTCGAAGAAGATCGAGTCGACCGCGGTGATGTCGAGCACGTAGCAGACCGCCGAGTTCGCGGCCGAGCCGCGCCCCTGGCACAGGATGCCGCGGCTGCGCGCCTCGCGCACGAGGTCGTAGACGATGAGGAAGTAGCCGGGGAAGTCCTTCTGCTCGATGACGTCGAGCTCGCGTGCGAGCCGCTCGCGCACGTGGTCGGGCAGGCCGGGGTAGCGCTTCCCGGCGCCCGCCCACACGAGCTCGCGCAGCCAGCTCATCGGCGTGTGGCCTGCCGGCACCTCCTGCCGCGGCAGGCGTGGGCGCGCGCTCCGCAGCCGGAAGCCGAGCTCCTCGGCGAGCGTCACCGAACGGGCGACCGCACCCGGGTAGCGCTCGAAGCGGCGCATCATCTCGGCTCCGCTGCGCAGGTGCAGGCCGTCGGAGGCGGGCAGCCACCCGTCGAGCTCGTCGAGGCTGCGCCTCGCCCGCACCGCCGCGAGCGCGGAGGCGAGCCGGTGCTCGCCGGGGGTGGCGTAGTGCACCGCGTTCGTCGCGAGGAGCGGCAGCCGGGCGCGTTCGGCGAGCCCCGCCAGCGCGTCGTTCGCCTCCTGGTCGAGCGGATGCCCGTGGTCGAACAGCTCCACGACGACGTTGTCGCGCCCGAAGAGCGCGACCAGCCGGTCGAGCTCGCGCCACGCGGCATCCGGCCCGCCGTCGGCGAGCGCACGCCGCACCGCGCCCTTGCGGCATCCGGTGGGCACCACCCACTCGCCGCCCGAGCTGCTCGGCGAGCTCCTCGAGCGCGTACGTGGGCCGGCCCTTCTCGCCGCCCGCGAGCTGGCCGGCGGTGATCGCGCTCGCGAGGCGGTGGTAGCCCGGCTCCTGCCGGGCGAGCACGAGCAGGTGCTCGCCCTCGGGGTCGGCCACGCCCATCTGCGGCTCGCTGAGCCCCAGCGAGAGCTCGGCGCCGAACACGGTCGCGAGCTCGGGGAAGCTCTCGGCCGCCTCGGCGAAGCGCACGATGCCGTAGAAGCCGTCGTGATCGGTGACGGCGAGGCCGGAGAGCCCGAGCCGGTGCGCCTCCTCCACCAGCTGCTCGGGCGTCGAGGCGCCGTCGAGGAAGCTGAACGTGGAGTGCGCGTGGAGCTCGGCGTAGGGCACGATCGGCCCGGCCGGCGCCTCGAGCCCCTCCGAGGGGCGGTACGGATGCCGCTTGCGGCTCCACGCGGGGCTGTCGCCGCCGTCGGCGATGAGCGACGGCCCGCCCGGCCGCCGCTGGTCGGAGAGCTTGCGCTCCAGCTCCGACCACGGGATCGACGGATTGTTCCAGCCCATCGCTCACCCCACCTGCCGATCGGAGGCCATCAGTCGTACCTGGCCTCGGCCCACCAGCCCTCGCGGTCGCGCACGAGGAGCCACGCGCAGCCGTCGTCGTCGACGACCTGGAACCGGTGCACGCGCTTGGCGTGCTCGGCGTCCCACCAGCGCTCCACGACCGGCCACGGGCCCGCCCAGGCCCGCACGGGCGCCGCCTCGCCGCCGCCGACCGCGAATCGCTCGGGCGCTGCCGAGATCGCCCCGCGCGCGTCGATCGCGACGGTCTCGCCCCGGGCGTCGAGGAGGGCGATCGGCAGCCGCTCGCGGAAGACGCTCGCGGGAGCGAGCGCGGGCAGGCTGCCGGGCCACGGCGCATCGCCCGTGCGCTCGGGCGGGCGGTCGCCCCACGGCACGAGCACCTGGCGGTCGGCGAGCATGCGGCCGCCGCCGATCGTCGCGGTGACCACGGCCTCGTGCCCGAGCATGCTCTGCACGCGGGTCAGCCCGTGGTGCACGCGCTCGTCGGGTCCGCCGCCCCACAGCCCCTCCTCGTGGTTGCCCGTGGAGTCGATGCGCTCGGGCACGACCCGCAGCCGCACGATCGGCGACGCCAGCCCGCTGTCGACGGTGCCCGCGCCCTGCAGCTGCCACCGCACGCGGTCGACGACGTCGCCCGGCGTGAACCATCGCGGATGCAGCCAGCTGCGACTCGAATGCCCGCCGCCCTCGTCGTCGAGCTCGATGCGCAGGCCCGTGCACACGAGCCGCACCGCCCGCATGCGCTCGATGAACTCCTCGGCGCCCACCCGGAACGCGAACGCGAGCTGGTCGACGCGGTCGAGCGGCGGCTCGAAGTGCTGCTCCACCTCGAACTCGGGCGGGGGCGTGCGCGCGATGACCCGCGCCTGCTCCCGCCCCGCCGCACGGTCGTGCGCGAAGGCGCCGGCCGCCCCGAAGCGCCGACGCACGTCGTCGGCGGGCAGCGCGGCGAACTCGCCGAGGGTGCGCACCCCGAGCCGGTTGAGCAGGGTCGTCGTGCGCGGGTCGACCACGAGCCCCACGGGCAGCGGGGCGATGAAGGCGGCGGATGCCCCGGGCGGCACGATCGCCACGGCGGACTCGCGTGCGGCCCGTGCGGCCTGCTCGGCCGCGAACGGCCCGTCGGCGATGCCCACCCGGGCGCCCGGCACCCCGAGCTCCGCCACGGTCTCGAGGAGGGCCGCCGCCGCGGCCTCCTCGCCGCCGTAGTAGCGCGCGGGACCGCGGGCGCGCATCGCGAGCGTGCCGGGGCGGATCAGCTGCACCCCGGGCACGGTGGCCTCGACGCGTCGCACGACGGGTTCGAAGACCCGCATGTCGAGCGCCGCGTCGTAGTCGAGCACCGTGAGCCCGGGGGAGCGGTACTGCGCCTCGCGCAGCTTCAGTCCGCGTGCGACGCCGTCGCGTCGCGCGGCCGGCGAGCAGGCGAACACCAGGCCGCCCTCGGTGAGGGCGATGGGCGCGCCCGGGTCGAGCGACTGCTCGCGGCACACCGCGAGGATCGGCCAGTCGGGGCACCACAGCACGATGGTGCGGCCGGGGTCGGCGCTCATCCGGTGGCCCTCCGCTCGAGGTCGTCGAGGCGGATCGGCTCCGCCACGTCGGCGGCGGCGCCCTGGCCGACCGGGGCGAACTCCAGCGAGCGCCCCGGAAGCCGCAACCGCGACCTGGCGCTGCGCACGAACTCGCCGCGGCCGGCCGTGCTCACCACGACCTCGCGTTCGGCGAGGCGGCCGTGCCCGCGCTCGAGGCCCTGCCACTCGCTCGCCTCGACCCCGAGCCGGGCGTCGCTGCCGGGCCACTCGCCCGCGACGAGCAGCGTGGTGCCGCGCTGGCGGAGCCGGGCCTGCAGGCGACTCGACTCGGCGGGCGCCACACGGCCCGCCGGCCGCACCGCGACCACGGGGATGACGTCGGCGAGCGCGGCGACGACGGTGAGCCACTGCCGCCCGGGATCGGGCACGAGCACGAGCCGCTCGAGGGCGATGCCGAACCGGGCCGCCGCCTCGACGCCGAACTCGGGCATGCCGGCCACCGCGACCCACCGGCCGCTCGCGCTCGGCCCGGCGAGCAGCGCCATGAGCAGCGTCGTCGAGCCCTCGACCTGCACGACCGTGCCCTCGCGGAGCGTGCCGCCCGGAAGCACCGATTCGAGGGCCGGATGCGTCGGCACGGCCTTGGAGTCGAGCCGCGTGGCCTGCATCCCGCGGATGCGGGCCTGCAGCTCCTCGACGCGTGCCGGCCGTGGGGCGGGGGCGACGAGGGGAGCGGTCATGGTCATACCCCAGTTTCGAACATACGTTCGAATCCGGCAAGTCGAGGATGCCGACCGTCCACCCCGCGTTCCGGGGCCATCGATGACCGTCGTCGAGGCACCGCGGATGCCGCGACCGAGGTCTGCGCCCGGAAACGCGAGAAGGCCGGATCATCATGATCCGGCCTTCTCGACAACGCGTGCGCGAGGGGGGACTTGAACCCCCACGCCCGTTAGGGCACTAGCACCTCAAGCTAGCGCGTCTGCCATTTCCGCCACCCGCGCGTTGTCTCAGGCCCTCGATCGCTCGGAGGCCCGAGAGAAGACATTAGCACGGATTCCGAGGCGCCTCGAACGCCGCCGGGCTGCCGCTGGCCCGCCCCGATCGCGGCGGCTACGGTGAAACGCATGGCCGAGTCATCCGCAGTCCAGCAGCCGACCACCGAGCTCGACGAGACCGCGGTGATCGCCCGGGATCTCATCCGGATTCGACACGACCAACTACGGCGAAGGGCGGGCGAAGGGCGAGCGCGAGGCCGCCGAGTACGTCGAGGCGAAGCTCGCGGCGCTGGGCCTCGCACCGCAGCTCTTCGAGCCCGAGCCGCGCCGCGCGAGCGTCGTCGCGCGCGTCCCGGGGCGCAACCCCGACAAGCCCGCGCTCGTGCTGCACGGCCACCTCGACGTGGTGCCGGCCGACCCGCGCAACTGGAGCGTCGACCCGTTCGCCGGCGAGATCCGCGACGGCATGCTGTGGGGCCGCGGCGCCGTGGACATGAAGGACATGGACGCGATGATCCTCACCGCGCTGGGCGACATCATCGGCGTCGGGCTCGCTGCCCGAGCGCGAGCTCGTCGTCGCGTTCTTCGCCGACGAGGAGGCGGGCGGCGGGGTCGGCGCGAGCTGGCTCGTCGACCGGCATCCGGAGCTCTTCGACGGCGCCACCGAGGCGATCAGCGAGGTCGGCGGCTACTCGATCACGGTCGGCGGCGAGCGCGCCTACCTGCTGCAGACGGGGGAGAAGTCGCTCATCTGGGTGCGACTCGTCGCCCACGGCGTCGCCGCCCACGGTTCGCGGCTGATCCGCGACAACGCCGTCACGAAGCTCGCCGAGGCCATCGCGCGCCTCGGCCGCACCGAGTGGCCGCTGCACCTCACCGACACCACTCGCGAGCTCCTCGCCGCCATCGCCGACACCCTCGGCGTGGATCCCGAGCAGGTCGCGCCCGACGAGCTCGCCCTCGCGACCGGCTCGGCGTCGGGGTTCATCACCGCCACCCTCCGCACCACCACGAACCCGACCAAGCTCGACGCCGGCTACAAGCACAACGTCATCCCCGATCGCGCGGAGGCCCTCGTCGACATCCGCACGCTGCCCGGCCAGGAGGACGCGGTGCTCGACGAGGTGCGCGAGATCATCGGCGACGACATCGAGATCGAGTTCGTGCACCGCGACGTCGGCCTCGAGTCCTCCACGTCCGGCCCGCTCGTCGATGCCGTCACGCGGTCGCTCGCGGCGCACGACCCCGGGGCGCGCGTGTTCCCCTACCTGCTCTCCGGCGGCACCGACAACAAGTCCCTCTCGCGACTCGGCATCGCGGGCTACGGGTTCTCGCCGCTGCGGCTGCCGGCCGACCTCGACTTCCCGGCGATGTTCCACGGAGTCGACGAGCGCGTGCCGCTCGACGCACTATCCTTCGGAAGGAAGGTCCTGACGGACCTCCTGCTCGACTACTGACCAACGACCGGTCTCGTTCCTCCGGCTTCCGCGGAGGCGGAAGGCGGACATCACCGTGCTCGAAGCGCTCATCCTCGGATTCGTGCAGGGACTCACCGAGTTCCTCCCCATCTCGTCGAGCGCGCACCTGCGGATCCTGGGGGAGTTCCTCCCCGGCGCGCAGGACCCGGGCGCCGCGTTCACCGCGATCACGCAGATCGGCACCGAGACGGCCGTCGTGGTGTTCTTCTGGCGCGACATCGTGCGCATCGTGTCGCACTGGTTCGGGTCGCTGTTCGGGCGCGTCCCGCGCAGCGATCCCGACGCGCGCATGGGCTGGCTGATCATCGTCGGCACGATCCCGATCGTGGTGCTCGGCATCCTGTTCCAGGACCAGATCGAGACCGTGTTCCGCTCGCTGTGGATCGTCGCGACGATGCTCGTCGTGTTCGGCATCATCCTCGGCCTCGCGGACTGGGCCGGCGCCAAGCGCCGCAAGCTCGACCAGCTCACCGTGCCGCACGGCATCGTCTTCGGGTTCGCCCAGTCGCTCGCGCTCATCCCCGGCGTCTCGCGGTCGGGCGGCACCATCACGATGGGCCTGTTCCTCGGCTACGAGCGCGGCGCGGCCGCCCGCTACGCGTTCCTGCTGGCGATCCCCGCCGTCTTCGGCTCGGGCTTCTACCAGCTGTTCAAGAGCTGGGGGAGCCCGCGGTCTACGGGCCGATCGAGACCGCTGCAGCGACGCTCGTCGCCTTCGTCGTCGCGATCCTGGTCATCGCCTTCTTCATGCAGTGGATCTCACGGCACAGCTTCCTGCCGTTCGTGATCTACCGCATCCTGCTCGGCGGCACGATCTTCGCGCTGCTCGCGACGGGCACCATCCAGGCGTGAGCGGATGCCGCGGCGGCATCCGCTCGGCTCAGGAGCCGTCGCGCGGCCGCCAGGGCTCGTCGCGGGGACCCTCGCGCCCGTCGGCGCGGCCCTCGGGCCCCTCGCCGCGACGGCGCAGGTAGCGCTCGAACTCCTGGGCGATCGCCTCGCCGCTCGCCTCGGGCGCGTCGACCGCGTCGCGCGCCTGCTCGAGCTGCGTGATGTAGCCCGCCATGTCCTCGTCGTCGGCCGCGAGCGCGTCGACGCCGGCCTCCCACGCCTTGGCCTCGGTCTCGAGGTTGCCCCGCGGGATGCTGAGGCCGGTGAGCTCCTCGAGCTTGCCGAGCAGGGCGAGCACGGCCTTCGGGGACGGCGCGTTGTGCACGTAGTGGGGCACCGACGCCCAGAGCGACACGGTGGGGATGCCCACGCGCTCGGCCTGGTCGGCGATGACGCTGAGGATCCCGACCGGGCCCTCGTAGCTCGACCGGTCGACGCCGAGCGCCTCGCGGACCTCGCGGTTCTCGCTCGACGCGAACACCGACAGCGGACGCGTGTGCGGGGCGTCGGCGAGCATGGCGCCGAGCAGCACGATGCCCTCGATGTCGGCCGTGAGCGCGGCATCCACCAGTTCGGCGGCGAAGCCCTTCCAGCTGCGCGCCGGCTCGGCGCCGATCAGCACGTGCAGCGTTGCGGCGCCGGGCCCCGTGACGCGCTCCTCGTCGTCCGAGGTGGGCGTGCCGCCCGGGCCGAGGATCGCGGCGCCGGGCCATTCGAGGCGCCGCACGCCGTCGTCGCCGACGACGACCGTGGGCCGCGTGAACTGGTAGTCGAAGTAGAGCTCGGGGTCCACCGCGGCGATCTCGACGAGGCCGAGGCGCTCGCCCAGGAGCTTCGCCGCCCCGGTCGCCGCCTCGCCGGCGTCGTTCCATCCCTCGAAGGCGACGACGAGCAGCCTTCCGCCCTCGAACCCGGCCGGCTGATTCACTCCAGGTGCCCCGCTTCCCGCCCCGGACGCCCGGGGTCCCTCCCACAATAGGCCGTGCCCGTAGACTTGCGGGTTGTGACCACTCGCCTTCCCGCCGCCGTCCTCTGGGACATGGACGGAACCCTCGTCGACACCGAACGCTACTGGATGGCGGCCGAGGAGGAGCTCGTCGAGTCCTTCGGGGGCCGCTGGACCCACGAGGACGCCCTCGGGCTCGTCGGCAGCGGGCTGTGGGAGTCGGCCAGGGTGTTCCAGGCGGCGGGGGTCGACCTCGACGCCGACACGATCGTCGCGCGCCTCACCGCGCGCGTGCAGGAGCAGCTCGCCGAGCACGGCGTGCCGTGGCGGCCGGGCGCGCGCGAGCTGCTCGAGGCGCTCCGCGTGGCATCCGTGCCCACCGCGCTCGTCACCATGTCGGTCCGCTCCATGGCCGACGACGTCGTGCGGGCGATCCCGTTCGAGGCGTTCGACGTGATCGTCACCGGCGACGCGGTCGGCAACGCGAAGCCGCACCCCGAGCCCTACCTCACGGCGGCCGACGCCCTCGGCGTCGACGTGCGCGACTGCGTCGCGATCGAGGACTCGCCCGCCGGCCTCACGTCGGCGTGGTCGGCCGGTGCCGTCACGGTCGGCGTGCCGAACTTCCTCTCGCTCGACGAGGCGCCCGCCCACGTGCTCTGGGAGACCCTCGCCGACAAGTCGGTGTCGGATGTCGCTGCGCTCCTCGACGCGCGGGAGGCGAGCGCATGAGCGAGAGCCGCGGCGAGCGCAGCGGGCCGTTCCGGGCGGGCGACCGAGTGCAGCTCACCGGCCCCAAGGGACGGATGCACACGATCACCCTCGAGCCGGGCAAGCTGTTCCACTCGCACAAGGGCCCCATCGCGCACGACGACCTCATCGGCCTGCCCGACGGATCGGTCGTCGCGAACCAGGTGGGCGTCGAGTACCTCGCCCTGCGCCCGCTGCTCAGCGACTTCGTCATGTCGATGCCGCGCGGCGCCGCCATCGTCTACCCCAAGGACGCCGCGCAGATCCTCGCCCAGGCCGACGTGTTCCCCGGCGCGACGGTCGTCGAGGCGGGCGTCGGATCGGGGGCGCTGTCGCTCTGGCTGCTGCGCGCGATCGGTCCGGCCGGCCGCCTGATGTCGTTCGAGCGACGCGAGGAGTTCGCCGACGTCGCGCGCGGCAACGTCGCGACGTTCCACGGCTACGACCCCGAGAACTGGTCGATCACGCTCGGCGACCTGGCGGAGGCGCTCCCCGGGCAGGCGCCCGCGGCATCCGTCGACCGAGTGGTGCTCGACATGCTCGCGCCCTGGGAGTGCATCGACGTCGTCTCGACCGCGCTGAAGCCGGGCGGCGTGCTGCTCTGCTACATCGCCACGGTCACGCAGCTCTCGCGGGTGGCCGAGGCGATCCGGGCCACCGACATGTACACGGAGCCGCAGTCGTCCGAGACCATGGTGCGGGGATGGCACGTGCAGGGTCTCGCCGTGCGCCCCGACCACCGCATGATCGCCCACACCGGCTTCCTGCTCACCGCACGTCGGCTCGCGCCCGGCACCGTGCTGCCCGAGCTCAAGCGTCGCCCGTCGAAGACCGAGTTCAGCGACGAGGACGTCGAGGCGTGGACGCCGGGTGCCCTCGGCGAGCGGGCCGTCAGCGCGAAGGCGCTGCGCAAGCGCGTGCGAGTCGCGGATGCCGCGGCGGAGCGCTCGCGCGCTGCCGAGCCGGGCGCCTCGCCCGACGACGAAGCGCCCGGCGAAGCCTTGTAGGCTTTCCGTGCCCCTCCGCGACCCATCGAAGAATCGAGGATCAGTGCGCTCGTCACTCGCGCTCATCGCCACGGCCGGCGTCGTCGCCGCGGCCCTCACCGGATGCTCGTCCGCACCGGCCGCCTCCGAGGTGACCCCGGGGCAGTCCTCCGGCGTCGTCGTCGTGACGGGCGACTTCGGCGAGCAGCCTCGCGTGGAGTTCCCGTCGCCGCTCGTCCCGCAGGAGACGCAGTGCTCCGAGGTCATCGCCGGTGAGGGGGAGCGGCTGCAGGAGGGACAGCAGGCGCTCATCAGCCTGGCCGTGTTCAACGGCGCGACGGGCGAGGACATCCAGTACGCGGGCTTCGGCGACGAGGAGCCGATCGCCGTCACCGTGTCGGACTCGACGCTTCCCGGACTCAAGAAGGCGCTCGAGTGCGCGCAGGTCGGCTCGCGCGTCGCCGTGGTCGTGCCGCCCGAGGACGCCTTCGGCGAGGAGGGCAACGAGTCGCTCGCGGTCTCACCCGACGACAGCCTCGTGTTCGTGATCGACGTGCAGCGCGCGTTCCCGGCCCGTGCCGACGGCTCGCCGCGGCTCACGCGCGACGGCTTCCCGGCCGTCGTGCTCGCGCCCGACGGCCGCCCCGGCATCACCGTGCCGAACAACGACCCGCCGAAGGAGCTGCAGACCGAGGTCCTGAAGCAGGGCAACGGCGAGACCGTGGAAGACGGCGACGCCGTCGTCGTGCACTACACGGGCGTGCTCTGGAACGACAACACCGTCTTCGACTCGTCATGGCAGAACGGTGCTCCGGCCACGTTCGTGGTCAGCGAGGGCTCCGGAGCGCAGGTCATCCCCGGCTTCTCGAAGGCGCTCATCGGGCAGCAGGTCGGCTCGCAGATCGGCGTCATCGTGCCGCCGTCCGAGGGATACGGCGATCAGGGCAACGCCCAGGTGCCCGCAGGATCCACGCTGTTCTTCGTGATCGACATCCTGGGTGTGATCTGAGCCGGCGGTCGCGGCCGTCGGCCGCCCGCCGTTCAGTATGATCGCTCCTGTGTCGGGTGCATCGCGCAAGGGTGAGCCGAGGATCCCGGTCGAAGATCGGCTCTTCAGCCTCGTGCTGGCGCTGCTCGCCACCGAGGCGGGCCTGCTGAAGGCCGAGATCCTCTCGTCGGTGCGCGGCTACGCCGAGCGCTACGACGACTCGGGCCAGAACGCCAACCTCGAGCGCCAGTTCGAACGCGACAAGGACGACATCCGCGAGCTCGGCATCCCGCTCGAGACCGTCGAGTCGCCCGATCGACCCGGCGACAACCAGGCGCTCAGGTACCGCATCCCGAAGGGCCTGTACGACCTGCCCGACGAGGTGCGCTTCACCCCCGACGAGCTCGCGCTGCTCGGCCTCGCCGCCGAGGTGTGGCGCGAGGCCTCCCTCTCGGCCGACTCGCAGCGCGCGCTCACGAAGCTGCGCTCGCTCGGCATCGAGCCGCGCGAACCCGTGATCGGCTACGCCCCGCGGCTGCGCGTGCGCGACGCCGCCTTCGAGCCGCTGCGGCAGGCGCTCGACCGTCGCCAGTCGGTGCGCTTCCGCTACTTCAAGCCCGGAGAGGGCGCACCGCGCGAACGCACGGTGGATCCGCTCGCCGTGGTGCTCCACGAGGGCCGGTGGCACCTGCACGCGTTCGACCGCGACGCGCAGGGTCCGCGCACGTTCCTGCTCTCGCGCATCATCGGACCCGTCGAGCCCGTGCCCGGCATGACGTTCGACGCCCCGCCGGCCGACATCCAGGACCGCATCCTCGCGGAGCTCGACGAGCTCCGGTTGCGCAACGCGGCCGACCTCGCGGTCACCGCCGGGTCCGACGCCGAGGTGCGGCTCGGCCGGCGCGCGGTGCTGCGCGACGAGGATGCCGGGGTCATCCGCCTGCACTACACGGATGTCGCGGTGTTCGCCGACGAGCTCGCGGCCTACGGTCCCGAGGTGCGGGTCATCGCCCCCGAGTCCCTGCGCGAGGCCGTGCGTGAGCGCCTCGCGACCGTCGTCGCCGCGCATCGCGGCGGAGGAGGGGCGTGATGGCCAAGCGTTCGAAGCCGCTGAAGGCGCCCGACAAGCTGGTCTTCCTGCTGTCGTTCGTGCCGTACCTCCTGGAGCGGCGGGTCGTCGACGTCGCCGAGGCGGCGCAGCACTTCGGCATGACCGAGGAGGAGATCCGCGACGCGGTGCGCCTCATCGCGACCTCGGGGCTGCCCGGATCGACCGGGACGTACCAGCCGAACGACCTCTTCGACATCGACTGGGACTCGTTCGAGGACGACGACGTCATCGTGATCGTCCACCACGTCGCGATCGACGACGCGCCCCGGCTCTCCGCGCGCGAGGCGGCGGCGCTGATGGCCGGTCTCCAGTACCTCTCCGCCTCGCCCGAGAGCGCGGGCAGCGCCTCGCTGGCGTCGCTGCGGGCGAAGCTCGCGGCCGGTGCGTCGTCGGCGCCGAGCCGCCTGGCCGTCGCGGAGACGGAGGCCGACGCGTCGCTCGGGCTCATCCGCGAGGCGGTGGCCGAGGGCCGCCAGCTCGAGTTCGACTACCTGAACGCACGGGGCGAGCGCGGACGCCGCAGGGCCGACCCGCTGCGCATCATCTCGCAGGACGCCGACTGGTACCTCCAGGCGTACTGCCACACCAGGGAGGACGTGCGGAACTTCCGCGTCGACCGCATGAGCGACCTCGTGCTCACCGACGAGCCGATCGGCGACCATTCGCACCGCATCGTCCCCGACACCCTGTTCCAGGGCTCGGACTCCGACCTCGACGTGGTCGTCGACGTGTCCCCGGCGGCCCTTCCGCTGCTGTCCGACTACCTCGCCGACTCGAGCTCCCGCGAGGTCGACGGGCGACTCCGGGTCACGCTCCGCCTCGCGCACGTGCACGGCCTGAAGCGGCTCGTCGCGGGGCTGCCCGGCCTCGTCACCGTGGTCGCGCCCCCCGAGGCGCGTGCTGCGGTGGCGGACTGGGCCAGCGCCGGGCTGGCAGGGTACTCGGAGCGCGGAACGGCCGAATCCGATGCGCGACCGCCCGCTCCCGACGACGGCCCGGCCTGACCCGTACCCGCGCGGGACATCTCGTTGGGGTAGTGTGCTGCCCGCGACAGGTAGACTGTCGTCACGATCCCTCCCGAGAACGGACGAACACCCATGTGGCAAGGCTTCACCGGTTGGCACGCGCTGATCATCCTCGTGGTCATCCTGCTGCTCTTCGGCGCCCCGAAGCTCCCGGCCCTCGCCCGTAGCCTCGGTCAGTCGATGAAGATCCTCAAGAGCGAGGTCCGTCCCGAGAAGGACGAGTCCGGCACGACCGAGACCCCCGCCGCCGACGCGAGCACGACGGGCGCGACGGCGAGCAGCACGAGCGCGGCAGACACCACTGTCAGCTCGGCGAAGACCGACGAGGCCGATTCCGGCAAGAGCCGCTGAGCCCGATGTCCGCGGTGAAGGATCGCGGGGAGAAGAACCGCGAGAAGCGCATGTCGCTCGGTGCGCATCTCATCGAGCTGCGCAAGCGTCTCTTCATCTCGGCGATCGCGATCGTCGTCGGCATGGCGCTGGGCTGGTGGCTCACCGACGCCTTCGTCTGGCAGGCGATCCAGGAGCCGGTGGAGCGAGTCGCCGAGGCGCAGGGCAGCGACACGGCGATCATCTTCCCGACCATCTCCAGCGCCTTCGACCTGCGGCTGCAGATCGCCTTCACGCTCGGCATCGTCGATCTCGAGCCCCGGTCTGGCTCTACCAGATCTTCGCGTTCCTCGTGCCGGGGCTGAACACCCGTGAGCGCAAGTTCACGTTCGCGTTCTTCGCCACGGCCATCCCGCTGTTCTTCGCCGGCTGCGCCGCGGGCTGGTTCGTGCTGCCGAACATCGTGAAGCTCATGACGAGCTTCGTCCCCGAGGGCGGCGAGTCGCTGCTCACCGCGAAGGAGTACATCGACTTCGTGCTGAAGCTCGTCGTCGCGATCGGCATCGCCTTCGTCGTGCCCGTCTTCATCGTGCTCTTGAACTTCGCCGGCATCATCAGCGCCGCCGCCATCATCAAGTCGTGGCGCGTCGCGATCCTCGTGATCGTGCTCTTCACCGCGATCGCCACGCCATCGGCCGACATCATCTCGATGTTCATGCTGGCGATCCCGATGATCGCGCTGTACTTCGCCGCGTGGTTCATCGCGCACCTGCACGATCGCCGTGTCGAGCGCCGCAACCGCCTGGAGTTCGAACCCGCTGTCTAGGCTGGAGGGGTGATGAGCCTCTCACCGGCCGAGCGATACGCGAGTGCTCGCGACCAGCGCCGGAAACCCCGACTCGTCGAGTTCGCGTCGAGGCTCCGCTTCGACCTGGACCCGTTCCAACGCGCCGCCTGCGCCGCGCTCGACGAGGATCGCAGCGTGCTCGTCGCTGCGCCCACGGGTGCGGGCAAGACGGTCGTGGCCGAGTTCGCCGTCTTCCTCGCGATGCGGGAGCCGGGCGCGAAGGTCTTCTACACGACGCCGATCAAGGCGCTCAGCAACCAGAAGTACCAGGAGCTCGCCGACGAGTGGGGCCCGGCCGAGGTCGGCCTCCTCACCGGGTGACACGAACGTGAACTCCGGTGCGCGCATCGTCGTGATGACCACCGAGGTGCTGCGGAACATGCTCTACGCCGACTCGCCGCTGCTCGACCGGCTGGCGTACGTGGTGATGGACGAGGTGCACTACCTCGCCGACCGGTTCCGCGGCGCGGTCTGGGAGGAGGTCATCATCCACCTCCCGGAGCAGGTGCGGCTCGTCTCGCTGAGCGCCACGGTGTCGAACGCCGAGGAGTTCGGCGACTGGCTGCAGGCCGTGCGCGGCGACACCGACGTCATCGTGTCCGAGGACCGGCCCGTGCCGCTCGAGCAGCACGTGCTCGTCAAGGCGAAGCTCATCGACCTGTTCGACTCGTCGGGGCAGGCGGCGACGAACCGGGTGAACCCCGAGCTCCAGCGCCTCGCGCGGGCGGGCGGGCGGTCGATCTCCTCGCGGTCGGCGCGCGGGCGCCGCGGTGGCGACCGCGGCAGGTACCACCAGTCGTCGCAGGGGAGCGGGCGCGTGGAGCGGCCCGAGGTGATCGAGCTGCTGCACGGCAAGCACCTGCTGCCCGCGATCGTCTTCATCTTCTCCCGCGCGGGCTGCGACCAGGCCGTGCGCCAGGTGCTCCGCTCCGGCATCCGCCTGACCGAGACGGCCGAGCGCGACGAGATCCGCGCGATCGTCGAGGAACGCGCACGGATGCTCCGCGACGAGGACCTCGCGGTGCTCGGCTACTGGGAGTGGCTCGAGGGCCTGCAGCGCGGGGTGGCGGCGCACCACGCCGGCATGCTGCCGGCCTTCAAGGAGGTCGTGGAGGAGCTCTTCCAGCTGAAGCTCCTGAAGGTCGTCTTCGCGACCGAGACGCTCGCGCTCGGCGTCAACATGCCGGCGCGCTCGGTGGTGCTCGAGAAGCTCGAGAAGTTCAACGGCGAGGCACGGGTGCCGATCACGCCGGGGGAGTACACGCAGCTCACCGGCCGGGCCGGCCGTCGTGGCATCGACGTCGAGGGCCACTCCGTCATCCAGTGGGTCGACGGCCTCGACCCCGAGGCGGTCGCGGCGCTGGCCTCGCGTCGCAGCTACCCGCTGAACTCCAGCTTCAAGCCGACCTACAACATGGCCGTGAACCTCGTCGACCAGTTCGGCCGCGAGCGCACGAGGCAGATCCTCGAGCTCTCGTTCGCGCAGTTCCAGGCCGACCGGGCGGTGGTCGACCTCGCGCGGACCCTGCGCAAGCAGGAGGAGTCGATGGCCGGCTACGAGGAGGCCATGCGCTGCCACCTCGGCGACTTCGGCGAGTACGCGGCCCTCCGGCGGCGCATCGGCGAGCTCGAGCGGCAGACCTCGAAGGGCAACCCGACGCACGCGCAACGCGAGCGGATGCAGCGCGAGCTCGGGGAGGCACGCAAGGCGATGCGGGCGCATCCATGCCACGGCTGCGCGGAGCGCGAGCAGCACGCGCGGTGGGCCGAGCGCTGGTGGCGCCTGAAGCAGGAGCACGACCAGCTCTCGCGGCAGATCCGCACGCGCACCGGACAGGTCGCGAAGCGGTTCGACCGGGTCGCCGAGGTGCTCGAGCAGCTCGGCTACCTCGAGCGCGATCGGCACGGGTCGCTCGTCTCGACGTCGGCGGGACGCATCCTGAAGCGCATCTACGGCGAGCGCGACCTCCTCGTCGCGGAGTGCCTGCGGCAGGGCTTCTGGGACGGCCTCGACGTGCCATCGCTCGCGGCCATGGCTGCGGCGCTCGTCTACGAGCCGCGACGCGACGATCGCGGCGAGCAGTTCCGCCTGCCGCGCGGGCAGTTCCGTGCCGCGTTCGAACGCACCACGGATGTCTGGAGCGAGCTCGACGACCTCGAACGCGACCATCGGCTCGCCGGCAGCGACCAGCCGTCGCCGGCGCTGGCCACGGCCATGCATGCCTGGGCGAGCGGCGCGGGCCTCGGGCAGGTCCTCGCCGACACCGAGCTCGCGGCCGGCGACTTCGTGCGACTCACGAAGCAGGTCGTCGACCTGCTCGACCAGGTCTCGATCGTGGCGGATGCCGAGCTCGGCGCGACGGCGCGCGCGGCGATCGACGCCGTTCGGCGCGGCGTCGTCGCCTACGGCTCGGTCGCCTGATCGCCCGGCCGCGTCGCCTAGGCTGATCTGGTGCCCGAGAACGATCCGCGTCCGCTGCTGCCGTTGTGGGTCGCGGTGCTCGTGGCGATCGCCGGCGGGCTGGTCTACGACCTCGGCTTCCCGGATGCGGGCATCTGGCCGCTCGCCTTCGCCGGCATCGCGCTCGCCCTCGTCAGCCTGATCGGCCGGAGCTCATGGGCCGCCGCGCTCGTCGGCTTCGCGTTCGGCATGGCGTTCTACCTGCAGCACGTGTCGTGGACGACGCTGTACCTCGGACCCGTGCCGTGGCTCGCCCTGTCGGTGCTCGAGTCGCTCATCGTCGCCGGTGGCGCGGTGCTGATCGCGCTCGCCTACCGGTGGGTTCCGCGGGCGAGCACCTCCCGCTGGGTGCGCCTCGTCTGGCTCCCGCTGCTCGTCGCCGGGCTCTGGTGCGTGCGCGAGGCCGCGACGGGCTCGATCCCGTACGGCGGGTTCCCGTGGGGCCGCGCCGCGCTCAGCCAGTCGGAGAGCCCGTTCGCCGACGTCGTGTCCTGGGTCGGATCGACCGGACTCGGCTTCATCATGGTCGCGATCGTCGCGGGCGTCATCGAGTGGGTGCGCCTGCGCGGATGGCAGGACCTGCGGTCGGCGATCCCCGTGGCGGCGCTCGCGCTCGTCGCGCTGCTGCTGCCGGCCTGGCCCACGACGACGACGGGGGAGATCCGGGTCGCCAGTGTCCAGGGCAACGGCCCGGCGGGCTACTTCGACGAGCGGGCGCCCGGCGACGTGCTCGCGGCCCAGCTCGAAGCGACGGAGCCGATCCTCGACGAGCCCGGCATCGACGTGCTGCTCTGGCCCGAGGGCGGCTCCGACATCGATCCGACGCGCAGCCCCGACGTCGCGGACATCTTCGACGACCTGAGCGAGCAGCTCGACGCGCCGGTCGTGTTGAACACCGTGACGACGCGCGACGACGAGTTCTTCAACACGTCACTGCTGTGGCGCGCCGGCGAGGGCGCCGTCGACAGCTTCGACAAGCGCAATCCCGTGCCGTTCGGCGAGTACATCCCCGACCGGTCGTTCTGGGAGCCGCTCGCCCCCGACCTCATCGGCCTGATCCAGCGCGGCTACACCCCGGGCACGAACGCGCCGGTCTTCGACCTCGGCAGCGCGGTCACGGGCCTCGCGATCTGCTTCGACGTGATCTACGACGAGCTGATCTGGGAGGGTGCGCGCGACGGCGCGGAGCTCTACATGTTCCAGACGAACAATGCCGACTTCACCGGCACGGACGAGAACCAGCAGCAGCTGGCGATCGCGCGCCTGCGGGCGATCGAGACCGGGCGATCCGTGGTGAACATCTCGACGGTCGGCACCAGCCAGGTCATCGACCCGACCGGGCGCACCATCGATGCGCTCCCGGCCTACGAGCAGGGAGCGATGGTCACCGACGTCGAACTGCGCGAGGGGCTCACGCCGTCGGTCGTCCTCGGCGGAACCGTGCCGTTCCTGATCGTGGCCGTGTCGTTGGGCGGCCTCGTCGCGGCGGGCGTGCTCGCGCGGCGACGCTCACGTCGCGAGGTCGGCTCCGAGGGCTGAACGGAGGCTACGCGCCGATCTTCTGCTGGCCGCGGCGGGCACGCAGGTACTGCAGACGCTCCTCGAGGAGCTCCTCGAGCTCGGCACGGGTACGACGCTCGAGCAGCATGTCCCAGTGGGTGCGGGCGACCTTCTCGCCCGAGCGGTCGATCTCGACCGGCTCGGAGTCGACGAGGAGGGTTGCCGCAGCGCCGCAGTAGCGGCACTCCCAGCTCTCGGGAAGCTCGGCTTCGGTCGAGAAGGTCATCACCGTCTCGCGGCTGCACGTCGCACAGCGGTACGTGTAGTCGGCGCGGTCGGCGAAGATCACGCCGTCCTCGCTCTGCAGGCTCTGCGCGCCGATTCGCATGCCCCGAAGGCTCCGGTCCGCCATGGCGTACTCCTCTCGATCGTCTACTAGGTATAAACGATCAAGCTGGGCATTCCCCTTCCAACGACTGGGTGATTGCCGGGGAATTCTCAGCTTCGACCGGACGCGATCGGCAGCGCGAGGTCGGCGCGATCGGTGACCAGCCCGTCGACGCCGAGGTCCAGCAGCCGCGCCATGTCGGCGGGGTCGTTGACCGTCCAGACGTGCACCTCGGCGCCCGCCTCGTGCACCCGCTCGACGAAGCGTGCGGTGACGAGCCGGACCGGCCCGACGCGCTCGGGGACCTGGAGTGCGGCCGCGCCGCGCAGCGCACGACCGACCGCGTTCGCCCCGGCGAAGGCGGCGAGGCGGGCACGGATGACGCCGGCGCGGCCGGCCGAGGTCACGGCGTCGGGCACGAGCTCGCCGAGGCGGCGGCGGCGACGATCCGAGAAGCTCGTGAGCAGCACGCGTGCGTCCGCCCGGGTGCGCTGCACCGCGCGGACGGTCGCCGCGACGGCGGCCTCCACCTTCACGTCGATGTTGAACCGCGTCTCACCGAATCCGTCGAGGGCCTCCTCGAGCGAGCAGTAGCCCTGGCCGTGCCCGAGGTCGACGCGACGGAGCTCCGCCATGGTCAGCTTCGACACGTCGACGTCTCGCCCGGCGACCCGTCGCAGCGACGGATCGTGCGACACCACCGCGATGGCGTCGGCCGTGAGGTGCACGTCGGTCTCGAGGTACGACGCGCCGATCGCCACGGCGTGCGCGAAGGCGAGCAACGTGTTCTCGGGCGCCTCCAGCGCGAGGCCGCGGTGTGCGAGCACGCGTGGCCTCGGCGGATCGAAGTACGTCGAGCCCACGCGGGTCAGGGGCGGTCGGTCGGCGCGGCGCCCGTCGCGGGCGGCGCCGCCGGGGCATCCGTCGTCGCGCCCGGCTGCGGCGTGAACGCCGTGCCGATGCCCTTGAGCGCCTCGGTCAGCTCGCTCGGGATGATCCACAGCTTGTTGGCCGGGCCCTGGGCGATCTGCGGCAGCATCTGCAGGTACTGGTAGCCGAGCAGCTTGGGGTCGGCGTCGCCCTTGTGGATGGCGTCGAAGACCGTGAGGATCGCCTCGGCCTCGCCCTGTGCGCGCAGCACCGCCGCCTTCGCGTCGCCCTCCGCCTCGAGGATCGCGGCCTGCCGGGCGCCCTCTGCGGTGAGGATCGCCGACTGCTTGGTGCCTTCCGCGGTGAGGATGAGTGCGCGTCGATCACGCTCGGCGCGCATCTGCTTCTCCATGGAGTCCTGGATCGAGTGGGGCGGGTCGATCGCCTTCAGCTCGACGCGGCCGACACGGATGCCCCACTTGCCCGTCGCCTCGTCGAGCACCACACGGAGCTGGCCGTTGATGTTGTCGCGCGAGGTGAGGGCCTCTTCGAGGTTGAGTCCGCCGACGACATTGCGCAACGTGGTCGTGGTCAACTGCTCCACCGCGCCGATGTAGTTCGCGATCTCGTACGTCGCCGCCCTGGCATCCGTCACCTGGAAGTACACGACCGTGTCGATCGAGACGACCAGGTTGTCTTCGGTGATGACGGGCTGCGGCGGGAAGGAGACGACGGTCTCGCGCATGTCGACGAGGGGACGGAGCCGGTCGAT
>CAWDJA010000026.1:0-99391 GCA_963802485.1 uncultured Actinomycetota bacterium
CGGTCAGACGGGCGCGGCCGCCGCCACCTCGTCGCGCGCCGCCGCGAACGCCGCGACGCAGCGGCGGATCTCGTCCTCCGAGTGCGCCGCCGACAGCTGCACCCGGATGCGTGCCGCACCGCGCGGCACGACCGGGAAGCTGAACGCGGTCACGTACACGCCCTTCGCCTGCAGGGCGTCGGCGATGCGCGCCGTGAGGGCGGCGTCGCCGAACATGACGGGCACGATGGGGTGCTCGCCGGGCAGCAGGTCGAAGCCCTCGGCCTCCATGAGCGTCCGGAACAGCGCGGCGTTGCGGCGCAGCGTGACCCGCAGCTCGCCCGACTGCTCGAGCAGCTCGAGCGCCTGCAGCGTGCCCGACACGATCGCGGGCGCGAGCGTGTTCGAGAAGAGGTAGGGACGGGCCCGCTGGCGCAGCAGGTCGACGATCTCCTGACGGGCGGCCACGTAGCCGCCGGATGCCCCGCCGAGCGCCTTGCCGAACGTGCCGGTCGTGATGTCGACCCGGCCCTCGACACCGCAGTACTCGGGGGTGCCGCGGCCGTGCTCGCCGACGAACCCGACGGCGTGCGAGTCGTCGACGAAGACGAGCGCGTCGTAGCGGTCGGCGAGGTCGCAGATCTCGGCGAGCGGCGCGATGTAGCCGTCCATCGAGAACACGCCGTCGGTCACGATCACGCGGCGCCGGGCGTCGGATGCCGCGACCAGCTGCGCCTCGAGGTCGGCCAGGTCGCGGTTCTTGTAGCGGTACCGCTGCGCCTTCGACAGGCGGATCCCGTCGATGATCGACGCGTGGTTGAGCTCGTCGGAGATGATCGCGTCATCGGGCCCGAAGAGCACCTCGAAGACGCCGCCGTTCGCGTCGAAGCACGACGAGAACAGGATCGTGTCGTCGTAGCCGAGGAACTCCGACACCCGCCGTTCGAGCTCGAGGTGCAGCTCCTGCGTGCCGCAGATGAACCGCACGCTCGCGAGCCCGTAGCCCCACTCGTCGAGGCCGCGGTGCGCGGCGGCGACGATGCGCGGGTCGTTGGCGAGTCCGAGGTAGTTGTTCGCGCAGAAGTTCAGCACCTCGCGCCCGGCGACCTCGATCTCCGACGACTGCGGCCCGCGGATGCCGCGCTCCCGCTTCGTGAGCCCGGCCGCCTCGATCTCGTCGAGCTCGGCCCGCAGCTGGTCCTTCACCGTTCCGTACATGTCCTGCAGCTCCGTCCTACGGTCCGTGTTTCCTACAGCTCGGTCCAGTCGAGGATGACCTTGCCGACGCCGCCCGAGGCGGCCGCGTCGAATGCGGCCCGCCAGTCGCGTGCCGGGTAGCGGTCGCTGATGATCGAGGCGACGCGCGCCCTGAGCACCTCGCTGGTCTGCAGCATCGCGCTCATCGAGTTCCACGTCTCGAACATCTCACGGCCGTAGATGCCCTTCATGGTCAGCATGTGCGTGACGACCTTGCCCCAGTCGATCGCGTACGGCTCCGACGCGAGGCCGAGCAGCGCGATGCGTCCGCCGTGGTTCATGTTCTCGATCATCTGGGGCAGGGCGGATGCCGCTCCGCTCATCTCGAACCCGACGTCGAAGCCCTCGCGCATGCCGAGCTTCGGCTGCACGTCGTGGATGCGCTCGCGCGACACGTCGACCGCGGCATCCGCCCCCATCTTCAGGGCGAGCTCGAGGCGAGCGGGACTCACGTCGCTCGCGACGATGAACCGCGCGCCGACGTGGCGGGCGACGGCGATCGACATCAGGCCGATCGGGCCGCAGCCGGTGACGAGCACGTCCTCGCCGACCAGCGAGAACGCGAGCGCGGTGTGCACGGCGTTGCCGAACGGGTCGAAGATCGCCCCGACCTCGGGCTCGACCGACGCGTGGTGCACCCACACGTTCTCGCCGGGGATGACGATGTACTCCGCGAACGCGCCGTCGCGGTGCAGGCCGACGCCCTTGGTGCGGATGCACATCTGGCGGCGCCCCGCCCGGCAGTTGCGGCACATGCCGCACACGATGTGCCCCTCGCCCGACACGTGGTCGCCGACGGCGACGTCGTGCACGAGCTCGCCCACCTCGACGACCTCGCCGTAGAACTCGTGGCCCGGGATCAGCGGCGCCTGGATCTCGGCGGCGGCCCAGTCGTCCCACCGCTCGATGTGCAGGTCGGTGCCGCAGATGCCGGTGCGCAGCACCCGGATCTTGACGTCTTCGGGTCCGGTCTCGGGCTCCGGCCGGTCGACGAGTTCGAGGCCGGCGGCGGGCGCGGGCTTGTAGAGGGCCTTCATCAGCGGGGTGTCCGTTTCGTACGGGCGCCGCGGGGTCTGCGGTGCCGAGCTCGTGCACCGAGGGTCACGGCGCGCGTCGAGGTGACCCGTACATCGTAGTCACGGGTCCGGGCGGATGACGCGGGCGCCGTCAGCCCGCGGCATCCGTGAAACCCGAACGTCATTTGGTATTGCAGATCGAATCGATTCGACTACACTGGAGATCGACCACCCGCACGTTCCGGCCGATCGGCCCACCTTCGACGACGAGGCAGTGATGTCGCAGCACCGAGACGACGAATCCGTCCTGGCCGAGAGCCACGACGCCGCCGACGGCCGACCCGCCGAGGCGAGTCGACCGCGTCGCGAGCTGATCGCCTGGCGCAACGCCGATCTTCGCCGATCTTCTTCCTCTCGGGGCTCAGCCTCGCGAGCTGGGTGGCCCGCCTCCCCGTGGTCCGCGACGACACCGGGCTCAGCACGCAGGGCGTCGGCCTCGTCATCCTGGGCGGGTCGATCGGCGCCGGTCCTCGGCCTCATCGCCGCACCGTGGCTGATGGCACGGGTCGGCGCCCGCGCCGGCATGATCGGCGTGCTCGTGACCGTGTCGGTCGGCCTCGTCTCGGTCGGCATCGGCGGCTCGATCCTGCCGTCGGTCCCGCTCGTCGTGATCGGGCTCGCGCTGTTCGGATTCGGCAACGGCGCCGTCGACGTGATGATGAACGTCGAGGGCGCCGAGGCCGAGCGCGAGATCGGCAAGACGCTCATGCCGCTCATGCACGCCTTCTTCAGCTTCGGCACGGTCGCCGGCGCCGGCCTCGCCGCCGCGGCATCCGCCCTGGGCATCTCGGTCGCGATCCACCTCGGCGTCATCGCCGTCCTCGTCGCCGCCGGCGTCATCGTGGCGGTGCGGTTCGTGCCGGTGCGCGAGGAGCTCGGCGACGACCCGCACACCGACGCACCGCGCGTGCCGTGGACACAGCGCCTGCGCGAGAGCCTCGCGCGTCTGGGGCGACGTGCGGCTGCTCCTCATCGGCGTCGTCATGCTCGGCATGTCGTTCGCCGAGGGCGGCGCCAACGACTGGCTCGCCCTCGCCGTCGTCGACGGCCACGGCTACGACGCCACGATCGGCGCCGCCGTGTTCACCGTGTTCACCGTGGCCATCACCGGCGCTCGCGTGCTCGGCGGCCCGTTGATCGACCGCTTCGGCCGGGTGCTGATGCTGCAGGCCATGGCCGCGATCGGCGTGGTCGGCCTCACGCTCTTCATCTTCGCCTCCGAGCCGTGGATGCTCATCGTCGGCACGGCGCTCTGGGGCATCGGCTGCTCGATGGGCTTCCCGGTCGGCATGTCCGCCGCGGCCGACGTTCCCGACCGGCGGCTCGCGGCCGCCCGGGTGAGCGCCGTGGCGATCATCGGCTACTGCGCCTTCCTCGTCGGCCCGCCGTTCCTCGGCTTCCTCGGCGAGCACTTCGGCATCCTCAACGCGCTGCTCGTGATCCTCGGCCTCATGGTGCTCGCCGGCATCGCGGCGCCCGCGGCGCGGGAGCAGAGCGGGCCTCGTGCTCGCGTGAAGGCCTGACGCCCGCGTCATCCGGTCGCCGTACACTCGACAGGTGCGTCTCGTCATCGCCCGCTGCTCCGTCGACTACGCCGGGCGGCTCTCCGCCCATCTGCCGCTCGCGACGCGACTGCTGATGGTCAAGGGCGACGGCAGCCTGCTCGTGCACTCCGACGGCGGCAGCTACAAGCCCCTCAACTGGATGAGCCCGCCGTGCACGCTCGAGGCGGCGGAGCCCGACGACGAGCAGCGCGCCGCCGGCGTCGTCGAGCTCTGGAAGGTCACGCACAAGAAGACCGCCGACCAGCTCGTCGTCTCGATCCACGAGGTGCTGCACGACTCGGCGCACGAGCTCGGCATCGACCCCGGCCTGCAGAAGGACGGCGTCGAGGCGCACCTGCAGCAGCTGCTGGCCGAGCAGATCGAGCTCCTCGGCGAGGGCCACCGGCTGGTGCGGCGCGAGTACATGACCGCCATCGGCCCGGTCGACATCCTCGCGACGGATGCCTCGGGCGCCTCGGTCGCGGTCGAGCTCAAGCGCCGCGGCGACATCGACGGCGTCGAGCAGCTCACCCGCTACCTCGAGCTCATGAACCGCGATCCGCGCCTCGCGCCCGTGCGCGGCGTCTTCGCCGCGCAGGAGATCAAGCCCCAGGCTCGCACGCTCGCCGAGGACCGCGGCATCCGCTGCGTCGTGCTCGACTACGACGCGATGCGCGGCATCGAGAGCGGCCACGCCCGGCTGTTCTGACCTCCGACCGGCCCGTTCGCCGCACGGTGCCGAGCGTCGTCCGCGGCATCCGAAACACGAATGCTGTTCGGTTCCTGAGAATGACTCAGGGAATGGCCCCGTAGTATGTCACGGTGACTTCCCCCATGCCCACCCAGACCATCGCGCCCGTGCGCACCTGGTCGGCCGTGCTGTTCGATCTCGACGGCACCATCGTCGACTCGGCCTCGGACATCACCGCGTCCCTCGCGCACATGTTCACCGAGCTCGGACTCGACGTGCCCTCCGACGACGTGCTCCGCTCCTACGTCGGCCCGCCGCTGCTCGACAGCCTGCGCCTCACGGCCGGCTTCGACGACGCCGAGGCCTGGGAGGCGCTCAACGTCTACCGCGACCACTACGCCGACCACGTGCTGCGCTCCCCCGTCTTCCCCGGCGTCGCCGGCGTCCTCGAGCGCCTGCACGCCGCGGGCGTTCCCGTCGCGCTCGCGACCTCCAAGCCCGAGTCGATGGCCCGCGAGGTGCTCGACCACGCCGGCCTCACCCAGTACTTCACCGAGATCACGGGCGCGAGCGACGACGAGGAGCTCAGCACCAAGGCCGACGTCGTGCGCGAGGCGCTGCGACGCCTGCGCGAGCAGGGCGTCGACGTCTCCAACCCGGTGATGGTCGGCGACCGCGGCTACGACACGCTCGGCGCCGGCGCGAACGGCGTGCCCACGATCCTCGTCGAGTGGGGCTACGGCTCCCCCGCCGAGGCGAGCGACGCGATGGCGGTCGTGCACTCGACCGACCAGCTGCGCAACCTGCTGCTCGGCTGACGAGCCCGGCGCGCCCGCGCCGCCGCCGCCCGCCTCCGCCTCCGCCTCGCGGCAGGCGCTCCACCGGCGGCCGCTCAGCTGCGGCGACCGCTCAATAGCGGCCCATGGTCTCCGGCACGACCTCGACCGTGAACGTCACCGAGTCGCCGGTCTCGCCGTTCTCGAGCGTCACGTCGGTCTCGCCGACCGACGTCGCCGTGAGGCCCGGGTTGAACTGCGCGCTGCCGTCGTCACGGCCCGGCACGAACTCGACGACGTCGGGATCGGCGATGTCGGCCGTCCACGCCGTGTAGGTCTCGTCGTCGCCGGTCAGGTCGACCGACCCGCCCTCGGGCACCTCGACCGTCGTGCCGTCGAGCGAGTCGATCTCGACGATCACCGGCGGCAGCGCCGACGACCCTCCCGATGAGCCGCCCGACGAACAGGCCGTGAGCCCGAGCGCGCCCATCGCCAGCAGTGATGCGACGGACGGATGCCGCGACGCGGCCCCGCCCGTGCGACCTCCGGATCCCACGCATCCGAACCACCCCCGCGACCGATCGTACGCCGCGCCGACGGCGCCCGGGTGGCCGGCGTGCGACGACGCGGGGGACCTCGGAGAGCGCTGCTCGGCTCGGCGGCATCCGCCCCTCGTTCGGGGGCGATCCGGATGATTCGTGCGCCCCACGCAACGGATCTGCGTCTCTCTCCACAGATTCGGGAAAGGGGTTCCATCGACCGCACACAGCACGGCAGGATGCCGCTTACGCCCTCGAACGGGGGGCGTTGTTTCGTGCGCCGGGGTCATCCCCCGGCGCATTCGGAGGGAGAAGCATGATTGGAATGACCACTCGCGCGCGGAGGCGCGTGGTGGCGACGATTCCCGTGCTCGCGCTCGCGGCCGCCGGACTGGCGACCATGGGAGCGACCACGGCATCGGCTGCGCCATCGCACGTCGCTGCGCCGGTGATCGGCGACGACGAGTACTACATGAACTACGTCTCGCCCCGCGCCGAGGAGGCCTTCGGCACGGATGAGGAGGTCGCCGCCGGTTCGATCTCGGGAGGGGTCGCCGCCCGCAGCACCGATGCGGCGAATGCCGCGATCGAGAAGGCCGACGCGCTCGACCGCAAGTTCGGCCAGGGCAACCCGGTCGCCGCTCGCGGACTCTCGAAGCTCGAGGCGAAGTCGATCACGACCGGCAAGAGCCCGAAGGAGCTGAAGAACGCCAAGCAGGCCTCGTCGACGCAGGAGGCGAAGCTCCTCACGATCCTCGTCGAGTTCGACGAGAACGCGAACGACGACTTCACCGGGTCGTACGTGCCGACCGAGTTCGGCTCGACGGAGTGCAAGCCCGGCGAGGTGCAGAGCGGACCGCTCCACAACAACATCCCCGACCCGGCCGACTACGACCTCGAGGACAACAACTCGATGTGGGTGCCGGACTTCTCCTCCGAGCACTTCAACAAGATGCTGTTCACCGACGAGGGCATCACGGAGCGCGTGCGCACCGACCTCACCGGCCCCGACGGCGAGCCCGGCTTCGACATCTCCGGCTACACGATGAAGAACATGTACGAGGAGATGTCGCGCGGCGCCTACACCGTGCACGGCTCGGCGACGCCGTGGGTCACCGTGCCCCACTCCGAGGCGTACTACGGCGCGAGCCTCTGCTTCCAGGACGAGAACGGCGTCTACAAGGCCGGCGCCATCCAGGACATGCAGGGCCACCCCGACAACCCGCTCGGCCCGGGCCAGCTGCCGATCGACGCCGTGGCGGCGCTCGCGGACGCGCAGCCCGACTTCCCCTGGGCGGACTACGACATCGAGGACCAGGGCGACCGCGACGACGACGGCGACGTCCTCGAGCCCGACGGCGTGATCGACCACGTCGTGCTCGTGCACGCCGGTGAGGACAAGTCCGGCGGCGGCGGCGCCGAGGGCACCTACGCCCTCTGGGCCCACTCGTCGGCCGTGGCCGGCGGGGCTCCGATCCCCGGCACCGACCTCACGCTGTCGAACTACATCGTGCAGCCCGAGGACTCGGGCGTCGGCGTGTTCGCCCACGAGTACGGCCACGACCTCGGCCTGCCCGACCTCTACGACACCTCGGGCGCCGGCAGCTCCGACGTCGACTTCTGGGACCTCATGAGCTCCGGCTCGCACTCGGGCCCGATCTTCCAGTCGATGCCGACGCACATGGGCCTCTGGGACAAGTGGGTGCTCGGCTGGGCCGACCCCGTCGAGGTGAACCCCGGCGACGACCCGACCACCGTCAAGGTGGGTCAGACCTCGCGGCCGCAGAAGGGCACGCAGGACGGCGTCAAGGTCAACCTGCCCGACAAGGTGGTGACCCTTGCCGAGCCGCACAGCGGCGAGAACATGTGGTACACCGGCGCCGACCAGGACTGGGCCGACCTGCGCCTGGGCCGCACGGTCGAGAACGTCCCCGCCGACGCGAAGTTCTGGATGTGGAACAACTACGTCATCGAGGCGGACTGGGACTACGGCTTCGTCGAGGTCTCGACCGACGGCGGCTCGACGTGGACCGAGCAGAAGGTCTACGCCGAGAACGGCACCGAGGTCTCCACGAGCGACGCCTACGCCGACCCGAACGGCCGCATGGCCGACTACGGGAACAAGAAGTACGGCCTCACGGGTGACTCGCACGGCTGGGCGCACCACTACGTCGACCTCTCGTCGTACGCCGGCAAGACGGTGCAGGTGCGCCTGCGCCTCGCGACGGATGCCGCGTTCCAGGACCGCGGCTGGTTCTCCGACGACTTCGCGCTCACGAGCGCGGGCGCCGAGGTGTGGAGCGACGACGTCGAGGGCGGCGAGAACGGCTGGGAGACCGAGGTCGCCTCGTTCACCACGACCACCGGCCCGGGCTGGCGCATGGACACCGGAACGTCGGTCAAGGCGCAGTACTACCTGGTCGAATGGCGCAACTACGACGGGTTCGACGAGGGCCTGAAGTACGCCTACAACTCGACGTACAGCGTCGGGGCCTGGAAGGTCGAGAAGCTCGCCTACAACGCGCCCGGTGCCCTCGTCTGGTACCGCGACACGACGTACGGCAGCTCGAACCAGATCCTCACCAACGAGGCGGCCCTCCCGGGCTACGGCGCCAAGGGCGGCCTGCTCATCGTCGACAGCCACTTCAACCCGCTGCAGCGCACCGGCGCGGCCGCGGACGCGGACCCGACGACGCTCAACGTGATGCCGTCGCGAGCGCAGTCGTCGAACGCGGCATTCGGCCTCGTCGACACGCAGAAGTTCACGGAGTGCTTCACCAATGCCGCACTCACGGAGTTCTGCACCGACGTCGCGGCGCAGTCGCCGGTGAGCACCTTCACCGACGACCAGGGCTGGGTGCCCGGGTTCGCGCTGCGCGAGTCCGACGGTGCGCTGTTCTACCGTGACCGCGACGCCTCGGCGGTCGTCCCGTCGGCCGGCAACGCGCAGTACACCACGCCGCTCTACGACCTGCAGGGCAACCGCCTGCCGGCCTACGACGGCCTGGACATCGGCCTGGGGCCGTTCGGGTCGGGCAACCCCGCCGACTCCGGCGTCGGCTACGGCACGGTGATCACGGTCCAGAAGGCCATGGACGGCAACCGCGCCGCCCTGATCAGCATCACCCCGCCGAGCGCGGAGTGAGCTGACTCACGGCAGCACCGGCGAGGCGTCGGCTCCTTCGGGGGCCGGCGCCTCGCCACATCCGCCGCCGGGTGCACGCGGTGGCCGGCCCGGCGGTCCGCAAGCGGGCTGGGGCCGAGCGCCGAGGCCCCGCCGTCGCGGCACGCGCTCAGCGCACCCCGATGAGCCCGTCGAGCAGGCGCTGCACGCCCCACGTGAACTGCGCGGTCGGAGTTGTGCTGGGCCGCCACGGACTCGGTCCGCTCGCTGAGCGGGAAGGTCGCGAGGTCGGTCCACAACGTGGCGCCCGCGCCCTCCGTCCCGGTGGCCCGGTCGGATGCCTCCGCGGCTTCGGACTCGGCGTCGAGGTCCGCCGACTCCAGCGCGATCGAGCCGAGCACGTAGACCTGCAGCGCGTACGCGGCGCGCGCCGCGTCGTCGAGTTCGAGCCCCGCCACCATGAAGGACTCGAGGAGCGTCTCGTTGAGGCGCATCGCGTTGGGTCCGTCGAGCGGGCCGCTCATGATGAGGCCGAGTGCGCCCGCGTGTCCGGTGAGGAGCTCGCGCAGGCGCAGCGCCAGCGCGAGCAGGCGCGCGCGCCCGGCGGCTGGCGCCGGCGGCGGCTGCGCCAGCTCCAGCGGCTCCGGCATCACCGGCCGCGCCGGCGGCATCCGCGGCGCCCGCGTCGGACGGATCGAGGCGCGCGAGCAGGTGCTCGACCATGCCGCGGAGCAGCGCGTTCTTGCTCGGGTAATAGGTGTACAGCGCGGTCGGCGTGAGGCCGAGGCCGCTGGCGACGCCGCGCACGGACACGGCGGCGAAGCCCTTGGCCTCGAGGAGGTCGAAGGCCACGTCGAGGATCTCGGCGTGGGTGAGGCTGCGTCGGGGTCCTGGCCTCATGGTCGTGCACGCTTGCGGTTCATCTCAACACACCGTACAGTGTTGTATCACTGCACGGTGTGCAGAGTTACGCGAAGAGGGGCAGGAGCCACATGGTCGATCCCGCAGGGCGGCCGACGACGGCCGTCGCAGACGCACACCCGGCCGACGCATCGGCCACGGCGATCATCGCATGACGGGATCCGTGCACGTCGTCTTCGGGTCGGGTCCGGTCGGCCGCGCGACCGCCCTCGCGCTCGTCCGCCGCGACCTGCCGGTGCGCATCGTCAACCGCCGTGGGCGAGAGGCGCTCGGTCGAGACCGTGAGGCGCTGCACGCGGTCGAGGTCGTCACGGGCGACGCCGCGGATGCCGCGTTCGCCTCGCGCGCGGCGCAGGGCGCGGCATCCGTGTACCAGACCCTGAACCCCGTCTACCACCGCTGGGCCGAGGACTTCCCGCCGCTGCAGCGCGCCGTGCTCGCCGCCGCGGAGTCCGCCGGGGCGCGGTTCGTGAACATGGACAACGTCTACTCGTACGGCCGCCCCGGCGGACGACCGCTCACCGAGCAGAGCCCGCAGCATCCGCACACCCGCAAGGGGCGCGTGCGCCTCGAGATGGCCGACGAGCTCTGGGCCGCCCACGAGGCCGGGCGGGTCGAGGTCGTGAGCGGGCGTGCCTCGGACTACTACGGCCCGGGCGCGGGCATCGCCTCGCCGCTCGGCGACCGGGTGCTGGCCCCCGTCGTCGCGGGAAAGCGGGTCTCGTTGTTCGGCGACCCCGACCAGGTGCACAGCTACACGTACCTTCCCGACATCGGCGAGGGCCTCGCAGTGCTGGGCACCCGGGGCGACGTCGTCGGCTCGGCGTGGCACCTGCCGAACGACCCCGAGCCGTGGTCGAGCCGCGCCATGGTCGAGGAGCTGTCCCGGCTCGCCGGCACCAGACCGCGCATCGGCAGCCTGCCGAAGGTCGCGCTGCGCAGCGTGGGGATCTTCAACCCCACCGTGCGCGAACTCGTCGAGATGGCGTACGAGTTCGATGAGCCGTTCGTCGTCGACTCGAGCCGCATCGCGGCCCTCGGCGTGCGGGCCACGCCGATCCCCGAAGCGCTCGAGCGCACGCTCGCCGCCTACCGCGCCGACCACGCCGACCACGCCGACCGCGCCGAGCACGCCTGAAGCGCAGACGACGACGGCGCCCGCGTCGAGCGCAGGGGCGCCGCCGCCGGGCTCAGCCGATCGGCGCCAGGAAGGTGAGCACCGAGCCGTCCTCCTCGATCAGCGGCACGAGCGCCGCGTTGAACTCCGCCCCGTACGGCGCGGCGAGGTGCGCCGCGAATGCCGCCTCGTCGCGGTACGCCTCGACCACGGTGAATCGGGTGCCGATCGGCTCGGGGCCGGATGCCGCGGCCGATCCCGCGGGTGCGGGCGCCACGCGGTGCGGCTCGAATGCGAGGCATCCGGGCTCCTCGCGCACCTTGGCCGTGAGCGCGAGGAGGTGGCGTGCGACCTCCTCCTCGCGCCCGGGCAGCGCGGTGAACCGGGCGATGAGCTCGACCCGGCCCGCCTCGCTCGACCAGCTCATGCTCGTGCGGCCCCGGTCATGATGGCGACGGCGTCGGTCATCGAGTGCGACTCGGGCGTGATCGTCGCCGCCCGCTTGCCGAGCCGCTGGATGTGGATGCGGTCGGCCACGTCGAACACCTGCGGCATGTTGTGGGAGATGAGGATCACTGGGATGCCCCGGTCGCGCAGGTTCTTGATGAGCTCGAGCACCTGATTCGACTCGCGCACGCCGAGGGCCGCCGTGGGCTCGTCGAGCACGACGACCTTCGACCCGAACGCCGCGGCGCGGGCCACCGCGACCGCCTGGCGCTGGCCGCCCGAGAGGTTCTCCACGGGCACGGTGACGTCCTGCAGGGTCGAGATGCCGAGCGCCTGCAGTTCGTCCCTCGCCTTCTGGCGCATGCCCTTCTGGTCGACGACGCGGAAGACCGACCCGAGGATGCCCTTCTTGCGTACCTCGCGACCGAGGAACAGGTTCGCCGCCACGTCGAGCGCGGGCGACACGGCGAGGTTCTGGTAGACCGTCTCGACGCCGGCGGCGCGGGAGTCCTGCGGGCGCTTGAAGTGCACCGGCTTCCCGTCGAGGAAGATCTCACCCTCGTCGGGGATCTCGGCGCCCGTGAGGCACTTGATGAGCGTCGACTTTCCGGCGCCGTTGTCGCCGATGACGGCGAGCACCTCTCCCGGGTAGAGCTCGAGGCTCACCCCGTCGAGGCCGACCACGCGGCCGAACGTCTTCACGAGGCGGCGGGCCCTGAGGATCGGCGTGCGCGGGTCCTCGGAGGCGGGCGACGGGGCCGCCGCATCCGTGAACGCGCCGATGGCCTGGTCGATGTGCGCGTCGCCGGCAGTGCCGGCCGGTTCGTTGGCGGTCATTTGCGTACCTTTCGGATCCACTGGTCGACCGAGACGGCGACGATGATGAGGACGCCGACGGCGAAGGTCTGCCAGAGCACGTCGAGCCCAGCGAGCGAGAGGCCGTTGCGGAAGACGCCCACGATGAGGGCGCCGAGGAGCGTGCCCCACACGGTGCCGCGTCCGCCGAAGAGGCTCGTGCCACCGATCACGACCGCCGTGATGGAGTCGAGGTTGAGGTCGACGCCCGCGTTCGGCGAGGCGGCGTTGGTGCGTCCGATCTGGATCCACGCGCCGATCGCGAGGATGGCGCCGGCGGCGAGGTAGACGCTCATGAGCACGCGGTTGACCCGGATGCCCGCGAGGCGCGCCGACTCGGGGTCGTCGCCGACTGCGTAGACGTGCCGCCCCCATGCGGTCTTCGACAGGATCAGTGCGATCACCACGTAGAGCAGCAGCATCATGACGACACCCACGGTGAAGTTCACCCCGAGGAGGTTGAACGTGGTCCCGGTCCAGGTGAGGAGGTCGGGCATCTCGGCGCCGCGCACCGTGGCGCCGCCCGAGTAGAGCAGCGTCAGCGCGACGAAGATGTTGAGCGTGCCGAGCGTCACGATGAACGGCGGCAGCTTCAGGCGGGTGACGAGGAAGCCGTTGAGCGCGCCCGCGCCGAGCGCGACGACGAGCCCCAGGAAGAGGCCGAGCACGGCCGGCAGGCCCTGCTGCACGGTCGTCTGGGCGATCACCATCGAGCTCAGCACCATGACCGCGCCGACCGAGAGGTCGATGCCGGCGGTCAGGATGATGAGCGTCTGGGCGACGGCGAGCGTGCCGACCACGGCGACCTGCTGCGTGATCAGCGAGAGGTTCGCCGGGTTCAGGAAGCGGTCGTTGAGCAGGCCGAACACGATCACGGAAACCACCAGCACGATGGCCGGACTGATGGCCGGGTAGCGGTGCAGGGTGTTCCGGATGCGGCTGAGCGGGGTGGTGCGGTCGAGGAACTCCTCGGCCAGGTCGAGCGCCGATGTCGGCGGCTCGGGCGTGTGCTGACTCACGTGTGGATCTCCGATGTTTGAGCGTGAGGCGATGCGGATCGGACGGGGCGGATGCCGCGGCATGGTGACGCTCGCGCGACATCGTCGCCCGATCCGCACCGCGCTCACGGTGCGGTGCGGGGCGTCAGCCCCAGCAGATCTCGCTGCCCTCGGCGGCGTCGATGGAGTCGACGCCGTCCTGCGGCTCGTCGGTCACGAGCTCGACTCCGGTGTTGTAGAACTCGAGGCCCTCGGTGACCTCGGGCACCTCGCCCGTCTGGACCAGGTCGAAGATCGCCTGGACGCCGAGCTGGGCCATCTTGACCGGGTACTGCTGGCTCGTCGCGCCGATGATGCCCTCCGAGACCGCGTCGATGCCGGCACAGCCGCCGTCGACCGAGACGACGATCAGGTCGTCGGTCGCGCCGGCCGCCTTGAACGCCTCGTATGCGCCGTAGGCCGCGGGCTCGTTGATCGTGTAGACGACGTTGATGTCGGGGTTCTTCGAGAGCAGCGTCTCGGCGGCGGTGCGGCCGCCGTCCTCGGCGCCCTGCGACGCCTCGTTGCCGACGATCTCGTACTCGCCGCCGCTGTACGCGCCGGTCCCCGCCTCGTCGCCGTTCGCCTCGGCGTCGGCCGTGTCGATGCCCATGCCGTCGAGGAAGCCCTGGTCGCGGTTGACGTCGACCGAGACGACCTTGTCGTCGAACAGGTCGATCAGCGCGATGGTGGCCTTCTCGCCGGCGAGCTTCGCCGCGGTCCACTCGCCGATCTTCTGGCCGGCGAGGTAGTTGTCGGTCGCGAACGTGATGTCCACGGACTCAGGGTCGGACGGCGGCGTGTCGAGTGCGATCACGAAGAGGCCCGCGTCGCGTGCCTTCACGAGCGCGTCCTCCACTGCGGGGCCGTTCGGGGTGATCAGGATGCCCGCGTCGCCCTTGGAGATGGCGTTCTCGACGGCCTGGATCTGCGTGTCCTCGTCGCCGTCCTCCTTGCCCGCGGCCATCGTGAGCTCGACCCCGAGGTCGTCGGCCGCGGCTTCCGCGCCCTCCTGCATGGCGACGAAGAACGGGTTGGTCGTGGTCTTGACGATGAGCGAGACGCCGATCGGCTCGTCGCCGGCGGCCTCGGTGGTCCCGCCGGAACCGCCCGAGGCGCATCCGGTGAAGGCGAGTGCGGCGGCCGCGGCCAGCGACCCCGCTGCGATGAGACGGCGACGGAGCGCGCCGGGTGCTGCGTGATTCATCGATGAATCTCCTCTGGTGGTGGGGGAACCGTTGTCTCCCTGACAACGATGTCAAATGTAGGTCTAGACCATGCTGGTGTGTATAGTCAAGTCCAACCTGCACACTTGGAGACCAAATCGTGACATCGTTGTCAGACACGACGTCATCGCCGGATGGCCGCTCGCGCCCGACGATGCGGCATGTCGCCGCGCTCGCCGGCGTCGGCGTGAAGACCGTTTCGCGCGTCATCAACGGGGAGCCGAACGTGTCCGCCGCGACGATCGCGAAGGTCAACGCCGCGGCCCGCACCCTCGACTACCAGCCCGACCTGCACGCCGGGAACCTGCGCCGCGCCGACGGGCGGACCCGCACGCTGGGGCTCCTCGTGGGCAGCGTCGACAACCCGTTCGCCGGTGCGGTGCACCGTGCCGTCGAGGACGTCGCCCTCTCACGCGGCGTCGCGGTGTTCGCCTCCAGCCTCGACGACGATCCCGACCGCGAGCAGGAGGCCGTCTCCGCCTTCCTCCGCCGGCGCGTCGACGGGCTCATCCTCACCACGGTGTCCGAGAGCCAGGCGTACCTCGCGCCCGAGCTCCGCCGCGGCACCCCCGTCGTGTTCGTCGACCGCGAGCCCGCGGGCATCACGTCCGACGCCGTCGTGAGCGACAACGCCGACGGCGCCGCCCTCGCGACCCGCCACCTCCTCGAGCGCGGACACCGTCGCGTCGCCTACCTCGGCGACCGGCCCGTGATCCAGACCGCACGCGAACGACGCCGGGGCTTCCTCGAGGAGCTCGGCCGCGTCGGCGTCGCCACGCGCGACGTGCCCGTGGTCGAGGGCCTCCACGACGAGGAGACCGCCCGCCTCGCGACCCTCGAGCTGTTCGACTCCCCCACGCCGCCCACGGCGATCTTCAGCAGCCAGAACCTCGTCACGATCGGCGTCATCCGCGCGCTGCGGCAGCTCGGCCGGCACCGGGACACCGCGCTCGTCGGCTTCGACGACGTGCCGCTCGCCGACCTCCTCGACCCGGGCATCACCGTCGTCGCGCAGGATCCGCAGCGCATCGGGCGCACCGCCGCCGAGCGCGTCTTCGCCCGCCTCGATGGCGACCACGAGCCCGCGGCGCGTACGATCGTGCCGACCCGACTGATCGAGCGCGGCTCCGGTGAGATCCCGCCGCGCGGGGAAGGTTGACCGGATGACCAACGCGTTTCCGTCGCCGAGACGGGTCACCGTCGTCGGCGACGCGCTCATCGACGAACTCCGCGACGAGCACGGCTCCCGCGAGTTCGTCGGCGGCGCGGCGCTCAACGTGGCCGTGGGACTCGCGCTCCTCAACCAGGACGTCACGCTCGTCGCGATGCTCGGCGACGACGAGCCCGCCTCCCGGATCCGCGCCTACCTGCGCGACTACGGCGTGCGGCTCGTCGAGAGTCCGTCGGCGCACGGCACGTCGCGCGCGGTCTCCGACCGCACCGACGGCGAGCCCCGCTACGAGTTCAACGAGGCGGCGAAGCGTCGTGGTCTCCGCTTCGACGACGCGACGCGGGGGGCGCTCGACGACGCCGACCTCGTCGTCGTGAGCTGCTTCCCGTTCGACGATGCGGCGCAGTACGCCGGGCTCGTGGATGCGATCGACCGACCGCACGAACGCCTCGTGGTCGACGGCAACCCGCGATCGGGCATGCTCGCCGATCGCGACGCGTTCCTGTCCAACTTCGAGGACTTCGCGTCGCGGTCGCTGCTCGTGAAGGTCGGCGACGAGGACGCGGAGCTGCTGCTCGGCGACTCGCTCGACGCCTTCGTCGAGCGGCTGCTGTCCCGGGACCCCGGCGCGGTGCTCGCCACCGCGGGTCGCGACGGCGCCACGCTGCACCGCGCCGGAGATCGTCCGATCCACGCCGACATCGTGCCGCTGCCCGGTCCGGTCGTCGACACGATGGGCGCGGGTGATGCGACGCTCGCCGCGGTCGTGCGGCACATGGTCGTCGGCGGGGTGCCGACGACGAACCGGGACTGGGCCCAGACACTCCACGAGGCGATGGTCATCGCGGCCGCGACGGTGCGCCACGAGGGCGCCCTGCTCCGGATGCCGCACCACGACGCGGAGCCCGCATACCCGAGCTGAGCGACGAGCTCGGTCCCGCCGCGCGAACGCTCAGCGCGGGCTGAGCCAGTCCGTGAGCCGCCGGCGGGGCGGCGCGACCGAGCGGCGCTCGACCAGGGCGCCCGCGAGCAGGAGCGGCACAGCGGCATCCACTTCGCGACCCTCGATGCGGTCGAGCATCGACCGCATGCCCCACCGACCCATCTCGCGGTGCGGCAGCGTGATGGTCGTGAGGCCCGGGTCGAGCGCCGCGGCCACGATCTCGAGATCGTCGACGCCGACGATGGAGCAATCACGAGGCACCTCGAGCCCGAGCGCCTCGGCGGCCTGGTAGACGCCCATCGCCACCTGGTCGTTGAAGCAGAAGATCGCCGTCGGACGCACACCGGGGGCGCGGTCGAGCAGGCGACGCCCCATGCGGCGGCCGCCCGCGGCATCGGGCGTCGTGCGTTCGACGGCCGCGTGCGTGTCGTAGAGCCCCGCCCACTCGACCGCGGACCGGAATCCCGCATACCGACCGCGCGTCGCGGGCGTGTCCTCCGCGGCGGTGATGAACGCGAGGTGTTGATGCCCCGCGGCGAGAAGGTGCGCGACAGCGGCCGACGCGATACCGCGCTCGTCGGGTGCGACCGCCGGCACGGCCCAGCCGGGCGTTGGATCCGCGTCGATGAGGACGACCGGGATGTCGCCGATGCCGTGAGGGCGATCGATCTCCTGGTGGGAGCTGCGGGCGAGCAGGATCCCGTCGACCCTGCGGTCGGCGAGCGCCCGCACGTGGCCCCGCTCGAGTTCGAGGTCGCCTCCGGAATCGACCACCATGAGCAGCGTGTCGCGCTCGCGCGCCTCCTCCTGCACCCCTTGGATGATTCGGCCGGCGAACGGCGTGGTCGCGATGCAGTCGATGACGAGTCCGACGACCGCCGTGCGACGCCTCCGCCGCGCCACGCGGTTCTGCACGTACCCGAGACGTTCGGCCGCCTGCACGACGCGCTCCCGCGTCTCCGCACGCACCGCACGCGTTCCGTTCAGGGCGTGGGACACGGTGGAGGGCGACACCCCAGCCTCGGCGGCGACCTCCGCGAGGCCCGCAGTCCCGACGGAGGCGCCCGGCCTGCGTGCGTTCCCCGGCTCGTTCCCCATGTGCATGGAGCCTACGGTGGAGGGACGGCTTCGGGCACGGCAGGAATGCCGTGATGCTCGAGCGCGGATGGCCTCGAGCTGAGCCGCGGGGGGCGCCGGGCTCATGGCGCATGCTCGGCGGCGGATCGCGGCATCCGGAGGCCCTTGCAATGTCCGGCGGACAGTGCGTAGCATCGCCGCCGTTGACTGACAACGATGTCACGAGAGGCTCGTGACTCGCGCAATGAAGGGCGAAACAGACGATGACGACGAAATCACGATGGCGCACCACGGCGACCGCGGTCGCGGTGGTCGCGCTGGCGGCGGGCATACTCGGAGCCATGCCCGCCAACGCGGAGGAGACCGGGGCGGCGACCACGGCCTCGCCGGCTGAGGAGCAGTACCGGCCGTACCTGCACTTCTCGCCCGAGCGCAACTGGATGAACGACCCCAACGGCCTCGTGTACGAGGACGGCACGTGGCACCTGTTCTTCCAGCACAACCCGCACGGCACCCGCTGGGGCAACATGAGCTGGGGGCACGCCACGAGCACCGACCTCGTGCACTGGGAGGAGCAGCCGCTCGCCATCCCGCAGACGTTCGACGAGAACGGCGTCGCGATCGAGGACATCTTCTCGGGCTCGGTCGTGGTCGACGAGCAGAACACGAGCGGCTTCGGCACCGCCGAGAACCCGCCCATGGTGGCGATCTACACGAGCGCGTACACGCCGGCGCATCCGACCCATGCGGGCATCCAGGCGCAGTCCCTCGCCTACAGCAACGACCACGGGCTGACCTGGACGAAGTACGACGGCAATCCGGTGCTCGACCGCGGCTCGGCGAACTTCCGCGACCCGAAGGTCTTCCGCTACACCGATCCCGACACGGGCGAGTCCTACTGGGTCATGGTCGCGGTCGAGGCACTGCAGTACCAGGTCGTGCTCTCCCGCAGCGACGACCTCAAGACCTGGACGCACCTCAGCGACTTCGGTCCCGCGAACGCCACGGGCGGCATCTGGGAATGCCCCGACCTGTTCCCGCTCGCGGTCGACGGCGACCCGGCGAACACCAAGTGGGTGCTGGTCGTGAACCTGAACCCCGGCTCGGTGGCCGGCGGCTCGGGCGGCCAGTACTTCGTCGGCGAGTTCGACGGCACGACCTTCACGTCCGAGAGCACGGTGTCGGATGCCTCGCTGCCGCCCGGTGACGTCTTCGCGGGCTTCAACGACGGCACGTACGAGGGCTGGACCGTCGCGAACGAGCCCGGCAACTAGGCGAACGGGCCGTGGACGGATGCCCCGGCCACCGGCACCCTCCCCGGCCAGAACGCCGTCGGCGGGCTTCGTCGGCGCCGGCCTCGTGAACGGGTTCGCCGACCACGACTGGCCGGTCGGCTCGATGGAGTCGCCGACGTTCACGATCGACCGCGACCACGTGAACCTGCTCGTCGGCGGCGGCAACCACCCGCACGTCGACGGCACGCAGCTCGGCAACGAGCCGCCGGCCGGGCGCCTGCTCTTCGACGGCTTCGAGTTCGCCGACGGCACCACCCTCGCCGACACCGGCTGGCAGGTCACGGGCGACTTCGCGACCGAGCCGTGGCGCAACCCGTCGACCACGGGCGGCGACTACGTCATCGGCGCCAAGCGGCTGAACACGTGGGAGGGCGGCCCGAAGGGCGACGACAACCTCGGCGACCTCACCTCGCCGAGCTTCACGATCGGCGACGGCGAGGACCACCTCTCCTTCCTCCTCGGCGGCGGCAAGCGATTCAACGGCACGCTCGAGGTGCGGCTGCTCGTCGACGGCGAGGTCGTGCGAACGGCCACCGGACCCGAGGCCGGCCAGCTCAACTGGCAGTCGTGGGACGTCTCCGAGTTCGCGGGGCGCGACGCGCAGTTCCAGGTGCACGACGACGCGACCGGGGGCTGGGGTCACCTGACCGTCGACCACGTGGTGCTCGGCGCCGCCCCGGCGCAGGCGCGGAGCGAGGAGACCTCCGTCAACCTCGTCGTCGACGGCGAGATCGTTCGCACCGCCACCGGCCGCAACAGCGAGACCCTCGACTGGGTGAGCTGGGACGTGTCGGAGTACGCAGGGCCGCGAGGCATCCGTGCGCATCATCGACAACAACCGCTTCGGCTGGGGCCACATCCTGGTCGATGAGGTGATGTTCGCGGATGCCGCGGCCGCACCGCGCATCGAGGGGTACGACTGGCTCGACTGGGGCCGCGACTACTACGCGACCGTGTCGTTCAACGGGGCACCCGACGGCCGTCGCGTGATGCTCGGCTGGATGAACAACTGGGACTACGCCAACGACATCCCCACGGGCTCGTGGCGCAGCGCGATGGCGCTCCCCCGCGAGGTCGAGCTGGTGTCCACCCCGAAGGGTCCGCGGCTCGCGCAGTCGGTCGTGGCCGAGTTCGCGCAGCTCGAGCAGGCGGATCTCGCGTACACGGATGCGGCGCGGCCGATCGCGGCCGGCTCCGAGACGCTGCCCGTGGCGGGTGACGTGCTGCGCATCGACGCGGTGATCGCGCCGGGCGACGCCGACGCGGTCGGACTCAGCGTGCTGGGGGACGACGAGTCGGCGACGCGCATCGGCTACGACGCGGCATCCGGTCGCCTGTTCGTGGACCGGCGGGACTCGGGGAGCACCGGCTTCCACCCGGCGTTCGCCTCGCTCGACGACGCCCCGGTGGCACTCGCCGACGGCCGCCTCGCGATCACGGCGTACGTCGACCGGAGCTCGGTGGAGGTCTTCACCGCCGACGGACGCACGACGATCACCGACCAGGCGTTCCCGAACGCCGGTGCCGACTCGATCGGCCTCTGGGCCGACGGCGAGGGCGCGACGCTCGAGTCGCTGACGGTGACGCCCCTGCACGGCGCGATGTGGAAGGAGGCGGGCGTCGACGGTGCGACGGCCGCCCCGCCCGCGGCCGAGGTCACGGCACTGACCGGCCCGAAGAAGGGCCCCGACGCCGACGGCGACTTCGTCGTGAAGGTGAAGGTCGGCCGGGGCGAGCCGACCACGGTCGTGCGGCTGGTCGAGCACGGCTCGGTGATCGCGCGGGTGTACCGGTCGGCCGCGAGCGAGCGGGTGGTCGAGTTCCCGATCACGGATGCCGCGCCGGGCGAGCACCGGTACACGGTCGAGCTCGAGAACTCGGCCGGCACCACCGACGGGGGCGGCCTCGTCGTGCGGGTCGCCGGCTGAGCCCACGGGTGGGGTGCGGCGCTGCTGACCGCCGCATCCCACCCGCTGGGGTTCGCGTCGTCCCCCGTGCGGGTGCTGGACGGGCGCGGCGAAGCCGCCCACAATTGCTCCATGGAGCCGCGGCGAACAGGCGCCCCGGCGACGTCGACGGCGTCGCCATGATCGACGGCGCCGCGGGACTCCCGATCCGCACGCCCGACCAGCGGCTCCGGATCTTCGTGAGCTCGACCCTGAAGGAGCTCGAGCCCGAGCGCCGAGCCGCGCGCGCCGCGATCGAGCGGCTGCACCTCGCGCCGGTCATGTTCGAGCTCGGTGCTCGGCCGCATCCGCCGCAGGAGCTCTACCGCGCCTACCTGGAGCAGAGCGACGTCTTCGTCGGCATCTACTGGGAGCACTACGGCTGGATCGCTCCGGGCGACGAGATCTCCGGCCTCGAGGACGAGTACCGGCTCGCCCCGCGCGACATGCCGAAGCTCATCTACCTGAAGCAGCCCGCGGAGCGCGAGGAGCGCCTCGGTGAGCTCCTGACCCGGATCCGCGACGACGACACCGCGTCGTACACCCCCTTCTCGAGCACGGAGGAGCTGGCCGAGCTCATCGAGGCGGATCTCGCCATCCTGCTCGCCGAGCGGTTCGACGCGTCCCGCCGGCCGTCCGCGCCGACCGTCGCCGAGAGCATCGCGGAGATCCCGGGCGCCACGGATCACATCCCCGTGCCCTACACCGAGGCGGTCGGCCGCGAGCAGGAGGTCGCCACGCTGCTCGACTGGCTCGCCGAGCCTGCCCAGCGGCTGGTCACGCTCGTCGGCCCGGGCGGGATCGGCAAGAGCCGGCTCGCCATCGAGGTCGCACGGAGTGCGGGAGAGCCGTTCGACCGGGTGACGTTCGTGATGCTCGAGCACGTGCACGATCCCGAGGACGTGCTCCCCGAGATCGCGCGGGAGCTCGGCGTGCGCGACACGGGCGATCGGCCGCTCAGCGAACAGCTGGGCGTCGCACGCTCGGGCCGACGCGACCTCATCGTGCTCGACAGCTTCGAGCAGGTGCTCACGGCCGCCGGCGACGTGATGTCGCTCCTCAACGACCTTCCCGACGCGACCTTCCTCGTGACGAGTCGCGCCCGCCTGCGCGTGCGGGGGGAGCGCGTCTTCGACGTCGAGCCGCTCACGATCCCGCCCGACCCGTCGCGGGCCTCCGTCGCGGCGATCTCCGAGGCTCCGGCGGTGCGGCTGTTCCTGGCCCGCGCGCGGGCTGCGGACCCGCGCTTCGACCTGACCGACGAGAACATCGACGGGGTCGCACGCATCTGCCGGGCGCTGGAGGGCGTGCCGCTCGCGATCGAGCTGGCCGCGGCACGCATCCGCGCGCTCACTCCCGCCGCGATGCTGGGACGCCTCGATCGGATGCTGCCGCTGCTCGTGACGGCGGCACGCGACATCCCCGAGCGCCAGCGCACCATCCAGGCGACGGTCGAGTGGAGCATCGACCTGCTCAGCGCCGATGCGCGGGCCCTGTTCGTGCGCCTCGGCGTGTTCGTCGGGGACTTCAGCCTCGATGCCGTCGAAGCGATCACGGCGCGCGCGCCGTGGGCGAGCGACCTGCTCGAGAACCTCCTCGAGCTCGTCGACGGCAGCCTCGTGCGCCAGCACGACGACGCCGGCGTCCCGCTCTTCTCGATGCTCGTGCCGGTGCGTGAGATCGCCGCGGCCCGCTTCGCGCTCGAGCCGGATGCCGCCGCCGTCCGCCGCGCGCACGGCGAGCACTACCTGCGACTCGCCGCCGAGATCGAGCCGCTCCTGCAGGGTCGCACGCAGGCCGGCGCGCTGGAGCGGCTCGAAGCGGAACGCGACAACCTGCGTGCCGCGTACCGCCACCTGATCACCGTCGGGGCGGTCGACGGCGTGGCCCGTGCCGTCTGGCGCCTCTTCCTCTACTGGTGGATCCGCAGCCAGCTCTCCGAGGCCAAGGCGTGGATGGAGGACATCCTCGAAGCCGGCGTGCCGATGCGCGACCACACCCGGGCGATCGCGCTCGGGCTGAGGGCGTGGGTCTCCCTGTCGCAGCCCGGCAGCGAGGTCGACCTGGGCCCGATCGAGTGGAGCCTCGCACTGTTCCACGCCGTCGGCGACCGGTTGGGCGAGGCCGGGGCGCTCACGACGTTGAGCATCGCGTGCACGGCGACCTCGCCACCCGACCTCGAACGCGCCGAAGGGCTGCAGCGCCGGGCGCTCGAGCTCGTCACCATCGAGGAGCAGCCGACCTTCGAGGGGCTCTTCCGCGTCGCGCTGGGCAGCCTCGCCCTGATGCAGGGCGATGCCGACCGCGCCGTCGAGATCTTCGAGGGCGTCCTCGAGGATGCCCGCCGGCAGGGCGACGTGTTCCTCGAGAGCGTCACGCTCGCGAACTCCGGCTGGGCCCGGCTGGCACGCGGCGAGGCGCGTCCCGACCTGTTCGCGCGGCACCTCGAGCTCTCGCTCCAGCTCGGCAACGACGACGGCATCGGCTGGGCGCTCGAGGGGCTGGCGGCCTGCGCGGCGGCCGCGGGTGATGTCGAGCGCGCCGGCGTCCTGCTCGGCGCGGGCGAGACCGTGCGCCTGCGGACCGGTCTCGTGGATCAGCGTTCCAACCTCACGTATCGGCCGTTCGTCGAGCGGATCCTCGCATCGGACGGTGCTGACGAGTTCGAGGCGGCCCGCGGACGCGGTCGACGGATGTCCCGTCGCGTCGCGCTCGACCTCGTGCTCGACTCGGCGGAGCCGATGGCGTCATGAGCGCCGAGGCCCGCGCCGCTCCGATCCGCACGCCCGACCAGCGCCTGCGGGTGTTCGTCAGCTCGACCCTGAAGGAGCTCGAACCCGAGCGCCGTGCGGCCCGCGCCGCGATCGAGCGGCTGCGGCTCGCCCCCGTGATGTTCGAGCTGGGCGCGCGCCCGCATCCGCCCCGGCAGCTGTACCGGGCGTACCTCGAGCAGAGCGACGTGTTCGTGGGCGTGTACTGGCAGGAGTACGGGTGGACCGCGCCGGGCGAGGAGATCTCCGGACTCGAGGACGAGTACCGGCTCGCGCCGCCGGAGATGCCGAAGCTCATCTACGTGAAGCAGCCGGCCGACCGCGAGGCGCGGCTCGCCGAGCTCATGGCGCGGGTGCGCAGCGACGACACGGCGTCGTACACGCCGTTCTCGACGGCCGAGGAGCTCGCCGAGCTCGTGGCGGCCGACCTCGCGACGCTGCTCGCCGAGCGGTTCGACGCCTCGCGCGCCGCACCGGCGCCCGAGGTCGAGACGATTCCGGCCGGGCGCATCCCGGCGCCGTACTCCGACGCCATCGGCCGCGAGCGCGACCTCGCGACGCTGCTCGAGTGGCTCGGCGAGGACGCGCACCGGCTCGTCACGCTCGTCGGTCCGGGCGGGATCGGCAAGAGCCGCCTCGCGATCGAGGTCGCCCGCAACGCCGGCGCACGCTTCGACCGGGTGACGTTCGTCGCGCTGGCGCAGGTGCGCGACCCCGACGAGGTGCTGGGCGCGATCGCGCGGGAGCTCGGCGTCCGCGACACGGGCGATGCGCCGCTGAGCGAGCAGCTGGGGATCGCGCGCGCCGGCCGGCGCGACCTCATCGTGCTCGACAACTTCGAGCAGATCATCGACGCCGCTCCCGACGTCGTCTCGCTCCTCACCGACCTGCCCGGCGCGACCTTCCTCGTGACGAGTCGCGTCCGGCTGCGGGTGCGGGGCGAACAGGTCTTCGACGTCGAACCGCTCGAGCTGCCGCCAGACCCCTCGCAGGCGTCGATGCAGGCCATCCTGGAGGCGCCGGCCATGCAGCTGTTCCGCGATCGCGCGCGGTCCGCGGACCCCAGGTTCGACGTGACCGACGACAACGCCGAGGACGTCGCCCGGATCTGCCGTGCGCTCGAGGGCGTGCCCCTGGCGATCGAGCTCGCCGCGGCCCGCATCCGCGCCCTCACGCCCGCGGCCATGCTCGGGAGGCTCGACCGGGTGCTGCCGCTGCTCGTCACCGCGGCGAGGGACGTGCCCGAGCGTCAGCGGACGATCCAGGCGACGGTCGAGTGGAGCATCGACCTGCTGGGCGCCGACGCGCGTGCGCTCTTCGAGCGACTCGGGGTGTTCGCCGGCGGCTTCAGCCTCGACGCGGTCGAGGCCGTCACGGCCGGCGAACCATGGGCCGCCGACGTGCTCGGCACCGTCCTCGAGCTCGTCGACGGCAGCCTCCTGCGGCAGCACGACGACCACGGCCTGCCGCTCTTCTCGATGCTGGTCCCGGTGCGCGAGATCGCCGCCGCACGCTTCGAGCTCGACCCGGATGCCGCGGCGGTGCGACGCGCACACGCCGAGTACTACGTCGGCCTCGCCGCCGAGACCGAGCTGCTGCTTCGAGGCGCGACGCAGTCCGCCGCGCTCGACCGGCTCGAGGCGGAACGCGACGACCTTCGCGCCGGGTACCGTCACCTGATCGCGGTCGGCGAGGTCGACGTCGTCGCCGACGTGGTGTGGCGCCTGTTCCTCTACTGGTGGATCCGGGGCCTGCTGCCGGAGGTGAAGGCCTGGATGGAGGTCGTCCTCGAATCCGGCCAGCAGCTCTCACCCCGTACCAGGGCGATCGCGCTCGCGTTGACGTCATGGGTCGCGCTCTGGCAGCCCGATTCGGAGATCAGCACCGAGCGCATGGAGGAGGCCGTCGCGCTCTTCCGGGCGGTCGGCGACGAGTTCAGCGTGGGGCTGGCCCTCGCCATCGCGTCGCTCTCATACATGTCGGTCACGCCGGCCGACCTCGACCGCGCCGAGGAGCGGCAGCACTCGGCGCTCGCGCTGGACGCTGTTCGACGACGACGCGACCTTCCACTCGCTGTTCGAGAGCGTGCTCGGGCGCATCCTCCACCTCCGAGGAGATGCCGACGGCGCCGTCGAGTGCTACGAGCGCGCACGAGAGATCGCCGGGCGCGCGGGCGACAAGTTCGCCGAGCGAATCGCGCTCAACCAGATCGGATGGTCGCGCCTCGCGGCGGGCCACCCGCAACCCGAGCTGTTCACACGTGCACTGGAGCTCTCGCTGCGCCTGCGCAATGAGGATGGCGATGCCTACGCGCTCGAAGGACTCGCCGGATCAGCCGCTGTCGTCGGCGACGTCGAGCGCGCCGGCTTCCTGCTCGGCGCGGCCGAAGCGCTGCGCGCGCGAACGGGCCTCCACGAGCAGCGCTCGTACGTCACCTACCAGTCGATCGTCGACGCCGTCCTCGCCACCGACCGCGCCGCCGAGTTCGAGGCGTCGCGGGTCGTCGGGCGTCGGATGCCGCGACGTGCCGTCCTCGAGATCGCCCTCGACCCCGAGGCGGTGGCGGCCGCCACGGGGAGCCCGCGTTCGTCGGAGGTGCCGTCGTGAACGCGGACATCCGGTCATGAACGGCCCCTCCGGCCCGGCGGCGATCCGCACGCCCGACCAGCGCCTGCGGGTGTTCGTCAGCTCGACCCTGAAGGAGCTCGAACCCGAGCGCCGTGCGGCCCGCGCCGCCATCGAGCAGCTGCGGCTCGCCCCGGTGATGTTCGAACTCGGCGCGCGCCCGCATCCCCCGCGCGAGCTGTACCGCGCCTACCTGGGGCAGAGTGACGTGTTCGTCGGGATCTACTGGCAGCAGTACGGATGGATCGCGCCCGGCGAGGAGATCTCGGGGCTCGAGGACGAGTACCGGCTCGCGCCCCGCGAGATGCCGAAGCTCATCTACGTGAAGCAGCCGGCGGAGCGCGAGGAGCGCCTCACCGAGCTCATGTCCCGGATCCGCGACGACGGCACCGCGTCGTACACGCCGTTCTCGACGGCCGACGAGCTGTCCGACCTGATCTCGGCGGACCTCGCGACCCTGCTGGCGGAGCGGTTCGACGCGTCCCGCGCCGGGCCCGACGCGGCGGCTGCCGCATCCGCGGCATCCGTCGCACCGACCGGGCGCATCCCCGCCCCCTACACGGAGGCGGTGGGGCGCGAGTTCGAGGTCACCGCGCTGCTCACCTGGCTGGGCGACGACGCGCAGCGCCTCGTCACCCTCGTCGGCCCCGGCGGGATCGGCAAGAGCCGCCTCGCGATCGAGGTCGCGCGCAACGCCGGCGCGCCGTTCGACCGCGTGACGTTCGTGTCGCTCGAGCACGTGCGCGAACCCGACGACGTCCTCCCGGCGATCGCGCGGGAGCTCGGGGTGCGCGACGCGGGTGACGCGGCCGCTCTCCGAGCAGCTGGGCGTGGCGAGGGCGGGGCGCCGCGACCTGATCGTGCTCGACAACTTCGAGCAGGTGCTGGACGCGGCGCCCGACATCGTGACGCTCATGACGGACCTGCCCGACGCGACGTTCCTCGTGACGAGTCGCGCGCGCCTCCGCGTGCGCGGGGAGCAGGTGTTCGACGTCGAGCCGCTCGCCGTGCCGCCGGATCCGGCGCAGGCCACCGTCGAGGCCATCCTCGAGTCGCCCGCCGTGCGGCTCTTCCGGGATCGCGCCCGGGCGGCCGACCCGCGGTTCGACGTGACCGCCGACAATGCCCCGGACGTGGCCCGCATCTGCCGCGCGCTCGAGGGCGTGCCCCTCGCGATCGAGCTGGCGTCCGCCCGCATCCGGGCCCTCACCCCGGCCGCGATGCTCGCCCGGCTCGACCGCGTGCTTCCCCTGCTCGTGACCTCGGCCCGCGACCTGCCCGAGCGGCAGCGCACGATCCAGGCCACCGTCGAGTGGAGCATCGACCTGCTCGGCGCCGACGCCCGGGCGATGTTCGTGCGCCTCGGCGTCTTCGCGGGCGACTTCAGCCTCGACGCGGTGGAGGCGGTCACCGCGGGCGAGCCGTGGGCGTCGGACATCCTCGGCACGCTCCTCGAACTCATCGACGGGAGCCTGCTCCGGCGGCACGGCGACGCCGACGTTCCGCTGTTCTCGATGCTCGTCCCGGTGCGGGAGATCGCCGCCGCACGCTTCGACCTCGATCCGGATGCCGCGGGCGTGCGACGCACGCACGCGGAGCACTACGCACGGCTGGCGCTCGAGATGGAGCCGCTCCTGCGTGGAGCGACGCAGGTGTCGGCGATCGAGCGCCTCGAGGCGGAGCGGGACAACCTGCGGGCCGCCTTCCGGCACCTGTTCTCCATCGGCGAGGTCGATGCGGTCGCCGACGCGGTGTGGCGGCTGATCCTGTACTGGTGGATCCGCAGCTACCTCCCCGAGGCGAAGACCTGGACCGAGGAGGTGCTCGACGTGGGCCAGCCCCTCTCGACGCGCACGCGGGCGATCGCCCTCGCGTTCCCGTCGTGGGTCTCGCTCTGGCAGACGGACGCCGAGATCAGCACCGAGGACCTGGAGCGGAGCGTGGAGCTCTTCCACGAGACGGGCGACGTGTTCAGCGAGGGCCTGGCGCTCACGGTGCTCTCGCTCGCGTACATGTCGGTGGAGCCCCCCGACCTCGCGCTGGCCGATCAACGGCAGCTCGAGGCCCTCGAGCTGGTGGATGTGCAGCGTGACGCGACGTTCCACGCGCTCTTCATCGGGGCGCTCGGCCGCATTCGCCTGCTCCTCGGGCACCCTCGCGAGGGGATGGAGCTCCTCGAGGCCTCCCGGGTGGAGGCTTCCCACGCCGGCGACATCTTCGCCGAGAGCGTCGCGCTCACGCAGATCGGGTGGGCGCGGCTGGCGCTGGGCGACCCCGACCCCGACCCGTTCGTCCGGAACCTCGAGCTCGCGCTCCGGTTGGGCAACGACGTGGGGGTCGCGTTCGCCCTCGAGGGACTCGGAGCGACGGCGGTGCAGACGGGCGACCCGGAGCGCGGCGGGGAGCTCCTCGGCGCGGCGGAGAACCTGCGCACGCGCACGGGCCTCTGGGACCAGCGCGCGTTCATCACCTACCAGCCGTACGTGGATGCGGTGCTCGCGGGCGAGGCGTCGGCCGAGTTCGAGGCCGCCCGCGCGCGCGGTCGCCGGATGCCACGGCGGGCCGTCCTCGACCTGGCGCTCGGCCCGGAGGTCGCCCAGCGCACGGCGAGCGGCTCGACGACGTAGGAGGCAGCCCCCTCCCCCATCCGGGTGCTGGACTGCCGCGACGGCCGCGCGCACAATTGGCGCATGGGGCGTCGACGAGGGTGCACCCCGTGGTCGAAGGCGCCGTCCTCATGACCTCGGCCCCTGATGCGCGCGTCATCCGCACGCCCGACCAGCGCCTGCGGGTGTTCGTGAGCTCGACCCTCAAGGAGCTCCAGCCCGAACGGCTCGCCGCACGCGCCGCGATCGAACGACTGCATCTCGCTCCCGTCATGTTCGAGCTCGGCGCACGACCGCACCCGCCGCGCGAGCTGTACCGCGCCTACCTCGACCAGAGCGACGTGTTCATCGGGATCTACTGGCAGGAATACGGCTGGATCGCGCCCGACGAGGACATCTCGGGTCTCGAGGACGAGTACCGCCTCGCGCCCCGCGAGATGCCGAAGCTCGTCTACGTGAAGCAGCCCGCCGAACGCGAGGAAAGCCTGGCGGGGCTCGTCGCCCGGATCCGCGACGACGACACGACCTCGTACAAGCCCTTCTCGACGGCCGACGAGCTCGGGGAGCTCATCGAGTCGGACCTCGCGATCCTGCTCGCCGAGCGGTTCGACGCCTCGCGCTCCCCGGCCGCGGCGAGCGCGGCGAGCGCGACGGCCGATGCCGGGACCGCCGACGACGCCGCGGAGCATCTCCCGCTGCCGCCCGACGAGGTGCTCGGCCGGGAGACCGACCTCGATGACGCTGCTCGACTGGCTGGGCGGCGACGACCCCCGGCGACTCGTCACGCTCGTCGGTCCGGGCGGGATCGGGAAGACGCGACTCTCGATCGAGGCCGCACGGCTCGCCCGCGACCGGTTCGACCGGGTCACCTTCGTGGCGCTCGAGCACGTGCGCGACCCCGAGGGCGTACTGCCGGCCGTCGCCCGGGCGCTCGGGGTGCGTGACGACGGCGGCGTGCCGACGTTGGAGCGACTCGCGCTCGCGCGTCGTGGGCGACGCGACCTCATCGTGCTCGACAACTTCGAGCAGGTCGTCTCCGCCGCCCCGCAGGTCACGTCGATCCTCACGGAGCTTCCCGACGCGACCGTCATGGTGACGAGCCGTGCCCGGCTCCGGGTGCACGCCGAGCAGGTGTTCGACGTCGAACCGCTGGGCCTTCCGATGGATCCCGCCGCGCGGTCGCTGGCCGAGATCGCCGACGCGCCGGCGGTGCAGCTGTTCCTCGATCGCGCGCACGCCGCCGACGCGAGGTTCGACCTCACCGCGGAGAACGCCGAGGACGTGGCCCGCATCTGCCGGACGCTCGACGGCGTGCCGCTCGCGATCGAGCTCGCGGCGGCGTGCATCCGCGTGCTCACGCCGACCGCGATGCTCGCGAAGCTCGACCGGGTGCTCTCCATCCTGAAGACCTCCGATCGCGACATGCCGGAACGCCAGCGCACGATCCAGGCGACCGTGGAGTGGAGCATCGACCTGCTCGGCCCGTTCGCGCGTGCCCTGTTCATGCGGCTCGGCGTCTTCGTCGGCGACTTCAGCCTCGACGCCGTCGAGGCGGTGGCCGGCGGCGAGGTGTGGGCGGTCGACCTGCCCGGCACCCTGCTCGAGCTCGTCGACGGCAGCCTGCTGCGCCAGCACGACGTCGGAGGCGAGCCCTTCTTCTCGATGCTCGTCCCGGTCCGCGAGCTCGCGGCCATGCGGTTCGCGCGCGATGAGGATGCCGAGGCCGTTCGGCGCGCGCACGCCGCCTACTACGTGCGCCTCGCCGAGGAGATCGAACCGCTGCTGCGCGGGTCCACGCAGCAGGCCGCGGTGGAGCGGGTCGAGGCGGAGGGCCACGACGTCCGCGCGGCGTTCCGCCACCTCATCGCGATCGGCGAGGTCGACACGGTCGCGGATGCGGCGTGGCGGATGCTCCTGTACTGGTGGATCAGGAACCTCCTGCCCACCGCGAAGTCCTGGACGGATCGCCTCCTCGAGTCCGGCGTGCCGCTCACGGATCGCAGTCGGGCGATCGCGATCACGTTCTCGTCCTGGGTCGCCCTCGTGCACCCCGGGACCGAGGTCGACGGGGAGCCGCTCATCGAGGCCGCCGCGCTCTTCCACGCCGCCGGCGACCGATTCGGCGAGGGCGCCGCACTGACGGTGCAGGGCATCGCCTGCGCGACGGCCTCGACGCCGGATCTCGACCGTGCCGAGGAGCTCCAGCGCCGGGCGTTCGAACTCGTCACCTGGGAGGTCGACGCGACGTTCAACTCCCTGTTCCGGGGCCAGCTGGGCGTCATCGAGCTCCTGCGCGGCCGCACCCGTGAGGCGCTCGAGATCTTCGGCACGGTCATCGCGGACGGGGTTCGCGCCGGCGATCACTTCGTCGAGATGATCGAGCTGACGAACGCCGGCTGGGCCCGGCTCGCGCTCGGCGACCCGAGTCCCGACCTGTTCGCGCGACACCTCGAGCTCACGGTGCAGCTCGGCAACGAGGAGGGGGTGGGGCACGCGCTCGAGGGACTGGCCGCCTGCGCGATCGCGATCGGCGACATCGAGCGCGCCGGGGTGCTGTTCGGCGCCGTCGACACGGCGCGCACGCGCGTCGGCCACATCGACCAGCGGACGTATCCCACCTCGGAGGCGATGGTCGAGCAGGTCCTCGCTTCAGAGGGTGCAGCGGTGTTCGAGGCGGCCCGGCAGCGCGGTCGCGCGATGTCGCGCCGCGCCGCGCTGCGGTTCGCGCTCGGTCCCGTGCGGGTGGGTGCCGCCGTCCACGGCTGACCCTTCGCCGAGCAAGCGGATGCCCGGGGCCGACCGCTCCCCGATCGGGGTGCTGGACGACCGGCGTACCTGAGCGGATGATGGGCACCATGGGGCGTCGACGCGGATGCACCCGGTGGTGGAAGGTGCCGTCGCGATGACGGGCGCCTCGGAGTCGCGCATCATCCGCACCCCCGACCAGCGACTGCGGGTCTTCGTCAGCTCGACCCTCAAGGAGCTCGAGGCCGAACGTGTCGCCGCGCGCGCCGCGATCCAGCGGCTGCACCTGGCCCCCGTCATGTTCGAGCTCGGAGCTCGGCCGCACCCCCCGCGGGAGGTGTACCGCGCCTACCTCGAGCAGAGCGACGTGTTCGTCGGCGTGTACTGGCAGCAGTACGGCTGGATCGCCCCCGGCGAGGAGGTGTCCGGCCTCGAGGACGAGTACCGACTCGCGCCGCACGAGATGCCGAAGCTCGTCTACGTGAAGCAGCCGGCGGAACGCGAGGAGCGACTCGCCGAGCTCGTCGCGCACATCCGCGACGACGATACGACCTCGTACAAGCCGTTCTCGACGGCCGAGGAGCTCGGAGAGCTCGTCGAAGCGGACCTCGCGGTCCTGCTCGCGGAGCGCTTCGACGCCTCGCGCGCCCGGGGCGCTCCGACCGACACCGCGGACGCCCGCGCGGACGACGCGGCCGACCATCTCCCGTCGCCGCCCGACGAGGTGCTCGGACGCGAGACCGACCTCGGCACGCTGCTCGAGTGGCTGGGCGGCGACGACCCCCACCGGCTCGTCACCCTCGTCGGCCCGGGCGGGATCGGGAAGACCCGTCTCGCGATCGAGGCCGCACGGCTCGCCCGCGACCGGTTCGACCGGGTGACGTTCGTGGCCCTCGAGCACGTCCGCGAACCCGCTGGCGTGCTGCCGGCCGTCGCGCGGGAGCTCGGCGTGCACGACGACATCGGCGTGCCGACCCTCGAGCGGCTCGCGCTCGCGCGCAGGGGGCGAAGGGACCTCCTCGTGGTGGACAACTTCGAGCAGGTGATGGGCGCCGCGCCGGACGTCGCGTCACTGCTCGCCGCGCTTCCCGATGCCACGGTCATGGTGACGAGTCGGGCCAGGCTCCGGGTGCACGCGGAGCGGGTCTTCGACGTCGAGCCGCTGGCCCTCCCGATCGATCCGCGCGAGGTGTCGCTGGCCGAGATCGCCGACGCGCCCGCGGTCCGGCTGTTCCTCGACCGAGCGCACGCCGCCGACTCGAGGTTCGACCTGACGGCCGAGAACGCCGCGGACGTCGCGGGCATCTGCCGGTCGCTCGACGGCGTGCCGCTCGCGATCGAGCTCGCGGCCGCGTGCATCCGGGTGCTCACCCCGTCGGCCATGCTCGTGAAACTCGACCGGGTGCTCGCCCTCCTGGTGACGTCGGGCCGTGACGCCCCCGAACGCCAGCGGACGATCCAGGCCACCGTGGAGTGGAGCATCGACCTGCTCAGCCCGTCCGCCCGTGCCCTGTTCGTGCGCCTCGGGGTCTTCACGGGCGACTTCAGCTTCGACGCGGTGGAGGCGGTGGCCGCCGGCGAACCCTGGGCCGTCGACCTGCTCGGTACGCTCCTCGAGCTGGTCGACGGCAGCCTGCTGCGCCAGCGGGACATCGCCGGCACGCCCTTCTTCTCCATGCTGGCCCCGGTCCGCGAGCTCGCGGCACTCCGCTTCGCGCACGAGACGGATGAAGCGGTGGTGCGCCACGCGCATGCCGCGTACTACGTTCGTCTCGCCTCCGAGGTCGAGCCGATGCTTCACGGATCCACCCAACAGGCCGCGGTCGAACGGCTCGCGGTGGAACGGGACAACGTCCGCGCGGGCTACCTCCACCTCATGGCCATCGGCGAGGTCGATACGGTCACCGACGCGGTGTGGCGACTGCGCCTCTACTGGCGGATCCGGAACCTCCTGCCGACGGCCAAGGCCTGGATGGACGATCTCCTCCAGTCCGGCGAGCCTCTCGCGCAGCGCACTCGCGCGATGGCGATCACGTTGTCGTCGTGGGTCTCGCTGTCGCAGCCCGGTACACCGGTCGACCCCGAGCCGCTCGAGGAGGCGGTCGAACTGTTCCGCGAAGTCGGCGACCGGTTCGGCGAGGGCGCGGCGCTGGCCGTGCTCGGCGTCGCCTGCGCCACGTCGTCCACCCCGGATCTCGACCGCGCCGAGGAGCTGCAGCGGCGGGCGATCGACCTGGTCACCCCCGACGTCGACCCGACCTTCAACGCCGTGTTCCGCGGCCAGCTCGGGAGCATCGAGCTCCTGCGCGGGCGCGCCGGCGATGCACTCGCGATCTACGACGGGGTCATCGAGGACGCCGTGCGCATGGGCAACCGTTTCGTCGAGATGATCGAGCTCACGAACGCGGGCTGGGCGCGGCTCGCCCTCGGCGAGGCCCGCCCCGAGTTGTTCGCCAGGCACCTCGAGCTCACGCTTCGCCTCGGCAACGAGGACGGGGTCGGGAATGCGCTCGAAGGCCTGGCCGCCTGTGCGATCGTGCTCGGCGACCTCGACCGGGCGGGGGTGCTCCTCGGCGCGGTGGACATGCTGCGGACGCGCACGGGACGGTTCGACCAGCGCACCTACCCCACGTCGGGGCCGATCGTCGAGCGGGTGCTCGCCTCGGAGGGCGCGGCCGCGTTCGAGGCGGGGCGTGCCCGCGGACGCGCGATGTCGCGCCGCGCCGCGCTGCGGTTCGCCCGCGAGTTCGCGAGCGCGGCTGCCGCACCGGTCGCAGCCGGTGCGGGCGCACGAGCGGATGCCCCGGGGAGCGCGTCCCCGGAGCATCCGAAACGCGACGGCTAGTTCGAGTTGCCGCCGGAATTCTCCCGCGTGAGAGCGTTCTCACCATTTGTCCACTTGGGTCTTGCGATGCCCGGGGAAAAGTATGTAGCATCCCCAAATTGACTGACAACGATGTCAACGGGTGTCCCCCGCCCCCTCCCCCTGAAGGACACGACCAACATGACGATGAATTCACGCTGGCGCGCAGCCGGTGCAACTGCCGCGCTTGCCGCGCTCGCCGCTCTGGCGGTGCTCTCCGTGACCCTCATGGGCGCGATGCCCGCGATGGCCCACTAGACCTGGTTCGATCCAGCGCAACGGACGAGCGGATGCCCCGGGGATGAGTCCCCGGGGCATCCGTCGTTCGGCTGATTACCGCACTCTGCGACTACCGCACCTTGCCGCCCGAGTTGACGTCGAGGCCCGCCGGGATGTCGGCCCAGCCGCCGAGCCCGCCGTCGCCGTACGAGTAGTCGACGCTCGTCGTGTCGCCGTGGATGTCCATCTTCACGGTCGGTGCGAGGGTGCCGCCGCGCACGAAGTCGTCGTGCGTGCCGATCGTGTCGATGAAGGACTGCACCAGGCCGCCGGGCATCACGTAGTGCGAGTACGCCTGGAAGTGGCCCGGGTGCTGGTTGATAGTCCGGTGCGAACGGCTCGCCGCCGGCGAAGTTGAGGTTCGTCGGGTTGCCGAGCGCCAGGCCCGAGCCGCCGTTGAGCGGCTGGAAGTCGCTGCGGATGCCGTCGCCGACGAAGCCGTAGACGCCCTCGGGGCCGTCGAGACCCGCGGCGAACGTGCTGCGGTGGCTGATCGTGAAGAGGTAGGCCTTGCCGTCCTTGAACACGAACTGCGGGCGCTCGGTCTGGTCCGTCACGCAGTTCGCGGACAGGATCGGCGGCAGGAACTCCCACTCGGTGAGCTCGTCGTTCTTCGCCTTCGCGAGGCCGATGTTGCCGATCTGGTAGGGCGCGCCCGAGGCGTTGACGTCCTCGACGGTCTCGGCGTACGGGTCGCCCTCGCGGTAGCCGAGGTCGTCGGCGTCGCAGGTGGCGGACTCGCGCGGCATGGCCGAGTTGCCCTCGAAGACCATGTAGGTCTCACCGGGGTGCGCCGGGTCCTCGAACGTGAAGGGGTCGCGGAAGTTGAAGAACTGGTTCTGCTCGCCCGTCTGGTAGTAGGTGCCGTCGGCCTGGAGGAGGTCGGTGACCGTGTCGAAGCCGGTGAGCTTCACGCCGTTCTTGTTGGCGTGCACCTTGCCGACGCTCAACGCGATGCGCGGGTCGTACGGCTTGATGTTGTTGCCCGCGGCGTCACGGTAGAACGCGACATCCGTGAAGAACAGCTTGATCTCGCCGCCCTTCATGATGCGCGCCGAGCCCGACCACTGGGTCTGGTGGCTGTACGACTGGTCCTCGAAGATCTGGCCGGTCACGCCCTCGTCGAAGACGAGTCCGCCGTAGGTCCAGCCGCCGTTCTCCGGCCGCTCGTCGGCCGGGATCCCGGCCGGGCGGAAGAAGTAGCCGATCTTCGCGAAGACGTGCCGGTCGTCGAAGCCGAGGCTCCGGTCGGCCACCAGGGAGAAGATGATCTCCTGGCCGTTGACGCTGTACTGGTTGCCGTCCTCGTCGGTCAGGGGCCAGGTGTCCCAGACCCAGACCTCGCCGTTCGACATGTCGGGGAAGTCCTGCGGCACCGTCGGCATCGTGAGCGCCGCCGGCATGGAGTTCTCGCGCGAGGGCGCCTCGGCGTCGGAGATGCGCTGCAGCTGCCGGGCGTCGGCACGCGTCCACTTCGCGGTGAAGTCGTCCTCGGGTGCGTACGCCTCCTGCGTGTGCACGGTGGGCTCTGGACCGGGCTGCAGGTCGTCCGGTGCGGCCACGGCTCCCGCCGTGCCGGTGAGGAGCGTCGCGACCAGCGCGCCGACCGTGGCCGTCGCTCCGATGAGCGGGCGCCTGATGCGCCGGGTGGATGTTGACATGTTCGTCGCCTTTCGATGGTGAACGAACCGACTGCGACCGCGTCGCGCGGCAGGAGCCGCTGGCGTGGCCGGATGCAGCCGGCATCCGACGGACGTGCGTCCGTCGAGGGCGGACGGGCCTCGCGCAGAGGCCGCCCGGTGGATCGCCGCAGCGGGTGCGGCGAGGGAGGGTCGGATGCCGCGGCCGGACGTGGTCGCGTCCTGCGGCGTCCGTCCCGGACGGTGCCCGGGTCCGTTCGGCGTCAGCCGACCGGTCGGGAGTCGCGGTGGGGCGTGGCGCCCGTGACGAGGTCGCCGGGCACGCGGATGGCGCGGCCGACGGGACGATGCGTGCGCGGTGCACGACCTGGCGTGTCCATGTGCTGTCGCTTCCGTTCGCTGGTGGATCGGCCCGAGCGGTGCGCGGGCCGGATCCTCGAGAACGTGGCGTTGTACTCCCCCGGCACAGGAACCTATGCGCCGACTGACAACGTTGTCAAGTCCGATCGGCGATCGCCTCGACGAGTGCGTTCGCATGGAAATCCCCCGATCAGCGGGCTGCTGCGGATGGTCGCGGTTCCACGCTCCCGGATCGGGCCGATCGAAGTTTGCAAATCGATTTGGAGCCGGTAGCGTGGCCCGCGATTCCTCGAGTGGCGCTTGCGCTCCTCCCCACAGAACCGCTGCGACGGCGCACCTCCGAACTCGGAGCCCTCGCAGATGGGCGACGTGGCCGGCGGTGCGCGAACCGAACCACGGAGGATCATGAACCGAACACCCCGACCCGGCGCCCCGCCCCGCGCGGTCCCGGATACGCACGCGCCCCGACGACGGCGAGCCGTCACCTGGGCGATCGCCGCACTCACGGCGACGGCCGTGCTCGTCACGGGTGCCCTGATCGCGATCGGCGCCGGCGGCGACGACTCCGGTGCGCCCGCCCCGGGCCCGGCCCCGAGGCATCCGCTGACCCGGCGCCGCAGTACACGCGGCCCGCCGACTGGAGCCCGTACCGGCCGGCCGTGCACCTCACGCCCGCCGAGCGCTGGATGAACGACCCGCAGCGGCCGTTCTGGCTCGACGGCGCCTGGCATTACTACTACCTCTACAACGCCGACTACCCCGACGGGAACGGCACGGAGTGGTATCACGCGACCTCCACCGACCTCGTGCACTGGCGCGAGGAGGGCGTCGCGATCGCGAAGTACGAGAACGGCCTCGGCGACATCGAGACCGGCAGCGCCGTCGTCGACACCGAGGACACCGCGGGCTTCGGCCCTGGCGCCGTCATCGCGATCATGACCCAGCAGGACGCGGGCGTGCAGCGCCAGTCGCTCTTCGTCTCCACCGACGGCGGCTTCCACTTCGAGCCGTTCGACGGCAATCCCGTCATGGACAACCCGGGCGCGCAGCACTGGCGCGACCCGAAGATCGTGTGGGACGACGCCCGCCGCGAGTGGCTCATGGTGCTCGCCGAGGGCCACAAGGTCGGCTTCTACACGTCGCCCGACCTGAAGGACTGGACGTACCGCTCGGGCTTCGAGCGCGACGACCTCGGCATCCTCGAGTGCCCCGACCTGTTCCGGATGTCGCTCGACGGCGACCCGGCGAAGACCACCTGGGTGCTCGCGGCCGGCGTGAACGGCGGCGAGCACGGCATGACCACCGGCACCGCCTACTGGACCGGCGAGTGGGACGGCGAGTCCTTCACCGCCGCCGACGCCGAGCCGTCATGGCTCGACCGCGGCGCCGACTTCTACGCGACCGTCACGTGGGACGACCCCCGCCTGCCCGAGTCGGAGCGACTCGCCTCGCGGTACGCGATCGGCTGGCTCAACAACTGGGCGTACGCCGGCGACCTGCCCACCGACGACTGGCACGGCGGCGCCGACTCGGTCGTGCGCGAGCTCGCGCTTCGCACGGTCGACGGCCGGCCGACGCTCGTCTCGACCCCGGTCGGCGCGCTCGACGCGCTCGAGGGCGCGGCCGAGATGATCGAGGGCGAAGCGGTGACGGATGCCGCGAGCACGCCGCTCCCCCAGCCCGACTCCGATGCCTACCGCCTGCGCGTCGAGGTCGCGCCCGACCCCGCGGATCCCGCTTCCGAGGTGCGCTTCCGGGTCAAGGAGGGCGACGGCGCGTTCGCCACGATCGGCGTCGACTTCGCCTCGGGCGTCGCGTTCGTCGCGCGCGACGCGGATGCCGCGGCCGCCGCCATGCCCGAGGTGTACCGGCAGGCGCGCACAGCCCCGGCGCCGCTGCGCGACGGAGTCGTGACGCTCGACGTGATCGTCGACGCCTCCTCGGTGGAGGTCTTCGTGAACGGCGGCGAATCGGCGCTCTCGAGCGTCGTCTTCGGCGCGCCGGGCGCGAACGGCCTCTCGGTCGAGTCCGTCGGCGGCGTCACCGAGCTCCGTTCGCTGCGGCTCGCGCCGCTCGCGGTCGCGCCGGTCGACCGGCTGCACGACCGCGCGGCGGGCTGACCCGCTGCGGCCCCGCCAGGCCAGGTCCCGCATCGGACGAGCTTCGGCGCATCCGGAGGCATCCGAGCGCCGAAGATCGTCCGAACGACGAGGTCGAGCGTCGGGTGAGGGGCGCCCGGCCGCCAGGGTGGCGGCACGGCGGCGGCTCAGCGCGGCGGCGGTCTCAGCGCGGCGGCGCGACCGAGCCGCGCTCGACCAGCTCGCACGCGAGCAGCACGCGGTCGACGCGGCATCCGTCGTCGAGCCCTCGATGCGGTCGAGGAGCGTCGTCATGCCCCACCGGCCCATGGCGCGATGCGGCAGCGCGATGGTCGTGAGCCCCGGTTCGAGGGCGTCGGCCACGATCTCGAGGTCGTCGACGCCGACGATCGAGCAGTCGGCCGGCACCGCGAGCCCGAGGGCGGATGCCGCCTGGTAGACGCCCATGGCCATCTGGTCGTTGAAGCAGAACACCGCGGTCGGGCGATCGCCCGGCGGTGCCTCGAGGAGCCGGCGCCCGGCGTCGCGACCGCCGCGGGCGTCGGAGCTCCCGCGCTCCACGGGCGCCCCCGCGGCGTCGAGCCCGGCGTCGGCGAGCGCCGCCCGGAAGCCCGCCTCCCGCCCGCGGGTCGCCGGCGCGTCATCCGTCGTCGAGGCCATCGCGATGCGCCGGTGGCCCGCGGCGACGAGGTGGCCGACCGCCGTCGCGGCGATGCCGTGCTCGTCGGGCGCCACCGCCGGAACCCGCCAGCCATCGGCCGGCACCCCGTCGACGAGCACCACCGGGGTGCCCGCCGAGCGCCTCCGGCTGCGCCACCACCTGGTGGGACATCCGCGCGATCAGGATCCCGTCGACGCGATGGTCGAGGAGCGCGCGAACCTGCTGCGCCTCGAGGCCGGGGTCGCCCTCGGCGTCGACGACCATCAGCACCACGCCGCGCTCCCGCGCCGCGTCCTGCGCGCCCTGCACGATGCGCCCGGCGAACGGGGTCGTGGCGATGCGATCGCTCACGAGTCCGATCACGCCCGTGCGCTGCAGCCGGAGCCCGCTCGCGACGCGGTTCGGGGTGTAGCCGAGGACCTCGGCCGCACGGATGACGCGGTCCCGCGTCTCGGCTCGCACCGCCCGGCTGCCGCTCAGCGCGTGCGAGACCGTGGTCGGCGAGACGCCGGCCGCCGCCGCGACCGCCCGGATGCTCGGACGTGACACCGAGGCATCCGCTCGCCCCTCGCCCGGTTCCCGCCCCATGCCCATCGAGCCTACGCGCGGCCCCGGAACGCGGAGCGTGGGCGACGGCGACACGACACATGAACGGCCTCTCGCTCCCGGGTGGGCGGCGGGCGTACGATCCAGCCATGACAGCGTCCGCCGCGGTGCAGACCACCGCCGATGCCCCTCCCCGACGCCGGCTCGCCGTGGAGTCCGAGGCCCTGCTCGCCGGGGCCTTCGCCGCCGGAGCCACCGGCCTCATCGCCCTGTTCCTCTTCGCCGGTGCCGTCTGGCCGCTGTGGGGCGGGCTCTCCGTCGGCATCGTCGCCGCGTTGTCGGTCCTGGTGACCGGCATCGGCGCGGGCGCCACCGGCTACTGGCGCTCCCGCAACCTGCCCGGGCAGGAGTGGCGCCACCGGCTGAAGCCGTGGAAGTTCTCGGTCGACGTGGGCACGGTCGCCGCCGTGCACGCGATCATCGGCTTCATCCTCACGATGGTCGTCTTCGTGATGCTGCAGCGGAGCTTCGAGGGACTCGTCGTCGACGTCTGGACGTCGGTGGGCGCGGTCGCGGTCGCATCCGGCCTCGGGGCGTACTGGATCTACCTCTCGGTGTCGGCGATCACGACCCCGAAGCTCGCGATGCTGCTCATCGTGTTCATGGCCTCGGCGACCCTTGCGAGCATGGCGACCGCCCAGGACCCGCAGTGGTGGGAGTACCACTTCAGCCAGCTCGGCACGGCCGACGACTTCTCGAGCTCGCTGTTCAACCTCGCGCTCATCATCGGCGGTGCGTTCGTCACGACGTTCGCGCTCTACGTCGACCGCGACCTCACGACGCTCGTGCGACAGGGCGTGCTCGAACGCGCCTCGGCTCCACGCGTCGTCTCGGTCGTGTTCATCGTGATGGGCGTGCTGCTCGCCGGCGTCGGCCTGGTCCCGGTGAACGTCAGCACCCCGATCCACAACTTCTGCGCGGTGGGGATGTCGATCTCGTTCCTCACGCTGCTGATCGGGTCCCCGTGGATCCTGCGCGGCATGCCCAAGCGGTTCTTCGTGTTCTGCACGGGCGGCATCGTGCTGCTGCTCGCCTCCGCGGTGCTGTTCGAGCCGATCGGGTACTACAACCTCACGGCGTTCGAGCTGGCGGCGTTCTCGATCATCTTCGGCTGGATCTCGGTCTTCATCCGGTTCGTCAGCGCGCTGACGGCGCCGTCGACGGATGCGGCCGACTCCGTCGCCGACGTCGCCCGCGCCGCCTGACCGGACGTCAGAGCGCCGGACGCTCCATGCGGTTCGACACGACCGACCCGGCGAGGACTCCGAGCGAGATCGCCACCATCGTCGAGAGGGTCGCGACGATCGAGTTCAGGCCGCTCGTGTCGCCGTAGAGGAGGTCCGTCATGCCGACGAGCCCGAGGGCGCCCGGCACGAGGAGCCAGAACGCCGGCATGAAGCTCACGAGGGCGGCGGGTCCTCGCGGCTGCTGCGCGACCAGGGCGGTCACGGGCACCACGACCAGCGCACCGACGAACGCCGAGAGCACGCCGCCGAGGAAGGCGGCACCGATCACCTGGGCGGCATAGGCCATGAAGAGGACGAGCAGCATCCACAGGATCGATCGCCGTGGCACGCACTGGTGCACGGCGATGCCCACGCCGAACACGGCCACCGCGATCCACGGCGCCACGGGACCGAACGCTTCGGGGTTCTCGGTGAAGTCGAAGTCGGGCACCCCGGCGATCGCCCCCGCGGTGACGATGCCGGCGGCCAGGAGCACCAGCTGCCAGCCGCCCGCCGCGAGACGCCCCGCACCCGAGATCATCTGACCGGTCGACAGCTCGAGCGCCGCGGTGGTGAGCAGCACGCCGGGCAGGAGCACCACGAGCGGCGCGATGAGCGCGGCCAGGATCCCCGGCCCGAACCCCGCCCGCAGCAGCAGGAACACGACGAGCGCGACGATGAACGCCATCCCGACGGTGAGGAGGGCGCCGTAGCCGCTGGGCAGGCGTTCGCCCACGAGCAGGGCAGTGCCGACGATCACCCCGAGCCCCGCCGACAGCGCCACCCCGGTCCACGACGATCCGAGGAGCACCGCGAGAGCGCCGCAGAGCACGACGTAGCCGACCACCCGCAGCACCGGGCCGTAGGGCGGGGTCATCGCACGGATCTCGCGGATGCGGCGCACCGTCGACTCGGGATCGAGCACGCCCTTCCGGGCCGCGTCGACGGTGCGTTGCAGTTCGTCGACCTGCGCCAGCACCAGGCGCCGCTCGCCGCTCGTGATCGCGCCGGTGCGATGCTGGCCCTCGCCGCGCGCGGAGACGAGCAGGGCCGTCGGGAACACCAGGATCTGGCTCGACGGCAGGCCGTTGACCTCGGCGATGTCCTCGAGGGCGCGCCGCACGGTCACTCCCGAGAAGCCCGCGTCGATCATCGCGTCGCCGACCGCCTCGGTCGCGGCGAGCGTGGCCGCCGAATCGGGCTCTCCGGTGCGGATCACCGGGGTCGACCCCGTCGTCGCCGCCGACTCCGCGGTCGCGATGATGTCACGCCGCCGTCCGCGCAGGGCCAGCAGGATCACGACGCCGACGAGCAGCACGCCCCCCGCGACCAGTACCGACACGTCGACCATCGCCCACCCCCTCAGAACGCCCAGACGAGCGGAACGTAGAACAGGATGACGCGCGTCGTCTCCACGGGATCCATCCGCTCAGGCTAGTGGCGGATGCCGCAAGGGGGTGATCTCGCGTGCCCTGGCTTCGCAGCCGTTCCCCACGGGCGTGCTCCGCAATACAGTGAGACCGTCCGATGCGCGTGCATCGACGTGCGACTGGGGGCCGCCGCGACGGCGACCTGCCCGAGAAGCTCGAACCCGACGATGACGACGTCATCGACACCGTCGACGAGAAGGAGGCGCTCGCATGACGCGCAACCCCGGCAAGCTGATCCCCGACGACTTCAGGGCCACCCCGTCGCTCGACGCCGTGCCCGCGATCGCCGTGGTGAACGAGCTCGACGAGCGGAACCTCGACGCCATCGGCGTGCTCGTCACGAGCGACGGCGACCTTCCCGGCGGCATCGGCCTCGACCGCGAGGCGCTCGCCTTCGCCGGCTTCGAGGCGAAGCCCGGCACGACGATCGCGCTGCCGAGTGAGGCACGGCCGCTCATCGTCGTCGTCGGTGCGGGTCCGGCGGCGGAGCTCGGCACCGACGGCCTCCGCGACGCGGCGGCGGCATTCACGCGCGCCACCTCGCGCTTCGGCCGCATCGGGCTGCGCGTGACGTCGATCGGCACGGCGGATGCCGCGGGCGCCGGGCAGGCGCTGGCCGAGGGCGCCGTCCTCGCCCGCTACCGCTTCAGCGAGCTGCAGCGGAAGCCGAAGGACACCCCCCTCGAGCGCGTCGAGCTGCTGCTCGACGGCGTCGACCGCGCCGCGGCATCCGCCGGCGTCGAGACCGGCGTCGTCACCGCTCGCGCCGCGAACATCGCCCGCGACCTCGCGAACACCCCGCCCGGCCACCTCACCGCCGCCGACATCGGCGACGTCGCGGTGGCGCTCGGCGCGCGCTTCGGCTTCGACGTCGAGGTGTTCGACCGGCAGCAGCTCATCGACCTCGGCTGCGGCGGCCTGCTCGGCGTGAACGCCGGCAGCGCCGAGGAGCCGCGCATGGTGAAGCTGCGGTACACCCCGGCCGGCGCGTCCAGCGGGCACCTCGGGCTCGTCGGCAAGGGCATCATGTACGACTCGGGCGGCATCAGCCTGAAGCCATCCGACCCGATGCACCTGCTCATGAAGATGGACATGGGCGGAGCGGCATCCGTGCTGGCCGCCTTCACGGCGCTCCGCGCGCTCGGCGCGACCGCGACCGTGACGCGGCTGGCTGATGTGCACCGACAACATGCCGTCGGGGTCGGCGTACAAGCTCGGCGACGTGCTCACCGCGCGCGGCGGCACCACCGTCGAGGTGAAGAACACCGACGCGGAGGGACGCCTCGCGATGATGGACGCCCTCGTGCTCGCGAACGAGGACGGCGTCGACGCGATCATCGACATCGCGACGCTCACGGGTGCGGCGCTGATGGCGCTCGGGCCATCGATCGCCGCCGTGATCGGCAACGACGCCTCGACGGTCGCCCGGGTGAAGGCGGCCGGCGCGACGACCGACGAGCCGGTCTGGGAGCTGCCGCTCGAGAAGAAGTACCGCAAGCAGCTCGACTCGGATGTCGCGGACCTGTCGAACCTCGGCGGCCCCTACGCCGGCGCGACGACCGCCGCGCTCTTCCTCGCCGAGTTCGTGGGCGAGACGCCGTGGGCGCACCTCGACATCGCCGGCACGATGCAGTCGGGCGAGGACGACTCGTGGCGCTCGAAGGGCGCGACCGGATTCGGCGCGCGGCTGCTCATCGACGTGGCGCGGGGGTTCCAGCCGACGAAGTGACCCGGCACGGTGACCCTCCGGGGTTCGCCGCAGCTCGGTGCCGCGGGCGGAGGCGCGGGCGGGCGCGCCGAGCGTCGTCTCGGGCGGACGCAGCGTCAGCGCAGCGCGCCGGCGCGGTACGCGGCCTCGGTGCGCGTGGCCGCGCCGAGCTTGCGCAGGATCGCGGAGACGTGCACGCTCGCGGTCTTGCCGCTGATGAAGAGGCGCTCGCCGATCTGGCGGTTGCTGAGGCCCTCGGCGATGAGCTCGAGCACCTGCCGCTCGCGTGCCGTGAGCTCGGCCGCCGCCAGCACGTCGGCGTCGGACGGCGTTCCCGCGACGCCGATCTCGGGTGCGGCGAGGCCGGCACCGCCGCCCACGCCCTCGAGCGTCAAGCCGGCGGCCGATGCGACGCGCAGGACCCGGTCGCGCACCGCCAGCACGCCGCCCGAGTCGGCGACGTCGAGCGCCGCCTGGAGCGAGGCGCGGGCGGCCGTGCGGTCGGCGCCGGCCAGCTCGGCCTCGGCCTGCCGCAGCAGCGCGTACGCGACGAGGAACCCGGGTGCCTCGGGTGCGGCGACCGCCTCGACGGCCGCGCGCCACGTGGCGACGTCGGTGCCCGCATCGCCGGCGCCGGCTCCCTCGGACGCCTCGGCGAGCTCGGCCTCGAAGAGCGCCGCCCACACGGGATGCGTCGGCCAGTACGACAGCCGCTCGAGCAGGCCGCGCAACTCGGGCACCGCCGCCTCGATCTCGTCGACGACCGCCTCGCTGACCGCATGCGGTCGGGCGCGCACGGCGGCGACCACGCGGGCGCCCACCCACAGGAACGGCAGCGCGTAGCCGGCGAGCGGCGGGTACTGCTCGTGCAGGAGGGGACGGACCTCGTGCCAGGCGCCCGAGAGGTCGTCGTTCGCGAGCGCGAGCTCGGCGGCGACCCGCCCCACGCCGAGGCGGGTCTGCATCTCGACCTCCATGACGGCCGACATCGCGGGCCGCGACTCCGCGGTACAGGCGGGTCGCCTGCTCGGTCTCGCCGCGCCACAGCTGCGCCCAGATGCGGGCGCGCAGCAGGTAGACCGTGTCCACCGTGGGCGGATCGAGCGCCAGCGCGCGGTCGATGAGCTCGTCGGCGCGCTCCCACTCCCCGAGCGCGAACAGCGGATCCACCGCGTTCGAGGCGAGGATGATGCCGGAGCTGCGCTCCACGCCCTGCGCGCGCGACTGCGCCAGTCCCTCCTCGGCGAGCCGCACCGCCTCGTGGTAGTTCCCGACCATGTAGTGCTGGTCGGACGCGTTCACCCAGTAGCGGAGCAGCGCCACGCCGTCGCCCTCGGCGAGCTCGCGGGCGCGCTCGAGGAGGGCGAGCCCCTCCTCGACGTCGCCGCGGTCGGCGCGGCTGATGCCGGCGATGTTCGTGGCGATCGACGCGTAGCGCGGTGAGCTCGATCTCGGTGGCGACCGCGAGTGCGCGATCGGCGGTCTCGACGGCGTCGTCGAGCCGGCCGTCGATCATGAGCCGGCCGGCCAGCGCGGTGAGCGTGGTGGCGCGGAGGTCGCTCGGCCCGGTGTCGCCGCGTGCGTCGAGCGCGGCGAGCGCCTCCTCCAGGACGGCGACGGATCCGCCCTTGCCGACGTTCGCGAGGTAGAGCCCCTTGTCACGCAGCAGCCGCGGGTAGTTCGGGTCGTCGCGCGGGCACTCGGCGAGCGCCGCCTTGATGAGCGCCAGGCTGCGCTCGCCCTCGCCCGCGTTGCGGAGGTACGACGCCGTGCGTCCCATGAGCTCGAGCTTGCCCATGCCCGCGGCCGCCTCGGGGTCGGGCACGACGTCCCACAGGCCGAGGGCCCGCTCGCCGAGCTGTGCGGCGGTCGCGTACGCGGCGGCGGCACGTGCCTCGCGCATGGCCTGCATCGTGGCGGGGAACGCCCTGGCGGCATCGTGCGCGCCGAGCCAGTGGTAGGAGATCTCGGCGAGCGAGTCGGCGGGTGCCGGCGGCGGCGGCCGCCTCGTAGGCCTCGGCGTAGCGCGCGTGGAACCGGGCGCGCTCGCCCGGGAGGAGGTCGTCGAGGATCGCCTCGCGCACGAGCGCGTGCCGGAACGCGTAGTCGTCGCCGTCGACCGTGAGCACGCCGAAGTTGACGCACTGGCGCGCGGCCGCGTCGAGCTCGTCGTCGGTGCCGCGGTACACCTGCGCGAGCATCGCGTGCGAGACACGGACGCCCCCGGTGGAGATGAGGCGCAGGAGCTCCTGCGCCGACTCGGGCAGGCGCTCGTAGCGGGCGAGCAGCAGCTCGCGGAGCGTGTCGGGCACGAAGCCCTCGTCGCGGCATCCGTCGATGCCGATGAGCTCCTCGACGAAGAAGGGGACGCCGTCGCTGCGGCGGAACACCGTGTCGAGCACCCTCGCGCTCGGAGTCTCGTCGACGATCATCGACTTCGTGAGCTTGCGCACCTGGCTGCGGCTGAGCCGGCCGAGCTCGCGGCGCTCGACCCATCGGTCGCGCTCCGCCTCGGAGAGGAAGTCGCGCACCGGATGCCCCCGGGTGACGTCTTCGGTGCGGTAGCTCAGCACGGTGAGCACGCGGCTCGAGCCGAGCGCGCGCATGAGGAAGCGGAGCAGGGCGAGGCTCGCCGCGTCGATCCAGTGCAGGTCTTCGATCACGAAGACGATCGGCCGCTCGCGGGAGAACGTCTCGAGGAGCACCGCGATCGCCTCGTGCAACTGGCCGGTCGCGGCACCGGCGGCTGACCTGGGCGGCGGCCGACGGGCGGGCTCGGCGCCGGATGCCGCGAGCTCGGGCAGGAGCGCGACGAGCGCCGCACGCCCGGGGCCGACGGCCTCGAGCACGCGCTCGGCACCCTCCTCGGCGACGAGGGTGCGCAGCGCCGCCTTGACCGGCGCGTACGGCGCCGCCACGCTGCCGAGGTCGACGCACTGGCCCGCGAGCAGGCGGACGTCGGACGGAAGGCCGCGCTTCGAACTCGCGGATGAGCCGGGTCTTGCCGATGCCGGCCTCGCCGCCGATGATGACGGTGAAGGGCGCACCCGCGCGCACCTCGTCGAGTCGCTCGTTGAGCCTCGCGAGATCGGCGTCACGGCCGATCATGGCCGGCGCTGACATGCGTCACGTTCTCATGGTGCCACGGTCCACCGACACCGGCGGCAACCGGAATGGTCGTGATCGCGCTCGGCGGAACGCCGTCGGCCACGACCGCGGTCCCGCTCACCGCAGGGCGAGTCGGAGCGCGCGGCGGTGGCCGTGGTGCGACCGGTGCGCGACCGGCTCGGACGACGCCCCCGCGTCGTCCGAGCCGCGCTCCTCCGCCGCCATCCGCAGGCCGATCTCTCGCTCTGCGCGGTGCACGTCGGCCTGGTGGAGGCCCAGTGCGACGAAGTCTGCCGAGAACTGCATGATTCCTCCTGATGTCGTCCGACCGTCCGATCGGATGCCTTCAGCGTGCTCGGTAAGGTCCCGGGTGCTCATCGGGCGATCGCCCTATTTCCACGCAGGAGGGTGCTCAGTCGCCTCGGGGGCCTGAGTCGCCCGGGCGGCAGGGGCCCGGGCGTGCCGGTCGACGGGGTCGACCGGGAGGCGCGTCGTTCGTCGGGTCGTGTGGCTCAGAAGCGCAGGGTCGGCGTGCGGCGGTAGCCGTCACGGCGGAACTGCACGAGCGAGGTCGTGATCGCCACGGCGGCGAACACTCCCAGCACGATCATGGTCGCGAACATCTCGCACCTCCTTTCCATCAGGGAAGTCTGTGCTCCGGGCGGGAGCGCGTCGTCAGGGCGACCACCGAATCCGGGGTCGGGGTCCCCTCGGGGGTGAGGGGCGAGGGAACGGGCGTTCCCCATCGGCGTTCGAGCGGCACGACGCCGGCCCACGTGGAGTGGTCCTCGCCGTCGGCGGCATCCTCGGATGCCCCGGCCGCACGCATCTTCATCACCACGTCGTCGAGCGCGAGGCGCAGCACGCGGGTGGCGGCGGTCTCCTTGCGCGTGATCGCCCGCACCTCGGCGGAGCGGCCCGGCATGAGCCGCTCGGAGAGGGCCAGCAGTGCGGCATCCGCTCGCTCGTCGTCGACGGGCTCGAGCACGCCGTAGACCACGGCGCTGCGGTAGTTCATGGAGCTGTCGAAGAGGGAGCGGGCGTACACGAGCCCGTCGAGCGACGTGACGGCGAAGGCCACCGTGGCCCGTTCGGCCGCGGCGCGCAGGGCGAATCCGCCGCCGGTCGACCCGTGCACCAGCAGGTGCTCCCCGTCGCGGGCGTAGCCCATGGGCACGACCACCGGGGTGCCGTCGACCACGGCGGCGAGGTGTCCGACGAGCTCCTCGTCGAGGAGCTCGAAGAGCGCGTCGCGGTCGGTGGTCTGCCGCTCGGCGAGTCGGCGGATGCGGCGTGGGGCGGTGGTGTTCGTCATGGTCACGCTGCTAGTCTCGCGAGCACACTGGTTCGCCATGCAGTCCAGTTCTCGCAACTTCCACCAGTCCAGTTGAGCATCAGGAGGAATCGTGGACGGTCCGATCCTCGTCATCGACCGGGACGCCGCCCTGCCCATCGGCGTGCAGCTCGTCGACGGGCTGCGGCGCGGCATCCTCGACGGCGCCATGCGTCCCGGCGACCCCGTGCCCTCGACGCGGGCGCTCGCGGCCGAGCTCGGCGTCTCCCGCAGCGCGGTGGTCGCGGCGTACGAGCAGCTCGCCGGCGAGGGCTACCTCGAGATGCGCCAGGGCGCGCCGACCCGCGTGGCGGCGCTCGAGCGCGGACACCCGGGTCCGGCCGGCGCCCACCGGCCCGGGGGCGGGTCCGGTGGGCCGGATGCCGCGAAGCGTCGCGAATCGTGGGCCCGGCCGGCCGGAGAGCCCGGTTCGCGACCCCTCGAGGCGTCCGACCGGCACGGCACCGCTGCGGGGAGCGGGCGCGGGCCCGCGCATCGACCTGCTGCCGGGCCGGCCGTCGACCGCGCGCATCGACACGCGCGCGTGGCGCTCGGCGTGGCGGCACGCCGCATCGCTCGACATCCCGTCGGAGTCGCCGCCGCCGTTCGGCGTCGCGGCGCTCCGCGAGCAGGTCGCCGACCACCTCCGCCAGGCCCGCGGCGTCGCGTGCGCGGCCGACGACGTGGTCGTCACGGCGGGCACCAGCGAGGCGCTCGCGCTCGTGGCATCCGCACTGGCCTCGCTCGTCGGCGGCGTATCCCGCGATCGCCGTCGAGCATCCCGGGTACCCCTCGGCGCGGCGCACCCTGGAGCGGCGCGGTGCCCGCACGCCACCGGTGGCCGTCGACGCCGACGGGATCGTGGTCGAGGCACTGCGACGGATGCCGCAGGCGCCCCACGCCGTCATGGTCACGCCGAGCCACCAGTACCCGCTCGGCGGGCGCCTGCCGGTGGCCGCCCGGCTGGAGCTGCTCGACTGGGCGCGCGACGTCGGCGCCGTCGTGATCGAGGACGACTACGACAGCGAGTTCCGCCACCTCGGACCGCCGCTGCCCGCACTCGCCTCGCTCGACGACGGCGGACGCGTGGTGCTCGTCGGGAGCTTCTCGAAGGTGCTCACGCCGTGGCTTCGGCTCGGGTACCTCGTGCTGCCGCCGAACGCGGCGCTCCGGGCGGCGATCGCCGCGATCCGCGACGACGAGCCGTGCCCGGTTCCGGGCCCCGCACAGGATGCCGCGGCCGCCCTGCTCGCGAGCGGCGCCGTGCGCCGGCACATCGCGGTGACCCGCCGGGACTACGCGCATCGCAGGCGACTCGTGATCGAGGCCCTCGACGGGCTGCCGGGCGCGCCGCTGTCGGGACTCGACGGCGGACTGCACGCGGTGGTCGGGCTCCCGGATGCCGCGACCGCCGACGCCGTCGTCGCCCGGCTCGCCGCGGAGGGCGTCGCCGTCGCGCAGCTCGCCGAGTACTCCGCGGTGCCCGGCGAGGAGCCCGCCGGCATCGTCTTCGGGTACGCGGGACCGGGCGACACGCTGTTGGCCGAGGGGCTCGCGCCGGATCCGCGCCGCGATCATCGCGGCGACCTGACGCCCGACGCTCCACCCGGCGAGTCCGGGTCGCGCCACGCCTGTGGAGAGCGGATTGCGCTTCCCCGCCCGATCGATAGGCTGTCCGGACGGCGCGCCCGACGGAGGAGCGCCGTTCGGCACGTCGATCGGGGGCTCGGTGAGGCGAGGGTACGGCGCGGTCGCGGCATCCGCTGGTTTCGCGGCCCTGCTGCTCAGCGGGTGCGTGGCCGCACCCGTCCCCACCCCACCGCCGGTCACCGTCACCGCCACGGTCACCGCCACGCCCACGCCGACGCCCGAGCCGCCCTCGGCCGCACCCGCCCCCGAACCCGCGCCGGCGCCCGAGCCCGTGCCGAACGCACCGGCGCCGGTGGTCGAGTGGGGTCCCGCCTACGACACCGGGCCCCGTACCGGCGCCACCGGCACGCCCGTGCTCGACGGCTCCGGGGTTCCCGCCAGCTACACCGTGGTCGCGGGCGACAGCTTCTTCGACATCGCGCAGCGTTTCGAGCTGCCGCAGCAGCAGCTGCTGCGCATGAACCCGCAGATCCACGACTTCGGGGAGACCGTCTACATCGGCGACCTCATCAACCTCGACTGGACGAAGACCGGCTGACCACCGGCCGACGACCGGCCGACGACCGCGAACCCCCGCGACCGCGGCGGCGCGGCGCCTTGTCGGGCCGATGCGCGCGGAGGAACATGTGGACAGGAGGTACCCGTGCTCGCCGCCGAGGTCGTGGTCATCGAGCCGTGGAGCCCATGGCCGCTGATCTTCCCCGCGATCCTTGCGATCGTCGGCATCGCCGCGTCGGTCGTCGGCACGAGATACCGGTCCAAGCCCATGCGTGAGTCCGGGTACGTCGCATTCCTGATCGGCGTGCTCGCCGCCCTCATGGCGGGGTGGTCGCTGTCGGGGATCTGGGATTCCACGCAACGCGCCGATGCGCTCATCTCACTCGGCTACGAGACGCCGACGTTCAGCGCGGGCATGCCGCCCACCGCGAGCTCGCTTCCACTCATCGCGTGGCAGGCGGTGCGCGACGGGGAGCGGGTCCGCGGGGTCCTGCGCTCGCTCGGCGACGACCGGTGGGAGGTCGCCGAGATCGAGGAGGACGAGGACTGAGGCCACGACCCCGGCGGCTCAGGCGAAGAGCGCCTGCCCCACGAACTCACCCTCGCGCACGCCGCGGGGCACCGCGAAGATCGCCGACCCCACGTGCTTGAGGTACTCGTTCAGCCCGTCGGCCGCGAGGCTCGTCTGCACGTCGATGAACTGCTGCGGCGTGCGCTGGAACGAGAGGAAGAACAGGCCGGCATCGAGTCGGCCGAGCTCGTCGTTGCCGTCGACGAAGTTGTAGCCGCGGCGCAGCATCCGCGCCCCGCCGTTCGAGGAGTGGTGCGCGAGCCGCACGTGCGCGTTCGTGTCGATGAGCGGCGCGTCGGCCGCTCCGTCGGCCTCGAAGTCGGGCTCGGTGAACTCGGTGCCGCCCGAGAGCGGGGCGCCCTCGCCCTTCGAACGGCCCACGAGCATCTCCTGCTCGCCGAGCTGCACGCGGTCCCAGTTCTCGATGATCATGCGGATGCGCCGGGCGACGAGGTACGAGCCGCCTGCGAGCCACGCGGGGCTGTCGGAGGCCTGCACCCAGACCTGCTCGTCGAGCAGGCGACCGTGCTCCTCGGCCTTGAGGTTCGCGGTGCCGTCCTTGAAGCCGAACAGGTTGCGCGGCGTCGTCTGCGAGGTCGAGGTCGACGAGGTGCGGCCGAAGCCGAGCTGCGACCAGCGCAGGCTCGCGCGGCCGAACGCGATGCGGCTGAGGTTGCGGATCGCGTGCACGGCGACCTGCGGATCGTCGGCGCAGGCCTGGATGCAGAGGTCGCCGCCGCTGCGCTCGGGCTGCAGTGCGTCGCCCATGAAGCGCGGCAGCGGCTCGAGGGCCGCCGGTCGGCGTGCGGCGAGGCCGAAGCGGTCGGCGCCGGAGGCATCCGTGAAGAGGCCCGGCCCGAAGCCGAACGTGATCGTGAGCCCGCTCGCGGACAGGCCGAGGGCCTCGCCCGTGTCGACCGGCGGCGCGTAGTCGGAGCCGCCCGTCGCGCCGCCCTCGGCGACCTCGAGGCCCTGGGTGAGCCGTGCCGCGGCATCCGTCCACTCGGTGAGGAGCTCGATGAGCCCCGCCCGGTCGAGCGTCGAGCTCACGTCGAAGGCGGCGAAGTGCAGCCGGTCCTGGGCGGGGGTCACGATGCCCGCCTGGTGCGCGCCGAAGAACGGGTAGGCGGATGCTCCGCCGCTCCCGCTGCCCGCAGCGCCGATCGCGCCCGTGGCGGCCACGGCGACGCCCGCCGCACCCGCCGCGCCGACGGCGGCGCCGGCCGCCCCGGCCCCGAGGAGGCCGAGGAGGGCGCGGCGGCTGACCCCGTCGGCGGGACCCGACTCGGTCATCATGCCTCCGGCTCCGCGACGCCGAGCACGGTGTGGGTGAGCTGCGAGAGCGGCTCGGCCAGGGCGTTGACCTGGTCGGAGAGGGCCTTCTTGTCGGCGTCGGTGAGCTCGGCGTAGTTCACGAAGCCCGACTCGAGCGAGCCGTACGCGGCGAGCGCGGCCTCGAGCGCGGTGAACTGCTCGTCGATCTCGGCGGCGAGCGCCTCGCCGTCGTCGCCCTTCGACTCGGCGAGCGTGCGCACGGCGCCGAAGGCGACGCCCGCGCCCTGCACGTTCGCGGCGAAGTCGGAGAGGTCGGTGCCCGACCACCAGTCCTCCTCGCCGGTGATCTTGCCGGCGGCGACCTCGTCGAGCAGCGCGATCGCGCCGTTCGAGATGGCGTCGAGCGACACCGAGAAGTCCTCGGCGGTCACGAGGGCGTGCAGCTCGGCGACATCCGCGACGAGGCCGTCGGCGAAGGCCTGGCGCTCCTCGGGGGTGGACGGAGCCCAGTCCGCGAGCGCGTCCTGGCCGTCGGAGTTGAGGTCGCCCGCGGCCGGCGGCCAGAGGTCCTTCTCGATGCGGTGGAAGCCGGTCCAGTCGAGTCCGTCGGCGACGGCGTCGACCTCGCGGAAGTCGATCTTCGGGTCGAGGTCGCCGAACGCCTCTGCGGTGGGCTCGATGCGCTCGTAGGGCACGCGGGTCGCCGCGAACAGCGATCGGGCGGTCTCGTCGTCGCCGGCGGCGTAGGCGGCGGCGAACGCCTCGACGGCGGGGAGCAGCTCGGCGGCCTGCGAGCGCACGTAGGCGAGGTACTCGGTCACCGCCTGGTCGGCGAGCGCCTGCTCGTCGGCCGACACGGCGGAGGCCTCGCCGGTGACGGTGAACTCGGCGAGCCCGATCGGTGCGCCGACCTGCTGGAACTTGCAGGCCGTGTAGTAGGTGCCCGGCGCGAGCTGGGCGACGAACTCGACCTCCTGGCCCGGCGTCACGTTCTCCTTCTCGCCGACGATGCGGAGCTGGTCCTCGGCGAGGATCTCGAACTCGTTCACGTCGCTGCCGGCGTTCGCGAGGCTGAACGTCACGGCGCCGGCGGTCGCGGTGGCGGTGGCCACGGCGCATCCGTCGTCGGTGATCTCGACGGGGATCGCCGAGGCGAGGTCGGCCTTGGCGACGCAGCCCGTGAGGGCCAGTGCCAGTGCGGTCACGGCAGCGGATGCCGCGAGGGCACGTCGGGTCATCGGAGCTCCAATGTGTGGGGGTGAGGGGTGGGGCGGGGTCAGTTGGCGGCGACGGCGGGAGCCGCTGCGGGATCGGGTGCGGGCACGGATGCCGCCGACGCGGTCGGGGCGGTCGATTCGCGCGACGCGAGCCGCCGCCGGTGCAGCAGCCGCAGGTAGAGCGCGACCGTGACGACGACGTAGGCGAGCCATCCGATCACCTGGGCCCAGGTGGGCTCGGGCGTGAAGTTGAAGATGCCGCCGAGCACCGTGTCGATCCAGCTGCCGGGCGGGATGACGCCGGTGAGGCTGTACGCGTGCGTGCCCCAGCCGGGGATCACGGACGCCTCCTGCAGGTCGCCGATGCCGTAGGCGAGCACGCCCGCGGCGACGAGGATGAGGAACAGCCCGGTCCAGGTGAAGAACACCGAGAGGTTGAAGCGCACGAGGCCGCGGGAGATGCCCCACGAGATGACGACGGCCGTGAGGATGCCGAGCACGGCGCCGAGCGTCCCGAGCACGGGGTCGCTGCCGCCGGCGACGTTCGCCCACACGAAGAGCGCCGTCTCGATGCCCTCGCGACCCACCGACAGCGCGCCGAGCACGACGATCGCGATCCAGGAGCGGTCGATCGCGGCATCCACCTGGCCGCGGAGCTCCTTCGACAGGCCCGCGCCGTGGGTGCCCATCCAGAAGATCATCCAGGTGACCATGGCGACGGCCACGAGCGAGAGCACGCCGCCGAGCACCTCCTGCGCCTGGAAGGTGAGCGCGTACGGCCCCCAGGTGAGGAGCGCGCCGACGCCGAGCGAGACCGCGACGGCGATGCCGATGCCGACCCAGAGCCGGCCGAGCAGGTCGCGACGCCCGAGCTTGCCGAGGTAGGCGACGAGGATGCCGACGATGAGGCCGGCTTCGAGGCCTTCGCGGAGGCCGATCAGGTAGTTGGCGAGCACACGCGTCTCCCGGGACCGGTTGGGTGGATTGAGCTAAGGCTAACCTAACCACGCTCGGCGTGACGAATCCTCGTGACCTCGGCCGCGACATCCGGCGACATGGAGGGCGTACCGTGGAGATCGTGCTCACTCCTCCGAAGACCGAGAAGCGACCGATCGAGCGAGAGCACCACGGCGACGTGGTGGTCGACGAGTACGAGTGGCTCCGCGCGAAGGACGATCCGGCGGTCGTCGCACATCTCCACGAGGAGAACGCCTACACGAAGGCGAAGACCGAGCACCTCGCGATCCTGCAGGAGCAGCTCTTCGAGGAGATCCGGGCGCGCACCAAGGAGACCGACCTCAGCGTGCCGAGCCGCGAGGGCGACTGGTGGTACTACTCGCGCACCGTCGAGGGCCTGCAGTACGGCATCCACTGCCGCGCACCCATCGCGGGCCCCGACGACTGGGAGCCGCCGGTGCTGCCCGAGGCATCCGCCGGTGGGGCTACGGATGCCGCGGCCGCGGCGATCCCCGGCGAGCAGGTGCTGCTCGACGACAACCTCGAGGCCGAGGGCCACGAGTTCTACTCGCTCGGCAGCTTCGACGTGACCGCCGACGGGTCGACGATGCTCTACGCCACCGACGTCGAGGGCGACGAGCGCTACACGATCCGGCTCCGCGCGATCGACGGGACCGACCGGGCCCACGACGACGTCATCGAGGGCACGGCGGCCGGCGCCGTGTTCGACCCGACCGGGCGCTACCTCTTCTATGCGACGGTCGACGAGTCGTGGCGCCCCGACACGATCTGGCGCCACGAGGTCGGCACGCCGACCTCCGACGACGTCTCGGTGTTCCACGAGCCCGACGAGCGGTTCTGGCTCGGCGTCGGCCTCACCCGCAGCCGCAGGTTCCTCATGATCGAGGCGGGCTCCAACGTCACGAGCGAGACCTGGCTGCTCGACGCCGACTGAGCCCGCCGGCGAGTTCACCGTCGTGTGGCCGCGCAAGGAGGGCGTCGAGTACGACGTCGAGCACGTCGTGGCCGGCGGCAAGGACCGGCTGCTGATCGTGCACAACGACGGCGCGGTGAACTTCGAGCTCGTGAGCGTCGCGGCATCCGACCCGCAGGGACCGCGACGGATGCTGCTGCCGCACAACCCCGACGTGCGCCTCGAGGGCGTCGACGCGTTCCGCGACTTCGTCGCCGTCGAGTACCGCCGCGAGGGCCTGCCCCGGGTCGCGATCGCGAAGGTGCCGCCGGCCGGCATCCCCGCAGGATGCCACGCCCGACGACACCCTGCACGAGCTCCCGTTCGACGAGGCGCTGTTCTCGGTGGGCGTCGGCGGCAACCCCGACTGGACGCAGCCGACGCTGCGGATCGGGTACTCGAGCTTCGTCACGCCGTCGACCGTGTACGACGTGGTGATCGCGACGGGCGAGCGGAAGCTGCGCAAGCGCCAGCCCGTGCTCGGCGACTACGACGCCACCCGCTACGCGCAGCGCCGCGAGTGGGCGGTCGCCGACGACGGCACGCGCATCCCGATCTCGCTCGTGTACCGGCACGACCTCGTCGACCTCGGAACGCCCGCGCCGACCCTGCTCTACGGCTACGGCTCGTACGAGCATGCGATCGACCCCGCGTTCGGGATCCCCCGGCTCTCGCTGCTCGATCGCGGCATGATCTTCGCCGTCGCCCACGTGCGCGGCGGCGGCGAGATGGGGCGGCTCTGGTACGAGCACGGCAAGAAGCTCGAGAAGCGGAACACCTTCACCGACTTCGTCGCGGTCGCCCGGCACCTCATCGACGAGGACGTCACCGCGCCCGACCGGCTCGTCGCCCAGGGCGGCAGCGCCGGCGGCCTGCTGATGGGCGCCGTGGCGAACATGGCGCCGCGCTTCTTCTCGGGGATCCTCGCCGAGGTGCCGTTCGTCGATCCGCTCACGTCGATCCTCGACCCGTCGCTGCCGCTGACCGTGATCGAGTGGGACGAGTGGGGCAATCCGCTCGACGACGCCGAGGTCTACGCCTACATGAAGTCGTACTCGCCGTACGAGAACGTGCACGTCAACCACTACCCGCCGATCCTCGCGGTGACCTCGCTGAACGACACGCGCGTGCTCTACGTCGAGCCCGCGAAGTGGGTGGCCCGCCTGCGCGACGCCGGCGCCGACCCGCTGCTGAAGACCGAGATGGCCGCCGGGCACGGCGGCGTCTCGGGGCGGTACTCGGCGTGGCGCGAGCGGGCGTTCGCCTACGCGTGGGTGATCGATCGGGCGAAGGCGCACCCCTCGGGCGAGTAGTCGCGGGCAGGCGTGGCGGATGCGCGGGCGGATGCCGCGGGCTCGGCGGCGTGGCAGGAAGTCGGTGTTCGCGGGCAGCGAGCAGCCTTCCCGTGTGTCGGCGGCCGCTGCAAGACTGGCGTGATGTCGATCCTCTCAGAGCTGAGTGAACGCGTTCCCGGCCGGGCTCACGGACCCGGCACCACCGAATACGACGCCGGCGCCGCGGTCTTCGCGGGCGTCGGCGAACCCGAGGTCGTCGTGCGCCCGCGCACCGCAGCAGGAGGTCGCGACGGCCGTCGGCCTCGCCGCGGCATCCGGCCTCGCCATCGCCGTCCGCAGCGGCGGGCACGGCCTCATGCCCGTCGACGACGGGCTCGTGGTCGACCTCGCCGAGTTGTCGTCGGTCGAGGTCCGCGACGACGGGCTCGTGAGCGTCGGGGGCGGCGCCCGATGGGCGGACGTCGCCGCGGTCCTCGCACCGCGCGGGCTGGCGATCAGCTCGGGCGACACCCGCGACGTGGGCGTCGGCGGCCTCGCCCTCGGCGGCGGCATCGGCTGGTTCGTGCGCCAGCAGGGCCTCACCGTCGATGCGCTCCGCGAGGTCGAGCTCGTCACCGCAGCGGGCGAGGTGCTCACGGTCAGATGCCGACGCACCATCCCGACGTGTTCTGGGCGCTCCGGGGCGGCGGCGGCAACTTCGGCGTCGTCACCCGCTTCGTGTTCCAGCCGATCCCCGGCGACGGGCTGGTCGGCGGGCACGTGCACTTCGACACGTCCGACGTGCCGGCGGTGCTGCGCGCCTGGCGCGACGTCATGCGGGCGGGCCCCGACGAGCTCAACTCCACCCTCATCGTCATGCCGCCGTTCGCCCCCGAGATGCCCGCCGGCCCGCAGCTCGCGATCGCCCTGCAGGGCAGCGAGCAGCGGCTGCGCGAACTGCTCGAACCGCTGCTGTCGCTGCCGTCGGTCACCGAGGTCTCGCTGGCGCCCATCGCCTACGGCGACCTGCTCGAAGACGCCCCGCCCGGTCGGCCGCCGTTCCTGTTCGTCGGCGGCAACGGGTTCGTGCCCGACCTCTCCGACGAGGCGCTCGACGCGATCGCGCGGGCCTACGACCGCGACGTGCCGACGATGGTCCTGCTCCGCGGCGCTCGGCGGCGAGTTCGGCCGGGTCGCACCCGACGCGACCGCGATCGCCCACCGCGACGCCGAGGCGCTGCTCATCGTGAACGGCGTGCTGCCGCCCGACGCCGCGCCCGAGCAGGTCGCGGCCGCCAAGGCGGGCAGCGACGCCGCACTCGCCTTCACGAGCGGCACGTACGGCAACTTCTCGATGGACCGCGGCGAGGAGGTCATCGCGTCGATGTACCCGCCGGCCACGCTCGAGCGGCTGCGGCGCATCAAGGCCGAGCTCGACCCGGGCAACGTGTTCCGGCAGAACCACAACATCACGCCCGCGGGCTGAGCGGCGGCTTCAGGCGATCGGCGGATCCTCGTGCAGGTCGGCGTCGGCCGGCGCGAGCTCCCAGCCGGTGAAGCGCACCTCGAGGTCGGCGCGCATGGGTGCGCACACCATCGGCCCGGCGGATGCCGCGCCCGCCGTGAACGGGGCGACGCGCAGCGTGCGCCATCCGCTCGTCTCGGTGCGTGCGCGCAGGGTCACCGAGTCGCCGGCCGCGCCGCCGCGGCTGGCGCGGATCGTCACGAGCTCCCCGGCCCACTCGGGCACGGGCGCGAGCGACCAGTCCGAGACGCCGTTCGTGACCACGGCGCCGAGGTGCAGCACGCCGTCGGAGACCTCGAGGCCGGCCTTGATCCACTGCTCGGGCCCGACCCGGAGCAGCAGCCCCGCCTGGTCGTAGAGCCCGGTGAGGCTGGACGCGTCGAAGGTGGCCTCGACCGCGGAGGCCGCGGGCCAGTCGACGAGCAGCGCGTGGCCGTCGTCGTGGACGAAGCCGTAGTGGGTCGTGCGCCACCAGTCGCTGCCCTCGGACGCCCCGACCACGAGGTCGTCGCCGTCGAGACGGGAGGTGGCGGGCTCCCTCGTCCAGGTTCCCGCTGCCCAGTCCACGCGCCGTCGCTCCATGCCTCCAACGCTAGCGCGGCGCCGTCGCGCCCCGCGGTCAGACCGAGCGGAGCGGTGCGGCGACGGCGTCGAGCGCGCCGGGCACCAACCGGTAGTACGCCCAGGTGCCGCGCTTCGAACGCGAGAGGAACCCGGCCTCGGTGAGGACCTTCAGGTGGTGCGAGACGGTCGGCTGGCTGAGGCCGACGGGCTCGATGAGGTCGCACACGCACGCCTCCTGCCCCTCGGAGGCCGCGACGATCGACACGAGCCGCAGGCGCACGGGGTCGGCGAGCGCCTTGAGCCGACGGGAGAACACCTCGGCGTCGGCCGCGGTGATGGTCTCGCGGGTGAGCGGCGCGCAGCACGCGGCATCCGTCGACGGCACCGAGACGAGCGCAGCGGATGCCTCGTCGCGGGTCACGAGCGTCAGGTCGGTCAGGGTCACGACACCAGCCTACCTGAATATTGACAATCATCGATATAGTCGCCACACTCTGAATATCGACGAACGTCAATACACGAAGGAACCCGGATGACCCTCCTCGACCTCACTCCTCCCCGACAGCTCGCCTCGCGCCTGCAGGGCCTGCCCGTCGCGATCATCGGCGCCGGCCCGATCGGCCTGGCGGCCGCCGCCAACCTCGCCGACCGCGGCCTCGACTTCGTGGTGCTCGAGGCGGGCGACCGCGTCGGCGCGAGCGTCGAGCAGTGGGGGCACATCCGGCTGTTCTCGCCGTGGCGGCACCTCGTCGACCCGGTCGCGCGGCGCCTGCTCGCCGAGACGGGCTGGGTCGAGCCGCCCGCCGACTCGCTGCCGACCGGCGCCGAGCTCGTCGAGGCGTTCCTGCGACCGCTCGCCGCGCTGCCCGCGATCGCGTCGCGCATCCGGTTCGGCGTCAGCGTCACCGACGTCACCCGCGAGGGCATGGACCGCACGCGTACGACCGGGCGGGCACAGGCGCCGTTCCTCCTCCGAGTGCGCACCGCCGACGGTGTCGACGAGCTCACCGCTCGCGCGGTGATCGACGCGTCGGGCACGTACCGCACGCCGAACCGCCTCGGCTCCTCGGGGCTCGATCCGCTCGGCCTGCCCGAGGTCGCCGACCTCGTCGGCCACGCACTGCCCGACGTGCTCGGTCGCGAGCGCGCCGCGTTCGCCCGACGGCACACCGTGGTCGTGGGCGCCGGCCACTCGGCCGCCAACACGCTGCTCAACCTCGCCGCCCTCGCCGAGTCGGAGCCCGGCACGCGCATCACCTGGGCCATCCGCAACGCCACGGCGGCGCGCGTCACGACGGCGCCCGACGACGAGCTGCAGGCGCGGGCCTCGATCGGCGCTCGGGTCGATGCGCTCGTGGCGGACGGTCGCATCGAGCTCGTCGACCGGTTCGAGATCGTGCGGCTCGGTCGGGTCGAGGGCGACGCCGGCGACGCGGCATCCGTGCGCATCACGGGACGTCGCGGCGACGGACTCGAGACGATCGAGGCCGATCGCATCGTGAACGCCACCGGGTTCCGCCCCGACCTCGACATGCTCCGCGAGATCCGCCTCGAGCTCGACGACATCGTCGAGGCGCCGAGGCGGCTCGCGCCGCTCATCGACCCCAACGTGCACAGCTGCGGCACGGTCGAGCCGCACGGGTTCGCCGAGCTCACCCAGCCCGAGCGCGACTTCTTCATCGTGGGCATGAAGAGCTACGGCCGTGCACCGACGTTCCTGCTCGCCACGGGCTACGAGCAGGTGCGGTCGATCTCCGCGTGGCTCGCAGGCGACACCGCGTCGGCGCGCAACGTCGAGCTCGTGCTCCCGGCGACGGGCGTGTGCTCCACGGATGCCGCGCCGGCCACCGCGGGGTCGGCAGGCGGGAGCTGCTGCGGCTAGGCCGCCGAGGGGCGTCGGCCCATCGGGTGCGGCCGCCGTCGCGGCATCCGCGGCCCGCGCGTTCAGCCGGCGCTGCCGCATGGCGAGGAACAGCGGGAACGTGAAGGCGAACGCGATGAGTGCCGCCGCCACGACGTAGAGCCAGCCGAGCCGCATGCCGAGGCGGCGCGCCTCGACGATGATGAAGATGCTGCCCGCGACCGCCGCGACGAGCAGGTCGACCGTGATCGACGAGACCGCAGGCCCGCTCGTCATGAGATCGCCGATGAAGTCGCGCATGCCGATGATCGCGAGGCCGTTGAACCACCACGTGCCGATCAGGCCGCGATCGACAGCAGCAGGTAGACGACGGCGAGGGGGCTCCAGTGCGCGGTCATGGCTCCCAGTGTGGCGGACGCCGCGCCTCACACCACGCATAGACTTCCGCCTATGAGTGCGAACGGGGCGGCGCGCGATCTCCGCCTGCTCACCGACCCCACCAGGATGCGCATCCTCGGGCTCATCCAGGAGAGCCCCGACGGCCGCGCGCTCGTCGGGCGCCTCGCCGCGGAGCTCGGCCTCACCCAGCCGACCGTGAGCCACCACGTGAAGGCCCTGCACGACGCGGGGGTGCTCGACCGCTCCCCCGATGGCCGGCTCGCCTGGTACTCGATCGCGCCGTCGGCCGCCGACCGGGTGCGCGACGTGCTGCAGACGGATGCCGCGGCGCACGCGTCGGCCGAAGTGCTCGCACGCGTGGCATCCGACCTCGCCGACCGCTTCGAGGGCGTGTTCTCGCCCGAGACGGTGGGCCGCTACGTGCGCGAGAGCCACGACCTGCTCGTGGAGCGGTCGGGGCTCACGCGCTACGTCCCTTCACGCACGGCGGCGTTCGCGGCCGAGCGTCTCGACGCGCTCGCGAGCGAGCAGGCACCGCGGCGCGGCCCGCGCCCCGAGGTGCTGTTCGTGTGCGTGCAGAACTCGGGCCGCTCGCAGCTGGCGGCGGCGCTGCTGCGGCAGCTCGCGGGCGACCGTGTGCGCGTGCACACGGCGGGATCGGCCCCGGCGAGCGAGGTGCGGTCGACCATCGTCGCCGCCCTCGACGAGGTGGGCGTGCCGATCGGCGGGGAGTTCCCGAAGCCGCTCACCGACGAGGTGGTGCGGGCGGCCGACGTCGTGGTCACGATGGGCTGCGGCGACGCCTGCCCCGTGTATCCGGGCCGCCGCTACCTCGACTGGGAGCTCGAGGACCCCGCCGACCTTCCGCTCGCTCGCGTCCGCCAGATCCGCGACGACATCGAGCGACGCGTGCGCACCCTGATCGATGACCTCGCGGTGAACGCGGCGTGAACACGTGCGGGGCTGACGTGCTGTGGCTGGCCGATCGATAGATCGCGGTCTATGCTTCTGAGGTGACAGGAAGCGAGGGACCGATGTCCGAGAAGCCCACCGTGTTGTTCGTCTGCGTGCACAACGCGGGCCGGTCGCAGATGGCCGCCGGGTTCCTGCGCGAGCTCGCCGGAGATCGCGTCGACGTGCTGTCGGCCGGTTCGGAGCCGAAGGACCGGATCAACCCGGTCGCGATCGAGGCGATGGCCGAGGAGGGCATCGACATCGCGGGGAATACGCCGAAGGTGCTCACGGTCGAGGCCGTGCGAGAGTCCGACGTGGTGATCACGATGGGCTGCGGCGACGCGTGCCCGATCTTCCCCGGCAAGCGCTACGAGGACTGGGAGCTCGAGGACCCCGCCGGGAAGGACCTCGAGACCGTGCGCCGAGTACGCGACGACATCCGGTCGCGCGTCGAGTCGCTCATCGCCGAACTCGTGCCGGCGGCGTAGCCATGACGGATCTCGACACCACCGGCCGCCGCGGCCTGCCCGGGCTCGCATACCCCGAGCGCTACCTGCACGACCTCGCAGCGGAGCTCACCAGTCGCTTCGCGGGCACCTTCAGTGCCGAGACGGTCGAGCGATACGTCCTCGAGTCGTACACGGCGCTGCTGCGCACCGCGACCGTGAAGGCGCACCTCGCCAACCGGGTCGGCCGCTTCGCCGGGGACCGGCTGACCGCCCTGGCCCAGGCCGAGGGGGCAATCACGCACGCCGTTCCCGAAGTGCTCTTCGTATGCGAGCAGAACGCCGGTCGATCCCAGATGGCCGCCGTGCTCATGCACGACCTGGCGGGCGAACGCGTGCACGTGCGCTCCGCGGGCTCGACGCCGGCCGGCGACCTGAACCCGGCGGTGGTCGCGGCGCTTCGGGAGGTCGGGCTCGACGCGAGCCGCGAGTTCCCCAAGCCGCTCACCGACGACGTCGTGCGCGCGGCCGATGTCGTGGTGACCATGGGATGCGGCGATGCCTGCCCCGTGTATCCGGGCAAGCGGTACCTCGACTGGCAGCTCGACGATCCCGAGCGACTCACGCTCGACGAGGTGCGCCGCGTTCGCGACGAGATCCGATCGCACGTCGACGAGTTGCTCGACAGTCTGGCGGTGGCGCGCGCCTGACGCGCGCCTCACGACCGCCCACCACGTCAGCCCGCCCGCGTCAGCCGACCGCGTCAGCCCGCCGGCGTCAGCCGGCCCGCGTCAGCCCGACCAGGCGCCGAACGAGTCGTCGAGCTCGTCGAGCGTCTCACGCCGGCGGCGGGCGTCGGCCACCTCCCGTTCGAGGGCGAGCTCGAGTCCGCGCATCCGCTCGTCGCGTTCGCGCTCGTACGCCTCGTCGACCTCGATGTACGGCCATTCGCGGGCCAGCCGCTGGTCGATCTCGCCGGCGATCTCGGACCATGCCTCCTGTCGCGCCCGCTCGGCGAAGTCGGCCAGGTAGGCGTCGTCGCTCCGCAGCTCGGTGAGGCGGGCGGCCACGGCCGCGTTCACCCGTTCGCGCAGGCGGAGGTTCCAGGCATCCGCGCGGTGGTAGTCGTGCTGGTGCGCGGAGCGGCCCTCGCGCTGGCTGGCGGATTCGCGCTCGGCCGCCGACCACTCGGCGACCTCGTCCATCTCGCGCACGAGCTCGTGCAGCACCTCTCGGGCCGCCGCCGCGGCGCGGGTCGCGTCGAACGGCTCCTCACCGCGCAGCGCCATCACGATGATGCGGTTCTTGAGCGCCATGCGGGCCGCCGCCTCGGAGACGAGCAGGCCCTCGGCGTAGGACTCCTCGAACGTGAGCGGCTCCACCTCGGGCAGGGCGGCGCGGTCGAACGGCGTGAACCGCTTCCGCTTGCGTCGCCACCAGGGGGCCATGGTCCGCACACCTCCGAACACCCGTGTCCGCCGCGGGTCGGCGGGGTCGGAGAACGAGCCTACCCCGGCACGACGGCGACGGCCGGGTGTCGGCGGTCGTGCGTAGCCTGCGTTCATGAGCGCAGCGGATGCCGCGGGCCGGCCCCGCGCGAGCGCCGCATCGGGGTGCTGCGTGGTGGCCGCCGACGGGCGTGCGTGCGGCAGGCCGATCGAGCCCCGGGCGCCGCTCGGCCTGTGCCGGGAGCACCTCCTCGAGGCGCACGACTGGGTGTCCCGTGACGTCGGTGCGACCGACCTGCTGCCGTCGCCGTGCCGCGCCTGCGGTTCGCAGGTCGGCGTACGGTACCCGTCGGGCTGGATCTGCGCCGAGTGCGAATGGCGGGTCGGCGACGTGCCCGACGACGAGCTCGACCGGCCGCGCGTCGAGGTCGTCTACTACATCCGCTGGCGCGACCAGATCAAGATCGGCACGTCGGTCAATCCGCGGATGCGGCTCGCCACGCTGCCGCACGACGAGGTGCTCGCCTTCGAACGGGGCGGGCGATCGCTCGAGCAGCGGCGGCACGTGCAGTTCGCGGCGCACCGCTTCGCCGGCACGGAGTGGTTCGCGGTGCACGACGCACTGCTCGACCACGTCGCCGAGCTCGCCGCCGGGGTCGACGATCCGTGGGCGGAGTACGAGCGCTGGGTGCTGCGGCGCATCGCGCTCCGCGGCGCGTGACGCACCGCACGCCCTGCCCGGCACGTGTCGCGGAGCGTGCGCCGTGCCTCGGCACCCGCTGACGGCACGCCCGCACAACCGCCACCGCACCGCACACCGCACAAGAGCTCACGCTGCGTGGGTACCGCGCTCCGGCCATGCCGCACCACGGCGGTCAGGGGCAGTGCAGCTGCGTGCGCTCCCCCGAGCGGTCGATGACGTGCTCGGACATGGGCGCGCCGCACAGCGGGCACGCGGCCGGACGAGTGGGCACGGGCTCCTCGTCGTACGGGCCGAGCGGAGGCGGGCCGATGTACGGCATCAGGAACGCGTTGAGGCGCTCGATGAAGCCGGCGTAGCCGCGCGTGCCGGTCCGCTCGTCGCGAGTACGTCGTGTCATAATCATTAGTGTACTAACTATTCGTCCACACCGCATACTGGAGCCATGGACCGACGAGCACCCACCCGTGACGCGCCTGTCGTGGTCGAACGCCACGACACGGCCGTCGCGACCGCCGACGACCTGCTCGCCCTCGAGAACCAGGTGTGCTTCGCGCTCGCGGTCGCCGCGCGGGGCGTGATCGGCGTCTACCGCCCGATCCTCGAGCCGCTGGGCCTCACGCATCCGCAGTACCTCGTGATGCTGGCGCTCTGGGGTCGCAGCCCGCGCACGGTGCGCGACCTCGGCGAGGCGCTGCAGCTCGAGCCCGCGACGCTGTCGCCGCTGCTGAAGCGACTCGAGGCGCAGGGATACGTGACCCGGGAGCGCAGCGCACGCGATGAGCGGGCCCTCGACGTCGCACTGACGGATGCCGGACGAGCGCTTCGCGAGCGCGCGCTCGGGATCCCGCCGCAGGTCGTCGACCGGCTGGGCATGAGCCTCGAGGAGCTCGGCCTGCTGCGCGATCGACTCACCGAGGTCATCGCCGCGGTGCAGCGCGGCTGACGGCGCTCAGCTCGGCGTCAGCGCGGCGGCGCCGAACGACACCGCGAACTGCACGCACCAGAGGTCGACCGTCGGGTACGCCGCGAGGTCGACGTCTGCCGGGATGTCGTAGAGCTGGTTGCCCTGGTTGCCCTTGATCATGCCCAGGTCGACGTAGGGATGCCCGCCCGCCGTGAACCAGCCGTCGAAGCCCTCGACGACGGGGCCGGCGCTCAGCCACACGTGCACGTCGGGGCCGTTCGTCGTCTCGAGGTTCTCGATCGCGAGCTGCCGCGAACCGTCGGGCAGCTGGATCACCCGCACGGTTCCCGAGGTCTCGTGCTCGTGGCTGATGAGCGTGCCGGAGGCGAGGTCGACCGGGCCCGCGGGCGGAGGCGGCGCGGCATGGGCGTGGCCGTCGGCCGTCCCGCGGCGGCGAGGACCGGCTCGGAGGCGTCGGGCGGTGCTCGACGCCGCGACGCGGCCGGGATCTCGTCGTCGACGCGCACGTCGATGAAGAGCAGCCACGGCTGGAACACGAGGGCCGCGACGACCGCCAGCACGACGAGCACGCCGCCGCCCACCCACCACCACACGCGGCGGCGGCGCGGCGCGGGCGGCGGTCGCGGGTCGCGGGCCGGCGGCGGGGGTTCGGGGCATCCGTCATGTCCGCCCCTCACGCCTCGGGGTCGAAGCCCTCGATGCGGCCGTCGGCCGACGCGTACTTCACGATGAGGCTGCAGTCCTTGCCGCCGTACCCCTCCGCGATGAGACGTTCGAACTGGTCGAGCGCGATGCCCGCGGCCGGGAGGTTGAGTCCGGCCTGCTCCCCCGCCGCGAGCGCGAACGAGAGGTCCTTCTCGGCGAGCACCGTGGTGAAGGTGGCATCGAAGTTGCGGTTCGCCGGGCTGGTCGCCACGACCCCGGGCACCGGGTACCAGGTGCGCAGCGGCCACGAGTCGCCCGACGAGACCGACGCCACCTTGAAGAACGTCTCGGCGTCGAGGCCGAGCTCGGCGGCGAGCTGCGACCCCTCGGCGAGCCCGAGCAGCGAGACGAACAGCATGAGGTTGTTGGCGAGCTTCGCGGCGATCCCCATCGTGGGCCCGCCGACCATGAACACGTGGCCCGCCATCGGCTCCACGAACGAGGCCGCCTCCGCCACGGCGTCCTCCTGGCCGCCGAGCATGAACGTGAGCGTGCCGGCGGTCGCGCCGGCGATGCCGCCCGACACGGGCGAGTCCACGAACCGGAAGCCCCGCTCGGCGGACGCCTCGTGGCAGAACCGCGACGTCTCGACGTCGACGGTCGACGTGTCCAGCAGCAGTGCCGTGGTCGGCGCCGTCGCCCACACGCCGCCCTCGCCGCCGAGCACCTCGCGCACGTGCTCGCCGCGCGGCAGCGACGTGAACACCGCATCCGCGCCCGCGACCGCCTCGGCGATCGTGTCGACGACCCGCACGCCGCGGGCCGCGGCCGCTTCACGGCACACCGGGTCGGGGTCGACGCCCCGCACCTCGTGCCCGGCCGCCACGAGGTTGCCCGACATCGGGCCGCCCATGTGTCCCAGACCGATCCAGGCGATGGTCGCCATGGCCCCTCCCGACTTCATCGACGCGGAGTGCGCTCGGTGCGGCCGCCCCGGCAGGGCTCCGCGATTCCACGATACGTTCGCGGCATCCGCCCGGCAACGGATGCCGCGAGCCGGCGGCATCCGCTCAGAACCGGATGACCTGCCGGATCGCCGCGCCGGCGGCGAGCGTGTCCATCGCCTCGTTCACCTCGTCGAGCGCGATGTGCGACGAGATGAGGGCCTCGACGGGCAGGCGACCCTGCCGCCACAGCTCGGCGTACCGCGGGATGTCCCGCGACGGCACGGCCGAGCCGAGGTAGCTGCCCACGATCGTGCGCGCCTCGGCGGTGACCGTGAGCGGCGAGAGCTCCACGCGCGCGGCCGGTGACGGCAGGCCGACGGTCACGGTGCGCCCGCCGGGCGCGGTCAGCGCGAACGCCGTCTCGAACGCGCGCGGATGCCCCGCCGCCTCCACCGCGACCGCCGCCCTGATCCCCGCCGCCATCGCCTCGTCGGGCGTGAACGCCGCTGACGCCCCGAGCTCGCGTGCCCGGTCGAGCTTCGACGGCACCGCGTCGACGCCGATCACGCGTCCGTGGCCGAGCGACACCGCGGTGATGAGCGCCGCCATGCCGACGCCGCCGAGGCCCACGACCACGACGTCCTCGCCGGGACGCACGGCGCCCGCGTTCACGACCGCCCCGCCGCCCGTGAGCACGGCGCACCCGAGCACGGCCGCGATATCGGGCGGCACGTCGGCGCCGACGACCACCGCCGAGCGTCGATCGACGACCGCGTGCGTGGCGAACCCCGAGACGCCGAGGTGGTGGTGCACGGGGCGCCCGTCGCGGCGAAGCCGGATACCGCCGTCGAAGAGCGTGCCCGCGGTGTTCGCCGCGGTCCCCGGCGTGCAGGGCATGACGCCGCCGGTGCGGCATCCGTCGCACTCGCCGCACCGCGGCAGGAAGGCCGTGACGACCCGGTCGCCGACCGCGAAGCCCGCATCGGATGCCGCGACGCCGACCGCCTCGACGATGCCCGCGGCCTCGTGGCCGAGCAGCATCGGCACGGGCCGCGGCCGGTTGCCGTCGACGACCGACAGGTCGGAGTGGCAGACGCCCGCCGCCTCGATGCGCACGAGCAGCTCGTCGGGGCCCGGCGGGTCGAGCTCGAGCTCGCCGATCGTGATCGGCCGCGACGCGGCGAACGGACGCCCGCGTCCGAGCTCCTCGAGCACGGCGCCCGTGATCGTGCGGGTGCGGGTCGCGGTCGCGGTCATGCGGTTCCTCCGGGTTCGGGAATCGAGTGGGCAGTGGAGACGGCCTTGACGCTCCCGGAGGCGGCTTCTCTGCCCACCAGATCGGGTCGCAGTGCGATGCGAGCGCACGGATGCCGCGGCACGACCGGCTCGCGAGGAGCCCGCCGCCCGCGGCATCCGCTCGAGGCCTAGGCCTTCGCCTCCTCGGCGAGCTGCTCGCGGTCCGCGTCGTCGATCGAGCGGAGCGAGATGCCCACCGTCTCGCGCAGGGCGATGACCGCGACGAGGGTCACGCCCGCGGCGAGCGCGAGGTAGATCGCGACCGGCACCCAGCTGCCGTAGGTGGAGAGCAGCATGGTCGCGATGATCGGCGCCAGCGAGCCGGCGACGATCGACGTGACCTGGTAGCCGAGCGAGACGCCCGAGTAGCGCATGCGCGTCGGGAACATCTCGGCCATGATCGCCGGCTGGCTGGCGTACATGAGCGCGTGGATGACGAGGCCGAGGATGAGCACGCCCACGATGAGCCAGTCGTTCTGCGTGTCGAACAGCGGGAACGCCACGAAGCCCCACACGGCGGCGAGGACGGCGCCGGCCGCGTAGACCGGCTTGCGGCCGAGCCGGTCGCTGAACCGCCCGACCACGGGGATCACGCAGAAGTGCACGACGTGTGCGAACAGCACGAGCGTGAGGATCGTCGACGTCTCCATGCCGAGGTGCGCCGACATGTAGGTGATCGAGAACGTCACGACGAGGTAGTACATGATGTTCTCGCCGAAGCGGAGGCCCATGGCCGTGAAGACGCCGCGCGGGTAGCGCTTGAGCACCTCGATGACGCCGTAGTTGGTCTTCTTCGCCGCCTCGGCCTCCTTCTGCGCCTCGATGAAGATCGGGGCGTCGGTGACCTTGGTGCGGATGTAGTAGCCGACGGCCACGATCACGACCGAGAGCCAGAAGCCGATGCGCCATCCCCAGCTGAGGAACTGCTCCTCCGTGAGGGTGCGCGACAGCGTGAGCAGCACGACCGTGGCGAGCAGGTTGCCCGCGGGCACCGCCGCCTGCGGCCAGCTCGCCCAGAATCCGCGCTGCTTGTCGGGCGAGTGCTCCGCGACGAGGAGCACGGCGCCGCCCCACTCGCCGCCGACCGCGAAGCCCTGGAAGAAGCGCAGCACGATGAGCAGGATCGGCGCGGCGTAGCCGATCTGGTCGAACGTCGGCAGGCAGCCCATGAGGAACGTGGTGACGCCGACGAGGATGATCGCGAGCTGCAGCAGCTTCTTGCGGCCGTACTTGTCGCCGAAGTGCCCGAACACGATGCCGCCGAGCGGACGTGCGATGAAGCCGACCGCGTAGGTGAGGAACGCCTTGATGATGTTGTCGAGCGGGTTGTCGCTCGGCGGGAAGAAGATGACGTTGAAGACCAGCGTCGCGGCCGTGGCGTAGAGGAAGAACTCGTACCACTCGACGATGGTTCCGGCCATCGAGGCCCCGACGACCTTGCGGAGCCCGCTGGGGGCCTTGGACCCCTGCGGGTCAGGGGAAATGCGGGACGTGCCCTGGGTCGTCCTGTCGACAGCCATTGGCGACTACCTCCTTGTAGTGAGCGACGCGATGGGGGGAGATCGCGATGCTGGCGATTCTGGCCGTGTGCGCGGGTGTGCGGCAATCGCGTATCCCGCACAGCGGGTGTGCATCCGTGCACATCCGCTGGCGCTACGCCATGCCCTCCGCCGTCTGCTCGAGGTCGGACTTCGGGCGATCCCGCTGGGTCGCGATCGCGGTGCCCGCCGCCCCGCAGACGATGGCGATGGCGATCACCTCGAGCGGCGTGAAGGTCTCGGAGAGCACGAGCCAGCCGAACAGCGCCGCGATCACGGGGCCGAAGCTCGTGATGATCGCGTAGAGGCGCGGCGTGATGCGCCGCAGGATGAACGTGTCGAGGCTGTACGGCAGCGCCGACGAGAGGACGCCCACGCCGAGGAGCAGCCACACGACCCGCCAGTCGATCACCGACGCGTCGAACGTCGCGATCGCGAAGGGCAGCAGCAGCGCCAGGCTCACGATGCTCGCGACGGTGAGTCCCTCGAGGCCCGGCAGGCCGACGGCGACGCGCCTCGTGAGCACGATGTAGCCCGCCCATGCCGCGGCCGCCGTCAGGGCGAGCGCCACGCCCCACGGATCGATCGCCGCGGCATCCGACGACCCCGGCCCGATGAGGAGCACCACGCCGACGCCGGCGGCGAGCGCGCATCCCACGTCGAGCAGGCGTCGCGACGTCGCGAGCGCCAGCGCGAGCGGGCCGAGGAACTCGATGGTCGCCGCGATGCCCAGCCCGAGCAGGTGCACGGACTCGTAGAAGGCGAGGTTCATCACGGCCAGCGTGACGCCGAGCGCGAGCGCCGGCCACAACCGCCGCCAGGTGAGCTCGGCGCGCTTGGGCCGGTAGAAGGGCAGCACGACCGCGACCATCACGATCTGGCGCGCGGCGACGACCACGAACGATCCGACGATCGGGATCAGGAGGCCGGCGAGCGACGAGCCGAAGTTGATCGACACCTCGGTTCCGAGCTGCGTCGCGGCACCCGTGAACCGGCGACGGCGCAGCGCGGCGTCGGGCTCGGGCGCGTGCGCGGGGTTCGTCTCGGCGGTCACCGTTCGACGATACGCGGTGCCCGCGTCGTCATCCCGCCAGCTGCTCCCGGAACGCGGGCGGCCCGCCCTCCACGGCGCGAGCGGATGCCGCGGCGGCCACGAACCCGTCGGGCCGCACCAGGTACACCAGCCCCGGGTCGAGCCGGCGGTGCGGGTCGGGTGGGAACACGTGCCACTCGAGGCCGAGCGACTCCGCGATGGTGCGCACGTCGGGCTCGTACGCGCCGTACCCGTGCACCTGCCACGTGAACGAGCGCAGCACGTCGAAGTTGCCACCCGTCCACGGCAGCCGGCGGCCGACGACCGGGTCGCGGCGCGATGAGGGCCGCGGCGACATCCGGTAGTGGATGCGGGTCTGCGACAGGTAGCCGAACACGCGCCCGCCGCCGGCGATGCGGGGCACCACCCGCACGACCAGCGGGCCGATGATCGGCGCGATGCGCCCGCGCACGAACCGGGCGATCGGCCCGTCGGCGGTGACGGCGGCGAACGCGCGGTCGGTCGTGTTGACGAGGATGCGGCCGACCGGGCGGCGCTCGGCCTCGTACCGGTCGAGTCGCCGGTCGGGCATGCCGTGCACGAGCACGTCGGCGAGCGCGCACGCGAGGTTGTGCGCCTCCTGCAGCCCCGTGTTCATGCCCTGCGCACCGACCGGCGAGTGGATGTGCGCCGCGTCGCCGACGAGGAAGCACGGGCCGACGCGGAAGCGCTTCGCGAGCCGATGATGCAGGCGGTAGGTCGTGAACCAGTCGGTCCCGGTGAAGCCGACGCCGAACTCGCGGTGCGTCATCGAGCGCACCTCCGTCCTCCCGGAGTTCCCCTGCCGCGTCGAGGTCGCGGTCGCGGACCACGCCGAGCAGGCGCATCCGGCCCGGGCCCATCGGGAAGGCGAGCAGGAAGTGCTCGGCCGTGATCCGCATGTTGATCGCGCCGTCGACGAGGCCCGTCACGCCCGCCGCATCGGCCACGTAGAAGGTGTGCGCGTTCGTCACGCCCTCGAAGGGCACCCCGAGCGCCTCGCGCACGGGCGAGTGCGCTCCGTCGGCGCCGATGCAGTAGCGGGCGCGCACGGTGACCGACGCCGTCGGGCGTGTCGAGGGTCGCGACGACGGATGCCGCGTCGCCGCCGCTCCCCTGCATGGTCTCCAGCCGCGCGAGCCGATGCCCCCAGCGCACCTCCCGCCCGAGGTCGGCCAGCGCGTCGACGAGCATCCGCTCGTTGCGGCTCTGCTCGAACACGGTGAGCTCGCGATACGGAGTCACGCCCTCGGCCATCGCCCGCAGCTCGATCCTCCCGAACGAGCGCCTGCCGGCGCCCGGCACGAGCGTGGTCGCCGGCGACCGCTCGACGAGCACGCGGTCGACGAGCCCGAGCTGGTCGTACAGCTCCATCGTGCGCGCCTGCACGGCGAGCGCCCGCGACTCTCGCGTCGGCCCGTCCTTGCCGTCGACGATGACGGCGTCGACGCCGAGGCGCGCGAGGCAGACGGCGGCCATGAGCCCGCTGGGGCCTGCGCCGACCACGAGCACGTCCGCCTGGAGTTCCGCGCCCTCCGTCACTCCTCCACTGTGGCATCGACGCGGCATCCGGTGCCAGACTCCAACGGTGACGGGGGAACGATCGGAGCAGCCGGCCGAGAGCCTGGTCACCGTGATCGTGGCGCTCCTGGTGAACGCGCTGATCGCGGTGGCGAAGTCGCTCGCGGCTCCAGACGACGGGCGTGTCACGCGAACTAGGTGATGCCGCACGCGGCATCCGCTCGCTATGGTGGGCACGAGCGCGGGCCCTGGGTCGTCCGCGGATCGGAGTCCTCATGTGGTGGACCAGGAAGCGATCGAAGGCGAGCAAGGCCGCTGACGCGGAGGCGGCAGCGGAGGCAGCGGCCGAGGCGCAGGCCGAGGTCGAAGCGGAGATGCCGCTCTCGAAGCACCGCAACGCGTTCATCCTCATGGGGATCGGCGGTGCCGCCCTCGCGTCGTTCGGCATCGCCGCGATCGCCGGGATCTTCGGCCCGGTGTTCTTCGCCCTCGTGCTCACCATCTGCGTGCACCCGCTTGCGGGTGTGGCTCGAGAAGCGCGGCGTGCCGCGCGGCATCGCCACCGGGTCGGTGATCACCGCCGTGACGCTGCTGCTGCTCGGGTTCGGGTACCTCGTCCTCGTCGCGTTCGGGCAGTTCGCCGAGCTGCTGCCGCAGTTCAAGGACCAGATCTCCGCGTTCGGCCAGGACGTCGCGGCGTGGCTCGCCTCGATCGGCATCAGCTCCGACGAGATCAGCGACATCGCCAAGGGGTTCGACCCGGCGACGCTGCTCGGGTTCGTCGGCGGACTCGTCGGCGGCCTCACGGGCTGGGTCACGCTCCTCGTCATCCTCTTCACCATGCTGCTGCTCATGGCCATGGATGCCGGGTTCGTCCCGACCGTGCTGCGGGAGCTGTACCCGGTGCGGCCGCTCGTCGCGGTCTCGCTCGTGAGCTACGGCAACAACGTGCGCCGGTACATGGTCGTCACCACGGTGCTCGGGATCGCGCAGGGCATCGTCAACTGGATCGCGCTGGTCATCCTCGGCGTGCCGGGCGCGTTCATCTGGGGACTGCTCGCGTTCGTCTGCTCCTTCATCCCGAACATCGGCTACTTCATCGCGATCATCCCGCCGATCATCTTCGGCGCGCTGGTCGGAGGGCTGGCCGACCGTGATCGCCGTCATCGTCGTCTACGGCGTCATCAACGGCATCATCCAGTCGGTGATCCAGCCGCGCGTCGTCGGGAAGGCCGTGAGCCTGAGCCAGACGATCACGTTCTTCTCGGTGCTGTTCTGGGCCGTCGTGATCGGACCGATCGGGGCGATCCTCGCGATCCCGCTGACCCTCCTCGTGCGCCTGGTCCTCGTGGACACCAACCGGGCGATGGACTGGATCCGGCCCATGCTCGGCGAGCTGGACGAGACGAGGGCGATCATGGCCCAGTTCGATGCCGAGGCGAAGGCGGCGCGCAAGGAGCGCAAGGCGGCAGCGAAGGCCGGCGGAGCGCCGGTACCGGCTCCGGTGCCGGCGTCGGCGCCGGACGCAGCGGCGTCCGGCGGTCGCCTAGAGCAGGATCTCGTCGGGCGCCTCGACGAGCCGCCACCCGACCTCGGCGACGGTCGCCGGCATGCGGTCGGCCGCCACGAGCTCGGGCATCGCGAGGCGGGTGAGCGCCGCGATGTCGGCGATGGGCACCTGGAAGGTGCGGAACGGCCCGAGCGCCGGCGCCTCTCCGGGCGCGGGCTCGCGCACCGCGCCCGTGTCGACGAGCGGCGCCTGGTCGACGACGAATCCGATCGCGGCGAGGCTGCCCCCATCGGAGTCGGCGTCGCCGGTGTTCCACGCCGCGATCTTCCAGAACCGCAAGGGCACGCGGATGCCGCGGTACGGCGGATCCCCGGCGGCGAGCACCGGCGCGGTGAAGACGCTGAGCCGCTGGCGATGCACCCGGGCGTGCTCGAGCACGTGGTCTTCGAGGCCGAGCCAGAGCTCCTTGGACTGGTTGAAGCCCGACGCCTGCGGCGCCGCGTTCGTGTAGCGGAACGTGTCGCCGTTCGCGCGCGCGGCGACCTCGGGGCTGCCCCACACCGGGTCGCGCCGGCGCACGAGGTGCCCGCGATCGAGGTCGTTGTCGGCGTAGACCAGCGGGCCGGCCTGCCAGTCGGTGGGGATGCGCTCGTCGAACTGCCATCGGTCGCCGCGCTCGAGCTCGACGAGCAGCGCCCCGTCGACGTTGACCCCGGTGACCCGCGCGAAGCGGCGGGCGGAATCGAGCACCACGGTGAAGTGCACGTAGTCGAGTTCGACGGATGCCGCGGCATCCGCCTCGCTCACCCGCGGCAGGGGTGCCGCCACCCCCAGGAACAGCGCGTCGAAGCCCATGCCCCCACTCGACCACGACCCGCCGACACCTCGCAATCCGTTCACCTGGCGGGGTGTGGACGAGGTCCGTGCGGGACACCAGAATGGGCGGGGGCGATGGCCGCCCGCGAAACGGGGGATGCGCAGATGTCGGAATCGACGCCGGACAGCCACGACGAGCAGGGATCGGCCGATCCGGCCTTCCCGTACGACGACCGACGGGACTTCGAGGATGCGAGCCGGGGCTTCATCGCCACGATCGAGCCGGGCGTGATCCGCGGCGCCGCGGGCGACGTGGTCTACGACATCGACTCGTTCGGGTTCCTCAGCGGAGCGGGTTCGCCCACGGTGCATCCGAGCCTCTGGCGGCAGTCGTCGCTCGTGCAGCAGCACGGCCTGTTCGAGGTCGTCGAGGGCATCTACCAGGTGCGCAACTTCGACCTGTCGAACATCACCTTCGTCGAGGGCGACACGGGCGTGATCGTGATCGATCCGCTGATCTCAGCCGAGACGGCGGCGGCCGCGCTCGCCCTGTACCGGGAGCACCGCGGCGACCGCCCGGTCGTCGCGCGTGATCTACACGCACTCGCACATCGACCACTTCGGCGGCGTCAAGGGCGTCGTCTCGCAGGAGGAGGTCGACGGCGGCGTGCCGGTGATCGCCCCCGAGGGATTCCTCGAGCACGCGATCTCCGAGAACGTCTACGCCGGCACGGCGATGGGCCGTCGCGCCGCGTACATGTACGGCGCGGCCCTCCCGCGCGGCGAGCGGGGCAGCGTGGGCGCCGGACTGGGGCAGTCCACGTCGGCCGGCACGGTGACGCTCATCGCGCCGACCGTGTACATCACGCACACCGGCCAGGAGCTCACGATCGACGGCGTGCGCATCGTCTTCCAGATGGCGCCCGGAACCGAGGCCCCGTCCGAGATGCACTTCTACTTCCCCGATCGCAGGGCGCTGTGCATGGCCGAGAACGCGACGCACACCCTGCACAACCTGCTCACGCTCCGCGGGGCGGTGGTGCGCGACCCGCACGCGTGGGCCGGGTACCTGACCGAGGCCATCGAGACGTTCGGCGGCGAGGCCGAGGTCGCCTTCGCGTCCCATCACTGGCCCACCTGGGGCACCGATCGCATCGTCGAGTTCCTCTCCACGCAGCGCGACCTCTACGCCTACCTGCACGACCAGACGCTGCGGCTGATGAACCAGGGCCACACCGGCATCGAGATCGCCGAGCTGATCGAGCTGCCGCCGGCGATCGAGGCGGCCTGGAACACCCACGGCTACTACGGCTCGATCAGCCACAACGTGAAGGCGATCTACCAGCGCTACATGGGCTGGTACGACGGCAACCCGTCGCACCTCTGGCAGCACACCCCGGTCGAGGCCGGAAAGCGGTACGTCGAGTTCATGGGCGGCGCCGACGCCGTCGTCGAGAAGGCGCGCGGCTCGTTCGAGGCGGGCGACCTGCGCTGGGCGGCGCAGGTGCTCGACCACGTCGTGTTCGCCGAGCCCGACCACGAGGGCGCGAAGTCGCTCCTCGCCGACGTGCTCGAGCAGCTCGGCTTCGGCAGCGAGAACGGCACGTGGCGGGCGGCCTTCCTCTCGGGATCGATGGAGCTGCGCGGCGCCGCGTTCGGCACGCCCACCAACCCGGCCGCGGGCGACATCCTCGCGCAGCTGACACCCGAGCTGTTCTTCGACGCCGTCGCGGTGCAGGTCGACGGCCCGAAGGCGTGGGACCTCGACGTCGCGACGAGGTGGGTGTTCCCCGACCATGACGGCGCGACCTACCGGGTGACCCTGAGGAACGGCGTGCTCAGCTACGTCCGCGACGGGCGTGGGGACGTCACGCTGACGATCACCGTGCCGAAGTCGGCGCTCGGCCCGCTCGCGATGCAGGACGTGACGGCGGCACTGGGCGCGGGCCTGCAGCTCGACGGCGACGCGAGCGTGCTCCAGTCGGTGCTCGGCGTGCTCGATCCGGGCGACCCCGGGTTCAACATCGTGACGCCCTGAGTCCGCATCCGGCGCGGGAATCGGGCCGGTCCCCTCGGGGCGGCCCGATTCCGGCACGCTCAGAATCCCGGCACGCTCAGACCAGGATGTCCGCGGTCGACTCGAGCGGCCGCCACCCCGTGACCGAGCGCGGCAGGTGCTCGGCCGCGATGAGCTCGGGCATCGTGAGGCCGGCCAGCTCCGCGATGTCCCGGATCCGCACCTGGAAGGTCCGGAACGGCCCGAGGGGCGGCGGCGCACCGAGCGCCCGCGGGAGCTCGTCGACGTCGACGAGCGGCGACTGGTCGACGACGAAGCCCGTCGTCGCGAGTGCCTCGCCCGTGTTCCACGCCGCGATCTTCCAGAACTTCAAGGGGATCCGGATGCCGCGGTACGGCGGATCGTCGTCGGTCAGCACCGGGCCGGTGAACACGCTCAGCTTGAGCTCGTGCACGCGGGCGTGCTCGAGCACGTGGTCCTCCAGCCCCAGCCACAGCTCCCGCGACTGGTTGAACCCCGAGGCCTGCGGGGCCGCGTTCGTGAACCTGAACGTGTCGGTGTTCGCCCGCGCCGCGACCGCCGGGTCGCCCCACACCGGGTCGTTCCGGCGCACGAGGTGGCCGCGGTCGAGGTCGTTGTCGGCGTAGACCTCGGGCCCGGCCTGCAGGTCGGTCGAGATGCGCTCGTCGAACTCCCACCGGTCCTCACGCGGCACCTTCACGAGCCGTGCCCCGTCGATGTTCACCGCCGTCACCCCGGCGAACCGCCTGACGGTGTCGAGCATCACCGTGAAGTGCTCGTACGTGAGCTCCACGGATGCCGCGGCCTGCGCGTCGCCCATCCGCGGCATGATCGCCGCCACCCCGAGGAACTCGGGGTCGAATCCCGTGGCCTCGTCTTCCTCGCTCGACGGTGGCGCCTCGCCTGCGGCGGTCGGTGCCGCCGGTCCCACATCCGGTTCCATGATGTCCCTCCCAATCGGGCCCCACTTCGATGAGGGTTCCTCGATTCAGGTGTACTCCTCGGTCGGGGCTGCGGCATCAGGGACCTCCCCGACGACGATCAGCCGCCGTGAGCGCTCTCTTCGGCGACATCACGCGCGGCGTCCGCGGATGGTGGCAGTTTTCGTGCACACCGCGCCCCTTCTGCGCACGAGTCGTGCGTGTTACGTGGAGTCCGCTGCGCGATTTTGCGAACGGTCGGGTCGGTGTGCGACCCTGCTCTGGGCCCGTCGCCGCCCGGCGGGCTCGAGAGGACGACCGATGAACCCCCAGGACGCAGCCGCGGCAACCGCGGCGAACGAGGCCGAGCCCACCCGCATGCACGACGTCTCGGCCGAGACCACCGACCTCGTCGACCTCGTGCTCGACTACTCTCGCCGTCGCATGCTCGCCCGCGACAACCCGCTCGACAAGCCGATCTCGGAGTTCGAGCTCGATCGCCTCGCCGGCCGCGCGATCGGCGAGGCCGGCATCGGGGCCGCACGCGCGCTCTCGCTGTTCGAGCACGTGCTCGCTCCGGCCTGCATCACCACCGACCACCCGCAGTACCTGTCGTTCATCCCGACCGCGCCGACCAAGGCCGCGACCGCCTTCGACCTCGTCGTCTCGGCGAGCGCGGTGTACGGCGGCTCCTGGCTCGAGGGGGCCGGAGCGGTCTACGCCGAGAACGAGGTGCTGGCCTGGCTCGCCGGCGAGTTCGGGCTCCCGGCCACCGCGGGCGGCGTGTTCGTGCAGGGCGGCACACTCGGCAACCTCTCGGCGCTGGTCGCGGCGCGCGAGCACGCGCGCTTCACGCTGCGCACGGCCGGCACGGATGCCCCCGGCCGCTGGAAGGTCGTGTGCAGTGCCGAGGCGCACTCCTCGATCGCGTCCGCCGCACGCGTGATGGACGTCGACGTCGTGCCGGTCGCTCCCGGCGCCGACGGGATGCTGCGCGGCGACGCCGTGCGCGCCGCGCTCGAGGAGCACGGGGCATCCGTGTTCGCCGTCGTCGCCACCGCCGGCTCGACCAACTTCGGCATCGTCGACGACGTCGCGTCGATCGCCGCCCTCAAGGAGGAGTTCGACTTCTGGCTGCACGTCGACGGCGCCTACGGGCTCGCGGCGATGCTCTCGCCGCTGGCGCGACACCGCTTCGCGGGCGTGGAGCACGCCGACTCGGTGATCGTCGACCCGCACAAGTGGCTCTTCGCGCCGTTCGACGCGTGCGCGCTGATCTACCGCGACCCCGAGACCGGCCGCCGCGCGCACACGCAGCACGCCGAGTACCTCGACACCCTCACCGAGACGAGCGAGTGGAGCCCCTCCGACTACGCCGCGCACCTCACCCGCCGCGCCCGCGGGCTGCCGTTGTGGTTCTCGCTCGCGACGTACGGCGGCGGCGCCTATCGTGCGGCGATCACGAGCTCGATCCAGCTCGCCCAGGACATCGCGCGCGAGATCGAGTCCCGCGACGGGCTGCGGCTCGTGCGCGACCCGCAGCTCTCGGTCGTCGTGTTCGAGCGCGAGGGCTGGTCGCGCGAGGACTACAGCGCGTGGTCGGCGCGCCTGCTCGACGACCAGCGCGCGTTCGTGACGCCGAGCTCGCACGCCGGCCGCCCGAACACGCGCTTCGCGATCGTGAACCCGACGACCACGTTCGAGCAGCTGGTGGGCATCCTCGACACGATGTAAACATTGAACTTTTCGGTTCAGTGTTCTACACTGAACCACATGGTTCAGCAACAGGCACTCGATCGGGCGTTCGCCGCCCTCGCCGACGAGACGCGTCGCGGCATCCTGACCCGGCTCGGCGACGGGCCGGCGACGATCACCGAGCTCGCGGCGCCTTCGGGCATGACGCTCACCGGCATCCGAAAGCACGTGGACGTGCTCGAGGCCGCGGGCCTCGTCACCACCGAGAAGGTCGGGCGCGTGCGCCAGGTCCAGCTCGGCACCGAGCGTTTGGACGACGCCATGGCATGGATCAGCTACTACCAGCGACTCTGGGAGCGTCGTCTCGACGGCCTCCAGGTCTACTTCACACTCAGGAAGGGAACGGAATCATGAGCGAGATCGACACGAGCGAGACCATCGGACTGCGGTTGACGCGGGAGCTCCCCGCGACGCCCGAGGAGGTCTTCGACGCCTACACCGACGCCGAGAAGCAGAAGATCTGGTTCTCGATCCTCGACGAGGAGCCGGGCATCGTCGAGATCGAGGTCGACCTCCGGGTCGGCGGCAAGCAGGTCGCCGTGTGGGGGCCCAACCGCGACACGCTGTTCCGCGAGGAGCAGGTGTTCATCGAGATCGACCGCCCGCACCGGCTCGTCACCGAGTCGTCGGGCAGCGACCCGAGCGGGCAGACGATGTCGACGCACGTCGTCGTGACCTTCGAGGCGATCGACGCGGGAACGCTCGTCACCGTCGAGCAGACCGGCTTCCCGACCCCCGAGGTCCGCGACTTCTTCTCGACCATGGTCTGGGTCGGCGCGCTCGACCGCATCGAGGCGTTCCTCACGCGCGCCTGACCGTGTGCGCGGCGAGTCGATACGGCTCGCCGCGGCACGCGGTGCGCGGCCGTCAGGCCTGCAGCACGAGCGAGTGGTTCACGCTCGAGACGGGAACGAGGAGCATCCTCATCCCCTTCGGGCTGCTGTCGGTGCTCGACGTCCGCCAGCACCAGTCGAACGCCCTGACCGGCAGGTTCGTGACGAACGGCCCGGCCCATTGCATGCCGGCGTCGTTCTCGGCGTACCAGAAGTACTTGGCGCCGTTCGACGCGCCGCCGCGGATGGTCGCCTGTCCGCCGGGCCCGATCTGCCACCACCCCTTCTTCGCCCAGTTGTCACCGTCGCAGTTCGGGGAGTGGTACGCCAAGGCCACGTACATCGTCGAGGCCGTTCCGTTGTGGACGAAGATGGCCATGTCAGCTCCCCTCACTCACGCTGCGCGGATTCGGGATGGTGTCGGCCTGCTCAGCCCCTGCAGGGACGGATGAGAGGACTCCGGGGCGGTGGACCTCGCCCGTCGCCTCCGATCCCTGCTCGGATCGCGACGTGGTCGGGCTCTCGGCGTCGGAATCGGGCGCCGGAGCCAGCGTGGCGACCTCGTCGGCATCGAGGGGGCGGGAGAGCTCTGATTGGTCATTCATGCGTTCCTCCAATCGGATGGTGCGTCCGACGGTGGTGGAGACACGCGAGCGCCCCGCGATCGCCGGCTCAGCACAGTGGCGAGCTGGAGTGCGTCGTCTCGACGGGTGCACGGCAGAACCGACGGCCGACGCTCCCCCACGCAAGCCGACCAGGCTAAGCCCCCCAACACGGCGAAATATAGTGGTCCGCCGAGAGGCGGTCAAGAGCGGATCGAGTCCGCCTCCACGGTCGCCGTGGCGATGTGACCGGCGAGCGCGCTGGTGGGCGCCACCGCTGCCAGCGCCGCCGCCCCGTCGAGCGGATGCGCCTCGCCGATCCGGATGTCCGCCGACGGCACGCCCGCCAGCACCGCGGTGGTGAACGCCGCGGTCAGGGCGCTGCCGCCGAAGACACCGCCGACGGCGCGGACCCTGGGTGCCGCGGCATCCGCCTCACCGACGCGTCGAAGGCCGGCGATCACGGATGCCGCGAGCTCGCGCCCCGCCTCCGACACGATCACCAGGGCGACGGCATCGCCGGCGGCAGCCGCGTCGGCGACGTGCCGCGCATACGCGGCGATGCGCCCGACACGGCCCGGATCCGCCTGCAGCTCGATGTAGGCGTGCTCCAGGTCGGGGAACTCGGCCAGCGCGATCGCGCTGAGCGCCGTCGCGTCGCCGCGCCCGTCGTGCGCGCGCATCACCGCGTCGAGCGCGGCGCGCCCGAGCCAGTAGCCGCTCCCCGCATCGCCGAGGAGGTACCCCCACCCGTCGACCCGCGCCAGCTCGGTGCGGCCGACCGCGAGGGTGACCACGCCGGTGCCCGAGGCGACCACGGCACCGCGATCATCGCCGAGCGCGCCGAGGTAGGCGGTGATGGAGTCGTGCGCGAGGTGCACGGCCCGAACGCCGTGCTGGGCGGTGGCGGCGAGCAGGTAGCCGGCGTCCGCCTCGTCCGAGGTGAGGCCCGAGACGCCCAGTCCGACCTCGTCGAACGAGCGGCCCGCCTCGACCGCGTCCTCCATGACACGGGCGAGCTGCGGCAGCAGCGGCAGGTCGGTGCGGATGCCCGGGCCGGCCCACTCGCTGGCCCCCGCGGCATCCGCGTGGCGCACCTTGATGCCCGACTGGCCCGCATCGATCGCGAGCGACCCGCCGTCCGTCACTTCGTCCTCCAGCCGGCAGCGAAACCCTGGCGTCATGCTAGCCCAGCGGGCGCGGGTCCTCGCTCGTATGCTGGAGCCAGCGCTGCGGTGCGCGTCGGGAGGGGGCCGGGATGAGCGACGAGGCCACGGGGCTGCGTCCGCCGAAGCGGGTGATCGTCGTCGTGGTGCTCGCCTACATCTCGGGCGTCGTCGACATCGTCGCCGGCGTGCTGCTGATCCTGCTCCGCTACGACGACTCGGTTCGCGCGTCGGGTGACGCGCTCCCGGTCACGCTCTGGGGCACGGGGATGATCCTCATCGGGCTGCTGACCATCGCCATGGCGTCGGGCCTGACGCGTGGACGCAACATCGCGCGCATCTTCGTGACGGCACTCGTGGCGCTCTCGACCATCGTCGACGTCATCGACCTCATCGCCGCGCCGGGCGACGGCGGCGCGTGGTGGTCGTTCGGCATCGGCGCGGTCGTGACCGCGCTCATCATCCTCGCGCTGTGGGCTGGGCGGTCGGCCGAGTTCTTCCGCCGGGCGCGGACGCTTCCTGCTGCCTGACGGCGGCGGCGAGCGCGGGTGCGGGCACGAACGTCATGCGCGCGACCGCGCGCCGGTGCACGAAGCGCACCACCTCGATGCCGGCGATCGCGACGACGGACGACCCGATCACGAGCAGCGCGGTCGTCAGCGACGGGTCGGTGAACTGCAGGAAGTCCGAGATGAACGGGACCGCGTAGACGAGGACCAGCCCGAGCATCATCGAGCCGATGATGAGGATCTTCCAGCCGTCGATGGGCCGTGAGAGCACGATGAGCACCCAGAGGCCGACGATCGTGAGGATCATCGTCGATCCGGTGCGCAGCTCGTCCTGCGGGATCCCCGCATCGGTCGCCATGCGGCTGTAGAGCGCGAGCACCAGCGCGATGATGATGCCGGCCGGGATCGCGAAGCTGAGCGAGCGCCGCAGGAAGCCCGGCACGTAGCGGCGGCGGTTCGGCATGAGGGCGAGGAAGAACGACGGGAGGCCGATCGTGAGCCCGTCGACCACCGAGAGCTGCCGCGGGAGGAAGGGGAACGGCAGCAGCATGACGCCGAACAGCACCGCGAGCGCGGTGGCGTAGGCGGTCTTGGTGAGGAACAGCATCGAGACGCGCTCGATGTTCGCGATGACCTGGCGGCCCTCGGCCACGACGCCGGGGAGCTGCGAGAACCGGCCGTCGAGCAGCACGATCCGGGCCACCGCCTTCGTCGCGGCCGAGCCCGAGTCCATGGCGATGCCGATGTCGGCCTCCTTGATCGCCAGCGCGTCGTTGACGCCGTCGCCCGTCATCGCCACCGTGTGGCCGCGTCGCTGCAGGGCGGTGACGATGTCCTTCTTCTGCGACGGCGTCACCCGGCCGAACACGACGTGCTCCTCGAGCGCCTCGCCGAGCTCGTCGAGGTCGGCGGGCAGCTCGCGCGCGTCGAACCCCGACGGGGCGTCCACGCCCACCTCCCGGGCGATCGCCGCGACGGTCTGCGGGTTGTCGCCCGAGATGATGCGCACGGCGACGCCCTGCTCGGCGAAGTACTCGAGGGTCTCCTTCGCGTCGGGGCGCACGCTCTCGCGGAACGTCAGCAGGGTCACGGCGGTGAGCGAGGCGGGCAGGCGTTCGGCGTCGGCGCGCTCCTGCGTGAGCTCCTCGGGGCTGTAGGCGAGCACGAGGGTGCGCCGGCCGGTCGCCGCGAGCTCGGCGGCCCGGTCGCGCAGGTCGACCGCGGCATCCGAGCCGTCGACGGATGCCGCGAAGACCATCTCGGGGCCGCCGAGCACCCACGTGCCGGCGCCCGGGAAGCCGACCGCACTCCACTTGCGCGCCGACGAGAACGCGATGCGCGCCTCGGGCTCGAGCACGCGCTGCACGGGATACGGCTCGACGAGGCATCGTGCCGTCGCGTTCGCCTCGGGCTCCGCGCCGTACCAGGCGAGCACGTCGGTCCATCCGTCGGGCGGCGCCGCGACGAGGGCGTGCGCGTCGTCGAACACGATGTCGCCCTCGGTGAGCGTGCCCGTCTTGTCGAGGCAGATGAGGTCGACACGCGCGAGGCCCTCGACGGCGGGCAGCTCCTGCACGAGCACCTTGCGGTTGGCCAGCTTCACGGCGCCCACCGCGAACGTGATGCTCGTCATGAGCACGAGGCCGAGCGGGATCATCGCGACGACCGACGCGATCGTCGCGACCGCGGCATCCTGCCACGAGCCGTCCTCGATCGCCTCGGGCCATCCGCCTGCGGCGACCATCTGCGCGTTCAGCACCAGCAGGCTGATCGGCCCGATGATCCACGCCACCCAGCCGAGCACCCGGTTGATCGAGCTGCGCAACTCGGATGCCACGAGCGAGAACTGCTTGGCCTCGCTCGAGAGCTTGTTCGCGAACGAGTCCGCGCCGACCTTGTCGACGATCGCGGTGCCGCCTCCGCCGATCACGATCGACCCCGAGAGCACGGCGTCGCCGGGGGCCTTGTCGACCGGATCGGACTCGCCCGTGAGCATGGACTCGTCGAGCTGCAGCCGTTCGGACGTCGCGACCGAGGCATCCGCCCCGACCTGGTCGCCCGCGCGCAGCACGAGGGTGTCGCCGAGCACCACGTCGGCGATGGCGATCTCCTGCTCGCCCCCGTCGCGGAGCACCCGCGCGTGCGGCGCGTGCATGAGTGCGAGCTTGTCGAGCGAGCGCTTCGCGCGGAACTCCTGCACCGAGCCGATGATCGTGTTCGCGATCGCGCTGACGCCGAAGAGCGCGTCCTGCCAGCGGCCGATGAGCAGCAGCACGAGGAAGCACGCCGCGATGATCGCGTTGAAGAGGGTGAACACATTGGCGCGGATGATGCTCCATGCGCTCCGGCTCGTGGGACTCTCGAACGCGTTGGTCTCGCCGCGCGCGATGCGCTCCGCGACCTCGGCCGTGCTCAGGCCGGTTGCACTCGCGACGCTCGCCCCCATGCGGTCATCCCACCACAGAAGGGGTGCCGGCGACAGCATCGCGCACACCTCGGCGCCGGCGGGCACGACCGACGTGCCGGTGGCGGCATCCGCATGCGCGCGTTATCGTGGCCGCGCGTTCGGCTCGACGACGAGGAGGAACACGATGGTGCTCGCATACGAGCGACCGGATGGCGCGACCGACGACCAGGACTGGAACGACCAGGTCGAGGGCGTGACGATCGGCTCGCAGGTGTCGCTGATCTTCGTCTACTCGTCGCGGGACGGCGCAGGGCCTCGCCTGCACCAGCACCCCTACACCGAGACGTTCGTGGTGCGCCACGGCCGCGCGCTCTTCACGGTCGCCGACGAGCGGATCGAGGCGGTCGGCGGCCAGGTGCTCGTGGTTCCCGCGCTCACGCCGCACAAGTTCGCGGTGATCGGCGGCGAGCCGTTCGTGTCGACGAACATCCACGCGAACCCGACGTTCGAGACGGAGTGGCTCGAGTAGGGGCCGACGACGCAGACGGGTGCGGCACCGGCCTCGGGGTGTCCCTGAGCCGCTACGCCGTCAGTGCAGCAGGCCGCGCGAGGCGAGCGACCGGTAGAGGTCGTCGATGCCGAAGGCCCACGGCTCCGCGGACTCGCTCGATCGCACGCGGTTGACGAGGGTGCCGAGCCGCGGCTCGGCGATGCGCACGAGGTCGCCGTCGTGATGGGTGAATCCACGTCCGGGCTCGTCGCGGTCGTCGACGGGGGCGAACATCGTGCCGAGGTAGAGCGCGAATCCGTCGGGATACCGGTGGTGGGGGCCGATCACCTGCGCGACGAGCTCGGCCGGATCGCGGCTGATGCGCGCCAGCTCGCTCGTGCCCTCGAGCCGGTACCCGTCGTCTCCCGCGACCGAGAGCGTGACCACCGAGGACCGCAGCGCATCGAGGTCGTAGCCCGCGTCGAAGAGGCGGAGGAACGGGCCGATCGCGGCCGACGCGTTGTTGTCCTTGGCCTTGCCGAGCAGCAGCGCGCTGCGCCCCTCGACGTCGCGCAGGTTGACGTCGTTGCCGAGGCTCGCGCCGACGATGCGGCCGTCGGATGCCACGACGAGCACGACCTCGGGCTCGGGGTTGTTCCACTGCCGACGGCGAGAGCACGCCGACGTCGACGCAGGCACCGACCGTCGAGAGCACGGGCGCCTTGGTGAAGACCTCGGCGTCGGGGCCGATGCCCGACCTCGAGGTACTGGCTCCACCAGCCGCGGTCGAGGAGGAACGCCTTGAGGTCGGAGGCCTCGGCCGAGCCGGGCCGCAGGGTGTCGAGGGAGCCGCCGATCGCCGCCTGGATCTCGGCGCGGATGGCGCCGGCGGCCTCCTGATCGCCGCGCGCGCGCTCCTCGATCACCCGCTCGAGCATCGACACGGGGAAGGTGACGCCCGCGGCCTTCACCACGTGCAGGTCGATCGGCGAGAGCAGCCACGGGCGATCGGCGTGGCGCTGCTCGGGCGGCGTGTTCGCGACGAGATCGCCGAGGCCCCGAGCACCGGGCCGGTCGCCGCCGCGACGGCCGCCGCCGGGTCGGCCGACTCGGTGAGCGCGCGCATGGTCGGGAACGTCGCCGACACGTCGACGACGCCCGACGCCCGGATCGCCACGACGCTCGGTCCACCGGCATCCGGCACCCATGCGCGCCCGACCAGCGTGCCGGCGTAGCCGTCGTCGGGCAGCAGCTCAGCGGCATCCGTCGGCCAGCTCGTCGCGTTCATGCCCTCATCCTGTCGCACGCAGGCGCCGCGGGCCGCCGACCGCAGCCGATCGGGATGGGCTGAGCCACGGCCGACGGCCCTGACGGACGCAGGGCCCGGATCACCGCCAGAATGAGCGGATGACCGATCACGTCTTCATCGCCGGGCCCGCCTCGTGGAACCGCATCGTGCTGCTCGACCACCTGCCCGAGCCGGTGCCGCACATGCAGTTCGCGCTCGACGAGTACGAGACGCTCGGCGCGACCTCGGCCGGCAAGGCGCTCGGGCTCGTCGGCCTCGGCCGCCCGACGGTGCTGCACGCGCTGATCGGCGGCGACGTCGAGGGTGAACGCGTGCGCGCGCTGCTCACCGAGGCGGGCATCGAGTTGATCGAGGGCGACGGCGGCACCACCGAGCGGCACCTCAACCTCATGACCCCGGCGGGCGAGCGGGTCTCGCTGTACGTCGCGACACCGCAGGTCCGCGAGGGCGGTGCGGCCGCCGCGGCCGTCGCGTCGATGGCGGATGCCGCGGCGATCGTGCTCGACCTCGCCCCCATCGCGCTCGGCCTCATCGCCGCGGCGCGCGCCACCGGCCGCCCGATCTGGACCGACATCCACGACTACGACGGCGAGGCGGAGTTCCACCGCCCCTTCATCGAGGCCGCCGACGTGATCTTCATGAACGCCGACCGCATCGGCGACGACCCGTTCCCGTTCATGGAGCGCTGCATCGATGGCGGTGCGTCGCTCGTGGTGTGCACGCTCGGAGCGGACGGCGCCGTCGCGATCGACGAGCGGATGAGGCGACACGAGGTCGCGGCGGAACCCGCCGACGTGCGCGACACCAACGGCGCGGGCGACGCGTTCATGGCGGGCGTGCTCGACGCGACGCTCGCGGGGTCGCCGCTGCCCGATGCGCTGGGCGCCGGGGCGCGGCACGCGGCATCCGTGCTGGGCACCCGGCACCTGCACCCGCGGCTGGACGCGCTGCTCGGCGCCTGATGGCGCGCGGCCGCACGTCGCGGCATCATGGGTCGATGGACGAGCTGACGCGAAAGCGACGCCCCATCCCGAGCGACCGCCGCGGCGAGCTGCTCGCGAGTGCCCGCGACGAGGCGGCGCGGCGCCGCCCGGCCGACCTGCTCGCGCGTTGGTCGACGGATGCCACGGTGGGCCCGAGCCCCGTCGACCTCCGTACGAGCGTGGCCTACGACGCGCTCGCGCTCGACGCCGCCGAGGGGTACGAGGGACTCCTGCTCTCGCCGGTGACGCCGCTCGGATCGACGTCCGTCCTGGCGCCGACCTCCCAGGACCGCACGCTCTCGACGATCCGGGCCTCCGAGGTCGTGTCCGACCCGACGAACGTGCTCGCCCTCGAGAGCGGTCGCCGGCTGCGCGCGGATCCGTCGGCGCACGTCCGGCTGTGCACGACCCATCAGGTGCTGCGGATGCAGCCGACGGCGCGAGGGCCGGGGCGTACGCAGCACTTCCGGCTGTTCGTCATGGCCGATGCCGGGCCCGGCCTGCCCGACGACGGGTTCGAGGTCGCGGCCGTCGTCGCCCAGCTCGAGGCCTACCGGCGCATGCTCGACACGGCCGGGCTGACACGGGCCGTGCACTGGGAGCGTCCGGCGGCCATCGTGCGCTCCGACGGCACTGCTCCGGCACTCGCGGATCGCGTCGTCGGGGCGCTCGGGTCGACGCAGCCCGACGTCGACGTGCGCACAGAACCGCTGGCCTCGGACTACTACCACGGCCTCCGCGTCGGGTACGGGGTGCACACCGCGTCGGGCGACTTCGTCGAGATCGTCGACCTGGGCCTCTTCGACTGGGTGGCGCGGCTCACGAGCAACCGGCGCCAGCGGTTCGTCGCCAGCGCGATCGGCATCCAGTTGCTGGCGCTGCTGTTCGCGGAGGCGTGAGTCGTCGTGACCGGAGGCGTGATGGTCGTGACCGCCCCGACCCGGGCGGCCACCCGCACGCCCTACGCCGGGCGCACGTTCGCGTTGTCTCGGAACACGTTGTCGGGGTCGACCTGCGCCTTGATCGCTCGGAGCCTGGCGAGCGTCGCAGGCGGGAACGCGGCCTCCACCTGCTCGTCGCCCTGCTCGGTGTCGAAGCTCAGGTAGGCGCCGTCGAGGTGCGGACCGATGAGCTCGCGCCATCGGTCCGACGTCTGCTGGCGGCTCGACCCGAAGGCGACGACGCTGAACTCCGACGAGCGGTGCGCGAACGCCGTGGCCTCGGCGGGCACGTCGTGCACGGCGCCGCCGACCGCGCGCAGCTGGAAGAAGTACGTCGCCCCGCTGTCGAGGAACCGTGCCGCGTCGCGGGCGAACTCGGGCGTGATGCGGCCGATGAGCCCCGACCGCGCGGTCGGCTCCCCCTCCGCGGCGTGCGCGGCGTCGTCGGAGTTCGAGATGACCGCGCGATAGCTCGTGATGCGGACGTCCTGCCCGATGAGCGGCGCGGCCTCGGCGAGCGGCTGCAACCGCGACAGCACCGTCTCGGGATCGTCGGAGTCGATGGCCGCCATGACCTGCGCGACGCGCGGCTCGCCGGGTCGCGAACCGCCCATGATGAGGAAGCTCGTGAGGTCGCGGGGCGCGTCGACCACCCAGTCGCCCCACGCCTGCAGGAACCCCTCGGTGTCGCTCGCCTCGAACGTGAGGCGGGCGAACCCGAGGTCGCCGACCTCGTCCACCTCGAACTCGAACGCCGTGACGATGCCCACGTTCGCGCCGGCGCCGCGAACGGCCCAGAAGAGGTCCGGATGCCGCGTGGCATCCGCCCGCACGATGCGGCCGTCGGCGAGCACCACCTCGACGGCGCGCACGTGGTCGATCGTGAGCCCGTGCTCGCGCACGAGCCACCCGATGCCGCCCGCGGTGGCGAGGCCGCCGACGCCGACGCCGCCGTAGTCGCCCGAGCTCAGCGCCCATCCGTGCGGCGCCAGGAACGCGGCGACGTCCTTCCAGCGGGCCCCCGCGCCGATGCGCACGAGTCGGCGCGACGCGTCGAGGACCTCCATGGCGTCGAGCCGGCCGAGGTCGATGACGATGCCGCCGTCGTTCGTTGACCGGCCGCTGATGCCGTGGCCGCCGCTGCGCACGCCGAGCGGCACGGTGGGGTTCGCGCGGGCGAAGGCGATCGCCTGCGCGACCTCCTCCGCGTCGCCGGGGCGCAGCACGAGCCCGGGCGACCCGCCCCGCATGTACGTGGACTTCACCCGGGCGTACCCGGCGTCGCCGGGCTCGACCGCGTGCGCCGTGAGCGACACGGGCAGTGCGTCGTAGTCGATGCCCGTGCGGCGCTTCGCGCGCACCGCGGAGCTGCGACCGACCCAGGTGGGAGCGGCGACGGTCGCGGCATCCGTGTGCCTGAGCTCGCGCGCGACCGCCTCGCGCAGGGCCGGCGCGACCTCGGCCGCGAAGTGCTGCATCGTGGCGGGGTCGTCGCTCGCGAGGATGAACGTGCCGACGCCGTCGTCGATGACGTACGGCAGCAGCTGCTCGACCCACTGGGCTGCCGGGCCGTCGAGGAACCCGCCCCCGCCGCCCGACGAGAAGCGGCCGCCGATGTTCACCAGGCGGCGGATCTCGCGCGGGTCGCGTCCGGCGGCGAGCGCGGACTCGTCGATCGTGCGGTTGCCCGCGGCGAGGTCGCCGGGCTTCAGGTAGGCCAGCGACGGCAGCCAGCCGTCGCCCTTGCGCCCGATGAGCCGCAGCATCCGGGGCTTGAGCGCGCCGATCCAGATCGGGATGTTGTGCGCGGGGGCGGGCCCGCGCTTCGCGCCGCTGACGTGGTAGTACTCGCCGTCGACCTCGAACCGTGCGCGCTCGCCCTGGTCCCAGACCCCGCGGATGACGTCGATCGCCTCCGAGAGGGCGTCGACGGCCTGGCCGGGCGTGAGGCGGCGGCCGCCCATGGCGTCGATCGCATCCCAGAAGCCGCCGGCGCCGAGTCCGAGCTCGAAGCGACCGCCGCTGAGCAGGTCGAGGCTGGCGGCTGCCCGCGCGAGGACCGCGGGCGGGCGCAGCGGCAGGTTGGCGACGTTGGCCGCGAGGTGGACGCGCTCGGTGCGCGCCGCGACCCACGTGAACAGCGTCGACGTGTCGTGGAATCGAGGCTGGTAGGGGTGGTCCTGGAACGTGACGAGGTCGTAGCCGGATGCCTCGGCCAGCTCGGCGAGGCGCACGGCCGCCTGCGGCGGGTCGTTCGTCGGGGTGATGAAGGTGCCGAACTGCAGCTCGTGGCCGTAGTGCATCCTGCTCCGATCGGTTCGTGCGAATGGATGCCTCCATGCTCGCCCAGCGCGATCGGGAATGCACGGAGGGGGTTAGTCGCTTACGTGAAGTGAGTGATCGAGGTCTCATGCGCACACGCGAACGAACGACTCGAGGAACTCGGGCACATCGACGAGGCGGCCTGCCGCCGATTCGCGACGACGGTGGAGTTCGCGGGGCGCAAGTGGAACGCGGCCATCCTCCTCGCCGGCGTGCGTGGCGCGCGCCGCTTCTCGGAGTACCGCGCCGCGGTCACCGGCATCTCCGACCGCCTGCTCGCCGCCCGCCTGCGCGAGCTCGAGGCCGAGGGGCTCATCGAGCGGCACGTGCGCGCGACGACGCCCGTGACGATCAGCTACACCCCGAGCACCGACGGCCTGCGGCTCATCGAACTGCTCCAGCCGCTCACCGAGTGGGGGCTCGCACGCCGCGCAGCGGCCCGCCGGGTAGTCGTGCCGCTTGGCTCCGCCGGGTGGATGCGCGGCAGCTTCGCGGGCCAGCTCCGTCTACCGCCAGAATGGTCGAGATGACCGACCACGTCTTCATCGCGGGCCCCGCCTCGTGGAACCGCATCGTCTGCTCGACCGCCTGCCCGAGCCGGTGCCGCACATGCAGTTCGCGCTCGACGAGTACGAGACGCTCGGCGGGACCTCGGCCGGCAAGGCGCTCGGGCTCGCCGGCTTCGGCGGCCCGACGGTGCTGCACGCGCTGATCGGCGGCGACGTCGAGGGTGAGCGCGTGCGCGCGCTGCTCACCGAGGCGGGCATCGAGCTGATCGAGGGCGACGGCGGCACGACCGAGCGGCACCTCAACCTGATGACCCCGGCCGGCGAGCGCGTCTCGCTGTACGTCGCGACGCCGCAGGTCCGCGAGGGCGGCCCGGCCTCCGCGGCCGTCGCGGCGATGGCGGAGGCCGCGGCGATCGTGCTCGACCTCGCCCCGGTCGCGCTCGACCTCATCGAAGCGGCGCGCGCCACGGGCCGCCCGATCTGGACCGACATCCACGACTACGACGGCGAGGCCGAGTTCCACCGTCCCTTCATCGAGGCCGCCGACGTGATCTTCATGAACGCCGACCGCATCGGCGACGACCCGTTCCCGTTCATGGAGCGCTGCATCGAGGGCGGCGCGTCGCTCGTCGTGTGCACGCTCGGAGCCGACGGCGCCGTCGCGATCGACGAGCGGATGACGCGGCACGAGGTCGCGGCGGAGCCCGCCGACGTGCGCGACACGAACGGCGCGGGCGACGCGTTCATGGCCGGCGTGCTCGACGCGACGCTCGCGGGGTCGCCGCTGCCCGAAGCGCTGCGCGCCGGGGCGCGGCACGCGGCATCCGTGCTGGGCACCCGGCACCTGCACCCGCGGCTCGACGCGCTGCTCGGCGCCTGATGGCGTGCGGCCGCACGTCGCGGCATCATGGGTCGATGGACGAGCAGACGCGGAAGCGACGCCCCATCCCGAGCGACCGCCGCGGCGAGCTGCTCGCGGGTGCCGCGACGAGGCCGCACGTCGCCGCCCGGCCGACCTGCTGGCGCGATGGTCGACGGATGCCACGGTCGGCCCGAGTCCCGTCGACCTCCGGACGAGCGTGGCCTACGACACGCTCGCGCTCGACGCCGCGGAGGGGTACGAGGGACTGCTGCTGTCGCCGGTGACGCCGCTCGGATCGACCTCCGTCCTGGCCCGACCTCCCAGGACCGCACGCTCTCGACGATCCGCTCCTCCGAGGTCGTGTCCGACCCGACGAACGTGCTCGCCCTCGAGAGCGCTCGCCGGCTGCGCGCGGATCCGTCGGCGCATGTGCGCCTCTGCACGACCCATCAGGTGCTGCGGATGCAGCCGACGGGGCGAGAGCCCGGGCGCACCCAGCACTTCCGGCTGTTCGTGCTCGCCGATGCGGGGCCCGGCCTCGCCGACGACGGGTTCGAGGTCGCGGCCGTCGTCGCCAGCTGGAGGCGTACCGGCGCATGCTCGACATGGCCGGGCTGACACGCGCCGTGCACTGGGAGCGTCCGGCGGCGATCGTGCGCTCCGACGGCACCGCTCCGGCACTCGCGGAGCGTGTCGTCGGGGCGCTCGGTTCGGCGCAGCCCGACGTCGACGTGCGCACCGAGCCGCTGGCGTCGGACTACTACCACGGCCTCCGGGTCGGGTACGGGGTGCACACCGCGTCGGGCGACTTCGTCGAGATCGTCGACCTGGGCCTCTTCGACTGGGTGGCGCGGCTCACGAGCAACCGGCGCCACCGGTTCGTCGCCAGCGCGATCGGCATCCAGTTGCTGGCGCTGCTGTTCGCGGAGGCGTGACGTACCTACGCCGGACGCACGTTCGCGTTGTCGCGGAACACGTTGTCGGGGTCGACCTGCGCCTTGATCGCGCGGAGCCGCGCGAGCGTCGCGGGCGGGAACGCGGCCTCCACCTGCTCGTCGCCCTGCTCGGTGTCGAAGCTCAGGTAGGCGCCGTCGAGGTGCGGACCGATGAGCTCGCGCCACCGCTCCGACGTCTGCTGGCGGCTCGACCCGAACGCGACGACGCTGAACTCCGACGAGCGGTGCGCGAACGCCGTTGCCTCCGCCGGCACGTCGTGCACGGCGCCGCCGACCGCGCGCAGCTGGAAGAAGTAGGTCGCCCCGCTGTCGAGGAACCGTGCCGCGTCGCGGGCGAACTCGGGCGTGATGCGGCCGATGAGCCCCGACCGCGCGGTCGGCTCCCCCTCGGCGGCGTGCGCGGCGTCGTCGGAGTTCGAGATGACCGCGCGATAGCTCGTGATGCGGACGTCCTGCCCGATGAGCGGCGCGACCTCGGCGAGCGGCTGCAGCCGCGCGAGCACCGTCTCGGGATCGTCGGAGTCGACGGCCGCCATGACCTGCGCGACGCGCGGCTCGCCCGGTCGCGAGCCGCCCATGATGAGGAAGCTGGTGAGGTCGCGGGGCGCGTCGACCACCCAGTCGCCCCACGCCTGCAGGAACCCCTCGGTGTCGCTCGCCTCGAACGTGAGGCGCGCGAACCCGAGGTCGCCGACCTCGTCCACCTCGAACTCGAACGCCGTGACGATGCCCAAGTTCGCGCCGGCGCCGCGAACGGCCCAGAAGAGCTCCGGATGCCGCGTGGCATCCGCTCGCACGATGCGAGCCGTCGGCGAGCACCAGCTCGACGGCGCGCACGTGGTCGATCGTGAGCCCGTGCTCGCGCACGAGCCACCCGATGCCGCCCGCCGTGGCGAGGCCGCCGACGCCGACGCCGCCGTAGTCGCCCGAGCTCAGCGCCCAGCCGTGCGGCGCGAGGAACGCGGCGACGTCCTTCCAGCGGGCCCCGGCGCCGATGCGCACGAGGCGGCGCGGCTCGTCGAGCACCTCCATCGCGTCGAGCCGGCCGAGGTCGATGACGATGCCGCCGTCGTTCGTGGACCGGCCGCTGATGCCGTGGCCGCCGCTGCGGACGCCGAGCGGCACGGCGGGGTTCGCGCGGGCGAAGGCGATCGCCTGCGCGACCTCCTCCGCGTCGCCGGGGCGCAGCACGAGCCCGGGCGACCCGCCGCGCATGTAGGTGGACTTCACGCGGGCGTACCCGGCGTCGCCGGGCTCGACCGCGTGCGCCGCGAGCGACCGGGCAGTGCGTCGTAGTCGATGCCCGTCGCGGCGCTTCGCGCGCACCGCGGAGCTGCGACCGACCCAGGTGGGAGCGGCGACGGTCGCGGCATCCGCGTGCCTGAGCTCGCGCGCGACCGCCTCGCGCAGCGCCGGCGCGACCTCGGCCGCGAAGTGCTGCATCGTGGCGGGGTCGTCGCTCGCGAGGATGAACGTGCCGATGCCGTCGTCGACGACGAGCGGCAGCAGCTGCTCGACCCACTGGGCTGCCGGGCCGTCGAGGAACCCGCCCCCGCCGCCGCCGAGAACCGGCCGCCGATGTTCAGAGGCGACGGATCTCGCGCGGGTCGCGTCCGGCGGCGAGCGCGGACTCGTCGATCGTGCGGTTGCCCGCGGCGAGGTCGCCGGGCTTCAGGTAGGCCAGCGACGGCAGCCAGCCGTCGCCCTTGCGCCCGATGAGCCGCAGCATCCGGGGCTTGAGCGCGCCGATCCAGATCGGGATGTTGTGCGCGGGGGCGGGGCCGCGCTTCGCGCCGCTGACGTGGTAGTACTCGCCGTCGACCTCGAACCGCGCTCGCTCGCCCTGGTCCCAGACCCCGCGGATGACGTCGATCGCCTCCGAGAGCGCGTCGACGGCCTGGCCGGGCGTGAGGCGGCGGCCGCCCATGGCGTCGATCGCGTCCCAGAAGCCGCCGGCGCCGAGCCCGAGCTCGAAGCGACCGCCGCTGAGCAGGTCGAGGCTGGCGGCGGCCCGCGCGAGGACCGCGGGCGGGCGCAGCGGCAGGTTGGCGACGTTGGCCGCGAGGTGGACGCGCTCGGTGCGGGCCGCGACCCACGTCAGCAGCGTCGACGTGTCGTGGAATCGAGGCTGGTAGGGGTGGTCCTGGAACGTGACGAGGTCGTAGCCGGATGCCTCGGCCAGTTCGGCGAGGCGCACGGCCGCCTGCGGCGGGTCGTTCGTCGGGGTGATGAAGGTGCCGAACTGCAGCTCGTGGCCGTAGTGCATCCTGCTCCGATCGGTTCGTGCGAATGGATGCCTCCATGCTCGCCCAGCGCGATCGGGAATGCACGGAGGGGGTTAGTCGCTTACTTGGAGTGAGTGATGGAGGTCTCATGCGCACACCCGCAAACGAACGACTCGAGGAACTCGGGCACATCGACGAGGCGGCCTGCCGCCGGTTCGCGACGACGGTGGAGTTCGCGGGGCGCAAGTGGAACGCGGCCATCCTCCTCGCCGGCGTGCGCGGCGCGCGCCGCTTCTCGGAGTACCGCGCCGCGGTCACCGGCATCTCCGACCGCCTGCTCGCCGCCCGCCTGCGCGAGCTCGAGGCCGAGGGGCTCATCGAGCGGCACGTGCGCGCGACCACGCCCGTGACGATCAGCTACACCCCGAGCACCGACGGCCTGCGGCTCATCGAACTGCTCCAGCCGCTCACCGAGTGGGGGCTCGCACGCCGCTCGCTCGGCGACGCCGAGACTGCGCGCGACGGCTCGGCCGTCGCCTGATTTCGGAGCCCGCTCAGATCGCGCGGTGGTCGACGAACGACATGCGCGGCCCCCGCCGCGGCCGTCCGCGCACGCCCGCCGCGCCGAGCAGGCGCACCACGCGATAGCGGTGCCCCGCCCACGGCGCCATCGCCACGAGCATCTCGTCATCGGTCATGTCGCGGCCCCAGAGCGCGTGGCCCACGTAGTTCGACAGGTGGTAGTCGCCCACCGAGAGCGCGTCGGCGTCGCCGAGCGCGCGCTGGGCGACCTCGGCGGCGGTCCACGCGCCGACACCCGGCATGAGGGTGAGGCGAGTCGCGGCATCCGCGGGGCTCATGCCGACCGCCTCCTCGAGGCGGGCTGCGTACCGCGCGGCGTTCACGATCGTGCGGGCGCGACGCGGGTCGACGCCCGCGGTGTGCCACTCCCACGTGGGGATCGACGCCCACCGCTCGGGCGACGGGGCCACGCGCATCTTGCGTGGGGTCGGCCCCGGAGCGGCGTCGCCGAACCGCCAGACGAGCCGTCGCCACGAGTCGTGCGCCTGCAGCGTGATCACCTTCTGCTCGAGGATCGCCGGCGCGAGGGCCTCGAAGACCCGGCCGGTGCGCGGGATGCGCAGCCCCGGGTTGCGTCGGTGCGCGTCGTCGAGCAGTCGGATGCCCGGCTCGAAGTCGCCCGGATCGTCGCGTTCGCCGAGCAGCTCGGGTGCCGCGGCGACGCCGGCGCGGGCGCCCGGCCCCCAGCCCTCGCAGCGCAGCTCGTCGGACGCGGGCTGCGTGTAGCGCAGGGTCGCGACGCCCTCGTCGGTGCGCGTGGTGCGCCACACCGCCCCGCGCTCGTCGCGGTGGTAGGTGGGGTCGCCGCCCCCGCGCCGGAGCGCGCCGATGGTCTGCAGCAGGTCGGTCGGATGCCGCGGGCTCCAGGTCAGCGCATGCTCGGCGATCACGGCTCCAGTGTGCACCACTCGCCTGACAGCGAGGCGTCGTGCTGCGCGGGGATCGCGCGGCCGCGCGTCGCGCTCAGATGCGCCTCCCCCTCACTCCCGGCGTCATCGACGCGGACCGGGGACGAGCGACGGAGCGGCCGCATCGGGCGCTCCGCTGCCGATTCGAACGGCACGATGACGACCGGTCCGCCGGCGTTCATCAGGAGATCGCCGTTCGTGCGACCGAGCGGACGGAATCCACGCGCCCCGGGAGCCGTCGGCCGGCCGCTGACGGTGAGCACGGCGCGTCGGGAGACCCCCGCCAGCGTCTCGCCCGGAGGCGCCGTCGACCGACGCACGACGATGTCGTCGGAGAGATCGGACGCCTCCGGGAGGTCCCAGACGATCCGCAGCACCGCCTGCTCCTCGACGGCCGTCGGCCCTTCGGCGCGGACGAGCATCAGGCGCTCCTCGAGGCGCAGCGCCTCGCGCATGGCGAACCTGACCACGTCCGTCCAACCCGGCGGGCCGCCTACGCCGACCGCGACACCACTGCGCCCATGCGACGCGTCGACCGGCACGACCGCCGTCGGCACCGGCGAGACGGCGGCGAGCTGCAGCCCGCGAGACCCCAGCGCGTGGCCGTGGAACGTCCCGACCTTGTGGGTGCCGATGACCACGGACTCGAATGCGGATGCCTCGGACGCCAGCACGAGCATGGGCGCACCGACGGCGATCGCCGCCGTGACCTCGACCGAGCCCGCCCGCTCGCGGGCGAACTCCAGCTCTCGCACCGCGACGCCTTCGGCCGTGGCTCGGAGCTCGCCGAGGTCGCGTTCGCCGATCGCGCCCCACTCGTCGTCGACGACGATCAGCAGCACGACGCCGGTGCGGATGCTCCGCGCCCGCTCGAGCGCCCACGAGACCGCCGCGCGGCTCGCCAGCGAACCGTCGATCCCGACGAGGATCCGGCTGGGCATGCTCGACCACCCCCACGAGTCGGCCGGCAGTCGCCGGGCCATGGATTGAACGGTTCCAGCCTGCCGGTCGTGCACGACGGATCACGGGCCATAGGTCCCGCCCGAGGTGCGCCGTCCGGTCCCTCGTGGGCGCCGTACGGCGGTGGTAGCCTGCCGACATCCCCGGGGCGGAGGTGACATGGCCGAGCAATCACCGCTGTCCTTCCCCGATCATCCGAGGTCGGAACTCGACCGGGCGCTCGAGGAGCTCGTGGAGCGCGCGGGCGAGGTCATGCACACGCAGGGGCGGCTTCGCGCCCTGCTCAGGGCGACGCAGGCCGTCGTCGAGCCGATCGAGCTGCCGATGGTGCTCGAGCGCATCGTGCACGCCGCCGTCGAGCTGGTCGACGCCGAGTACGGCGCGCTCGGGGTGGTCGCCGCCGGGGGGCGGCCTGGAGGAGTTCATCCACGTGGGCGTGCCACCCGAG
>CAWDJA010000027.1:0-35847 GCA_963802485.1 uncultured Actinomycetota bacterium
CCGCAGTGGCGCCAGGTCGAGGAGCTGAACCGCGCCCACCTCGCGGCCATCGACCCGACCATCCTGCAGTTCCCCGTGTCGTCCCACCTGCGGCTCACCGCGGTCGGATCCTCGGACTCCGAGCTGAACGCCGAATCCGGGTTCCCCGAGCTCATCGCCTACCTCCGTCGGGACATCGTGGGCAAGGCGGAGCTCCTGCAGCGACGATCCACCGCGAGCGACCTCCTGTCCACGACCGAGCACGTGCGCCTCGCGATCGACTCCGAGCTGAGCGCCCTCCAGAATCCCGAGAAGACGCCTGAGATCGTGGCGCAACTGGAGGCGACGAAGGGGCGTGCCGACGAGCTCCGCCGGATCTCCTCGCGCTGGCAGATCACGCTGAACGACGGGGTGACCGATCTCATCGCCGACATGGAGCACGACCTGCGCGACCGAATGCGCTCGATCCAGCGGGAGGCGGAGGACTCGATCGACGAGGGCGATCCGGGCCCGGTCTGGGACCAGTTCGTCGAGTGGTTCGAGCAGCGCGTCTCGGCGGCCGTCACCGACACCTTCGTGTGGACGCAGGAGCGCGCGACGTGGCTCTCCGAGAAGGTGGCACGGCACTTCACCGAGGACGAGGTGGCCCTTCCCGTCATCAACGTGGACGACACGCGTGACGTGCTCGACACCGTCGGGGAGGTCGCGACCCTCGACTCCGGCCGGCTCGGCGCCATGCAGAAGTTCTACATCGGCCTCAAGGGGTCCTACGGCGGCGTCCTGATGGTCGGCATCATCACCGGCATCATCGGGATGTCGCTCATCAACCCGCTCTCGCTGGCCGCGGGCGCCGTGATCGGGCGCAAGGCGTACAAGGACGACACCGAGGCCCGGCTGCTGCGACGCCGCAACGAGGCCAAGATGCTCATCCGCCGCCAGGTGGACGAGATCATCTTCCAGGTGGGCAAGCAGCTGCGGGACCGCCTCCGGATCGTGCAGCGCACGACCCGCGACCACTTCACCGCGATCGCCGACGAGCACCACCGTTCGCTCGCCGACTCGGTGCTCGCAGCGCAGAAGGCGGCCACGATGTACGCCACCGAACGCGACAAGCGGGTCACCGCCCTGCGTCGGGACCTCGAACGGGTCGACGCCCTCACGAAGCGAGCCCGCGCCATCGAGACCGGACCCGCGCGAGCCGACACCGCCGGGAAGGCCGCTGCGGCGAAGGAGCCCCCGGCCGCCCCGGTCGCGGCGAGCCGAGCCCGCGGTCGGGACGGCTCCCGCGTGACGGTCCGCGTGCTCGACGAGGCGCGCGCACTGCTCGACGCCGCCGCCGCGGAGTACCACGACGACGCCGAGGCGCTCCGACAGCTCCACGAGCACTCCACGCGCCTCGACGAGCCGCTGCGCGTGGCCATCGCGGGGATGGTGAAGGCGGGCAAGTCGACCCTGCTGAACGCGATCATCGGCGAGGAGATCGCCCCGACCGACGCCGGCGAATGCACGAAGGTCATCACCTGGTACCGGCATGGGGCGACCCCGCGCATCACCATGCACCTCCGAGCGGGCGGCGCCCGGTCGCTGCCGGTCCGTCGCGACGACGGACAGCTGGTCATCGACCTCGGCTCCACGCCGGCCGACGACGTCGAGCGGATCGACGTCGAATGGCCGTCGAAGCGGCTCGAGGACGTGACGCTGATCGACACGCCGGGCATCGCCTCGCTGTCCACGGAGGTCTCGGCGCGTTCGGCGGCCTTCCTGACCCCGGTGGAGTCGCCGTCCGAGGCGGACGCGATCATCTACCTGATGCGCCACCTGCACTCGGCCGACCTCGGATTCCTCTCCGCCTTCCACGACACGGCGGTCGGCCGGTCCGCCACCGTGAACGCGATGGCCGTGCTCTCCCGCGCCGACGAGATCGGCGCCGGACGCATCGACGCCCTCCTCTCGGCACGCACCATCGCCGAGCGCTACCGCACCGACGGCGCCCTGCGCTCGCTCGCCCTCGACGTGGTGCCGATCGCGGGCCTGGTGGCCCAATCGGCGCGCACGCTGCGCCAGCACGAGTTCGACGCGCTCCGGCAGGTCGCACGACTCGGCCGCGAGGCCCGGGAGCGGCTGCTGGTCTCCGTCGACCGGTTCGTGCGGGCGGATGCCGCGATCGACGTGTCCCCCGAGGATCGGAAGGGCCTGCTCGACCGCTTCGGCATGTTCGGCATCCGCATGTCCGCCGTCGCCATCCGGTCCGGCTACGACGACTCGACCGACCTCGCCGATGAGCTGTACCGCCGGAGCGGCATGGAGGACCTGCTGCGCCTCGTCTCCGATCAGTTCCGGTCGCGAGCGGACGCGTTGAAGGCCCGCACCGCCCTCGCCGCGATCAGCGCGCTGGTCGATCGCCGTCCCACGCCGAACTCCCCGGAGCTCGCGGGCGCGGTCGAGCGGCTGGAGGCGAACGCGCACGAGCTGCGCGAACTCAGCCTCCTCGCGGCGGCGCGAACCACGGGCCTCGGCCTGCCTCCCGAGGAATCGGCCGAGGCCGAGCGGCTGATCGGCGGTGCCGGCACCTCGGCGTCCCGACGCCTCGGCCTCCCCGACGATGCCCCGCCCGACGAGGTGCGACACGAGGCGTCCGTGGCCCTGCAGCGCTGGCGCGCGATGGCGGGGAGCCCCCTGCTCGATCGGGGCGCCGTCGAAGCGTGCCAGGCGGTGATCCGCTCGTGCGAGGCCCTCGTGATGGGCGTCGCGCCGGCCTCAGTCGAACGCCGCCAGCTGCGACTCGTCCTTCATCCGGAACCATCGGTGGGCGGGCGCGACGAGGCACAGGACCCATCCGACGACGGCGAGCGCGAGGCCGGCCAGGAGTAGTAGCTCCACGAGCGCGCCCCAGTCGCCGACCGTGATGAACGCCGACGCCACGAGCACCACGCCCGTCTGCAGCACCAGCACGGGCAGCTGCAGCCACCGGGCACCCCCGCGGCGGTTCATCACGAACGCGAGCAGGACCGCCTCGATCGTGATGACGAGCCCGAGCCCCGCGATGCTCGACCAGTAGACGAGCGTCGACGAGCGCCGACACGTCGTCCTCGGAGTACCCCGGCGCCAGGCGGCCGATCGTCTCGGTGAGCTCGGCGATCAGCGTGTCCCGCGAGATGAACGCGATGAACACCGCGGCGCCGCCGAGCACGAAGCTGAGGATCCAGAGCGTCCGCGCGACCTTGACCACCTTCGGCACCGGGATCTTGCGGAGCACGGGAGGCCTGGTGTCGTCGGACATGACCGGTCGAGGCGGCGGCGGCGGACCGTCATCGTCGTCGCGCGGCGGCGCGAGCGGCATCCGCTCGGCCCGTGCCGACATCCGCTCATCGGCGTCGTCCACCGGTGGCTGCGAATCGCGATCCCCCATACCCAGCAATATACGACAGGGGTCGCTCGGGGCAGGGCTGCCGCGGATGCCGCGTCGCCGGCGAGTGGGCGGCGCAGGCCGGACCCGCGCTCAGGTCGAGACGAGCCGCACCGTGAGCGAGTCGACGAGCGTCGCGATCGCGTCGTCCGCCGCCCACCGGGCCGCGAGGCGCTGGAGCACCGCGTCGAGCTCGGTGCGCGTGAGGCCGGCCACGAGCGTCAGCCGGACCACGAGCTCGGGTCCCGCCAGTCGGGCGTCGGGGTCGCCGGCTTCGAGGTCGACGCCGAGCACGGCGAGCTCGGTGCCGATCGAGCGTTCGAACGCGTCGCGCACGTCGGGTGAATCGAACGGCGGATGCCAGGCGAGGGATTGCGCGACCGCCCACACGGCGGGCCGGCGCAGCACGAACTCCCCGTCGGAGCCGGGGTCGAGCACGACGAGGTCGGTGCCGTCGTCGGCGGCCGCGAGCGCGACCCGCACGCCGTCGGCCGGCACCGGCCTGGCCGCCGGGTTCCAGCGCGACATGGCGTCGACGGAGGCGAACACGGGCAGCACCCGTCGCCCGTCGGGCCCCTCGACCGTGACGATCGAGAGCTCCTGGCTCTTGTCCACGGACAGGCCGTGCGCGCCCACCTCGGCCCCGCCGTCGCCGAGCTCGGCGAGGAGGGGGATCAGCAGGCGCGAGCGACCGAACTCGGCGACCACGTCGCCCTGACCGCCGTCGCCGGCGCGGAACCGGCGGATGGCGGCCGCGAGCGCCTCGGGCGCACGTCCGTCGTCGGCCGCGTGCGGGTTCGGGTCGAACGAACGGCCCGCCCACGGGACGCCCGCCGAGTCGGTCCCGGCGTGGGCGCGGCCCGCGCGGGCGGGCTCGACGACCTCGGGGTCACCCGATGCGCCGATCGGGTCAGTGGCCGGCGACATCCAGGGCCTCGGCCAGCGTGAAGGCGCCGGCGTAGAGCGCCTTGCCGACGATCGTGCCCTCGAGGCCCAGCGGCACGAGCTCGCGCAGCGCGGCGATGTCGTCGAGGCTCGAGATGCCGCCCGAGGCGACGACCGGGCGGTGGGTGCGGTCCATGACCTGGCGGAGCAGGTCGATGTTCGGACCCTGCAGCGTGCCGTCCTTGGTGACGTCGGTGACCACGTAGCGCGCCGCGCCGGCCTCCTCGAGGCGGTCCATGACCTGCCACAGGTCCCCGCCGTCCTTCGTCCAGCCACGGGCCGCGAGGGTCGTGCCGCGCACGTCGAGCCCGACGGCGATGGCCTCGCCGTACTGCGCGATGACGGATGCCGCCCACTCGGGATTCTCGAGCGCGGCCGTGCCGAGGTTGATGCGCTTCGCGCCGATCTCGAGCGCGTGCTCGAGCGACGCGTCGTCGCGGATGCCCCCGGAGAGCTCGACGTTGACGCCCCGCACCTGCCGGATGACCTTCTTCAGGATGCCCGCATTGGAGCCGCGCCCGAAGGCCGCGTCGAGGTCGACGAGGTGGATCCACTCCGCGCCCTGGTCGGCCCAATCGGCGGCCGCGTCGACCGGGTCGCCGTAGTTCGTCTCGGTGCCGGCTTCGCCCTTCGTCAGGCGGACGGCCTTGCCGCCCGCGACGTCGACTGCCGGAAGCAGCACGAGACGGGGCGGTCTTGTTGAACTCACTCATCACTGTCCTCGTATCGGTGGCTGTGAGACACCACAGCGGCACAGTCACAGCATCCTAGTCGGGCGCGCGACGCGCGGTCGGCGCATGACGCCGTTCGTTCAGTCGAGCGAGCCCAGCCAGTTGGCGAGCAGGCGGATGCCGGCATCCGACGACTTCTCGGGATGGAACTGGGTCGCCGACAGCGGTCCGTTCTCGACGGCGGCGAGGAACGGGCCTCCGTGCTCCGCCCACGTCAGCTTCGGCTGCGGGAAGGGGGGCATCACGTCGAGGAGCCACTCCTGCGCCGCGAACGAGTGGACGAAGTAGAAGCGCTCGTCCTCGATGCCGTCGAACAGCACCGAGCCCTCGTCGGGACGCACGGTGTTCCAGCCCATGTGGGGCAGCACGTCGGCCGGCAGCTCCGTGACGACGCCCGGCCACTCGCCGAGGCCCTCGGTGTCGTCCCCGCGCTCCACGCCGCGCTCGAACAGCACCTGCATGCCGACGCAGATGCCGAGCACCGGACGACCGCCGGCGAGCCGGCGATCGATGATCTCGTCGCCGCGAACCGCACGGAGCTGGTCCATCACGGCCCTGAACGCGCCGACGCCGGGCACGACGAGCCCGTCGGCCTCCAGGGCCGCGGCGCGGTCGGCCGTGACCCTCACGTCGGCGCCGGCGCGCTCCAGCGCCTTCGCCGCGGAGTGCACGTTGCCCGAGCCGTAGTCGAGCAGCACGACGCGCCTGCTGCCGGTCACAGGGCTCCCTTGGTGGACGGGACACCGGTGACGAGCGGGTCGAGCGCCTTCGCCTGGCGGAACGCGCGGGCGAACGCCTTGAACTCGGCCTCGGCGATGTGGTGCGGGTCGCGTCCGCCGAGCACCGTGACGTGCACGGTGAGGCCGGCGTTGAAGGTGATCGCCTCGAAGACGTGCCGAACCATCGATCCGGTGAAGTGGCCGCCGATGAGGTGGTACTCGAACCCCGCGGGCTCCCCGGAGTGCACGAGGTACGGCCGCCCCGAGATGTCGACGACGGCCTGCACGAGCGCCTCGTCGAGCGGCACGAGCGCGTCGCCGTAGCGCGAGATGCCGCGCTTGTCGCCGAGGGCCTCGCGGATGGCCTGGCCGAGCACGATGCCGACGTCCTCGACCGTGTGGTGCACGTCGATCTCGAGGTCGCCGCGGGCCCGCACGGCGAGGTCGGTGAGCGAGTGCTTCGCGAACGCGGTGAGGAGGTGGTCGTAGAACGGCACCGAGGTCTCGATGTCGCTCACGCCCGAACCGTCGAGGTCCAGCGACAGGTCGATGCTCGATTCGCTCGTCTCGCGCTGCACGCGAGCGGTGCGGGATGCGCCCGGAGAGGTCATGTCGCCATCCTATTCGGGGGTCGCGGGAGCGCTCGTCGCGTCCGCCGGTCGGGGCAGTGCCGCGGAGGACGCCGTCGTTGCCGGCGCGAACACGGCGATCGCCTCGAGGAACGCGCTCGTCTCGGCCTCGGTGCCCGCGGTCACCCTGAGGCATCCGGGCAGGCCGATCTCCCGGATCAGGATGCCTCGCTCGAGCAGCGCCTCGAAGACCGCGTGCGGGTCGTCGACGCCGCCGAACAGCACGAAGTTCGCGCCGCTGCGATACGGACGGAAGCCGAGGCGGGCGAGCTCGGACGCGATCCGGTCGCGCTGGACGCGGATCTCGTCGACCATCGCGAGCATCTCGTCGGAGTGGGCGAGGGCGCCCAGCGCCGCCGCCTGGGTCAGCGCGGACAGGTGGTAGGGCAGCCGCACGAGCCGCAGGGCGTCGATGGCGGCGGGATCGGCCGCGAGGTAGCCGACGCGGGCGCCCGCGAACGCGAAGGCCTTGCTCATGGTGCGCGAGACGAGCAGTCGCGGCCGGCCGTCGAGCAGGGTGAGCGCGCTGGGCGTGCCCGGCTCGGCGAACTCGACGTACGCCTCGTCGACCACCACGATGCCCCGCGCCGCGTCGGCCACGGCCGTGATGGTCTCGAGCGAGAGCGGCGTGCCGGTGGGGTTGTTCGGTGCGCAGAGCAGGACGATGTCGGGATCGTGCTCGCGCACCGCGGCGACGGCGGTCTCGGGAGTCAGCTCGAAGTCGCGGTCGCGGCCCGCGGTGATCCACTGGGTGCCGGTGCCCGAGGCGAGCAGCCCGTACATCGAGTACGTCGGCGCGAACCCGAGCACGCTGCGGCCGGGTCCGCCGAACGCCTGCAGGATGTGCTGGAGCACCTCGTTCGACCCGTTCGCCGCCCAGATGCGGTCGGCGTCCAGCCCGTGACCCAGGTACGCGGCGAGGGCGCGGCGCAGTTGGGTGAACTCGCGGTCGGGGTATCGGTTCAGGCTGAGGATCGCCGCGGCGACCCTGGCCACGATGTCGTGCGCCACGTCCTCGGGGATGGGATGCGTGTTCTCGTTGACGTTGAGGGCGACCGGGACGGACTTCTGCGGGGCGCCGTATGGCGTGCGGCCGCGCAGGTCGTCGCGGATGGGCAGGTCGTCGAGGCTCGTCACCCGTCCATGCTAGCCACGCGGCCCTGCCGTACCGCGTGGCCGGATGTCACGGAACGACCGGAAGCGCGAGGCGCTGCCCGGGCTCCACGACCGCGTCGGCGAGGCCGTTGAGCCGGATGATCTCGTCGACGAGGACCCGCGGGTCGCCATCGGGCGCGATGGACTCCGCGATCGCCCAGAGCGAGTCGCCCTGCCCGATCGTGACGTACTCGAACGAGGTGGCCGGCAGCACGGACCCGCCATCGGCGGCCGCACCGCCCGAGCCGAGCACGGCGACGAGCGCCCACACCACGAGCGGGAGCGCGGCCAGCGACGTGAACACGACTGCGGCCGCGGCGGGTCAGCCTGAGCCGCGTGGCCGGCTCGGGCGCCTCGCTCGGTCGCGGGCGGACCGGAGTGCTGAATCGGGTCGATACGATTGCTGCGCTCATCTCACACCTCCTGGATGAGTCGCATCCGGCCCTCGGCCGGGAGGGCCGGATGCGAAGCTCTGTTCCGAATATATCTTCGAATGTCCGAACCTGCAAGCAACGTGTCGCCCGAGATCGTGCCGCGAATTCCGCGACACACTCGAACGAATGTTTGCCGCCCCGACATCTGCCGGATACAGTTTCGAATGTCCGACGACAGTCGATCAGACACCACCGACATCCGGTCGCGAGGCCGCAACGAGGGGCGGAGACGTTGAGCACCGACATCGGAGGCGTGCGCGAGACCGGCAGGGAGCGCCGTCGCAAGAGCCTGAGCGCGAAGCAGGTCGCGATCCTCGAGATGATCCAGCACTCGGTGTCCAGCCGCGGATACCCGCCGAGCATGCGCGAGATCGGCGACGCGGTCGGGCTGTCATCGCTGTCGAGCGTGACCCACCAGCTGAACCAGCTCGAGCTCGCCGGCTACCTGCGCCGCGACCCCAACCGGCCGCGCGCCCTCGAGGTGCTCATCGAGCTCCCCGGCAGCGGCGACCGGGCGCCCTCGGCGGGCGAGCCGATCCCGGTGGGCGACGCCGCCATGGTGCCGCTCGTCGGCCGCATCGCCGCCGGCATCCCGATCACCGCCGAGCAGCAGATCGACGAGGTCTTCCCGCTCCCCCGGCAGCTCGTCGGCAAGGGCGAGCTCTTCATCCTCAAGGTCGTCGGCGACTCGATGATCGACGCGGCGATCTGCGACGGCGACTGGGTCGTGGTGCGCTCGCAGCGCACGGCCGAGAACGGCGAGATCGTCGCAGCGATGCTCGACGGCGAGGCGACGGTGAAGGTCTTCCGCCAGCGTGACGGGCACACGTGGCTGCTCCCCCGCAACACCGCGTTCGAGCCGATCCTCGGCGACCATGCCGAGGTGCTCGGCAAGGTCGTCGCCGTGCTCCGGGCGGTCTGAACCCGGCCTGCCGGCCGGCCGCGTCGACCGCCGGTGAGGTTGCGCGAGGTCAGGCGGCCGCGAGTGCCGGCGCCGGCTCGGGCGCCTGCGTCACGCCGCGGAGCCATCCCACCACGGTGTCCATGAAGCCGACGTGGTCGTCGCGGAACACCGTGTGACCGGTGCCCTCGACCGTCTCGACGGTCATGCCCTGGCGGCGCATCTGCGCGGCCACGCGCTCCGTGATCAGGAGGCTCTTCTCCGCGAGCACCACGAGGCTCGGCGCCACGAGGCGCATCGGCGGCACGAGCGGCTTCGTGTCGAGGAAGCCGAGGATGGTGCGCTTGTCCCAGTCGCGCAGCGTCGCGAGCTCGATGTCCACGTCGACGGCGCTCCACTTCGGGTTCATCCGAACGAGGGTCGAACGACGGGGTCGCGGCGCGATCGCGAAGGCCGCCTTGTACGCCCAGCCCTTGACCCCGGACGGGAACGCGAAGGCGGGGTCGATGTAGATGGCGGCGCGCGGCGCCATCCGGTCGGCGACGAGGCTCGCCACCAGTCCGCCGAGCGAGTGGCCCATCACGACGTCGGGCGGCCCGTCGAGGAGCGGCACGAGCGTCTCCACGACGTCGTTCGCCCAGGCCTTCGGCGAGTAGCTCTGCGCCCGGGGGCTGCGCCCGTGCCCGGCGAGGTCGACGGCCAGCACCCGGAAGTCGTGCTGCTCGAGTTCGGCCGTGACGCGGTGCCAGGCGCGTGAATCCGACATGATGCCGTGGATGAGCACGGCGGTCTTCGTGCCGCTGCCGGATTCGTGAACCGCGAGTCGCATGGGGTCGACCGTAACGCGGTTCGCCTGTGCGCCGACCCGGCGGTCCATGGCAATCCGCCGTGGATCGCCGGGCACGGCGACGCGGCGGATGCCGCGAGCCCGCGACATCCGCCCGCCCGATGCCTACTCGGCGAGCACCGGCTGCGCGAGCTCGGCGCGCACCGCGCGGGTCGCCTCGATGATGTGCTCCAGGGACGCGACCGTCTCGTCGTACCCGCGCGTCTTGAGGCCGCAGTCGGGGTTCACCCACAGCTTCGACGCGGGGATCTCCGCGACGGCCCGCTCGAGCAGCGCCTGCACCTCGGCGGCGCTCGGCACGCGCGGCGAGTGGATGTCGTAGACGCCCGGCCCGATGCCGTGGTCGAATCCGCTCGTCGAGATGTCGTCGACGACCTCCATGCGGCTGCGCGCCGCCTCGATCGAGGTGACGTCCGCGTCGAGGTTGCGGATCGCGTCGATCACCACGCCGAACTCGGAGTAGCAGAGATGCGTGTGCACCTGCGTCGCGGCGGCCGCGCCGCCCGTGGCGAGCCGGAACGAGCGCACCGACCAGTCGAGGTAGGCGGGCTGGTCGGCGAGCTTGAGCGGCAGCAGCTCGCGCAGCGCCGGCTCGTCGACCTGGATGACGCGGATGCCGGCGGACTCGAGGTCGCCGATCTCGTCGCGCAGGGCGAGCGCCACCTGGCGAGCGGTGTCGCCGAGCGGCTGGTCGTCGCGCACGAACGACCACGCGAGGATCGTGACCGGGCCCGTGAGCATGCCCTTCACGGGCTTCCCGGTGAGCGACTGCGCGTACGTCGACCACTCGACGGTCATCGGCGCGGGCCGCGACACGTCGCCCCACAGGATCGACGGGCGCGTGCACCGCGAGCCGTACGACTGCACCCAGCCGTGCTGCGTCACCGCGAAGCCGTCGAGCAGCTCGGCGAAGTACTGCACCATGTCGTTGCGCTCGGGCTCGCCGTGCACGAGCACGTCGAGGCCCAGCTCCTCCTGCAGGCGGATGACGCGCTCGATCTCCTCGCGCATGAGGCCGCGGTACTCGGCATCCGAGAGCTCGCCCTTCACGAGTCGCGCGCGCGCCCGGCGGATGTCGCCGGTCTGCGGGAACGAGCCGATGGTCGTGGTCGGCAGCTCGGGGAGGTCGAGCGACTCCTGCGCCGCGACGCGCTCGTCGTACGCGGCGCGGTTGAAGTCGCGGTCGGCGAGCGCGTCGAGCCGGTGGCGCACCGCGGGCACGCGCACGCCGGGTGCGCCGGCGCGGTCGGCCAGCGCAGCGGATGCCGCGTCGAGGTCGCCCTCGATCGCGTCGCGCCCCTCGACGAGGCCGCGGGCGAGGGTCGCGACCTGGGCGACCTTCTGGTCGGCGAAGGCGAGCCAGCTCACGAGGCGCGCGTCGAGGTCGGTCTCGTCGTCGACGTCGTGCGGCACGTGCAGCAGCGAGGTCGAGGTCGAGACGGCGACATCGGACGACAGCGAGCGGAGCGCATCGGCCCGCTCGAAGGCGTGGGCGAGGTCGCCGCGCCAGATGTTGTGGCCGTCGATCACGCCGGCGACGAGGGTCTTCGACGCGAGCGACTCCTCGGTCGCGGGATCGGAGCGCTCGGGCGCCGTGCCGCGCACGAGGTCGAGGCCGATCGCCTCGACGGGCGCGGCGGCGAGCGCGGGAAGGGCGTCGCCGAGCGAGCCGTACGGCGCGGCGACGAAGATCGCGGGGCGATCCTCGGCCGAGCCGAGCGCGTCGTACGCCACGCCGATCGCATCGAGGACGCGGTCGCGCGGCTCGTCGATGCTCTCGCTCACGAGCGCCGGCTCGTCGAGCTGGACCCAGGCCGCACCCGCCGCCCGGAGCTCGGACAGGAGCTCGGCGTACACGGGCACGAGGTCGTCGAGTCGGTCGATCGGGCGGAAGCCCTCGGGAGCGCCGTCGGCGGCCTTCGCGAGGAGCAGGAACGTGACCGGGCCGACGATGACGGGACGGGTCAGGAACCCGGCCGCCTTCGCCTCGGCGAACTCGGCGAGGATGCGGTCGGCGTGCAGCGCGAACGCGGTGTCGGGGCCGATCTCGGGCACGAGGTAGTGGTAGTTCGAGTCGAACCACTTCGTCATCTCGAGCGGGGCGTCGTCGCCTTCGCCGCGCGCGATGGTGAAGTACCCGGCGAGGTCGACGCGACCCGCGTCGTCCTGCAGGCGCTGGAACCGCTCGGGCACGGCGCCGACGGCGATCGCGGCGTCGAGCACCTGGTCGTAGTACGAGAACGACTCGGGGATGGACGAGTCGTCGCGGCCGAGGCCGAGCGACGCGAGACGCTCCCGCGTCGCCGCGCGGAGCTCGGCCGCGCGGGCCTCCAGCTCGGCGGCGTCGATCGTGCCGGCCCAGAAGGCCTCGACGGCGCGCTTCAGCTCGCGTCGCCGCCCGATGCGCGGGTAGCCGAGGATCGTCCCGGTGGGGAAGGCGTGTGCGGTCATCGTTCTGTGGTGTTCCTCTCATTGACGAGTCGGTCGGTGGGTGCCGAGGTCGATCCGGTCGAGCACGTCGAGCACGGCCTCATGGCGGTTGAAGGTGTACAGGTGGAGTCCGGGCGCGCCGCCGTCGAGCACGTCGGCCGCAAGGCGCGCCGCGTAGGCGATGCCGAGCTCGGCCTGGGCCTCGGGGTCGGGCTCGATCTCGAGGTCGATCTCGAGTTCGGCGGGCGGCTCGACGCCGGTGAGCTCGGTGAGGCGCGCGAGGCGCGCGGGCGTGGTCACCGGCATGATCCCCGGCAGGATCGGGATGGTCACGCCGGCCGCTCGCGCGCGCTCGACGAACCCGAGGTAGTCGTCGGCGTGCCAGAACAGCTGCGTGATCGCGAGGTTCGCCCCGGCGATCTCCTTCGCGAGGAGCGTGTCGACGTCCTGCGCGGGGCCGCGGGAGCGCGGGTGCCCGGTCGGGAACGCGGCGACGGCCACGCGCTCGGGCCGCGGACGTTCGCGGATCTGGGTGACGCCGGGGAGGCCGGGGATGCCCACCTGCGCGAAGGGCTCCCGCTCCTCCTGCACGCGATGGATGAGCTGCACGAGCTCGGCCGCGCTGTCGAGGTCGCCGGATGCCCGCGTCGGGATCCGCACCGACCGGCGGGTCGCCGCGCAGGGCGAGGAAGCTCGTGATGCCCGCGTCGAGGAACTCGCGCACGAGGCGGTTGGCCTCGGCGTGCGACGAGCCGACGCAGGTGAGGTGCGCCATCGGCTCGACGTCCGTGTTCTCGAGCATGTAGCGGAGCACCGTGAGCGAGCGGTCCCGCGAGGTGCCGCCCGCGCCGAACGTCACCGAGATGAACGCCGGATCCGCCTCGGCGAGCCGGTCGATCGTGCGGCCGAGCGCGAGCGCCGCGGCATCCGTTCGCGGCGGGAACAGCTCGAACGAGACCGGCGGGCGACAGTCGGCGCCCCCGGCGTCCTGCCCGGTCTCTGCCATGGTGCTCCTGCGTGGCGTGCCGGTTCGGCGGAAGCACGGCAGGCCGCGTTCCCCCGGCCGAACGGCGGGTGGGTGTCGCGGGCGGGTGCCGGGCTCGGCTGTCGCTCCAGGTGCCCGGCATCCGGCCGTGCACCGACGATCACCAGCGACGATACGCCTTCACCCCGCCGATGTGGACACTATGACGCGGCGTGACGGCGCGAAGGGGACGATCGGCACCCCGGCGTCACCGGCGGCGGTGGCGCCCGGGAACCGTCAGGCGGTCACGGATGCCGCGGCGAACTCGGCGAGCTGCGCGGCCTGCTCGGGCGACGCGAGCGCGCGGATGCGCGTGCCGTCCTCCACGTAGCCGACCGAGAGCACGCGGCCCGTCTCGTGCAGCGTGGACACGACGTCGCCCCGGTCGTACGGCACGAGCAGGTCGACCTCGACCGCGGGGTCGGGCAGCATCCGCGCGATCGCCTCGAGCACGTCGGCGATGCCCTCGCCGGTGCGCGCGGAGGCGAACACCGCGCCGGGCTCGAGGCCCGCGCAGCACCAGGCGATCCTCGGGCGTGATGAGGTCGGCCTTGTTGAACACGACCAGCTCGGGGATGTCGCGGGCGCCCACCTCGCCGATGACGTCGCGCACGGTGGCGATCTGCCCGGCGGGGTCGGGGTGGGCCGCGTCGACGACGTGCACGATCAGGTCGGCGTCGCCGACCTCCTCGAGCGTCGACCGGAAGGCCTCGACGAGCTGGTGCGGGAGGTTGCGCACGAAGCCCACGGTGTCGGCGATCGTGTACACGCGCCCGTCGGCCGTGGTGTTGCGGCGCACCGTGGCGTCGAGGGTGGCGAACAGCGCGTTCTCGACGAGCACGCCCGCGCCCGTGATGCGGTTGAGGAGGCTCGACTTGCCGGCGTTGGTGTAGCCGGCGATCGCGACCGACGGCACGGCGTTGCGACGGCGGTTGGCACGCTTCGCCTCGCGCGCGGGCTTCATGCCGACGATCTGCTTGCGGAGCTTCGCCATGCGCGAATGGATGCGACGGCGATCGAGCTCGATCTTCGTCTCACCGGGACCACGCGAACCCATGCCGGCGCCCGCCCCGCCGACCTGGCCACCGGCCTGGCGGGACATCGACTCGCCCCATCCGCGAAGTCGCGGGAGCAGGTACTCGAGCTGCGCCAGCTCGACCTGCGCCTTGCCCTCGCGGCTCTTCGCGTGCTGGCTGAAGATGTCGAGGATGACGGCCGTGCGGTCGATGACCTTGACCTTCACGACGTCCTCCAGCGCACGACGCTGGCTCGGGGCGAGCTCGGTGTCGGCGATCACCGTGTCGGCGCCGAGCGCGGCGACGACGTGACGCAGCTCCTCGGCCTTGCCGCTGCCGAGGTACGTGCTGGGGTCGGGATGCGGCCGCCGCTGCAGGAGCCCGTCGAGCACGCGTGCACCCGCCGTCTCGGCGAGGGCGGCGAGCTCGCGCATCGAGTTCTCGGCGTCGTCCTGCGAGCCCTGCGCGTACACGCCGATGAGCACGACGTTCTCGAGGCGGAGCTGCCGGTACTCGACCTCGGTGACGTCCTCGAGCTCGGTGGAGAGCCCGCCGACGCGGCGGAGCGCCGCACGCTCCTCGCGGTCGTACTGCTCGCCGTCGGTCGTGCCGTCGCCCGCGGCATCCGACCAGTCCTTCTGGATCGCCGAGGCGTCGCCGGCGCCGAATCGGGCCATGCCCGCCTTCGACTCCGCGCTGCGCAACACCCGCTCGACGGCGTCGTCTGCGGTGGTGTGTTCGGCTTCGTTCATCCTGTCAACCCTACTTCTCTTCGTGTGCGATAGCTTGCTTGCATGAGCTCCGACCACTACTTCTCCCCCTCGCCTCGGAGCGACTCCAGCACCCGCACGATCCGTGCCCGCCTGGCCGGACGCGACCTCGACGTGGTCACCTCGGGCGGCGTCTTCAGCCCCGAGCACCTCGACCAGGGCACCCGCGTGCTGCTCGACGAGGTTCCCGCGCCGCCGGCCTCCGGGCACCTGCTCGACCTCGGCGCCGGGTGGGGCCCGATCGCGATCAGCCTCGCGCTGCAGTCACCGGATGCCACGGTGTGGGCCGTCGACGTCAACGAACGTGCGCTCGCCCTCGTGCGACGCAACTGCGCCAGGCTCGGCATCTCCAATGTCAACGCCGTGCTGCCCTCCGATGTTCCCGGCGACCTGCGTTTCGCCACGATCTGGTCGAATCCGCCGATCCGCGTCGGCAAGCAGGAACTGCACGCGATGCTCGAGCAGTGGCTCCCCCGACTCGACGACGACGCGACGGCCTGGCTCGTGGTGGCCAAGCACCTCGGCGCCGAGTCGCTGCAGCGCTGGATCGCCGATGCCCTGGGCCTCGAGGTCGAGCGAGCGGCGAACTCCAAGGGCTTCCGGGTGCTGACAGCGCGGAGCGCCGCCGCGCGAGGCCTGAGGTCGCGGCTCAGGCGAGGCTGAGCACCCCGTCGTAGACGAGCTCCGCCGGGCCCGCCAGCGCGACGTGCTCGCCGTCGTCGGCCTGGAACATGCGCACCCCGAGCACGCCGCCCGGCACCTGCACCCGCCAGTCGTTCGGCGCGGACTCGCCCGCCCAGTACCGCACCGCCAGCGCCGATGCGACCGCGCCGGTGCCGCAGGAGAGCGTCTCGCCCGACCCGCGCTCGTGCACCCGCATGCGGATCCGTCCGACGCCGTCCTCGACGAGCGGTTCGGCCGGAACGACGAACTCGATGTTCGCGCCCGCCTCGGGAGCCGGATCGACGATCGGCTGGTACGCGAGGTCGAGCCCGTCGAGCTCGTCGTCGTCGGCCAGCGCGACCACGATGTGGGGATTGCCGACGTCGATGCCGAGGCCGGGCCGGGCCACGGGGAGGCTCTTGGCGCGCACGAGCGGCTCGCCGCCGTCGAGGCGCCACGTGCCGAGGTCGGCCTGGAAGCCGGTGGCGGTGCGTCGCACGCTGCGCACGCCCGCGCGCGTGCCGATCGCGATCGACCCGCCGGGCGGAAGCTCGGCGAGGCCCTGGTCGAGGAGGTAGCTCGTGAAGACGCGGATGCCGTTGCCGCACATCTCGGACACGGTGCCGTCGGCGTTCCAGTAGTCCATGAACCACACCGCGGACGGGTCCTCGGCGAGGGCGGATGCCCCGTCGTCGAGGTTGCGCGAGCGCACGGCGCGGATGACGCCGTCGGCGCCGACGCCGAACCGGCGGTCGCAGACGGCCGCGATCTGCGTGGGCGTGAGCTCGGTGTCGCCCTCGGGGTCGCTGAAGAGCACGAAGTCGTTGCCGGTGCCCTGCCCCTTGGTGAATCGCAGATCGAAGGACATTCGATCAGTCTAGGGCCGCCTGGCGGGCGAGTTCCGCGCCTCGGGCGACGACCTCGTCGGCGTCGATCGTCGTCGCGTCGCGGTAGCGGCCGAACCAGCTCACCTGGCGCCTGGCGTAGGTGCGCGTGAGCTGCTGCGTCTCGGCGATCGCGTCGGCCTGCGGCATCCGACCCTGCAGTTCGGCGAGCGCCTGGGCGTACCCGATCGCCCTGCGCGCGGTCACCCCGCGTTCGATGCCGAGCGGCACGAGCCCGCGGACCTCGTCGAGGAGGCCGTCGCGCCACATGCCGACGGTGCGCGCGTCGAGTCGCTCCACGAGTCTCGCCCGATCGCTGCGCAGGTGCACGATCCGGTGCGGGCGCCACGGCACGGGCTCGTCGGGCAGGCGCGCCGCCTTCGGCTCACCGGTGACCTCGATCACCTCGAGCGCCCGCACGATCCGGCGGCCGTTCTGCGGCGTCGACGCTCGCGGCCGTCTCGGGGTCGATCGAGCGCAGTCGAGCGTGCAGGAGCCCGGGACCGAGCTCGGCGAGCTCCTGCTCGAGCCTGGCGCGGACCGCGGCATCCGTGCCCGGGAACCGGAAGTCGTGGATGACCGACGAGACGTAGAGACCCGACCCGCCGACGAGCAGGGCGACCCCGTCGCGGGCGAGGATGTCGTCGATCGCCGCGCGGGCGGCGGGCTGGTACGCGGCGGCCGAGGCCTCCTCGGTGACGTCGAGCACGTCGAGGAGGTGGTGCGGCACGCCCCGGCGCGCGCCGATCGGGAGCTTGGCGGTGCCGATGTCCATGCCGCGGTAGAGCTGCATGGCATCGGCGTTCACGACCTCGGCGGCGCGGCCGACGCGGTCGAACGCCTCGGCGAGGTCGAGCGCGAAGTCGGACTTGCCCGTGCCCGTCGCCCCGACGATCGCGATGAGGGTCACGTCAGCGCTGTGCGTCGCTGGGGTCGTAGATGGGCATGGTGCCCACGCCGGGCGCGACGAGGGGCTCCGTGCCGCGCGCACGCAGCGTGGGGAGGCCGAGCGACACCCGGCCGGGTTCGGATGCCCCGGTGGCCGGCACGGCGCAGCTCTCGGCCTGCATCCGGTCCCACGCGTCGCCCGCGCGCGTGCGGCGGATCCGCAGGGGCGCATCGTCGACGGAGTCGGCCAGCAGGTGGAACGGCGCCGCCTGCGTGATGGTCACCGACACGACGTCGCCGGGACGCGGGAGCTCGGAGCCGGCGGGTACCTCGAAGTGGACGAGGCGGCTGTCTTCGGCGCGGCCGCTGAGGCGGTGCGTCTCGGCGTCCTTCTTGCCCTCGCCGGTGGAGACGAGCACCTCGACCTCGCGGCCGACGAGCCGCTGGTTCTCCTCCCAGGAGATGCGCTCCTGCAGGGCGATGAGACGCTCGTAGCGGTCTTGCACCACCGCCTTCGGCACCTGCTCGTCCATCGTGGCCGCGGGCGTGCCGGGGCGGATGGAGTACTGGAAGGTGAACGCCGAGGCGAAGCGGGCCGCCTCGACCACGCGGAGCGTCTCCTGGAAGTCCTCCTCGGTCTCACCGGGGAAGCCCACGATGATGTCGGTGGAGATGGCCGCATTCGGGATGCGCGCTCGCACCCGGTCGAGGATGCCGAGGAACTTCTCGGAGCGGTACGACCGACGCATCGCCTTGAGGATGCGGTCGGAGCCGGACTGGAGCGGCATGTGCAGCTGCGGCATGACGGCGGGGGTCTCGGCCATGGCGTCGATGACGTCGTCGGTGAACGCCGCCGGGTGGGGGCTGGTGAAGCGGATGCGCTCGAGTCCCTCGATCTGGCCGGCCGCGCGGAGCAGCTTGCCGAAGGCCTGCCGGTCGCCGAACTCGACGCCGTAGGAGTTGACGTTCTGGCCGAGCAGGGTGACCTCGACGGCGCCGTCGTCGACGAGGGCCTGGATCTCGGCGAGGACGTCGCCGGGGCGGCGGTCCTTCTCCTTGCCGCGGAGCGCGGGCACGATGCAGAAGGTGCACGTGTTGTTGCAGCCGACGGAGATGGAGACCCAGCCGCTGTAGCTCGAGTCGCGCTTGGTCGGCAGGGTCGACGGGAACACCTCGAGGGCGTCGAGGATCTCGAGCTGGGCCTCGTCGTTGTGCCGTGCCCGTTCGAGCAGGCGCGGCAGCGAGCCCATGTTGTGCGTGCCGAAGACGACGTCGACCCAGGGCGCCTTCTCGAGGATGACGTTCTTGTCCTTCTGCGCGAGGCAGCCGCCCACGGCGATCTGCATGCCCGCGTGCCGGCGCTTGACGCCGGCGAGGTGACCGAGGTTGCCGTAGAGCTTGTTGTCGGCGTTCTCGCGGACGGCGCACGTGTTGATCACGACGATGTCGGGCTCGGCGCCGTCGGCCGGCACGTATCCGGCCGCCTCGAGCGATCCGCTCAGCCGCTCGGAGTCGTGCACGTTCATCTGGCAGCCGAACGTGCGCACCTCGTAGGTGCGGGGCGCGGGCGCCGAGTCAATGGCCTCGACTGCCGAGGCCTCGCGAAGGGTGCTCATGATCGCACCAGTTTACGAGCCATCGGCGGACAACGCCGCCGTCACCGCCTCACGCACGACGTCGCCCGGATAGCCGCGCCGCTGGAGGAACGCGGAGAGCCGGCGCTCGGCGGTCTGCCGGTCGAGCCCTGACAGCTGTCGTACCCGCCGCTCGGCGACCTCGAGGGCGTTGCGCGCGCTCGACCTCGGGGTCGAGTTCGTCGACGGCGGCGCGGGCGGCTGAGGCGTCGACACCGCGGCGGGCGAGCTCCTGCAGGATCGCCCCGCTGCCACGCCCACGACGCGCGCCGTTCACGTGCACGAGCTGTTCGGCCAGGCGCGCATCGTCGAGGTAGCCGAAGCGCTCGTAGCGCTCGATCCACTCCTCGATCTCGCCTTCGTCGAGGCCGTGCTCCGCGAGCACCGAACGGACCTCGGCGACCGACAGCGCGGAACGACGGAGCCGCGACACGACCAGCCGGTCGATGCGCGCATCGCGCTCGGGCCCGGTCTCATCGGGGTCGTCGGCGACGATCGCGAATCGGGCAGCGCCGACGCTCGGCACGACGCGACGCATCGCTCGGATCCCCGAAGCGGGATCGGCCGCGCGCGTGTGGCTTCCGCCCGGCGCGGCTCCGTCGTCGGGGTCGGCTCCCTCGGCGGACGGAACCTCGTCGGCCGGCGACGCCGATCGCTCCGGCACGGATTCGACGGGCGTCGCCCACGGCAGGTACGAGACCGGGGCGAGGTGCTCGGATGCGTCGCTCATCTCACTCCTCTCCCCGATCTCGTTCATGCGACGCTCAGGCGCCCTTGCGCCCGAGCTTGCCCTCGATGGACTCGACGTTCGACGGCATTGCGGGCGCTGCGCCCGCCGGCCCGATGCCGAGCTTCACGAGGATCTTCTTCTCGATGTCGGCGGCGATGTCGGGGTTCTGCAGGAGGAAGTTGCGCGCGTTCTCCTTGCCCTGCCCGAGCTGGTCGCCGTCGTAGGTGTACCAGGCGCCCGACTTCTTCACGATGCCCTGGTCGACGCCGTAGTCGATGAGGCGAGCCCTCACGCGAGATGCCGACGCCGTAGAGGATGTCGAACTCGGCCTGCTTGAAGGGCGGAGCCATCTTGTTCTTGACGACCTTGACGCGCGTGCGGTTGCCGACCGCCTCGGTGCCGTCCTTCAGGGTCTCGATGCGGCGGATGTCGAGCCGCACCGAGGCGTAGAACTTCAGCGCCTTGCCGCCGGCGGTGGTCTCGGGGCTTCCGAAGAAGACGCCGATCTTCTCGCGCAGCTGGTTGATGAAGATCATCGTGGTGTTCGTCTGGTTGAGGCCACCGGTGAGCTTGCGCAGCGCCTGCGACATGAGTCGGGCCTGGAGGCCCACGTGCGAGTCGCCCATCTCGCCCTCGATCTCGGCGCGCGGCACCAGCGCCGCGACCGAGTCGATGACGATGAGGTCGATCGAGCCGGATCGCACGAGCATGTCGGCGATCTCGAGCGCCTGCTCGCCGGTGTCGGGCTGGGAGACGAGGAGGGAGTCGATGTCGACGCCGAGCTTCTTCGCGTAGTCGGGGTCGAGCGCGTGCTCGGCATCGACGAACGCGGCGATGCCGCCGGCCCGCTGGGCGTTGGCGATCGCGTGCAGCGTGAGCGTGGTCTTGCCGGACGACTCGGGCCCGTAGATCTCGATGATGCGGCCACGGGGAAGACCGCCGACGCCGAGCGCGACGTCGAGCGCGATGGATCCCGTGGGGATCACCTCGACGGGAGCGCGATCCTCGCTGCCGAGGCGCATGACCGAGCCCTTGCCGAACTGGCGGTCGATCTGGGCGAGTGCGGTTTCGAGTGCTTTCTCGCGGTCTACAGGTGATGGCATGTGCTGGCTCCCTCGTGCTCGATGCGGCTGCCTCTAGGCTGTCGTTCCACGTTGCGGGCCGTGACCCGCGGCGTCTCGCGACAAGGCGTCTGCGGTGTGTTCCGACGCTTCGACCGTATGGCCGCCCACCGACATCCGGAGCCCCATGAGGCGGGATGTGGAGGGACGCGTCGTTCCTCCTGCTGTCGAGGACGAGCCTAGCCGAGCATCCGAACGGATGTTCGAAGACACGCCCGCGTGTCGAACACGTCTTCGGTCGTCGTCAGCCGCGGCGCCCGGGCTCGCGACGCCCCACGCCGTGCCGTCGCTCGGGCGGCACGTCGGTGGCCTCGCAGAGCGCGAGCCACACGTCGCGGGGCGGCATGCCGGCCGCGAGCGCCTCACGGGCGGTGCGGCCGCCCATCCCGGTGAGCACCAGGTCGTTGACCAGGACGCTCCCGTAGCCGGCGCCGAACTCCTCGTCGACGGCGATCTGGAACTCGCTCAGCTTCATCGATCGTCTCCGGACATGCGATCGGCCGGTCCGAAGACCGGCCGACGCCGTGCAATGTACTGGGTCAGCGGACCATCATGTCCGCATCGAACTCCGCCACGAGCTCGTCGGGGAGGCTGTCGGGAACGACCGACAGACCCTCGAGGACCGCGATGCGGTCGCCGACCTCGTGCATGATGACGGAGATGGGGGTGTCGAGCGCTTCGGCGACCGACGCGAGGATCTCGGACGAGGCCTCCTTCTGGCCACGCTCCACCTCGCTCAGGTAGCCGAGCGCGACGCTCGCCTTCGACGCGACCTGCCGGAGCGTGCGCCCCTTCTGCAGCCGGAAGTCCCTCAGCACATCGCCGATCTCTTGTCGAACCAGAACCATCGGAACCTCCTTCTCTCTGCCTTGCACTCCGCCGGAGTCGGAAACGGGAGCGTCAGTCTACCCGACTCTCCGGTCCCCTCTAATCTAGCGTGGCACACTGTGGCTTTCGTGTGAACTCGACACTTGTAACAGGGTGTTCACGAACGTTATTCCGCAGTCGGCTGCGCCGGCGCGGGCACGTCAGCGCCGACCCTTCGGCGGCTCCTCGATCGCGGAGATCGCCGATGTGGGCACGAGCTTCGGCGCCGCCTCGATCTTCGCCTTGCGCCGCTTCAGCCAGAGCCCGGTCGCGATGATGATCGCGAGCGCACTGTACGCGGCGATCGCGAATGGGCTGTGCACGAGGTACAGGATGTCGCCCTGGCTGATGGCCATCGCCTTCCGCAGCTGCTCCTCGGCCATCGGCCCGAGGATGCCGCCGACCACCATCGGGCGCCACCGGATAGCCGTAGCGGCGCATGAGGAAGCCGACGACGCCGATGACGAGCAGGATCAGGATGTCGACGATGTTGAAGCGCAGCGCGTAGGCGCCGAGACCGGCGAAGGCGAGGATGCCCGCGTAGAGATACGGTCGGGGGATCTGCAGCACCTTCGACCCACATGCCAACGAGCGGCAGATTCAGAATGATCAACATCACGTTGCCGATGTAGAGGCTCGCGATGAGCGCCCAGACCAGGCCGGGCTGGGTCTCGAACAACAGGGGTCCCGGACGGATGCCGTATGACTGGAACGCCGAGATGATGATCGCCGCCGTCGCCGTGGTCGGCAGTCCGAGCGTGAGCAGCGGCACGAGCACGCCGGCGGCCGCCGCGTTGTTCGCCGACTCCGGGCCGGCCACGCCCTCGATCGCACCGCGGCCGAACTCGGCCTTGGCGTGTTCCCTTGGCGAGCCGTCGCTCGGTCGCATACGAGAGGAACGTCGCGACGTCCGCACCGCCCGCCGGGATCGTGCCGATCGGGAACCCGATCGCGGTGCCGCGCAGCCACGGCTTCCACGAGCGCCGGAAGTCCTTGCCGGAGAGCCAGCGTGCGCCAACCGCCCGTCACCGGGATGACCTGCACCGGCCCGTGCCGCATGCGGGAGGCGACGTAGAGCGACTCGCCGATCGCGAAGAGGCCGACGGCGATGAGGACGACGTCGATGCCGTCCGCGAGGGCGGGAACGCCGAAGGTGTACCGCTGCTGACCCGAGAGCACCTCGGTGCCGACGAGCCCCAGCAGCAGGCCGAGTCCGAGGGACGTCATGCCCGCGCGACACGCTCGAGCCCAGCAGCGCGCCGACCGTGAGGAACGCGACCACGATGAGCGCGAAGTAGTCGGCGGGTCCGAGCTGCACCGCGAGCTGCGCGAGGGACGGCGCGAGGAAGGTGAGGAGCACCGTCGCGACGGTGCCGGCGACGAACGAGCCGATCGCGGCGGTCGCGAGGGCCGCCGCGCCGCGGCCGGCCTTGGCCATCTTGTGGCCCTCGAGCGCCGTGACGATCGAGGCGGACTCACCCGGCGTGTTCAGGAGGATCGAGGTGGTCGAGCCGCCGTACATGGCGCCGTAGTAGATCCCGGCGAAGAGGATGAGCGCACCGGTGGGGTCGAGCGTGTACGTGAGCGGGCAGGAGGAGCGCGACCGTCATCGCCGGGCCGATGCCGGGCAGCACGCCGACGGCGGTGCCGATGAACACGCCGAAGAAGGCGTAGAGCAGGTACTGGGGCTGCAACGCTGTGGCGAAGCCCTCGAGCAGCGCGTTGAGGCTATCCATTGAAGATCGGTATCCAGTTCAGGAGCGGGCCGGCGGGCAGCGAGAGCCCCAGCCAGAAGCCGAAGACGAGTTGCGTGACGAGTCCGAGCCCGAGCCCGATGAGCAGGGCCACCCACCAGCGCTCGGCGCCGAGCGTGATCGCCGCGCCCGCGAACAGCACGGCGGCGGCGAATGGGCCAGCCGGCCAGTTCGATCAGGACGAGCAGGGAGAGGAAGCAGAGCATGAGCAGCAGGACGGTGCGCCAGTCGGTCTTCGCGTTCGGATCGACGTCCTCGCCCTCGTCGGGCTGGCCGCGGTGCCCCCGGGCGATGTCGACGATCACGGCGACCGAGGCGACGAGGAGGATCGCGCCCACGAAGTACGGGAAGAACCGCGCGTTGAGCACGCTCGCCGACCCGGGCGGCACCCGGATGAACCCGGCGCCGATGATGGCGTAGAGGCCGAGGGCGGCGCACACCGCCGGCGAAGGCGTACTCGCCGATGATCCCACGCCGGTCTCCGGGCGCCGGACTGAGGGAAGCGGACCCGTCGGGCCGGTCGCGCGGAGGCCCCCTCCGGCGCCGGAGCGCCGGAGGGGGCCGCGTGACGGTCGGTCATGACTGCGACCAGGCCGATCGCCTGCAGGGTCTCGGTGACCTCGACGATGTTGCCGTCAAGGAACTCCTGGAACTCCTCGCCGAGGAGGAAGGCATCGTCCCAGCCGCGCTCCTCGAGGGTCTCGGCCCAAGCGCCCGAGTCGTGCATCTCGACGACGAGGTCCTGCAGCGCCGTGACATCGGCCTCGTCGATGCCGCCCGGGGCGATCACGCCACGCCAGTTCGTCAGCGTGACGTCGTAGCCCTCGTCGATGAGCGTCGGGGTGTCGGGCAGCAGGGCGGCGGGCTCCTCGGACGACACGGCCAGGGCTCGCAGCCCTCCCGCCTCGATCTGCTCGGCGAACTCGCCGACTCCCGAGATGCCGGCCTGCACGGTGTTGCCGAGCAGCATCGTGACCGCCTCGCCGCCGCCCGCGTTCGGGATGTAGTTGAGCGTCGACGGGATGTCGGCGGGGTCGACGCCCGCCTCCGTGAGCAGCATGCCCGCGAGGATGTGGTCGGCACCGCCCGCGGAGCCGCCCGTGACCGAGATCGCGGCACCTTCCTCGACGATCGCGTCGACGAGGTCCTCGACCGTCTCGTACGGGGACCCCTCGGGGACGACGATGACCAGCGGCTCCTCCGTGAGCCTCGCGATGGGCGTCATGTCCTCGATGCGCACCTCCGATGCGTTCGTCTCGACCGCGCCCACCATCACGAGGCCCATGACCATGAGCGTCGCCGGATCCCGCTCGTTCGCGAGCGCGGCGAGGCCGACCGTGCCGCCTGCGCCGGGGACGTTCTCCACGGGTGCGGACCCGACGATGTCCTCCTGGGTGAGCACCTCGGACATGGCGCGCGCGGTCTGGTCCCAGCCGCCGCCGGGGTCGGCAGGGGCGATGAGATTCACGGAGTCGAGGGAGGCCGCGGCGCCGTCCTCATCCCCGCCCGTGTCACCTGTCGGCGCACAGGCGGCGAGGCCGAGCATCGCGACGATGCCGACGCCCGCGAGGGTGCCGACGCCCCGCATTCCGCCGCAGTCCAGTGCTTCCGGCCGACGTGTGCGGCCCGCTGTGAGATCGCAATTCTCCTCCTTGAGCGCCCGAATTCATCCGCGGGCAGAACGATCGATGTGCGGATGACGCTAGGAGGATGTGCCCGCCCGTGGAAGGCTGCGGACATAAGGTTCGTATTGGTCATTTTAATCCGAATCGGTCATATTGGTCACCGCCAACGGGCGCGGTGGTCTGCAGCCCGTGAGGCACACTTGATGGGTGGGCCGGTCGATGACGCTTGGCATGCAGCTCCTGCTGCTGCAGGTCGCGATCGTGCTCACGACCGTGATCGGCACGAGCGTCACCGCCATGTGGTTGCAGGAGCAGCAACTGCGGGAGGCCTACCAGGACCGCATGATCGCGGTCGCACAGTCCGTCGCCGGCCTCCCGGCGATCACCGACGCCTTCGACGATGCCGACCCGTCTGCGACCATCCAGCCCGTCGCGGAGGTCATCCGGCGCGCCTCAAACGTCACCTACGTGGTCGTCGCGAACGACCACGGCATCCGCTACTCGCACCCGAATCCCGATCGCATCGGCGAGAAGGTGTCGACGGATCCCGCGATCCCGCTCTCCGGAGAGATCTACGTCGGAACCCAGACCGGGACGCTCGGCGAGTCGTGGCGGGTCAAGGTGCCGATCTTCGACGACGACGGCGAGGTGATGGGTCAGGTGTCGGTCGGCATCCTCGAGTCCGAGCTCCGCGCTGACTTCATCGGCGGCCTCACCGGCATCCTCGCCGCGCTCATCGTCGCGGCCGTCATCGGCGTCCTCGGCTCCGCATGGATCGCGACGAGTCATCCGGCGTCGCATCTACGGGCTGGAACCCGATGAGATCCGTGCGATGCTCGAGACGCGCGAGGCCATGCTGCACGGCATCCGCGAAGGGCTCGTCGCGGTCGACGACGCCGGTCGCATCGTGCTGATCAACGACGCCGCGGCCCGGCTCCTCGACATCCCCGATGCCGCCGCCGTGCCCGGTCTCCAGGTCGAGTCCGTGCTCGACGTGGAGCTCGCCCGATTCATCGCGTCGGGAGAAGACCAGGAGACTCCGGTGCTCTCCCGAGAGCGAGTGCTGCTGGTGCACGCCGACCGGGTACAGGTCGAAGGCCGGGAGGTCGGGTCGATCGCGATCCTCCGCGACCGCACCGAACTCGAGACGATGCTGCGGGAGCTCGAGGGTGCCCAGGGCCTCGCCGAGGGGTCTGCGCGCCCAATCCCACGAGTTCTCCAACAAGCTGCACGTCGTGAGCGGCCTGCTCGAGCTCGGCCACGTCGACGCGGCGATCGCGTTCATCGAGCGGGTCGGCAGCGGCGGGGCGCTCTCCTCGCTCGACGAGCACGAGGGCATCGCGGATGTCGAGACGGCTGCGCTCGTGCTTGCGAAGCGATCCCGAGCCCAGGAACTTGGACTCGCCCTCGAGCTCGACCCGGAGGCGCACTTCGACGCAGCCGACGGCGAGATGCCCCGCACCGATCTCCTCACGGTCGTCGGCAACCTGCTCGACAACGCGATCGAGGCGTGCGCGATCGGCGGACGCATCATCCTCTCCATCCGCGACGACCTCGAGCCCGGGGTGGTCGTCGTGCAGGTCGACGACGACGGCCCCGGCATCCCCGTCGAACGACGTGACGCGATCTTCGAGCCCGACGTGAGCGACAAGTCACCCGCGCCGGGCAAGGCTCGGCGAGGCATCGGCCTCACGATCGTGAAGCGGGTCGCGGCCCGACTCGGCGGCTCCGTGTCGGTCGACACGTCCCCCGCCGGCGGAGCGCGGCTCAACGTGCGCCTGCCGTGGGCGCCGGCCGCTCACCCCGCGTCCGTCGTCCCAGTCGGGAGGCCTCGATGAGCGACATCCGTGCCGTCATCGTCGACGACGACTTCGCCGTCGCGCACGTGAATCGGGCGTTCGTCGACGCCCAGCCCGGATTCACCGTCGTGGCCGAAGCGCACACCGGGGCCGAAGCGCTCGCGGCGATCGAACTGCACCGGCCCCAGCTCGTCCTGCTCGACGTCTACCTGCCCGACCTCGGCGGGCTCGATGTGCTGCGCCGCCTGCGGGCGGCTGGCGACGACGTCGAAGTCATCGCCGTCACGGCTGCCCGCGACCTCGACACCGTGCGGAAGGCTCGGCTCCTCGGCGTGAGGCACTACCTCGTGAAGCCGTTCTCCGGGGCGAGCCTCGGCGAACGCCTCGAGGAGGTGCGGCGCGGCATCGCCGCCGACCGCGCGACGTCGCGCGCGCCGCTCGACCAGCTCACGGTCGACCGGTTCCTCGGCGCCGCGACCGGCGGCCGGGCCAGCCTGCCGAAGGGGCTGTCGACCGCGAGCCTCTCGCGCGTCGCGAAGTGCCTGGCCGAGTGCGATACGGATGTCTCGGCCGCCGAGCTCGCCGCGATGCTCGGGATGTCACGGGTGAGTGCCCGCCGCTACCTGGAGCACCTGGTCGTCGACGGGCGCAGCGGAGGTCGCGCCGCGATACGGCTCGGCCGGACGTCCCGAGCATCGCTACCGGATGCCGGCGGGTGCCCCCGGCTGATCCTGCGTCAGCCGGGGCCGAGCCGGGCCAGGACCGCCTCGAGGGCGGCACGAACCGTCGCCGCGCGGATCTCGGCCCGGTCGCCGTGGAGGTCGAGCGCGATCGCCTCGACGTCGTCGCCCATCGCGACCCCCACGAACACGGTGCCCGGCGGCCGGCCGTCCTGCCGGTCGGGCCCGGCCACCCCGGTCGTCGCGAGGCCGATGTCGGCGGGTCGCCCGTCGACCGCGCAGACCCGCCGGACGCGGTCCGCCATCTGCTCCGCCACCTGGGGGTCCACCGGGCCGCGCTCGTCGAGGAGGCCGGCGTCGACGCCGAGCACGGAGTGCTTCACGGGGGTGGCGTAGGCCACCACTCCCCCGTTGACGACCGCGGAGGCGCCGGGGACGTCGATGAGGGTGGCGGCGAGGAGACCGCCGGTCAGCGACTCCGCCGTCGCGATGGTGAGGCCCCGGTCGGTGAGCAGGTGCACGAGGTCGGCGGCATCCGCCGACACGTCGGGGAGCGCAGGGGCGTCGCCGGCGCCGGGTTCGTCGGGCCGCGGCATCCGCTCGCCTCTAGCGGCCCTCGCGAGTCGAGCGCGCGAGGCGCACGGCGTCGCGCACGTAGAGGAGCCCCGACCATACGGTGAGCACGAGGGCGACCGCCATCGTCGCCCAGTTGACCCAGAAGATCCAGTCGCCGACGATCGTCCACAGCGGCAGGAGCGCGAGGGAGATCGCGACCGACTGCGCGAGGGTCTTGAGCTTGCCGCCGGATGACGCGGGCACGACGTTGCCGCGGCGCAGCTCGACGAGCCGCCACACGGTGATGCCCACCTCGCGTACCACGATGACGATCGTGACCCACCACCACAGCTCGCCGAGGATCGACAGGCACACGAGCGCGCCGCTCGTGAGGAGCTTGTCGGCGATCGGATCGAGGATCTTGCCGAGGTCGGTGACCAGGCCGCGCGAGCGAGCGAGCCACCCGTCGACCCAGTCGGTCGAGATCGCGACGATGAAGATCACGGCGCCCCACCAGCGCATCGGGCCGTCGGCTCCCGCGTCGGCGAGGAGCAGCCAGAAGACCAGCGGCGCCATGAGGATGCGGACGACGGTGATGGCGTTCGGCAGGTTCCAGTTCGCCGACTGCTCACGGCTTCCGGCGGAGGAGGTCATTTCGACAGCCTAACGTCCGACTGCCCGCGCCGCTCCCGACCTCATCGTGGGCGTTCGACCTCCCGCTCAGTCGCGGCCCGTGAGCCCCCACGCGTCCTCGTCCGCGTCGCCCTCGACCTCGGGCACGCCGTGGGTCGAGCGCGCGACCGGGTCATCGTCGTAGCGCGGATCGGGGTCGTCATACGCTCCGGTCGCCCCGCCGACATCCCCGCCTCGCGGCGCTGACGGCGGTGCCGAGGGCGCGGGCCGCCGGAGCGGCCGGCTCCTCTCCTCGGAGCCGGGCGAGCACGCCCGGCAGCTGCTCGGCCGTCACGAGCACGTCGCGCGCCTTGGAGCCCTCGGACGGGCCGACGATCTCGCGGGACTCCAGCAGGTCCATGAGGCGCCCGGCCTTGGCGAAGCCGACGCGCAGCTTGCGCTGCAGCATCGAGGTCGAGCCGAACTGGGTCGACACGACGAGCTCGGCGGCCGCGAGCAGCAGCTCGAGGTCGTCGCCGATGTCGGAGTCGATCTCCTTCCGCTCCACGGACGCGGCGACATCCTGCCGGTACTCGGGCCGGGCCTGCCGGGTGACGTGCGTGACGACCTTCTCGATCTCGGCCTCGCTCACCCACGCGCCCTGCACGCGGATGGGCTTCGACGCGCCCATCGGCAGGAACAGGCCGTCGCCCTGGCCGATGAGCTTGTCGGCGCCGGGCTGGTCGAGGATGACCCGGGAGTCGGTGACGCTCGTGACGGCGAACGAGAGCCGGCTCGGCACGTTCGCCTTGATGAGGCCGGTGACGACGTCGACGGAGGGCCGCTGGGTGGCGAGCACGAGGTGGATGCCGGAGGCGCGCGCCAGCTGGGTGATGCGCACGATCGAGTCCTCGACGTCGCGCGGGGCGACCATCATCAGGTCGGCGAGCTCGTCGACCACGACGAGCAGGTAGGGGTACGGCTTCAGCCGTCGCTCGCTGCCCGCGGGCAGCACGATCTCGTCGTTGACGACGGCCTTGTTGAAGTCGTCGATATGGCGGAATCCGAACGACGCGAGGTCGTCGTACCGCATGTCCATCTCCTTCACGACCCACTGCAGCGCCTCCGCGGCCTTCTTGGGGTTCGTGATGATGGGCGTGATCAGGTGCGGCACGCCCGCGTACGGCGCGAGCTCGACGCGCTTCGGGTCGATGAGCACCATGCGCACGTCGGCGGGCTTCGCCCGCATGAGCAGCGACGTGATCATCGAGTTCACGAAGCTCGACTTGCCCGAGCCGGTGGAGCCGGCCACGAGCAGGTGCGGCATCTTCGCGAGGTTGGCCACGACGTAGCCGCCGCCCACGTCCTTGCCGACGCCGATGGTCATCGGATGCTTCGCGTTGACGGACGCGCCCGAACGCAGCACGTCGCCGAGGGTCACGATCTCGCGGTCGGCATTGGGGATCTCGACGCCGATCGCGCTCTTGCCGGGGATCGGGGAGAGGATGCGGACCTCGTTCGAGGCGACCGAGTAGGCGAGGTTCTTCGACAGCGCGGTGACGCGCTCGACCTTGACGCCCGGCCCGAGCTCGATCTCGTACTGGGTCACGGTGGGACCGCGCGAGAAGCCGGTGACCTTCGCGTCGACCTGGAACTGGTCGAGCACGCCCGTGATCTGGCGCACCACGTCGTCGTTGGCGGACGAGCGCGCCTTCGCGGGGGCGCCGGCGGCGAGCGTCGACGCGGCGGGCAGGTGGTAGGGACGCTCGGGCTCGGATGCCGCGACACCCGCGCCGCCCGTTGCGCCGGACGCGGCATCCGCTTCGCCGTCGGCCGTCGAACACGGCGAGCACGTTCGTGGCCCCGCCGTCGTCGCCACGGAGCCCGGTGCCGCCGTGCGGCACGTCGCCGGTGAACCGCTGCAGCGCGGACTCGGCGCGCTCGAGATCGCCGAGCACCTCCGTGCCGTACGCGCCTGCGCCCCCGACGCCCTCGATGGGCGACTCGAAGCTGCCGGCGGCCGATCCGGGACCGAACACCTCGGTGATGCCGTCGACACCGCCGGCAGCGAACGCCGGGTCCTCCTCGCGGTTCGAGTCGTTGCGGCGCCACCACGGCACGAGCCCCGTGCGCTCGGGCTCGTCGTCGAGCGCGTCGATGCCGTCGAGCTCGGTCTGTTCGGACTTGCGTCCCTTGCGCCGCGACGGCTTCTCGTCGGGCTCGGGTCGCTCCTCGGGCTCGGGCGCGCCGAACAGCCAGGTGTACAGGTCCCGGAAGCGGGACGGGATCCGGTTCGGCGGCGTCTTCGTGATGATGAGGAGCGCGAGCAGCAGCAGCAGGATGATGACGGCGGCCGCGCCGACGTCGGTGATCAGGAGGATGAGCGGCTGTGCGAGCATCCAGCCGAGGATGCCGCCGGCACGCGCCAGCACGGCCATGCCCTCGCGCGGCTCGGGCTGCCCGCCGAAGAGGTGGCAGAGGCCCGAGACGGTGAGCAGCAGCAGCCCCACGCCGATGCCGATGCGGGTGTTGTCGTGCACGGAGCTGGGATGGCGGAAGAGCCAGATCGCGAAGAGCAGCATGACGACCGGGCAGCGCGAACGCGACCCGGCCGAAGAGCCCGCCGAAGGTCCACGAGTCGAGGGCCTGGGCGATGGGGTCGTTGATGAAGAACCACTCGACGACGGCGCCGGCGATCGCGAGCACGACGATGAAGAAGGGCAGGCCGTCGCGGCGCTCCTCCTTCGCGAGCGTCTCGGGGCCGAGCGCGCGGGCGGCCCCGCCCGTGACGTGCGCGAGCCCCATCCAGGCGCGCACGAGCAGCGGCGGGCGGTCCGGCGTGGCCGGCTTGGCCTTGGCGGCGGTCGATCCGCGTGCGGTCGAGGCCGGGAGCTTCTTCGTGGGGGCCGTCTTGGAGCCCGAGCCGCGCGCGGGCGTGCCCGAGGCACGCCCGTTCGACCTGGTCCTCGTAGCCATGCCCCAACGTTACGGCCGACCGGCGACCGTCGCCGACAGGACGCGGCGAGTGTCCGCGATCGGCGAACCGTGCTCGGGCGGCACGCAGGGGCGGGCGGATGCCGCGACGCGACGCCTCGCGGCGGCTTCAGCCGAGCACGCGCACCATGGTGTCGCGTCCGCCGCGGGTGTCGACCACGGCGAACCCCTCGGAGCGGTAGAGCGAGTGGGCGAAGTTGCCGTGCTCCACGCTCAGCGTGATCCGGGCGAATCCCGCCGTGCGCGCGGCATCCGTGAGCGCCCGCATGAGCGCTCGGCCGACGCCCTGCGCACGCCACAGCGGACGGACGCCGATGATGAGCTCGGGCACCCCGGCGGCCACGAAGCCGTGCGCCGGCGTGTCGGCCGCGAAGAGGCGATACCAGGCCGCGCCGATCGGCTTCGCCTCGCCGTCGACCGCGACGAATCCGACATCCGCCGGTCGCTGCCAGCCGGCGAGGTAGGCGCGGTACACGGGGTCGGCGAACACGGTCGGCTTGGGGCGGGTCGCCTCCGCCCGCCAGTTCGCCGCCTCGACCACCATGTCGCCGAGGAACGCGCCGTCGCTCGGGATGGCCGGGCGGATCGAGTAGTCCGCCATGGCGGGATGTTACGCCCGACGTGTTACCGCGGTGTTTCCGTCGTGCGGATCACGCCTCGATGACGAGCGGCACGAGCATCGGCCGGCGCCGCAGCCGGCGGTTCACCCAGGTGCCCACCGTGCGCCGCACGACCTGTTGCAGCGCGTGCGAGTCGCGCACGCCGTTCTGCGCGGCCTCGACGAGTGCGGCGGAGATCTTCGGCTTGACCTCATCGAACACCGCATCGTCCTCGGCGAAGCCGCGAGCATGGATCTCGGGTCCCACGATGATGCGACCGGTGGAGGCATCCACGACGATGATGACCGAGATGAAGCCCTCCTCGGCGAGGATGCGGCGGTCCTTCAGGTCGGCGTCGGTGATCGAGCCGACCGTCGTCCCGTCGACGTAGACGAAGCCGAGGTCGAGCTGGCCGACGACGCGCACCTCGCCGTCGCGCAGGTCGTAGACGGTGCCGTTCTCGCCGATGAAGGTGTTCTGCTCGGGGATGCCGGTGTCCTGCGCGAGCTTCGCGTTCGCGAACAGGTGGCGGTACTCGCCGTGGATCGGGAGCACGTTCTTCGGCTTCAGGATGTTGTAGCAGTAGAGCAGCTCTCCCGCGGCCGCGTGACCCGAGACGTGCACCTTGGCATTGCCCTTGTGCACGACGTTGGCGCCGAGCTTCGTGAGGCCGTCGATGACGCGGTAGACGGCGTTCTCGTTGCCGGGGATGAGGCTCGACGCGAGGATGACCGTGTCGCCCTCGCCGATCTCGATCTGGTGGTCGCGGTTGGCCATGCGCGAGAGCACGGCCATCGGCTCGCCCTGCGAGCCCGTCGACATGTAGACGATCTCGTCGTCGGGGATGTCGCCCGCCTTCTTGAAGTCGACGAGCACGCCCTCGGGCACCTTGAGGTAGCCGAGGTCGGCCGCGATCGTCATGTTGCGCACCATGCTGCGGCCGATGAGCGCGACCTTGCGGCCGTTGAAGGCGGCCGCGTCGAGTACCTGCTGCACCCGGTGCACGTGGCTCGAGAAGCTCGCCACGATCACGCGGCGCGGCGAGCGTGCGATGACCTCGTCGAGCACGGGGCCGATGGAGCGCTCGAGCGGCGTGAAGCCCGGGACATCCGCGTTGGTGGAATCGACCATGAAGAGGTCGACGCCCTCCTCGCCGAGGCGGGCGAACTCTCGCAGGTCCGTGAGGCGGCCGTCGAGGGGCAGCTGGTCCATCTTGAAGTCGCCGGTCGCGAGCACCGTGCCCGCGCGGGTCTTGATCGCCACGGCGAGCGCGTCGGGGATCGAGTGGTTGACCGCGACGAACTCCAGGTCGAACGGGCCGATCCGCTCGTGCTGGCCCTCGGTCACCGTGAGGCTGTACGGCTGGATGCGGTGCTCCTTGAGCTTCGCCTCGACGAGCGCGAGCGTCAGCGTGGAGCCGATCAGGGGGATGTCGGCGCGCAGGCGGAGGAGGTAGGGCACCGAGCCGATGTGGTCCTCGTGGCCGTGGGTGAGCACGACGCCGACGATGTCCTCGATGCGCTCCCTGAGGAAGCCGAAGTCGGGCAGGATCAGGTCGACGCCCGGCTGGTGCTCCTCGGGGAAGAGCACGCCGCAGTCGACGATCAGGATCTTGCCGTCGATCTCGTAGCTCGTCATGTTGCGGCCGACCTCGCCGAGGCCGCCGATGGGGATGATGCGGAGCGTGCCGGGTTCGAGCGGGGCAGGATCGATGACGACGTCGGGCATGGGCCCTCCTTACGTTGCGGTGTTCAGTTCATGCGGCCGTTCCGGCGGATGCCTCGGCCGTCGTTCAGCGTGTGGTGCCCGCGACCTTCGGCAGCGCGCCGCCGGCGGCGGCGTTGCGGTCGGGGCGGAAGCGGTGGAAGTCGGCGCCGGGGATGCCCTGCACGTGGTCGATCTCGTCCTCGATGAGCGCGGCCTCCCACTCCTCGGGACCGACGAGCGGCAGGCGCACGCGCGGGCTGCCGATGCGGCCCAGCCCGTGCAGGATGTACTTCGCGGCGACCGTGCCGGGCACGTGCGTCATGACGGCGCGCACGAGCGGCTCGAGGCGCTGGTGCTCGGCGGTCGCGGTCGTGAGGTCGCCGCGGTTCACGGCGTCGACGATGGTGCGGTACGGCGCGGGCGCGATGTTCGCGGTGACGCCGATGAGGCCCGTCGCGCCGATCGCGAGGTGCGGGAGCACGTTGGCGTCGTCGCCGGAGAAGTACATGAGGTCGGTCTGGTTCAGCACCCGGCTCACCTCGGAGAAGTCGCCCTTGGCGTCCTTGATGGCGAGGATGTTCGGGTGCTTCGCGAGGCGGAGGATCGTCTCGTACCTGATCGGCACGCCGGTGCGGCCCGGGATGTCGTAGAGGATGACCGGCAGGTCGGTGGCGTCGGCCACCAGCCGGAAGTGCGTGAGGATGCCGGCCTGCGTCGGCTTGTTGTAGTACGGCGTGACGATCATGATGCCGTCGGCGCCGGCCTGCTCGCTGTGCCGGTAGAGCTCGATCGCGTGGGCGGTCTCGTTCGAGCCGCCGCCGGTGATGATCTTCGCGCGTCCGGCGGCGACGTCCTTGCCGACCTCGACGAGGCGGATCTTCTCGGGGTCGGTGAGCGTGGAGGTCTCGCCGGTGGTGCCCGTGACGACGATGCCGTCGGCGCCGGCCGCGATCACGTCGTCGATGTGCTTCTCGACCCCGGGCCAATCGACCTCGCCGTCCGCCGTCATCGGCGTGACGAGCGCGACGAGCACCTGTCCGAAGGGGTTGTCCTGGGTCACGTCCCCAAGGCTATCGGGTCGAGCGGATGCCGCGCCGCCCGCGCCGGCCACAGTCGGTCACCATGGCGGATATACGATCCGACGCCCCCATGAACCGCGCGACCGCGCGGGGTGCCGGATCGTATATCCGCCGTTCTGCGCATGCGCGTATCTGCTGCCGCACCGCGACGAGATCCTCGTCGGCCGCGGAGCTCACGCGGATCGCGCGCGCTCGGCCCAGGGATCGATGTGGGCCCGACGGCCCGTCGCTTCGAGGATCGCCTGTTCGACCAGCGGCCACTCGTGCACGATCAGCGCATAGTCGAACCGGAGCGTCTGGAAGCCATGTGCTGCCGCGACGGCATCACGCATGCGGTCACGATGACGCCCCGCGGTATCGTCGTGGCCCGGCCGACCGTCGACCTCGAGGATGAGCCGATCACCGAGCACGAAGTCGACCCGGCCGACGCCGGGGACATTCACTGCGGCCGCAGCCGCAAGACCCAGGCGTGGGTGGAGACGCAGGCGGCAGTAGGGGATCCAGCCCGCTCTCGGCATCGGTCTCGGGGCGAGATCGACCAGCCAGCGCGCCATTCCGTGATCCGGGGCTTGCAACTCGTTCTGATTGTCGTGGGGTCGAGCGCTCCGTGGGTGGAGGGCGGACTCGAGCGTCGCGAAGAACGTGCCCTCCCCGAGGCACCCCCGCGAAT
>CAWDJA010000028.1:0-176251 GCA_963802485.1 uncultured Actinomycetota bacterium
CGGGCGACGGATGCCCCGCGGCATCCGTCGCCCGCCGTGCGATGCGCGGTTACGCCCGGAACACCTGCACGACCGAGGGCCGCGGCGCCGCCGCCTTGCCGCCGCCGTGGGCGGCGACGTAGTCGGGGAAGAACGAGCGCTGCGCGCCGACCGCGCCGTTCTCGCCCGGGTGCTGGACGGCCACGAACACGAGGCCCTCCTGGTCGTGGATGACCGGGCCGCAGGTCTCGGCCTCGCGCGGCACCGAGAGGAACTGCTGCACGTTGCCGCGCTGGTCGCCCTCGAGCGGCACCTTGAACAGCCCGTCGTTGTAGCCGATGGTGCCGGGGGCGCCGTCGGTCGAGATCCAGAGGTTGCCCTCGGAGTCGAACGCCACGTTGTCGGGGCACGAGATCGGTGAGACGAGCTCCTTCGGGAAGCCCGCGAAGTACGTGTACGCGGTGACCGACGGGTCGCCGCAGAGGAGCAGGATGCTCCAGCCGAAGGTCTCCCCCGCCTGGCCCGACGTCTCGGTGAGCTCCACCACGTGGCCGTAGCGGTTGCCCGAGATCGGGTTCGTCTCGTCGACCGGAGCGCTCGCGCCGCCGCGGTTGCTGTTGTTGGTGAGCGCGAGGTAGACCTTGCCGGTGAGCGGGCTGGGCTCGACGTCCTCGGGGCGATCCATCTTGGTCGCACCGACGAGGTCGGCCGCGAGGCGCGTGTACACGAGCACCTCCTCGGTGGACATCCCGGGAACCACGCTCTCGCCGTCGCGCGTGAGCGCGATCCACTGCCCGGTGCCGTCGAACAGGCCGTCGCTCGGGAGGGCGCCGCCGCCGGTGATCTCACCGGCCGGCGAGTTGCCGGAGAAGCGTGCGACGAAGAGGTCGCCCTCGCTGAGGAGCCGCATGTTCTTCTTGCGGGCGCCCGTCGAGGTGGCGGCGGTGTAGCGGCCCTTCGAGACGAACTTGTAGAGGTAGTCGTTGCGCTCGTCGTCGCCCATGTAGGCCACGACGCGGCCGTCCTCGGCGATCGTGACGTTCGCGCCCTCGTGCTTGAACCGGCCCATCGCGGTGTGCTTCAGCGGCGTCGCGGTCGGGTCGCTCGGGTCGATCTCGACGATGTAGCCGAACCGGTTGGGCTCGTTCACGTAGTCGGGATCGTGGGCGTCGAAGCGGGGGTCGTACGCCTCCCAGCCGGTCTCCGTCGAGGTCGTCGACGTGCCGCTGTAGCGCTTCTGCGCGGCAGTGTCGGCGGCCCAGGCGAAGTAGCCGTTGAAGTTCTCCTCGCCCGACAGCACCGTGCCCCACGGCGTGGTGCCGCCGGCGCAGTTGCCCAGCGTGCCCTTGACCCAGCGACCCTCGGGGTCGGCGGCGGTCTTCACGAGGTCGGAGCCGGCCGCGGGGCCCGTGAGCTCGAACACCGTCTCGACCGTGATGCGGCGATTGCGCCGGCCGTCGACGACGTACGACCACGGCTCGCCGACCTTGCGACGCTGCAGCTCGACGACCGACATGCCCTGGGCGGCCTTGTAGATGTCGCCGCGACGTCGGCGCTCGGCGGGATCGGTCGTCGCGGGGAACATGATGTTCGGGTTCACGTACTCGTGGTTGTTGACCAGCACGCCGGACTTGCCGCTCGGGTCGGCGATGATGTCGAGGTAGTCGCTGTTGTAGCCGAACTGGCCGGCCTGCGCCTCGGGGGTCTGGTGCTCGAAGTCGAGCGCCGGCGTCGACGAGAACAGCGGGTCGCCCCAGCGGATGATCGGCTGCCACGTGTATCCGGCCGGCACCGTGAACTCGTCGACGAGGCGGTTGACGGGGTCGATCGGACCGAACGCGAGACCGGCGGTGCCCGGCTGCGCGGCGTACGCGGCACCGGTGGCACCGCCTCCGGCGGCATTGCCGACCACCAGGCCGATGGCGCCGGCGAGGCCGAGCCCGAGGAGGGAACGCCGGGAGAGGGCGGACGAGGCGATGTCGCGGAAGTGCGGGTTGTCCGACGTGTTGCACTCGGGGCCGAGGCACGCGTTCGCGCACTTCAGCTGGCACGTCACGGCGGATCGCTTGCCGCGCACGTGGTCGGACATCGGAAGCAATCGCAGCGGGGTCTGGTCGGAAATCGTCATGTCAGCGGGTCCTCACGATCGACGAACGGGTCGATCCGAGGGTCGTCCCGTGAGGCGACGCGAAGGCACCGCGTCGGTGAACACGGCATGTCCTCAGGATGAAGCGTGGGGCACGACGGGATCCGCGGAACGCGCGGTGGCGGGACGTCGCGTGGGCCGCTCGACCAAGCGCCTACTGCGCGGCGAGCGGCGGCGCAAGGGGGCGAGCGCCGGATGCCCGCGTCGATACGCTGTGGCGATGAACCCGGAAACCCTCAAGTCGACCGCGAGCGCCGCCCAACGCTCGCCCGCCTTCCGCATCCTGGCCCGCGTGGGATACGTCGTGCTCGGAGTCGTGCACATCATCATCGGCGCGATCGCCATCTCCGTCGCGATCGGCTCCGGCGGCGGCGAGGCCGACCAGGGCGGCGCGATGGAGCAGATCTCGCGCGTCCCCTTCGGCACCGTCGTGCTCTGGGTGATCGTGCTCGGCCTCGCCGCGCTCGGCGTGTGGCAGATCGCCGAGGCGTTCCTCGAGCGGGACCCCGACGCGAAGAAGAAGTGGGGCCGGCGCGTGAAGGAGGTCGGCACCGCCGTCGCCTACTTCGCCATCGGCGCCACCGCACTCGTCTACGCCCTCGGCGGCCAGTCCGACTCCTCGCAGTCGACGACCACCTTCAGCGCGACCCTGCTCGCGAACCCGGGCGGCGTGGTGCTGCTCGTACTCGTCGGGCTCGTCATCCTGGGCGTCGGCGTCGCGTTCATCGTGCGCGGCATCCGCAAGGACTTCGAGAAGCAGTTGTCGCTGCCCGCCGGCGAAGCTCGGTGACGGCATCCGCACGCTCGGGGTCGTCGGCTACATCGCCAAGGGCGTCGCGATCGCCGTGGTGGGGGTGCTGTTCGTGGTCGCCGCCGTGACGCACGACCCGGAGAAGGCCGGCGGGCTCGACGCCGCCCTCAAGAGCCTCGCGGCCCTCCCCTTCGGGCAGGTGATCCTGTGGATCGTCGGCGCGGGCCTGGTGGTCTACGGCGTCTACTGCTTCGCGCGAGCGCGGTACGCCCGGCTCTGACGGTCAGCGGCCGAGGGCGGCCACCACCTCCGTCGATCGGCACGGTCACGCGGTCGCCCGACGCGCGATCCCAGACCTCGACGACGCCCTCGGCGACGCCACGCCCGGCGATCACGATCTTCGGCACGCCGATGAGTTCCGCGTCGGCGAACTTCACGCCCGGCGAGAGCTTGGGCCGGTCGTCGTAGAGCACGTCGAGCCCGGCGGCCTCCAGCGCCGCGCTGATGGACTCGCCGGCGGCGAACACGGCGTCGTCCTTGCCGGTCGCGAGCACGTGCACGTCGAACGGGGCGACCGAGGCGGGCCAGACGAGGCCCTTGTCGTCGTGGTGGCCCTCGGCGATGATCGCGAGGATGCGGGTCACGCCGATGCCGTACGAGCCCATCGTGACGGTTGCGAGCTTGCCGTTCTCGTCGAGCACCTTGAGCCCGAGCGCGTCGGCGTACTTGCGGCCGAGCTGGAACACGTGGCCGATCTCGACGCCGCGTGCGAGGTGGACCGGCCCGGAGCCGTCGGGTGCGGGGTCGCCCTCGCGCACGTCGGCGGCCTCCACGACGCCGTCGGCTGTGAAGTCGCGGCCGGCGACGAGCCCGAACACGTGCTTCTCGTCGAGGTTGGCGCCGGTGATCCACTCGGTGCCGTCGACGACGCGCGGGTCGAGGTAGTAGCGGATGCCGGTGGCCGACTCCTCGCCGAACACGGGTCCTTCGGGCGACCACGGGCCGATGTAGCCCTTCACGAGACCCGGGTGCTTCGCGAAGTCGGCCTCGGTGGCGGCCTCGACGTCGGCCGGCGCGAACACCACCCCGACGCGCTTCGGCTCGATGTCGCGGTCGCCGGGCAGGCCGACGACGACGACCTCGCGGGTGCCGTCGAGGTGCGTCAGTGCGAGCACGACGTTCTTCAAGGTGTCGGCGGCCGTCCACGGGCGGCCGTCGGGGCGCGGGTATTCGGCGTTCGCGAGGTCGACGAGCGTGGCGATCGTCGGCGTGTTCGGCGAGTCGAGCACGAGGGGCGCGGGGAGTCCGTCGAACGGGATCGGCTCGGGCGCGATGGTCGTGTAGGCCTCGACGTTCGCCGCGTAGCCGCCCGCCGAGCGCACGAAGGTGTCCTCGCCGACGGGGCTCGGGTGCAGGAACTCCTCGCTCTTCGAGCCGCCCATCGCCCCGGCATCCGCCTTGACGATGACGTACTCGAGGCCGAGCCGGTCGAAGATGCGCTCGTAGGCGTCGCGCTGCGCCTGGTAGCTCGCGTCGAGCCCCGCGTCGGCGACGTCGAACGAGTACGCGTCCTTCATCGTGAACTCGCGGCCGCGGAGGAGGCCGGCGCGCGGACGTGCCTCGTCGCGGTACTTGTCCTGGATCTGGTAGATCGTGAGGGGCAGGTCCTTGTAGGAGGAGTACAGGTCCTTCACGAGCAGCGTGAAGACCTCCTCGTGCGTGGGCGCGAGGAGGTAGTCCGCGTCCTTGCGGTCCTTCAGCCGGAACAGGCCGTCGCCGTACTCCGTCCAGCGGTTCGTGACCTCGTACGGCTCCCGCGGCAGCAGCGCCGGGAAGTGCACCTCGTGCGCGCCCGCCGCGGTCATCTCCTCGCGGATGATCCGCTCGATCCGCTCCTTCACCCGCAGGCCGATCGGCAGCCAGGCGAACACGCCGGGCGCCTGCCGGCGGATGTAGCCCGCGCGCACGAGCAGGCGGTGGCTGGCCACCTCGGCGTCGGCGGGATCTTCGCGGAGGGTGCGGAGGAAGTAGTTGGAGAGGCGAGTGGGCACCCGATGATTCTAGTTGCGGGCGCCGCCTAGGCTGGGCGCATGCCCGGACGCCGTTCGCACGTCTCGCCGTCGGCCGCGCAGGGCGAGCTCGCCGCCGCACTCGCCGACCTGCGGGTCGAGCTCGACGTGCCCGACGGATTCCCGGCGGAGGTGCTCGCCGAGGCGGAGGCCGCGGCATCCGCGACCCCGCCCCCCGCGGTCGACCGCCGCGACCTGCCGTTCGTCACGATCGATCCCGCGGGATCCGAGGACCTCGACCAGGCGCTCCACCTCGAGCGCCGTGACGGCGGGTACCTCGTGCACTACGCGATCGCGGATGTCCCGGGCTTCGTGCGTCCCGACGGCGCGGTCGACCGCGAGGCCCGCGGGCGCGGGCAGACCCTGTACGCCGCCGACGGCCGCATCCCCCTCCACCCGCCGGTGCTGAGCGAGGACCGGGCCTCGCTCCTGCCGAATGTCGATCGCAGCGCCTTCCTCTGGACGTTCGAGCTCGACGAGACGGGCGCCATGGTCCGCACGCACCTCGAGCGGGCGTCGGTGCGCTCCCGCGAGCGGCTCAGCTACCCCGAGGCGCAGGCGCGCGTCGACGCGGGGCGGGGCGACCCGCTCGAGCTCCTCCGGGAGGTCGGCCTCGCGCGGATCCAGCAGGAGCGCGATCGCGGCGGTGCGAGCCTCAACGTGCCCGACGAGGAGATCGTGCGCACCGCCGACGGCGGCTACGCGCTGGAGCGGCGACGACTGCTGCCGGTCGAGGACTGGAATGCGCAGCTCTCGCTCATGACCGGGATGGCGGCGGCCGAGCTCATGCTCGGGGCCCGGGTCGGGATCCTGCGCACGATGCCCGGCCCGACCGACGAGCGCATCGCCGCCTTCCGCACGCAGACCGTGGCGCTGGGGCACCCGTGGACCGAGGCGATCGGCTACGGCGAGTACCTGCGCGGCCTCGATCGCGACGACCCCGCCTCCCTCGCGATCATGCAGGCGGCGGCCGGGCTGTTCCGCGGAGCCGGGTACGAGGCCATGGACGGCGAGGCGCCCGCCGACCCCGTGCAGTCCGCGCTCGCCGCGCCGTACGCCCACGTCACCGCGCCGCTGCGGCGCCTCGTGGACCGCTGGGGACTCGTCGTGTGCGAGGCGCTCGGCTCGGGCCGGGAGGTCCCGCGCTGGGCGCGGGACTCGCTGCACGAGCTCCCGTCGCTGATGGGTGCGTCATCGCAGCGCGCGAGCCGGCTCGAGGCCGGCTCCGATCGCGCGCGTCGAGGCGGCCGTGCTCTCCGACCGCGTCGGCGAGCGATTCGCCGCGACGGTGCTCGAGGTGCGCGGCGACGACGCCGTCATCCAGCTCGTCGGAGCCCGCGGTCACCGCGACCTGTCCCGCGGCGGCGGGGGTGCACGCCGGCGGCCGGATCACCGTCGTGCTGGAGCGCGCCGACATCCGGACCGGCACGGTGGGCTTCAGCGCCGGCTGAGGTCAGACGTTCTCGTCGTCGTCTTCCTCGTCCTCCATCGCGAAGTGATCGAGCTCGGCCTCGGCCTCGGTCGCCTCGTCGTCGGTGCCCTCGTGCAGCGTGCCCATGCCGTCGGGGTATCCCGCCTGGTCGGGGTACTCGAACTGGGTTCCGTCTCCGCTCATCACGATCCCCTCTCGCCCGCGGATGCCGCGTCACGGGCATCCCGTGCCGCCACCCTACCGCCGGGTCCGGTCACCGCGACGCTGCGGCCATCACCGCCGACGTGAGCGACGGCGGCGGACGCCTGGTCGATGTCCGCCGGCACCGTGACCCAGCCGAGGTTGACGCCGTCGGTTGCGTAGATGGCGGTCGTGTCGCCGCCCAGCGGCACCGCGACGGCCTCGAGGGCACCGTCGACGGTGACCGGCGCGGCGCCCTCCCGCGCGGCGAGCTCGGTCATCGCCCACCCTGCGCCCGGGAGGAGCTCACTGGTGAACCCGCCTGCGCTGTCGGACGCGGCCCAGATGCACGACACGTCGCCCGCCGCGTGCGAGCGCCGCGACGAAGCCCGACGTGGCCTCGCCGCCCACGTTCCCCTTCTCGCGCGACGAACGGCGCGCCGAGAATGCCCGCGGTGTCGACGCCGTCCGCGAGCGCCGGGCACTCGGCGGGCGCCGACCACATGCCGTCAGGGTCGCACGGCGGGGACGGGCGCCACTCGCGGCCGCCGACTCGGCGATGCGTGCGGTGAGGACGTCGATCGCGTCGATGGCCGTGTTCGACGACCCGTTCGCCACGCCGACGATCCCGGAAAGCCAATACCCGCCGACCACCGTGCTGAACGAGCAGCGGCTCTCGACCGCCTCGCCGCCGTAGCAGTACGGCGAGTCCGCCTCCGCGTGCGCGACCAGCGCCTCGAGCCCGGCCGCGGGGATCAGGTCGAGCCAGACGTACGCCTCGGAGTCGCTCGTCCAACCGCAGTCGAGGCCGCCGAGCACGGCCACGGCCCAGACCCGCTCGCTCCGCTCGAGCTCCGAGGTCGCCATGCTGGCGCCGACGAGCTCCGACAGCGCCGCATCGTCGACCAGCGCCTCGCAGGAGCCGCCGAAGGCGAGGGCGGGCTTCGCCACGATCGTCGGCTGGGGCTGTGCCGACGACGTCGGCGACGGAGGCTCGGACGTGGGCGGGACGGCCTCCGCAGTGGAGACGCAACCGGTCAATGCCGCGAGGAGCATACCGGCCGCGAGGAGTGCAGCAGTGCGTGTCATGACGAGAATGTATCGGGGCGGAACGCGCCGCGACATCCGCCGCAGGTCTCGATTCGGATACGCCCCGGGCAACCGTGGTCAGGGCCGCATGGTGATGCGCTCAGGGCGTGAGCACCTCGGGCGAGCCGACCGGCGGCGTCCGCGCCCATCTCCTCGGCGATGCGGTTCGCCTCGGCGATGAGCGTGGCGACGATCTCGGACTCGGGCACGGTCTTGATGACCTCGCCCTTCACGAAGATCTGGCCCTTGCCGTTGCCGGATGCCACGCCGAGGTCGGCCTCGCGCGCCTCGCCGGGCCCGTTCACGACGCAGCCCATGACCGCCACGCGGAGTGGCACGGTCATGCCCTCGAGCCCATCGGTGACGTCGTTCGCGAGCTTGTACACGTCGACCTGCGCCCGCCCGCACGACGGGCACGACACGATCTCGAGCTTGCGCTCGCGGAGGTTGAGCGACTGCAGGATCTGCAGGCCGACCTTGACCTCCTCGACCGGAGGGGCCGACAGGGAGACGCGGATGGTGTCGCCGATGCCCTCGCTGAGGAGGATGCCGAACGCGGTCGCGCTCTTGATGGTGCCCTGGAAGCTCGGGCCCGCCTCGGTGACGCCGAGGTGCAGGGGCCAGTCGCCGCGCTCGGCGAGCATGCGGTAGGCCTTCACCATGACGATCGGGTCGTTGTGCTTGACCGAGATCTTGAAGTCGTGGAAGTCGTGCTCCTCGAAGAGGCTCGCCTCCCACACGGCGCTCTCGACGAGCGCCTCGGGGGTGGCCTTGCCGTACTTCTCGAGCAGGCGGGGGTCGAGGGAGCCGGCGTTCACGCCGATGCGGATCGAGACGTCGGCGGCCTTCGCGCGCCTGCGCGATCTCGGCGACCTGGTCGTCGAACTTGCGGATGTTGCCGGGGTTCACGCGCACCGCGGCACAGCCCGCGTCGATGGCGGCGTAGACGTAGTTGGGCTGGAAGTGGATGTCGGCGATGACCGGGATCTGGCTCTTCTTCGCGATGATCGGCAGCGCCTCGGCGTCGTCGCGACTGGGCACGGCGACACGCACGATGTCGCAGCCCGACGCGGTGAGCTCGGCGATCTGCTGCAGCGTGGCGTTGATGTTCGGCGTCGGCGTCGTGGTCATCGACTGCACGCTCACCTGGGCGTCGCCGCCGACGAGGACCTTGCCCACCTTGATCTGGCGGGACTTGCGTCGCGGGGCCAGGACCTCAGGGACTTTGGGCATTCCGAGATTCACTGCAGGCACCGTACGAGTCTACTTCCGGGCGGCATGCCTCGCGGCCGCAGGCGACGATGCCCGCTCGCGCGCACGCGTCGCGCGTCAACGGCGCAGGCGCCGAACTCGGCGACCCGACGACGGCGCCGGATCCGACTCGACGCAGCCCGTCTCCACGACGGGCGCGCGACGATCGCCAGGCCGAGCCGTCGGCGGCGGGCACGAGATCGACGACGATCCGATCCGTGATCGGCGTTCCGTCGTACCAGGTGACGACCTGTCCGCAGGCGTCCGTGAACTCGCGGACGCACTCGCCGGCCGATCGGAACCGGGCGTCGCCGCTGACGTCCGACGCACGACTCGACCGCACGACCCTGCCGTCGGCGGTCGTCAACATGACGCCGCGCCGCCTCCCCAGCCATCTCAACCACGAACGACGGCGCCCGCGTCGGCACGAGCGCGTCGCGATCCCACCGTCGACGTACCGCTCGCTCGATCAGGGTGAAGGCGCCCCAGACGTGCCGCGTCGAGGGGACGAGCTCATGGCCACCGCCCAGGCTCGCTCGACGGCGGCCGGCCCACCGAAGACCGGCTTCCAGCGCCGCCGCGACCGAAGCGGCGTCGTCGGCGTAGTAGTCGAACGACGATGACGACCGATCCGTCGGCGCCGTTCAGCACGAGCCCGTCGGATGCCGCGGCGATCGCCGTCACGGTCGTGAGCGGGTCGACCTGCTCGGCCGTCGGCTCCGCCGTCGCCGTCGGACGCAGCGTCGCGTGCGATCCGGGTCGCTCGGCGGCGGCGTCGGCGCCGATGCATCCCGCGAGCGCGAGCGATGAGTGACAGCGCGGCGGCCAGTGCACTGGTGCGCCGACGCGGAGCGTTCATCGGTCCGGCGCTCGTCTTCAGGCACAGCCGTCCTCATAGACGGGCAGCGGCGCGCCGATCCCGGCGATCGCCGCCTCGTCGTCGGTCGGCCGGAACTCGACGCTCACCGTGCACGAGCTGTCCGGCTCCGTCCTCGAACATCGACGTAGTCGACGTACGGACCCGAGCACCCCGACGGATTCGTGCGCGACGGTCGGGATCGCGCGATCGAGCTCCGCCCACGCCTCGCCCACGTGCCGCCCGTCCGACGACGCGAGCTCGACGCCGCCGCGTCTCGGCAGCGGTCGACACTGCACCGGGAATCGCGGACGCAGCGAGCGAGGTCTCGATCGCCGACGTCCGCCCAGTCCGTCGTAGAGCTGCTCCCAGAGCACGAACCGTCCCAGCGGTACGCCGTGCTGGGCGGGAATGGCTCGAGCCGTCGTGGGACTCCTCACGCGGGCTCGCGCCGAAGACGTCGTGAGCGCGGCGACCGCGTCCGCCGGCGTCGACAGGTAGTCGAGCGACCGCGACGACGCCGCCATCCTCGTCGCGCAGCTCGAGGGCCTCAGGCCGCGCGACGAGCGTCGTGACCGTCGTCGAGCGGGTCGACCGGCTCGGCGGACGTCGGCTCGGATCGACGGGTCGGCGGTCGGCGGCCGGCGTCGGCGTGCGGCGTCGGCGTGGCGCGGGCCGACGCATCCGGCGAGCGCGAGCATGAGCGCAGCAGCGGCGGCGGTGAGGGCGCCGGCGCGGAGGGTTCGGATCATCGGACTCCCGGTCTGAGGGTCGGCACGTGGTGCGCCTGTGATGATCGTGGCAGCGGCGCGGCACCCGAGGGAGCCGCGCCGCATCACGATTCGATATCGGAGCACACGCTCCGTTTCGGGTCGCAGGTCAGCTCGTGTCGAGCGGCGGTTCGGTCGCGGCGACGACCTCCTCGACCGTGACGCCGGGGGCCAGCTCGACGAGCCGGAGCCCGTCGGGCGTGACGTCGATCACGGCGAGGTCGGTGATGATGCGGTCGACGACCCCCTTGCCCGTCAGGGGCAGCGAGCACTCGTTCACGATCTTCGGCGAGCCGTCCTTCGCGACGTGCTCCATGAGCACGATCTTGCGGCGGGCGCCGTGCACGAGGTCCATCGCGCCGCCCGGGCCCTTCACCATCTTGCCGGGGATCATCCAGTTGGCGAGATCGCCGGCGGCGGACACCTGCATGGCGCCGAGGATGGCGGCGTCGATCTTGCCGCCGCGGATCATGCCGAAGCTCGTGGCCGAGTCGAAGTAGGCGGCACCGGGGAGCACCGTGACGGTCTCCTTGCCGGCGTTGATGAGGTCGGGGTCGACCTCGTCGTCGGTCGGGTAGGGCCCGACGCCGAGGATGCCGTTCTCCGACTGCAGCAGGATGGTGACCCCCTCGGGCACGTAGTTCGGCACGAGCGTGGGCAGTCCGATGCCGAGGTTCACGTAGGAGCCGTTGCCGAGCTCGCGCGCGGCGCGAGCCGCCATCTCGAATCGCGTGAGCGCCATCTCAGTTCCCCTCTCGCACGGTGCGGCGCTCGATGCGCTTCTCGATGTCGGTGCCGACCACGATCATGCGGTCGACGTAGATGCCGGGCAGGTGCACGGCGTCGGGGTCGAGATCGCCCGGCTCGACGAGCTCCTCGACCTGCGCGATGCACACCCGCCCGGCCATCGCGGCCAGCGGCGAGAAGTTGCGCGCCGACTTGTCGAACACGAGGTTGCCGAAGCGGTCGCCCTTCAGCGCGTGCACGAGCGCGAAGTCCGTGGTGATCGCCTCCTCGAGCACGAACTCGCGCGGCTCGCCGGCGAACTCGAAGGTCTGCACGGGCTTGGGACGGCTCGCGATCGCGATCGTCCCGTCGGGGTGGTACCGACGCGGCAGGCCGCCCTCCGCGACCTGCGTGCCGACCCCCGTCTGCGTGAAGAAGGCCGCGATGCCGCTGCCGCCGGCGCGGAGCTTCTCGGCGAGGGTTCCCTGCGGCGTGAGCTCGAGCTCGAGCTCGCCCGAGAGGTACTGCCGCTCGAACTCCTTGTTCTCGCCGACGTACGACGAGGTCATCTTGGCGATGCGCTGCTTCGCGAGCAGCACGCCGAGCCCCCAGTCGTCGACGCCGCAGTTGTTCGAGACGACCGAGAGCCGGTCGACGCCCGCGTCGAGCAGGGCCTGGATCAGCACCATCGGGATGCCGCAGAGCCCGAACCCGCCGACGGCGAGACTGGCTCCTGATGGGATGTCGGCGACCGCCTCTTGAGCGGACCCGACGACTTTGTCGAGTGTCACGATGCACCTTCCTGTGTCTCCGCCGCCTCGATGCGGGCGCGGATCACAGGGATCACGCTACCTGCGTCGGAGGCCGACCCGGCGATCACGTCGTGTCGGACGTGCGGAACGGGCGCCGGACTCACCGCGCGCTCCATCCGCCGTCCATGGTGTAGCTGGCGCCGGTGACCATCCCGGCCTCCGGGCCGGCGAGCCAGAGCGCGAGGCTCGCCACCTCCGTGGGCTCCACGAGCCGCTTCACGGCCGACTCGGTGAGCATGACCCGCGAGAGCACCTCCTCCTCGGGGATGCCGTGCACCCGCGCCTGGTCGGCGAGCTGCTTCTCGACGAGCGGCGTGCGCACGTAGCCGGGGTTCACGCAGTTCGACGTGACCCCGTGCGGCCCGCCCTCGAGCGCCGTCACCTTCGAGAGGCCCTCGAGCCCGTGCTTCGCGGCCACGTACGCCGACTTGAACGGCGACGCCAGCAGCCCGTGCACGCTCGAGACGTTGATGATGCGGCCGAAGCCTCGCTCGTACATGCCCGGCAGCGCGGCGCGGATCAGCAGGAACGGCGCCTCGAGCATGATCCGGAGGATGAGCGAGAACCGCTCGGGCTCGAAGTCCTCGATCGGCCGCACGTGCTGGATGCCGGCGTTGTTGACCAGGATGTCGGCGTCGAGCGACAGGTCGGCGAGCGCAGCGGTGTCGCCGAGGTCGACGGCCCACGCCTCGCCCCCGATGGCCTCCGCGGTCGCGTCCGCGGCGCCCGCGTCGACGTCGGCGACGACGACCGAGGCCCCGCGCGCCGCGAAGGCCTCGGCACAGGCTCGCCCGATGCCGCTCGCCCCGCCGGTGACCACCACGCGCCGACCCTCGAATCCCGTCATCGGGCGACTCCTCCACCTCGTCGTGCGGCTCGGCGGCAGGGCCGGCCGATCCGAGTCTGCACTGCGCACGAACGCACCGCCAATGTCGAGATGTGCAGCATCGACGTGCGGAAATGCACAGCCCGCGCGTCCCGGCCGGCGGCGCCCGACCTCCGTGGCCGACATAGACTTCCATCGGGGCGATCCCCCACCGAGACGAAGGAGTCCAACACCGATGAGCATCCCCGACGTCGTCATCATCGCCGGAGCCCGCACCCCGTTCGCCCGCATCAACGGCAACCTTGCCGGACAGACGGCAGTGCAACTCGGCACCGTGGCGATCCGCGGCGCGCTCGAGAAGGCCGGGGTCTCCCCCGACGACGTCGACGCCGTGATCATGGGCCAGGTGCTCCAGGCGGGCGCCGGCCAGAACCCCGCGAAGCAGTCCGCCGTCGCGGCCGGCATTCCGTGGCGGGTGCCCGCCACCACCGTCAACAAGGTCTGCCTGTCGGGCCTCGTCGCCATCACGGATGCCGCGCGGCTGATCCGCCTCGGCGAGGCATCCGTCGTCGTGGCCGGCGGCCAGGAGTCGATGACCAAGGCGCCGCTGCTCGTGCCGGGCTCGCGCAAGGGCTGGGCATACGGCAGCGTCGAGATGCTCGACCACGCCGCCTACGACGGCCTCACCGACGCGTTCGACCACGACTCCATGGGCGCGTCCACCGAGCGCTTCAACGCCCGCTACGGACTCACCCGCGAGGAGCAGGACGAGATCGCCGCCGCCTCGCACGTGCGCGCGGGCAAGGCCCAGGCCGACGGCGTCTTCGACGACGAGATCGTTCCCGTCGAGGTGCCGCAGCGCAAGGGCGACCCGATCACCGTCGCCGCCGACGAGGGCGTGCGCCCCGACTCCACCGCCGAGGTGCTCGGCCGGCTGCGCCCGGCGTTCAGCTCCGACGGCGCGATCACCGCGGGCAACTCGTCGCCGCTCTCCGACGGCGCGGCCGCCGTGGTCGTCGCGAGCCGCGACTGGGCCGAGGCCCGCGGACTCCCCTGGCTCGCCCTCGTGGGCGCCGCCGGACAGGTCGCCGGCCCCGACAACTCGCTGCACTCGCAGCCCGCGAACGCGATCGCCGCGGCCCTCGCCAAGGAGGGCGGCGAGGCCGCCGACCTCGACCTCGTCGAGATCAACGAGGCCTTCGCGGCCGTGTCGCTGCAGTCGATGCGCGACCTCGGCATCGAGTCCGACGTCGTCAACGTGCACGGCGGCGCGATCGCCGTCGGCCACCCGATCGGGGCGTCCGGCGCCCGCCTGGCGCTGCACGCCGCACTCGAGCTGGCCCGCCGCGGCGGTGGCCGTGCAGCGGTCGCGCTCTGCGGCGGCGGCGGACAGGGCGAGGCGCTGCTGCTCTCGCGGTAGGGGCGCGAGCGCGCCGGGGCCTGTGGCAGCATGATGCGACGGGCCTTCCGGCGTGCCCGGGGAGGAGCGCACGATGAGCGAGAGCGGCACGCAGGACGCGCACGCCGAGGCATCCGCTCGACCGCCACTCGACCACCGCCTGCGGCGGATGGTCGGCCGCGACCCGGACGAGCCGAACCGCACCGCGACGCCACTCGAGCTGCTCTTCGACCTCACGTTCGTCGTGGCGTTCAGCCAGGCGGGCGCGCAGACGGCGCACCTGCTCGAGCTCGGGCACTGGGCGCCGGCCATCGGCGGGTTCCTGTTCGCCGTGTTCGCGATCTGGTGGGCGTGGATCAACTACTCGTGGCTCGCGTCGGCGTACGACAACGACGACATCTTCTTCCGCGTCGCCACGATGGTGGAGATGCTCGGGGTGCTCATCCTGGCGCTCGGCCTTCCGGCGCTCTTCCATTCGCTCGATGAGGGCGAGCACGTCGACAACGGCGTGGTCGTCGCCGGGTACGTCGTCATGCGCGTCGCGACGATCGCGCTCTGGCTGCGCGCGGCGAAGCACGACCCCGGTCGCCGCCGCACCGCCCTCACCTACGTGCTGTTCGTGTCGATCACCCAGCTCGGCTGGATCGTGCTCATCTTCGTGAACCTGCCGCTCGCCCCGACGATGGGCTTCACGCTGCTCCTCATCGCGCTCGAGCTCGTGGGCCCGTACGTCGCGGAGCACGGCCGCGAGGGCGGCACGCCCTGGCACGCCCACCACATCGCCGAGCGCTACGGCCTGCTCGTCATCATCACCCTCGGCGAGATCATCCTCGGCACCATCCTCGCCATCTCGGCCGTCATCGACGAGCAGGGCTGGCAGGCGGAGACCGTCGCCGTGGCGTTCGGCGGAACCGCGCTCGCGTTCGGGCTCTGGTGGGTGTACTTCACCATGCCGTCGGGCAAGGTCCTCGCGCGCTACCGGCCGCGCGGCTTCGTCTGGGGCTACCTCCACTACTTCATCTTCGTCGCGCTCGCCGGCGCCGGCGCCGGCCTGCACGTGGCCGCGTACGAGATCGAGGGCGTCGCGCACATCGGCATCGTGCAGGCGCTCCTGACCGTCGTCGTCCCGGTCGGCATCTTCATGGTCGCGCTGTTCACGATCTACTCGCTGCTGCTGCGCCAGTTCGACCCGTTCCACATCTGGCTGTTCATCGGCAGCGTCGTCGTGCTCGTGCTCGCGGTGGTCGCCGTCGCCGCCGGCGCGAGCTTCGGGGTCGGCATCCTGATCACCGCGGCGTCGCCGTTCGTCGTCGTGGTCGGCTACGAGACCGTCGGCCATCGCCACCAGGCCGCGGCGCTCGAGCGGGCGCTCGGCGACTGAGCCCGGCGGGGTCGACGGATGCCGCGGCATCCGTCACCGCGAGGCATCCGTGGCACGACGAGGGGCGGATGCCGCGGCATCCGCCCCTCGTGACGAGCCTGCGCGGCTACGCGTTCGGCCGATTGGCGCGCAGCACCTCCAGGCGGGCGCGGTACTCGGTCTCGTCGATGTCGCCCTTGGCGAAGCGCTCGGCGAGCGTGGACTCGGCGCTGGCACCGCGGGCCCACGGCGGGCCGTAGCCCTCGGGGCCGCCGTTCGCCCAGGCGCGGCGGCGCCCACGGGTGACCAGGAAGATGATCAGCCCGATGACGAGGAACCAGAAGACGGGGATGAGGAAGAAGGCCCAGCCCCAACCGGCCGCCCATGGGCCGGCGTGGGCGACGACCGCGGTGGTCGCGAGGGTGGTGAGCATGATGTGTCCCTTGATCGTGCGGTCCCGGAATGGACCGTCGACTCCATGCTCGTGATGCGAGCGCCTTCGCGAATCCGCCCGGCGGAGACACCTGCCCTGCTCCCCCGGGAGCAGGATCGCCGTCGGGACTCCGGCTACTGCTGCCAGCCCGGCGCGACGAGGCCCGACTCGTAGGCGACCACGACGAGGTGCACCCGGTCCCGTGCGTGGAGCTTCGCCATGATGCGCGACACGTGCGTCTTCGCGGTGAGCGGGGAGAGCACGAGTCGCTCGGCGATCTCGTCGTTCGTCAGCCCCTGGCCGACGAGTTGCAGCACCTCGCGCTCCCGGTCGGTGAGGGCGGCCAGGCGCTCGGCGTCGGGTGCGTCGCGGAGCCCGACCGCCATCCGCTCGAGCAGGCGCTTGGTGACCCCCGGCGACAGCAGCGCCTCACCGCTCGCCACCACCCGCACGGCCCGGATGAGGTCGACGGGCTCGGTGTCCTTCACGAGGAAGCCGCTCGCGCCGGCGCGGATGGCGCGAGCCACGTACTCGTCGAGCTCGAACGTCGTCACGATCACCACGCGCACGCCCTCGAGCGCCGGATCGGCCGCGATCTGCTCGGTCGCCCACAGCCCGTCGCCGCCCGGCATGCGGATGTCCATGAGCACGACGTCGACCGGGTCCCGGCGCACGAGCGCGAGCAGCTCCTCGCCGCTCGACGCCTCGCCGACCACCTCGATGTCGTCCTCCGCCTGCAGCAGCGCACGGAAGCCGGCGCGCACCAGCAGCTGGTCGTCGGCCAGCGCGACCCGGATCACGGCGTCGCTCCCCACGGGAGCCGCGCCGTCACGCGCGTGCCGCCGCGCGGCGAGGCGCTGACCTCCACGGACCCGCCGAGGAGCGCCGCCCGCTCGCGCATGCCGAGGATGCCGCTGCCCTCGGGTGAGCCCCGCACGCCCGCGCCGTCGTCGTCGACGGTGACGAGGAGCTCGTCGCCGAGGCGCTCCACGGCGACCACGGCCGTCGTCGCACCCGCGTGCCGCACGACGTTGGTGAGGGCCTCCTGTGCGATGCGGTAGGCGGCGAACTGCGCCGCCCGGCCCGGCACGGCGCCGTCGAGCCGGTCGACGAGCTCGGCGTCGAAGCCCGGCGAGCGCACGCCCGCGACGAGCCGGGGCAGCTCGGCGAGCTCCGCCTGCGGCGCCAGCGGGGCATCGCCCTCGTTGCGGATGACGCCGAGCACGCTGCGCACCTCCTCCAACGCCGTCCTCGACGTCTCCTTGACGGCTGCGAGCGCCGACCGCGCCTGTTCGGGATCCCGATCCATGAGGTGCAGGCCGACGCTCGCCTGCACGTTGATCTGCGAGAGCGCATGGCCGATCACGTCGTGCAGCTCGCGTGCGATGCGCACGCGCTCGCGCTGCTCGGCCGTCTGGCGGCGACGCATCGCCTCCGCGCGGAACTCCGCGGCGCGCTCGCGGCGCACCCGCACGAACGCGCCGATGCCGAAGCACGCCGCCAGCAGGGCCGTCGTGAGCGCGATGCGGAACGGATGCCAGTCGAGGCCGACCACGGCGCCCAGCACGATCGCCGCCACCCACCCGACGACCACGGAGAGGACGGTCCACAGCATCGCGCCGCGCACGATGGCGAGCACGATCGCGAAGGCGAGCGCCACATACGGCGGCCCGACGTCGGGGGTGAGCAGGAGGTCGGCGAGGGCGGCGGCCGAGACGACGGCGACCGTCGGGCCGGGATACCGCCGCGAGGCGAGCAGTGCGAGCGGGCCGATGGCGGCGAGCGCGACCTGTGCGAGCCCGGCAGCCCACCCGACGCGGAGCCAGACGGCGATGCCGATCGCGGCGGGCACCTGCACGAGCAGGCTGATGATCACCGGGGCGAGGAGCGTGACCGCGGGCGGCGGGCGGAAGCGATCGGGTCGTCCGTCCCACCGTCCGTCCCAGTGGGGCCGTCCGTCCCCCTGGGTGACGGGCATCCCCCGATCGTAGCGCTGCGACCGGCGCGCGGGATCGGCCCGGCGGAGGCTCATCGGCTACTCCTCGCGGGAGTACCGGGAGCGGCTCAGAGGAGCGTCACCGGCTTCACGATGTCGGCGTAGATGAGCAGCGCGCTCATCGCGCCGAGCACCACCACCACGCCGAGGGTGAGCGGCATGAGCTTCGCGAGGTCGACCGGGCCGGGATCGGGCCGGCGGAACAGCTTCGCGAAGCCGCGGCGGATGGCCTCCCACAGGGCGCCGGCGATGTGTCCGCCGTCGAGCGGGAGCAGCGGGATGAGGTTGAAGACGAAGAGCGCGATGTTGAGCGACGCGAGGATGCCGATGAGCCCGGCGGCCTTCGAGGCGAGCGGGATCTCGTCGAGGCTCGCGATCTCGCCGGCCACGCGCCCGACGCCCACCACGGAGATCGGCCCGTTGGGGTCGCGCTCGCCCGGGCCGAACGCGGCGTTCGCCACGTCGATGATGCGCTGCGGCAGGTTGATGATGATCCCGGTGACCCCGGCGATGTTCTCGCCGACGGCGGGGAGCACCGCGGTGACGGGCTGCTGCACCGTCTCGGATGCGGGGCTGATGCCGACGAAGCCCGCCTCCACCGTGACCGGCTCCCCCGACTCATCCGTGACGACCTGGCCGTTCTCGTCGATCACGTAGCGTTCGCTCAGCATCGGCGTGACCACGAGGGTCATCTCCTCGCCGTCGCGCACGACGACGAGGTCGATGGCCTCGTCGGGGCTCTCGCGGATGATCGCGGTGGACTCGTTCCACGAGTCGATCGGCTGGCCGGCGACCGAGACGATGCGGTCGCCCGGCTCGATGCCCGCCGCGGCGCCCGGCGCCGCCGGGTCGCCCGGCTCGCACGTCTGGCGCTCGCTCGTCGCGGGGAGGGCGCAGGCCGAGACCGACCCGACCGTCGTCGAGGCCTGTGCCACGCCGAATCCCATCAGCAGCACCCCGAAGAGCACGACCGCCAGCACGAGGTTCATGAACGGGCCGCCGAACATGATCACGATGCGCTTCCAGACGGACAGTCGATAGAACGCGCGGTCCTCGTCGCCGGTCGTGATCGACTCCATGCTGGAATCGCGGGCGTCCTGCACGAGTCCGCGGAAGAACCCCGTCGAGTCCTCGTGCACCCGCTCGCCCTTGGCCGGCGGGAACATGCCGATCATCGCGATGTAGCCGCCGAGCGGGATCGCCTTCACGCCGTACTCGGTCTCGCCGCGACGCTTCGACCAGATGGTCGGCCCGAAGCCGATCATGTACTGGGTCACCTTGACGCCGAACAGCTTGGCGGGCACGAGGTGCCCGATCTCGTGCAGGCCGATCGACACGGCGAGGCCGACCACGATGATGACGACGCCGAGGATGAAGGCGAGCACGGAATCCACCCGATGAGCGTACTGCCGACGCCTTGGGGTCCGCTGTCGTTCGGCTGTGAGAACGGATGCCGCGGCCCGCGCGCCCGCCCGGCCGGGCCGCGGCTCAGCCCGAGATGCGGCGGATGCGCTCGTTCGCCGAATGCCGCGCGATGCGCTCCGCCTCCGACAGCGAGGCGACCGTGAGTTCGCCCGACGGTGCCTCGTGCGCGTCGACGACGGCTCGCACGGTGTCGACGATGTCGAGGAACCCGATGCGGCCCATGTGGAACGCCGCCACCGCCTCCTCGTTCGCGGCGTTGAAGACCGCGGGATACTCGCCGCCGGCCCGGCCCACCTGCTTGGCGAGCGAGACGGCGGGGAACGCCGTGGCGTCGAGCGGCTCGAACGTCCAGCTCGTCGCCGTGCTCCAGTCGAGCGGGCGGCCCACGCCGCCGACCCGGTCGGGCCAGTCGAGGCCGAGCGAGATCGGCAGTCGCATGTCGGGCGGAGACGCCTGCGCGATCGTGGAGCCGTCGATGAACTCGACCATCGAGTGAACGATCGACTGCGGGTGCACCACCACGTCGATGCGGTCGTACTCGACGTCGAAGAGGAGGTGCGCCTCGATGACCTCGAGTCCCTTGTTCACGAGCGTCGCGGAGTTCGTCGTGACGACGAGGCCCATGTCCCACGTGGGGTGCGCGAGCGCCTCGGCCGGGGTGACCTCCGCGAGGTCCTCGCGCTTGCGCCCGCGGAACGGGCCGCCCGACGCGGTGAGCACCAGTCGCCGCACCTCGTCGTCGGTGCCCGAGCGGAGCGCCTGCGCGATCGCCGAGTGCTCCGAGTCGACGGGCACGATCTGCCCCGGCGCCGCGAGTCGCGTCACGAGGTCGCCGCCGACGATGAGGGACTCCTTGTTGGCCAGGGCGAGCGTGGTGCCGCGCTCGAGCACCGCGAGCGTCGGGGCGAGGCCGACCGAGCCGGTGATGCCGTTCAGCACCACGTCGGCGTCGACGTCGTGCACGAGCTGCACCGCCTCGTCGATCCCGATGGCGGTGTACTCGACCCCGAACTCCGCCGCCTGCGCCTCGAGGAGCGCACGGTTCGAGCCGGCGGCGAGCCCGACGACCTCGAAGCGCCGCGGGTTGGCGCGGATGACGTCGAGCGCCTGCGTGCCGATCGAGCCGGATGAGCCGAGGATGATGACGCTGCGCACGTTCCAACTGTACGGCGGTCGCACGGCTGCGCGCGGTCCGGCTGCATCGGGCGGAGCTCGCGCCGACGGGCGTCGGAGGCGTCGGTCAGCCGATGACGGCCACGGATGCCGCGCGGTTGCCGGGCACCGGGCACGTCGTGGAAGCGCACCTGCCGCCACATCGAGCCGAACTCGGGCACGCTGCGCACGATGCGGCCCGTGCCGCCGTCCTCGCCGGGGATGGACAGCGCGAGCCGCGACGGCTCGATGAAGTCGGTGTGGCCGACCGCGCGGAGCAGGGCGGTCTTGCGCGCCCACAGGGTCGCTCGCACGAGCGCCCCGCGCGACGCGTCGAGCTCGTCGAGCGCCGCGAGCTCGCTCACGTGGAACGCGGCCTCGTCGATCACCGACCCCGCGTCGAGCGTGGCGACCTCCATGCCGACCCCGAGCGGATGCCGCGTCGCCGCCGCCGCGACGACCGTGTCGCCCGAGACGGCGACGTCCGCGTACCAGGACGCACCCGACGCGGTGAGCGGATACGGGACGCTGACGCGCCCGTGCCGTGCGCCGCACACCCCGCAGTCGTGGACGAGCTCGACGTCGTCGGCCGGGACGCCGGAGGCTTCGGCGATCAGGCTGCGGAGCACCGTGTCGGCCGCGGGCTGGCGACGTTGGCCGCCGAGCACGAGCACGCGCGCGCCCGCCTGCTCGAGCTCGATGAGCTCGCCGTCGCCCGGTACGTCCATGCCCACCATCCTCCCGCATCCCGGCGCGATGCGCCCGGTCTCGCGTCGTCCGATCGAGCGACCGCATATTCCGGCGCCGGCATGCCGACAGGCCTACAGTCTTATGGTGAGCGAGATCGAGGCCGACGCCGTCCCCGCAGCGACCGTGCGGCAGGGTCCGCTCTACCGCATCGTCCGCGGCATCCTGCGCCCGTTGGTGCGGATGATCTACCGCCCGACGATCACCGGCGCCGAATCGGTGCCGAAGCACGGCCCGGTCATCCTCGCGAGCAACCACCTCTCGTTCGTCGACAGCATCGTGATCCCGCTCGCCTCGCCACGCCCGGTGCAGTTCCTCGCGAAGTCGCACTACTTCACCGGCACCGGGTTCTCGGGATGGGTGTCCCGCACCTTCTTCACGGCGATCGGCGCGGTCAGCGTGGAGCGCGGCGTGGGCGCGCAGGCGCAGGAGGCCCTCGACCAGGGCCGTCGCATCCTCGAGTCCGGCTCCGCGTTCGCGCTCTACCCGGAGGGCACCCGGTCGCTCGACGGCCGCCTGTACCGCGGACGCACGGGCGTGGCGTGGCTCGCCCTCCAGACGGGCGCCACGGTGGTGCCCGTCGGGCTGGTCGGCACCCAGGAGATCCAGCCGGTCGGCGCCAAGCTGCCCCGCGTCCGCCCGGTCACCGTGCGGTTCGGCGCGCCGCTCGACCTCAGCCACCACGGCGCCGCCTCATCGGGCCGCGCACGACGCGCGGCGACCGACGAGATCATGGCCGCGATCCACGAGCTGACGGGCCAGGAGCTCGCCGGCCGCTACAACGAGACGCCGCCCGCCGGCACGCTGGCGAAGCTCGCCGACCGGGTCGTGCCGCGCGAGCGCGTCTGACGCGGATTCCCAGCAACGCCACGCGTGGGCCCGGTATCGTCGGCACGATGAGCATCGCTGAGGTCGCCGCCCGCTGTGCCGCGGCGGCACTCGTCGTGGTGGCATTCGCCGCGTGCACGTCCCCCGCCGACGACGCCGCGCCCGCCGCCTCGACGTCGACGCGCGCCACGCTGCCCGAGCCGCCCGCCACCGAGTTCGACCCCGGTCACATCGTGAGCGATGACGCGTTCTACGACAGTGCTGCGATGAGCGAGGAGGAGATCCAGGCGTTCCTCGAATCGGTGTCGTGCCGGCCCGACGAGGGCGTGAAGTGCCTCGCCGACTACTCGCAGTCGACGACCACGCAGCCCGCCGTCGGCGGTGCGCACTGCGCGGAGTACCGCGGCGGCATCCGCGAGCGCGCGAGCCGCATCATCACGAAGGTCGCCGAGGCGTGCGGCATCAGCCCGCGCAGCCTCCTCGTGCTCCTGCAGAAGGAGCAGTCGCTCCTCACCCGCCCGAGCGTGTCGGGGTACGAGCGCGCGACCGGGTACGGATGCCCCGACACCGCCGACTGCGACGCGAAGTACTTCGGCTTCTTCAACCAGGTCTACAACGCGGCGTGGCAGTTCCGGCAGTACACCGAGGAGCCCGACCGGGCGTACCGGATCGGCACGGTGCAGGTCGGCTACCACCCGGATGCCGCGTGCGGCGCGTCCGCGGTCGAGATCCGCAACCAGGCCACCGCCAACCTCTACAACTACACGCCGTACCAGCCGAGTGACGCGACCCTGGCCGACCCCGACACCGGCGACGCGTGCTCCGCGTTCGGCAACCTCAACTTCTGGCGCATCTGGCACCGCTGGTTCGGCGACCCCGAGGTCGAGCGGCTGCCCGCGTTCTTCCCGCCCTGCTCGAGGCTCGTGGGCGGACATCCGTGCCCGCCCGCCCAGGCCACGATCCCGGCCGCTGCGGGCTGAGGGTCAGTCGGCGACGACGGCCGTCGGCTGGTGGTGCACCGGGAAGGCGACGGATGCGGCGATGAAGCACTTCTCGGCGGCCTCGGCGTGGATCCGGCCGGCGAGCTCGAGCATCGACGCGTCCGCGACGACGACGCGGGGACGCAGGGTCGCCTCGCTGAACGCGCCGCCGCCGCGGCCGTCCTCGATCATCGTGCCCGTCGCGGCATCCGTGTACCCGCGCACGATCACGCCGTGCCGGGTGGCGACGTGCAGGTACGAGAGCATGTGGCACTCGCTGAGGGCGGCGAGCAGCAGCTCCTCGGGGTTCCAGCGCTCGCGGTCGCCGTGGAAGACGCGGTCGCTCGAGCCCGCGATGTCGTGCAGCTTCCCCGCGGCGCGCACGACGTGCTGACGGCCGTACGCGCGATAGCCCGACGTGCCCTCGCCGCGATCACCCTGCCACTCCAGCTCGACCGCGTAGTGGTGTTCGCCGAGCATGCCGGGCCTCCTGTCGAGTGGGTCGCGTCATCCGATTCTGGCACCCCCGGCGGCCACGGCGCGCAGGTGCGACGGCGATAGGGTGGAGGCACCATGACTGACACCCAGATTCCCGCAGAGACCGCGACCGCGCCGGTGTACGCCGTGCCCCAGGAGCGTCAGGTCGTGACCGCCATCCCCGGTCCGAAGTCGGAGGAACTGCACGCACGACGCGCGAAGGTCGTGTCGGCCGGCGTCTCCTCCGCGCTGCCCGTGTACATCGAGCGCGCGAACGGCGCCATCCTCGTCGACGTCGACGGCAACCGCTTCATCGACTTCGGCGCGGGCATCGGCGTCACCACCGTCGGGCACACCGAGCAGCGCGTGGTGCAGGCGGCGGCCGACCAGCTGCAGGACGTCATCCACACGCTCTTCACGATCACCCCCTACGAGGAGTACGTTCGCGTCGCCGAGCTCCTGGCCGAGCACACGCCGGGCGGCTGGGAGAAGAAGAGCGTGCTCGTGAACTCGGGCGCCGAGGCCGTCGAGAACGGCGTGAAGATCGCGCGCAAGTACACCGGCCGTCGCGCCGTCGCCGTGCTCGACCACGCCTACCACGGACGCACCAACCTCACGATGGCCATGAACTACAAGGCCCACCCGTACGCCACCGGCTACGGCCCGTTCGCGGGCGACGTCTACCACGCCCCCAGCTCCTACCCGTACCGCGACGGCCTCTCCGGTGCGGATGCCGCGGCGCGCACGATCGCCTACCTCGAGAAGGTCGTCGGGGCGAGCGACCTCGCCTGCCTCGTCGTGGAGCCCATCCAGGGCGAGGGCGGATTCATGGTTCCCGCCGACGGCTTCCTCAACATCCTGCAGGGCTGGTGCACCGAGCACGGCGTGGTCATGATCGCCGACGAGATCCAGAGCGGCATGGCGCGCACCGGCCGCTACTACGCGAGCGAGCACTTCGGGTGGGAGCCCGACCTGGTGCTCTCCGCCAAGGGCATCGCCGGCGGACTGCCGCTCGCGGCGGTGACGGGCCGGGCCGAGATCATGGACGCGTCGCAGCCCGGTGGGCTCGGCGGCACCTTCGGCGGCAACCCCGTGGCCTGCGCCGCGGCGATCGCCGTCTTCGAGTCGATCGAGCAGAACCACCTCCTCGCCGAGGCCGAGCGCATCGGGTCGACCTTCAGGGCCGGCCTCGAGCGCCTGAAGCAGCGCTACGACATCATCGGCGAGATCCGCGGCATGGGCGCGATGATCGCCATCGAGCTCGTGCAGCCCGGCACCGGCGACACCACGAAGGTGCCGAACGCCGAAGCGGTCTCCGCCCTCGTGGCCTACGCGGCCCAGCACGGGGTGCTGTTCCTGAGCGCCGGCACGTGGGGCAACGTGCTCCGCTTCCTTCCGAGCCTCGCCGTGAGCGACGCACTGATCGAAGACGGACTCCGCGTGCTCGACGACGGCTTCGCGTCGCTCGGGTAGCGCGCGTGCCCGGCATATTCTCCGTCTCCGACGCCGTCGAACTCGCCGTGGTCGAGCGCAGTGGTTTCATCGAGTCCAGGCACGCCGGCTCCGCGGTCGTGCTCTCCCCCGAGGGCGAGGTGCTGCGCGCGCTCGGCGACACGCACACCCCGATCCTCCCCCGGTCCTGCCTGAAGCCGTTCCAGGCCGTCGCCGTGATGACGTCGGGCGTCTCGCTCCGCGGCGAGGACGCGGCGATCGCGACCGCGAGCCACTCGGGCACGGCGGCGCACGTCGCGCTCGTGCGCGGGCTCCTCGCGCGCGAGTCGCTGCCGACGTCGGCGCTCGGCTGTCCGCCGGCGTCGCCGACCGACCAGGTCGCGCGCGACGAGCTGACCAGGAGCGGCGGGCCGCGCGAACGCGTCTACATGAACTGCTCGGGCAAGCACGCCGCGATGCTGCTCGCCTGCGTCGCGAACGACTGGCCGCTCGAGGGCTACCTCGACCCCGAGCATCCGCTGCAGAAGCGCATCCTCGACGTGCTCGAGCGGTTCACCGGCGAGCGCCCGGCGGCCACGGCCGTCGACGGATGCGGCGCGCCCGTGCACGCCGTCAGCCTGCGCGCACTGGCCCGCGGCATCCAGAAGATCACGACGGCGGCATCGTCGTCGCCGTTCGCGCTCTACCGCGAGGCGGCCGCCCTCACGGAGGCCGCGCGCGACCACGCATGGGCGGTCGGCGGACCCGGCCAGCCCGACACCGTGGCCATGGAGCGGCTCGGCGTGTTCGCGAAGGTCGGAGCCGAGGGCGTGATGGTCATGACCGCGCCGAACGGCACGACCACCGCGCTGAAGGTCCTCGACGGGTCCTCGCGTGCGTCGACCATCATCGCGCTGCGGTTGCTCGCCGACGCGGGAGCGCTGCAGGACGACGCCGTCGACGCCGTGCAGACCGAGCTCGACCTGTGGGTCATGGGCGGCGAGCGTCGCGTCGGCCAGGTGCGCGCGACGATCTGATCCGACGCCGACGGATGCCGCGGGGATCGCTCCCGCGCGGCATCCGTCGTCGGCTCGGTTCGGGTCAGCCGAGCTTCGCGAGCCGTTTCGCGCGCGCCGCGCGGGAGACCTGCGCGCCGATCACGAGCACGAGCGCGAAGAGGAACACCGCCGAGGCGATGACGTTGGCCTCGGCCGGGATGCCGCGCGAGGCCGAGATGTAGATGTACTTCGGGAACGTCGAGACGGAGCCCGAGTTGAAGTTCGTGATGATGAAGTCGTCGAAGCTCAGGGCGAACGACAGCAGGGCCGCGGCCAGGATGCCCGGGGTCAGCAGCGGGAACGTGACCCGCCAGAAGACCTGCGACGGCGAGCCGTAGAGGTCGCGGCCGGCCTCCTCGAGTGCGGGATCGAGGCTGGCGACGCGAGCCTTGACGGTGACCACCACGAAGCTGATGCAGAACATCGTGTGCGCCAGGATGATCGTCGTCATGTCCTTCGGCACGCCCACCGCCAGGAACTGCGCGGCGAGGCCGGCACCCAGCACCACCTCGGGCGTGGCCATCGGGAGGAACAGCAGGAGGCTGATCGCCGAGCGGGCCCGGAAGCGGTACCGCACGAGCGCGATCGCGATCGCGGTGCCCAGGACCGTGGCGATGACCGTCGCGACGAGGCCGATGATGATGCTGTTCGTGAAGGCCTGGCACACCGCGCCGCCCTCGACGTTGCAGACGTTCAGCCACTTGTCGAGCGTGAACCCGCGCCACGAGATGTTCGACTTGAGGGAGTCGTTGAAGGAGAACACGAACGTGTACACGATGGGGATCAGCAGGAAGATGAACGCGAGGACGGTGTAGACGGGCAGGAGCCAGTCGCCGAGGCCGATCCGGCGCCGGCGCGGGAAGCTGCGCGGCCCGCGGTCCTCCTGCGTCTCGCTCTCCGAGAACCCGCCGAGGACGGCCGCAGCCTGGACTTCGCCGCTCACAGCAGGTCCTCCGTTCCGGATCGCTTCACGTAGATACTGACGAGCACGAGGATCGCCGCCATGAGGATGATGGAGAGCGCCGCGGCCGCCGGGTAGTTCAGCAGCACGAGGAAGTTCGCCTCGATCACGTTGCCCATCATCTGGGTGTCCGGCCCGCCGAGGAAGTCGCGGCTCGCGTTCACGTAGTCGCCCGCTGCGGGGATGAACGTGAGGAGCGTGCCGGCGACGATGCCCGGCATCGAGAGCGGGATCGTGATCTTGCGGAACACGGTGAACGGGTTCGCGTACAGGTCGCTGCCCGCCTCGAGGTAGCGGGTGTCGAGCCGCTCGAGCGTGGTGTACAGCGGCAGCGTCATGAACGGGATGAAGTTGTAGGTGAGGCCGAAGATCACCGCGAACGGCGTGCCCGTGAAGTGGGCGTCGGGCGCCATGAGCGACAGGGCCTTCAGCGAGGTGATGATGAACGACTCGTCCGACAGGAGCTGCTTCCACGCGAGCGTGCGGAGCAGGAAGCTGATGAAGAACGGGGCGATCACGAGCACGAGCATGAGGCTCTGCAGCAGCGGCCACCGGCGCGCCTTCACGCCGATGAAGTACGCGAGCGGGTAGCTGAAGAGCAGTGCGAACACCGTGGCGGCGAGCGCGTACCCGAACGACCGGAGGATGTGCGGCAGGTACTGCTGCACCACCGTCACGTAGTTCTGCCAGTTGAAGGCGTAGGAGTACTGGCCGATGTCGCCGAACTCCGCCGGCGCCTGCAACGACGTGAGGATCAGCGAGATCAGCGGTGTCAGGAAGAAGAGCACCAGGTAGAGGATGCCGGGCAGGAGCAGGAAGAGCGCGATCCGGCTCTTCCGCTTCGGTGCCTGCGGCTGCGCCTCCGTGGTGGCGAACGCTGCGAAGGCCATGGTCAGTGCTCCTCGAGCTCCGACACGAGGGCCTCGCGTCGCTGTGCGGCGATCGCGGTCGTCGAGTCGTCGGCCGGGAACCGGCCGGACTCGCCCGGGTCGTCCTCGAGGCCGAAGCCGTGCTCGACCTCCCAGCTCACCCAGACCTCCGCACCGACGCCCGCGACCGGGCCGGTGCCGATGTTCTGCGCGAACACCACCACGGCACCGACACCGGGCACGTCGACGATGTACTGGGTGCTCACGCCCGAGAAGGACGCGTCGATGACGCGGCCCGGTCCGAGCACGTTCCGGTCGGCCGTGGCGGTGGGCGCCTCGCCGTGCAGCGCGACCTTCTCGGGTCGCACGCCGACGGTGACCTCGCCCTGGTGCCGCTGGGCGCGTGCGGTCGGCACCACGATGCGGGTTCCACCGACGTCGATCGTGACCGCCGTGCCCGTGGTGCCCACCACGTCGCCGGTGAACAGGTTCGACTGGCCGAGGAAGTTGGCGACGAACGCGGTGCGCGGCAGGTCGTACAGCTCCGCGGGCGCGCCCATCTGCTCGATGGCGCCCTTGTTCATGACCGCGACGGTGTCGGCCATGGTCATGGCCTCCTCCTGGTCGTGGGTCACGTGGAGGAACGTCAGTCCGACCTCCTCCTGGATGCCCTTGAGCTCCAGCTGCATCTGCCGGCGGAGCTTCAGGTCGAGCGCGCCGAGCGGCTCGTCGAGGAGCAGGAGCGCCGGGCGGTTGACGATCGCGCGCGCCAGGGCGACGCGCTGCTGCTGGCCGCCGGACAGCTGCTGGGGCTTGCGCTGGGCGAGGTGGTCGAGCTCGACGAGGCGCAGCGCCTCGTGCGCCTTGCCGACCGGATCCGACATGCGGCGACGCTTCAGCCCGAAGGCCACGTTCTCGATGATCGTCATGTGCGGGAAGAGCGCATAGCTCTGGAACACGGTGTTCACCGGCCGCTCGTGCGACTTGGTGTCCGTCACGTCCTTGCCGCCGATCAGGATCCGACCGCGCGTCGGCTCCTCGAGCCCGGCGACGAGCCGGAGCGTGGTCGTCTTGCCGCAGCCCGACGGGCCGAGCAGGGCGAAGAAGGAACCGGCGGGGATGACGAGGTCGAGGTCCTCGATCGCCGTGAAGCCGGGGAACCGCTTCTGGATCCCGACCAGCTCGAGATCGGCGCCGCGCTCGGCGAACTCACGAACCGACATGCTCACGAACCCAGCAGGATGCTCTGGAACTCGGCCTGGTACTTCTGCTCCTCGGCTCCGGTGAGCGTGCGGAAGATGTGGGCCTGCGAGAGCGTCTCCTCGTTGGGGAAGATGAGCTGGTTCTCGGCGAGCTCGGGGTCGATCGCGGCGGCGGCCTCCTGGGCGCCGACGACGGGCGTGATGTAGTTCACCCACGCGGCGACCTCGGCGGCGACCTCGGGCTCGTAGTAGTAGTTCATGAGCGCCTCGGCGTTGGCCTTGCGGGGCGAGCCGATCGGCACGAGGAAGTTGTCGTTCCACAGGGTGCCGCCGGCGGTCGGGATCGCGAACTCCCACTTGTCGCCGGCCTCGGCGTTGATGACCGTGATGTCGCCCGACCAGCAGATCGCGGCGAGGGTGTCCTCGCTCTTGAGGTCCTCGAGGTACGAGTTGCCCTTGATGTTGCGGACCTGCCCGCTCTCGACCTGCTCGCGGAGGATCTCGATCGCCTCCGTGTACTCGGCGTCGCCCCACTCGCCGGAGATGTCGACGCCGTTCTCGAGCATGATGAGGCCCATCGTGTCGCGCATCTCGGAGAGCACGCCGACGCGGCCCTTGAGCTCGGAGTTCCACAGGTCGGCGACCGAGGCGAGGCCGCCGGGGATCGCCTCCTTGTTCCAGCAGATGCCGGCGAACCCGCCCTGCCACGGCAGCGAGAACTTGCGGTCGGGGTCGAAGTCGGGGCTCTGGAGCGCCGGCGTCAGGTTCGAGATGTTCGGGATGTTGGCGTGGTCGAGCTCCTGCGTGTAGCCGAAGCGGATCCAGCGGCCGACCATCCAGTCGGTGAGGCAGACCGTGTCGGCGCCGATGTCCTGGCCGAGCGCGAGCTGGTCCTTCACCTTGCCGTAGTAGGTGTTGTTGTCGTCGACGGCCACCTCGTAGTTGACCTCGATGCCGGTCTCCTCGGTGAAGGCGACGAGCGTCGGGTAGTCGCCGTTGTCGTCCTCGTCGATGTAGGCGGCCCAGTTCGCCCAGTTCAGGGTCTTGTCGGTGGACGACTTGTCGGCCGCGGGGCTGGGCTTGCCCGCTCCGCCGGTCGAACAGGCCGCGAGCGCGAGCGCCGAGGCGCCGGCACCGGCACCGGCGAGGAGCGTGCGGCGATTCACCTGAGCCTGTCGCGCCCGGGCGATCAGGGCACGGATCATCGGGTCTTGGGGAAGGGGCCGAGCGGTCACGGGAACTCCATTCGGGTTGCAGGCGCGTGCTGGGGGTGGGTCGATACTGCCACACTGGGGGTCGACTTTCACGCGATCATGTCCGAATCGTTAATTTCTGGCAACATCCGGTGCGGATTCAGTATGCGATCGCGCCTTGCGACGACGTTTTCAGTTGTTCGCGCGTGGCGGCCATGGCGATCTGCGCGGCGCACCCCCTGGGCCCAGCACCCAGCACTGCGCGACCGGATCGTCGAGGAGCGGCGGCAGGGTCGCGTCGCGCACCAGGACGCGGTACTCGCGCGGTCCGCCGTGCACGATGACCGTGGCGTCCTCGCGCATCGCGCCGGCGAGCGCCCAGTTCGCCATCCACGCGTCGGCATCCCCGATCACGACCCGCGGACCGGTCGCCGGCGCGGTTCGCCCGGAGATCGCCGCGCGCACCGTCGCATCGGCGAGGGCGTCGAGCACGATCGGCTCGTGCCCGAGGGACCGGAGCGCAGCGGCATCCGTGCGAGGCGACGCGGTGACGATCGCCCACGTGCCCGCTCCGTCGACCACGGGCCGGCCCGCCGCATCGCGTGCCGTCTCGTTCCACATCGCCGTATCCGGCTGCGCCGCATCCGTCTCCGCCGCCCAGTGCGGGTCGACGATCTGGATGCGCCGTCCGCGCCACTGTCCGCGGCCGGGCGGGTCGTCGGCGCGCCAGAGCGCGCCCACGCCGCCGGCCTGGACGAGGTCGGAGCGACTCGGATGCCGCAGCACGACCGTGGAGCCGAACAGCTCGCGGATCGCCGAACCCAACCGGTGCGCCGATGCCGCCGTCGCGACGACGGCGATGCCGCGACCCCTCCCCTCGCGGAGCAGCGCCTCGACCATGCCCTGCGCCGACTGCCGATGGTCGTCGGGCCAGTCGCGGAAGCGGGTGTCGAGGTCGTCGATGGCGACCACGACGGGACCGTCGGCTCGCCGCATCGCGGCGACCGCGGTGCAGAGGGCGTCCCATTGCGCGCTCGCCGATCCGTCGATGCGGACGACCGGGCCGGCTGCGGCGCCCGCCGCCGCGGGCGACGGCGGCGACTGCGGAGCTGCGTCCGCTGCCGGGAGCCCCGACGACGAGCAGGTGACCGTCGGCACCGGGATTCCACACCGCGAGCTCATGGCGCTGGCGCTCGGGCTCGTCGACGAGCCCGAGCACGAGCGAGCCCGCCGCGACGGGCGATGATCGACCGGCGAGGTCGAGGTCGACGGGCCCGATCCGATCGGGCAGCGGCCCGACCCACGGTCGACGAGCCGCCCGGAGCCCGGCCGAGCGTCGCAGGAGACGATCGATCGACGAGGTGTCGAGGCGTGCGGACTGGAACAGGACCGGGCGGCCGTCGCCGGCATCGACCACGCCTCGACCGGGCGTCTCGGGCGCGATGGACGCCGCCTCGTCGGAGCCGACGACCGCGATGCTGTCGGCCGCCCGCATCACGCGGAGCGAGACTCGGATCGCGCAGTTCGCGGTGACCTGCTCGCGTACGACGCCGTTCGGACGCTGGGAGGCGAGCACGAGGTGCACGCCGAGCGACCGACCGCGGGCGGCGACATCGGCGACCACCGCGCCGAGCTCGGGGAAGCGCTCGATCATCGCCTGGAACTCGTCGATGACGAGCACGAGGCGCGGGAGGTCGACGTCGCGGCGCGAGCTCGGAGATGTCGCGCACGCGCTCGGCGCGCAGCACGCCCTCACGGTGGCGGAGCTCCGCACGCAGGCTGAGCACCGCGCGCTCCGCCTCGCCCTCGTCGAGGTCGGTCACGATGCCCGTGACGTGCGGCAGGCCGCGGACCGGCTCGAACGCCGCGCCTCCCTTGAAGTCGACGAGGAGGAAGGACACGCGGTCGGGCGGATGGCCGTCGGCCAGCGCGGCGATCCACGCGAGCAGGAACTCGCTCTTTCCGCTGCCCGTCGTGCCCGCCACGATCGCGTGCGGTCCGAGCGTCGCGAGGTCCAGCACGAGCGGCCCTCCGGCGACGGCGCCGACCGCCGCGCGGAGCGTGTCCCTCGAGCCCGGCCGGCGCGTCGGCTGCGCCAGCGCATCGTACGGCACGGCGTCGGGCAGGGCCGCGGTCGGCGCGACGCCCTCGCGGTCGCCGGCCGTCTCCAGGCGCCTCGCCAACGCTTCCGCCTCCGCGAGGCTCGCCAGCGACGGCACGATCGCACGACCCCCGTGGCCGTCGCTGCTCCGCCGCACGATCGCGCGCACCGGCGACGTCACCACCATGACGGTCTCGAGCCCGATCGGGAGCCCGTCGACCGTCTCCGCGACGGCGATCACGACCGCGTCGTGCGGCGATGCTCCCCATGCGTCGTCGATGGCGAGGGTCGCGTCGAGCAGCCGGACGACGGAGGGCCCGCGCCGGTGCGGCAGCCCGGTCGCCCAGGCCCATTCCGGGCCGGGCGGCACCGCGATCGCGACGACCCCCGGGCGGCACCGATGCGCGACCTGCACGAGCAGGGCGCGGGCCGCCGACCTCGCGAGCGCCGACGGGCCGACCACGCCGATCCCGCCCTCGGCGGGTGCCAGCACCGGCGCGCCGTCGAGGCGCGCGGCTTGGTCGAGCAGCGCGCGGTCGTCGGCATCGACCGGCGGGCCGTCGACCCGCACGACGCTCCGCGTCGTGCCGCGGCCGAGCACGAGCTGCCCGGGATCGCCGTCGCGCCAGCCGAGCGGCCGCCGGTCGTCGAGGATCTCGCGCGCCGGCGCGACCCGCCGCCACGCCGCCGTGCGCTCGAGCTCGTGCCGTTCGGCGATGGACGCACGCAGCGCGACGAGCCGCTCGACGCGCTCGGCCGCCCCCTTCCGCTGCATCCGTCGCCCCTGCCGCCGCGCATCGAGGACCGAGGCGACGGCGACGACCGGGCCGAGGGCGGCGAAGAGCGAGGGAGAGCGCGGAGCCCGTGATCGCCCAGAGCACGACCGCCCCGCCGGCCGGGGCGATCGCGGCGATCCACGGGAAGCCGGGCATCGGCGGCTCGGGCGGGTGCGACGGCAGGGTGAGCGGCCCGCCCGGCGGGTCGGCGAAGTCGGCCACGTCGGCGAGATCGGCGACGTCGGTCTCGTCTCGTTCCACCCCCGCATCCGATCATCGGCGGCCGATGCCGACTCGACGGATCGACGGGCGCGCGGCGATCGCCGCCCGCCCGGCGACCTGTGCAGGACGAGTGGTGCCACGCCCGCGGACGACCGCCGTCGGGCGCGACCGCGCGGAACTCGAGTGACGCGCCCCGGTCAGGCCACGGTGAACGACTGCTCGGCGAGCTCGACGCGGCTGCCGCGCGGCACGAGGTAGCGCCGTCCGGGCTCGCAGCGGAGTGCTCCGTCGTCGGGACGGCGCACGATGGTGCCGTTGCCGGAGAACCGGTCGGCGATCCACATGACGCCGTCGTGCTCGCCGAACTCGAGGTGCGTCTTCGAGACGGACAGGGTGCGATCCGCGATCTGCACGAGGTGGTCGAAGGCCTCACCCGGCTGCGGGAGCGGCTTCCGGCCGATGAGCCCGGTGCCGAACACCGTGCGCGTCTCGCCCGTGCTGAACGCCAGCACGAAGCGGGGCGCCGTCGTCACGGGCGGGACGGGGCCCGTCGGCCGACCGCCCCGACACATCCGCCGGACGCAGCTCCGTCGTCGCAGGCTCGGGGATCGCCGTCGCCGAGCGGAAGCCGTGCACGGGGATGCTGACCACGCCGCTGTTGCGCCTCGAGGGCCGTTCGATGGCGGTCGTGTCGCCCGGCCTGGGATCCGGTCGGCGGCGCGACTCGGGCGTCGCGCTCGTGGAGCTGCCGCAGTCGCCGCAGAACATCGCACCCTCGGGGAGCGCTGCTCCGCAGATCCGACACGTCACGGCTTGGCTCCTCTCCGCGTCACAGCGTAGCCGCCGAGCGAGGTGAGGGAGATCGCGGCGAGGATCCGCTCACGCCGGGTGCGCGGCGCGGCGAGTCGGTCCTGCAGCTCGTCGACGGTGCTCCAGACCCGCAGGTCGTCGCCGTCGCTCGGTCCGTCGGGTGCGAAGACCGCACGGTCCACGACCGAGGCGAGCACGAGCGGCGCCAGTCCTCCGACGGTGGCCGCCTGCTCGGCTCGGGTGGAGTTGGGGCGGATCGCGTAGCCGTAGTCGGCGGCCGTGTCGGCGAACTCCTGCCATCCGCCCTCGATGCGCTCCACCGACGTCGGCGCCAGTCGGCGGAGGCGGCGCCGGCGGAGCTTCGCGACGATGATCGCCAGGAACGGGCTGATCAGCACGGCAAGGCCCAGCACGACGAACCCGGAGATGGCGAGGGCTCCGAGCAGCGCCTCGACCCACGGCTCGGTGCCGTCGTCGCCCCGGTCCAGTGCGAGCTCGGGGTCGGAGTCCAGGTCGTCGACGGGGGTCCGCTCCGCCGGGGGCGGGAGTGCCGACTGCGGACGTGAGACGACGGTGGGCTCGTCGGGCTCGCGCTCGGGGATGTGGACGTGGCTCGGGATTCGGGTCGACCGACACCCACTCGCCCTCGGCGGTCTGCACCTCGATCCACGCCTGGCGGTCGCCGCTGGCGAACACGGTCGACTCCCCCGCCTCGGGCAGCGGATCGTCGGGATCGGGCAGGTAGCCGACGACGACCCGCGCCGGGAAGCCGATCTGGCGCGCCATGAGGGCTGCGGCCACCGCGTACTGCTCGCCGTCGCCCACCATCGGGCGCTCGGTCGCGAGCTCGACGAGCCGGTCGAGCGCGTGCCCGGAGCGACTGGCCCGCTCGGATCCGATCCCGTGGCTGACGTAGCCCTCGCGCTGGAAGCCGGCGATCACGCCCTGGAGTCGCAGGCCCTCGCCGTCGGAGGCCGGTGCCCATTCGTCGAGCAGGACGGCGAGCTCCTTGGGCAGCTCGGGCGCGGAGGGCAGCACGCTCGTGCCGGGCTGGAGGAGCGCGAGGCTCTCGGGCTCCACCGGCACGACCGACTGCGCGGTGTACCGATCGAGTGCCTCGAGGCCGACCTGCACGGCGCCGGTGCCGGTCACGTCGTTGTAGAAGAACGCGTCGGCGAGGACCTCGGCGCGCTCCCCGGCGAAGGTGATGCGCTCGAGCTGCCCGATGCCGGGCACCCAGACGTCGGAGTACCCGCGCACGAGGACGTCGAGCTCCGTCGGCTCGCCGCGCACGGCGGTCTGGTCGAGACGATAGGGCACGCGCGTGAAGCGACCGGACTCGGCGGTGCCGTCGGCGCCGCCGACCGTGTACACGATGCCGTCGTACGTGTCGAGGGTCGCGATGCGGATGCCGGCACCCGGGGGCAGGCCGCGCACCTCCAGCATGGCGTCGCCGGCGACCTCGGGTTCGAACGCGGTGCGGAATCCGGCGAGCGGGCTCTCGTGCGCGCGCGGTTCGAACGGCGGCTGGAGCTCGGCGCGCACCACGCTGCGAGGCGGCATCGGCAGGGCCACGGATGCCGCGGTCGCGCCGACCAGTGCCACGGCGACGATCGCCGACGCCCCGAGCACGCGGCGTGCATCGGCGAGCGCCAGTTCGACGGGGCGGCCGCTCGTGATCGCCCTGCGGTTGGCGATGGCGACGCGGACGAGCCATGCGACCGCGGTGACGAGGAAGGCGAGGCCGGTCTCGATCGCGAGTGCGGCGTGCACGACGCCCGAGCGCGATGCCGGCGAGCAGGAGCACCGCCGGCGGGATGACGGCGGCGGCCGGCCGCCTGCTGCGCAGGGCGATGGTCACGGCGCGAGGTCGCCGCCACCAGCGCGAGGAGGAACGGCGGCACCAGCAGGGTCTGGTAGGAGCCGACCGGCACCGCGATCGTCACGAGCTGCTTCCACGACAGGGCGGCGCCCGCGAGGAGTTCGACGATGCCCTGGGGCGTGGGGATGACGCCGACGACGGCGCGGCTCGGCACGGCGGCGGGGACGCCCAGCACGAGGTAGGTGCCGAACACGGCGATCACGACGGCCCATGCGGGCCACCTGAACTTCGCGCCGGCCACCGCGATGGCCGTGCCCGCGACGATGGCGGCGCTCGACGCCACCACGAACGCGGCGCTCTCGTAGATCGGCCACCACGGGATCATCGCGGCCACGAGCATGGCCATGACGAGGAGCACGCTGACGAGCGTGGGCCACAACCGGTCCACGCCTGCCGGGCGTCGCGCGCCGCTCATGCGATGGACGCCGATCTCGCGAGGATCGCGCGGAGGTCCTCGAGGTACCCGATGCCGAGCACCGTGAGGCCGGCCACGGTGCGCACCGCCGCCCCTCCCTCGGGCGCGCACTGCACCGCGACGGCCTCGACGCCTGCCGGGCAGCCGCGAGGCCGCCGCCCGCAGCGGTGCGACGCCGCGCCCCGTTCCGGTGACGAGGAACGCGAGCGAGACGCCCGGCAGTCCCTCGGCGGCGGCGCGCGCGACATCCGGGAGCATGACGGCCTGGTCGTCGCGCTCGACGACGCAGAGGGCGTCGAGCAGCCGATCGCGGGAGACCGTCGGCAGCTCTCGCATGCCGCTCCCGCGGACGGTGCCGCCGGTGCGAGCGCGACCTCGACCCGAGACCACGAACGACACGGTGCGGGCGTCGCGGATCGCCCGTGCCCCGACGGATGCCGCGGCGCTCACCGCGAGCTCGAACTCCGCGTCGTCGGCGTACGCCCCGGGGTCCAGGTCGAGCAGCACCATGAGGCGGCTGCGGCGCGTCTCCTCGAACTGCCGGACCATGAACGTGCCCGTCTTCGCCGAGCTCTTCCAGTGGATGAACCGGCGGTCGTCGCCGGGCACGTACTCCCGGAGCGCGTGGAACGCGATGTCGCTGGCCGTGAGGTCGCGCGTCGGCGACCCCTCCAGGTCGCGGATGAACCCGGTGCTGAGCGCGGCGATGGCGATCGTGCGGGGGTGCACGTGCAGCTCGACCGTCTGCGACCAGACGATCTCGCGTCGCATGAGCCCGACCGGGTCGGCGCGCACGGTGCGCGCGGGACCGATCGGGATGATGCCGCGGCGGTCGGTGGGGATGCGGAACTGCTCGTCGAACGCGCCGCCGCGCGGCAGGCCGGGCAGGACGCGCTCGATCACGCGCCCGCCGACCGGCACCTCGAGCTGCACCCCGCCGAACCGTCGCCGCCCGGGGTTCGCCGCGATGAGGCGCGCCTCGGCCTGCTCGCCGACCACCACCCGGGGCGTCGGCAGCGCGAGCTCGATCGTCGAGGCGCCGCGGCCGATGAGCCACACGGATGCCGCGGCCACGAGCAGTGCGAGCCCCCATCCGATGGCGATGAACTCCATCCAGCCCCAGGCGTAGCCGACCGCGAGCGCGACGACCGAGCCCGCGACGACCGCCCAGCCGACGGGCGTCACGACGCCCTGGACGGCGCGCGCCCACTCGGCCACCACCGCCGACGCGGCCAGCACGCCGCGCACGGCTCGTCCGATGACGACCGCGAGCAGCCCCTCCTTCTTGGCCTCCTCGGGGATCGTCGTGCGGGTCTGGGCGAAGGTCACACGGCCTGCCTGCTGGACGGTGGCGGCGTCTCGATGAGCACCTGCGCGATCATGTTCGAGGTCGTGACGCCGTCGAACTCGGCCTCGGGGTCGAGGATGAGCCGGTGGGCGAGCACGGGCTCCGCGAGCGCCTTGACGTCGTCGGGCACGACGTAGTGCCGGCCGCGCCCGGCCGCGTGCGTCTTCGCGGCGCGGATGAGCGCGAGCGCGCCGCGCACGCTCACCCCGAGGCGGACCTCCCGTGCCGTGCGCGTCGCGTCGACGAGTCGCGAGACGTAGTCGTGGATGGTCGGGTCCACGTACACCGTGCGGGCGAGCGCGGCCATCTCGACGATCTCCTCGGCGTCGAGCTGGGGCTCCAGGCGGTGGTCGTGCGCCCGCTGGTCGGCCCCCTCGAGGATCCGGATCGTGGAGGCGTGATCGGGGTACCCGATCGAGGAGCGCATCAGGAAGCGGTCGAGCTGCGCCTCGGGGAGGCGGTACGTGCCGGCCTGCTCGACGGGGTTCTGGGTCGCGATGACCATGAACGGATGCCCCACCGGGTGCGTCTGCCCGTCGACGGTGACCTGCCCCTCCTCCATGACCTCGAGGAGGGCGGACTGCGTCTTCGGGCTCGCGCGGTTGATCTCGTCGGCGAGGATGATGTTCGCGAAGACCGGGCCCGGATGGAACTCGAACGCGCCGCTGCGCTGGTCGTAGACGGTGACGCCGGTGATGTCGCCGGGCAGCAGGTCGGGCGTGAACTGCACCCGGTTGCTCGAGCCCGCCACCGACTGCGCCATCGCGCGCGCGAGCGACGTCTTGCCCGTGCCGGGCACGTCGTCGAGCAGCAGGTGCCCCTCGCTGAGGAACGCCGTGAAGGCGAGGCGCACGACCCGGTTCTTGCCGAGCAGCACCTCCTCGACCGCGCCGACGAGTCGGTCGAGGTTCGCGGCGAACCGCGTCGCCTCCTCGGGGGTCATCGTCATCGTTGCTCCTCGCTCATCGATTCCAGTACCTGGCGGTCACGCCGGCGACCTCAACATCCAACCAGACCCGCTCGCCGTCCTTGGCGTCGGGCAGCTGGCACGTCGTGGCCGACTGGGCGGTCCGGCCGTCGCGATCGCCGTCGACGCCGCAGCGGAAGGTCGCGGGCAGGCCGGAGTTGTCCGGCGCGGCCGTCCACGACCAGGTCCTCGACGCTTCGTCCCACACCCGGCTCGGCAGCGCGAAGGTGAGCGACGGGCTCGCGTCGGACGGCATGACCGCCGACCACGGCCCGCAGCTCCCCCAGACCGAGCAGCTGCGCACCTGGAACCGCGCCGCCTCGCCGAACGGCCGGTTCAGCAGGGAGCGGAGCCAGCCGGTTCCGCGGAACTCGACCGGCTGGCCGACCTGGGCTCCGCCGGCGTCGACCGCGACGATCTGCAGGCGGGGCGCGCCCGAGTCGACCCGGTCGATGTAGCGGTCCCACGTCTCCTGGTTCATCCAGTCCATCCGACTCGAGACCCCGGTGATGGTGCCGGGCGCGGGCCGCACGACGATGCCCGCGACCTCGGTGTTGACGCAGGCCGACCTGTTGAATCCCCACACGACGAAGGAGTAGCGCGTCGACTCGGTGACGGTGCCCGTGAACTGCACGCTCGAGGCATCCGGCCCGACCTGCACGACCTCGGCGACGCTGCCGCCGCTCGCGGGAGCGACGACGTCGCCGGGGGCGGGACTCGTGACCGAGCAGGCCTGCGGGCCCGACGGCACGGCGGTCTGCCCGTCGGCGAGGCGCTGCACGAAGTAGCCGCCGATGGCGTCGCCGTTGCCGTCGAACGGCGCCCACGACACGGTGACCGCGCCTGCGGCGGCATCGCCGGTCACGCTGATGCCGCCCGCGATCGGCGGCCCGAAGGGCGTTCCGGTGCCGCCCGCCTCGGTCCACGTCGCGAGCGCGGGATAGGCCTGGTTGCGCGCGCTGACGGTGAACGGGACCTGGCTGCCGTTCGCGATGCCCTGGGACTCGGTCGCGCACACGGTCGCGGTGCACGCCCCGGCCGCGTCGACCTCGCTCGAGACACCGGCGACCGTGACGACGTACGACTCGACCTGGCTCCCGGCACCCGTGCCGACGGGCGACCACTCGATGCGCAGGCGCCCGTCGAGCGGCAGCGCCCGCAGGCCCTCCGGCGGGGGCGGGATGACGTCGGACCAGATCGGCCCCGGCGCCTCGACGGGGTCGGAGAGCCCGATCCCGTTGCGCGCCTGCACCCGGACGAGCACCGCGTTCGCCTGCCCGTTGCCCGGCGTGGGCACCGTGCAGGTGGTCGCCGCGCACGTCGACGTGTCGAGCACCTCGCCGCCGCTCGGGTCGACGAGCGCGATCTCGTAGCCCGTGATGGGCGAGTTGTTGAATCCGCCCGCGCCGAACGCCACGTCGAGGGTGCCGTCGCCGAAGCCGGTGACCTGCGCCCCGGTGACGGGGTCGGGCCGGTCCTGCACGGAGATCGTGACCGTGCCCCACGCGTACCGGCTGGGGTCGTCGGTCGCGTCGGCCACCTGGTACTGCAGGGTGGTGTTGATCGGCGCGGCACCCGGGGCGACGTCGACGGCGAGGGTCGACCGGTCGGCGCTCGGCTCGACCGTGACGCCGGCCGGCAGGCTGTCGTCGAGTCCGCGCACGGCGACCACGCGCAGCGGGGTCGACGGGAACGGGTTCGTCGCCCGGTCGTTCGCGAGCACGTCGATCGTGGTGGTGCGGCCGCGCGCCGCGACGGCGAGGTCGGCTGCGGGCTGCGCGAGCGGGCGCGTCGACGGCACCACGCGCAACTCGACGCGTCCGGGACGACCGTCGCCCGCGGCATCCGCGACCGCGATCGTGACCGCCTGGCTGGTGCCGGTCGACGTGGACTCCGCCGCCTCGATCGTGAGCTCCTGGCCGTCGAGTGCGACGTCGAAGCCCTCGGGCTCGGGCTGCATGCACCCGGAACGCGAGCTCGTCGATCGCGTCGGGATACGGGTAGTCCGTGAGCTTGACCAGGTCGATGGCCTTCGACTGGCCGGGTTCGAAGTCGATCACGCCGCCCGTGAACACCGGGGGCTGGTCGTCCGTGGGCTGCACCGTGATCGGGATGACGATCGTGCCCGTGCGTCCGGACGGGTCGGCGGCGGACTCGCCGTCGGTGACGGTGAACGAGAGCGACGCGAGCCCGAAGTATCCCGGCGCGCTCCGGAACCGCAGCGTGTCGTCGTCGACGACGAGGTCGGTGCCGTCGCTGTGCGAGGCGCGCACGCTCGCGGTGTCCGTGATGCGGACCGGGCGCCCGGATGCCGCGATCACGTAGTCCTCGAGGTCGAGCACGACCTCCTCGCCGCTCTCCACCTCCACGTCGGGCGCGTCACGGCGCAGCTGCGGCAGCGCGTCGTCGCGGCCCGGCACCCAGATGAAGGCGAACGCCGAGACATCCGGGTCCTCGGGGTGGCTGACCTCGAACGGGATGATCCGGCGGCGGTCCTCCACCGTCACGCGGATGCTGCCGTCCCGACGCACCTGGGCCCCGCCCTCGTACCCGTCGACGAGGCTCACCTGCAGGTCGGCGGCGTTCCCGTCGGCCAGGAACACGTTGCGGAGCACCTCGACGTCGATGACCTCCTCGTCGAGGATGTCGCTGAGCGTCAGCACGGTGTCGGAGGCCTCGGGACGCGCGAACGGCGCGTCGCCGCGCGCATGCACGGTGAGGTAGCTCGACGCCACGCCGAGCGCCGCGTTCTCGATCTCGTAGATGAAGCCGTAGTCGCCGTCGCCTTCGGGCACCTCGACCTGGATGGTGTCGCCCTCGATCGCGGCGGTCGCGCCGGGCAGGGTCTGCTGCACCGAGCGCAGCTCCAGGCCGCCGCCGTCGGGATCGGAGTCGTTCTCGAGCACCCGCACCGAGATCGTGCGTCCCGGCCGCACGGTGACGACGTCGGGCGCGGCGATCGGCGCGCGTGCGCCGTCGAGGCCCGGCGCGATGCCGACCCGGATCGAGCCCGTCGACCGGGCGCCGAGCGCGTCGACCACGGAGTACTGGAAGGTGTCGGTGCCCGCCGAGTACTCCCCCGCCTCGTAGTCGAGCCAGTCGCCGCCACGCGCCACGACCGCGCCGCGCTCGGGGTTGGTCTCCTGGCCGAGCAGCTGCACCGAGTCGCCGTCGGGATCGGTGCCGCCGAGTGGGATCGGGATCCGCACCGTCCCGCCCGCGATCACGCGCGCGGTGACGGCCGGCGGCACGGGCGCCGAGTTGGTCACGGGGTCGGCCTCGCGCACCGAGATGTGCACGGTGGCCGTGGCGAACTGCCCGTCGGACGCGTCGACGCGGTAGGTCGCCTCGAACTCCCCCGCCTGATCGGGAGCGAAGTAGCGGAGCCGGTCGCCGGCGACGAACAGGAGCCCGTCGGCCGGGTCCGTGACGAGGTCGGGTGCGAGCGTGAGCGGCAGCGCGTCGGGATGCTCGTCGTTGTCGAGCACGCCGATCTCGACGACGTCGCCGGTGCGCGCGGAGATGGTGTCGGGCGCGGCGACCGGCGGCTGGTAGCTCTCGGGTTGCGGCACCTCGACCACCGTGACCACGCCCTCGGCTTCGGCGAGGCCGTTGCTCACGCGGTAGCCGAAGGTCGTCGACCCGTTCGCGAGCGGACGGGTGAGGGTGACCCGCAGGACGCGGTGGTCGATGACCTCGACCCGCACCCCTTCGTCGTCGGCCGGGTCCGTGACGCCGGTCACGATGAGCACCCCGCCGGTCGGGTCGATGTCGGTGGCGAGCACGTCGACGTCGACGGGCTGCTGCGAGGCGCAGGAAGGCCGTGTGGGGCACGGTGATCGGCGTCGTGTCGCGGTCGGGCGGGGCGGACACGTCGACGCGGACGAGGCCCGTCGCGGTGTCCGTGCCATCGGTCACGGAGTACTCGAGGTAGTGCGTGCGCACGTCCGAGCTGGTGAAGCGGAAGCGTGCCGCCGTCGAAGTCGGGCGTCAGCTGCACGTCGGGCTTGGCCGGCACCGCGCTGAGACGGATGTGCCCGCTGCCGCCCCGGACGTGGCGGAGCGGGTCGATCCTGATCTCCTCGCCGGCGGTCGCGAGCGCGACGAACGGCTCGGCGATGAGGGGCACGTCGCCGGGCGCCTTCACCGCGACCGTGAGCACCCCGGTCGACTGCTCGCGGCCGTCGGAGACGACGAGCGACACGTCGCGCGTGGCTCCGGCGCCGAGCTGCTCGTCGAACACCACGATGCCCTCCGCGGTCGAGGAGAGCGCGTCGGGCTCCGCCACCGCGGCCGAGCGCAGGAAGAACGGATCCCCGTCGGGGTCGACCCAGTCGCCGAGCACGGCCGTGGTGACCCGCCCCTGCACCCCGACGGAGGCGCGGTTCTCCCGCTGCTGCACCGGGGGGCCGTTCTCGTCGGGATCGCGCACCGTGACGGTGACCTGCGCGTGCGCCGTGCCGCCCCGGCCGTCGCCGACGGCGTACCCGAACGTCATCGCTCCGGATGCGGTCTCGTCGAGCGTGAGCTGCAGCTGCTGGTTCTCCGACACGAGGTCGAGCCGCGCGCCGCCGGGAAGCTCGCCGTCGACCCCGTCGACGACGAGGACGTCGCCGTTGGCGTCGTAGTCGTTCAGCAGCACGGGGAGCAGCGTCGACCTGCCGGGTCGCGCACCGAAGGCGTCGTCCTCGGCCGTCGGCGCCACCTGGCTCTTCTCGACGGTGGGCTCCGCGTCGGGATCGTTCTGCTCGATCGTCTCCTCGTCGTGCTCGCGCTCGAGCAGCGCGTCCCAGTTGTCGATGAGCCCGTAGTCGTCGTCCGACCGCCCAGGTCGCGCCGCTCTGCCGGTCGTTGAGCACCATGGCCTCGCCGTTCACGGCGAAGGCGAGGTCGCCGGCGCCGGTCGCCCCGTCGAGCTCGACGGGCCCGACGTCCCCGTCGGGGCATCCGCGCCAGGCCTCGCCGTCGCCCCACGCGGCGTGCAGGCACCCGCCGTGCTGCATGGGCGCGGCCGGGGCGCCGCCCACGTCTTCGACGACCGTCACTCGGCTCGCCGCCGTCGAGGCCGACGGTGATGAGGCCGCGGCGATGCGCGACGGCGATCGACTCGCCCTCGAGCGCCGGAACCTGCAGGACGGGATCGTCGGTGGTCTCGAGGAGTCCGGACAGCGAGACCTCGCGGCCCTCCACCCACAGGGTGCGAGCCGTGGAGTCGAGCACCGCCCAGTGCTCGCCGACCGACGTGATCTGCACGTCGTGGTCGTCGTCGACGGGCGGGAGCTGCCACCTCGCGGCCACGGTCTCCTCGTCGGCGGCGTCGACGCGCGCGACCGAGCCGGTGCTGGGCGTGTACGCGAAGAGCACCCCCGCCGGGTCGACCGAGGTCACCGCACCTGGGACCGAAGTTGAGCACGGGGTCGGCGTCGCCGTCGAAGTCGGCGAATCCGGCGGCGGGCGCCGTCCACACCTTGCCGTCGGCGGCGACCACCACGCGATCACCCGCGAGGGCGAGGGAGGAGTCGTCGGGCGGCACGGGCACCGTCTCGGTGACCGTCGACGTCGTGGCGTCGACGATGCCGACGCTCGCGCGGTCGCGGTCGAGCACCAGCACCGTCGACCCCTGCTGCACGATCTCGGCGCCCGAGCCGCCCGTCTCGACCACGGAGTTGAGCTCGAGCACGGCCGTGTTCGCCCGGCCCACCGCCTGCAGCCCGTCGTTCGCCACCCAGACCGCCGCGTCGCCGAGGTCGACGCGCTGGGCCGCGTAGCCGCCGGATGCCACGGCCACGCCCGCGATGACGGCGACCACGGCGGTCACCGCACCCGCGGTCACGAGCGCCGACCGATGTGCGCCCAGCGGCGGGAGGCGCATCACCCGACCCCCGCCTCGACGTCGACGCAGCGCTCGGCGCTCGGCACGCCGGACTTGCCGTCGCGCGTCACGGTGACGGTGGCGCAGATCCGGTCGCCGTCCTCGACGTTCGTATCGAAGCGCGGCTCCCGCTGCATCGGCCGTGGCTCGCCGTCGACGGTGACGATGTAGGCGTCGCCGCTCTCGATCCCCGGGTCGTCCCACGTGAACGTCACCGCCGTGCCGTCGGCGCTCCCCTGCACGTCGGTGACGACGGGGATGCCGCGGGTGCCCTGCACGACGGCGATGACGCCGGCGCCGACGAGGGCGACGATCAGGGCGGCCGCGACCGAGATGCCCCACACGAGGCGCCTCGTCGTGGGCGGGGCGGTGCGCGGCCGGCCGGTGGTGCCGTCGTGCCCGCGCGAATCGGCGCCGAGCCCGGTGCCCGACGAGCGCGATCCGGATCGCCGGGTGCGGCGCCGCCCGCCCTGCCCGTCGGCGAGCGCGTGCTGTCCGCCGACGCGGGTGCGATCGTCGAGGTCGACGGCCGTGGCGAGGGCCCAGTCGTCCATCGCCACCTCGAGCGGGGTCTGCGGCAGACCGAGCTCCTCCTCGACCGACTGCAGGTCGCGGATGAACTCGAGCGCGCTGGCCTGGCGGTCCTGCGGACGCTTCGACATGGCGCGGGCGAGGACGCGCTCGAGGCTCCGCGGAACGTCGACCCGGCCGGTCGGCGCCGGCTTCGCCTTCTCGATGCGCCCCATGAGGGCGACGGTGGCGTTGTCGCCGCCCGGGATCTCGAACGGGCTGCGCCCGGCGATCAGCGAGTACACGGTCGCGCCGAGCGACCAGACCTCGCTCGCGACGGTGCCGGAGACGTCGTCCTGGAGCACCTCGGGCGCCGACCACGGGATCGACAGGCCGACCGCCTCGCTCGTCTCGGCCTCGCCGAGCGTGGCCGCGATGCCGAAGTCGGACAGCACCGGGTGGCCGTACGCCGTGGTCAGGATGTTCGACGGCTTGATGTCGCGGTGCAGGACGCCCTGCCGGTGCGCCGTCTCGACGGCGCTGGCGATGCGCACGCCGATCGAGAGCACCTCGGCCAGCGGCAGCTGCACGGCCCGGTATCGCTGCCCCAGCGTCGAGGAGCAGTACTCCATCACGAGGTACGGCCGGCCGTCGGCGGCGACGCTCGCCTGGTACACGGTGAGGATCGACGGGTGCGAGGAGAGCTGGGCCATGAGGTTGGCCTCCGCCTGGAACATCTGGCGGAGCTCGTCGTTCACGACCTCGGCCAGGAGCACCTTGACCGCGACGAGGCGGCGGGGCATGTTCTGCTCGTACAGGAACACGTCGGCGAATCCACCGGAGCCGAGCACGCGGATGAACGCGAACCCGGGCAGGTTCGGCGGAGTGGACGGCAGACGCCTCGTCACGATCCTCCCAGCGCTCGGGCCCCTCGGCGCCGCCCGGTGGCCCGGCGGCGCCCGGTGCCCACCATTGTAGGTTGGCGGCGGAGGCCGCCGCGAAGGCCTGTGCAGTGCGTCCGGCCGCCCCGCGGCATCCGTCAGTCGAGCTCGCTGTCGGCGCGTCGCCCGTGGCGGGTGTGCTCGGGCCGGACCACCTTCAGGACGTCGACCACGACGACGGTCACGTTGTCGCGACCGCCGTTGCCGAGGGCCGCCTCGACGAGCTGGCGCGCGGCCTTGTCGGGCTTGGCGTTCGCGACGAGGAAGTGGCGGATCCCGTAGGCCGTGAGCTCCTTCGTCAGCCCGTCGGAGCAGATCAGCAGCCGCATGCCCTCCTCGACCGCGATCGCCCGGTAGTCGGGGATCGGCGCCTCGTGGAAGCCCACGGCCCGGGTGATCACGTTGGAATGCGGGTGGGTGTCGGCCTCCTCGCGCGTGATCTGGCCCGCGTCGACGAGTTCCTGCACGATCGAGTGGTCGACGGTCAGCTGCTCCAGCAACCCGCCGACGAGGCGGTACACCCGCGAATCGCCGATGTTGAACACGATCCACGCCGGCTCGTCGGAGATCGCCCCGAGGGCCGCCCCGGTGACGGTGGTGCCGCTGCCCTCGTCGGTGACGCCGGCCCCGCGACCCATGTCCTGCACGGCGAGGCGGAGCGCGGCGTCGATCTCGGGGGTGCCCATCGCGACCTTGCCGCCGTGCTCGGCGAGCCGGGTGACCACGGCGGCGCTCGCGAAGTCGCCCGCCGCGTGACCGCCCATGCCGTCGGCCACGGCGAAGATCGGCGCCTGGGCGACGAAGCTGTCCTCGTTGACCTCCCGGCGCAGCCCGGTGTCGGTCATCGCGGCCCAGGCGATCGTGACCTCGGTGCCGTCGGGCAGCATGACGCGATGCCTGGCGTTGCCGTTGCCGATCTGCGTCACGGGGCTGCCTGCTGTCTGGTCGGGGGTCACTCGAGGGGAGTCGCGGGGGCGGGGAGGATCTCGACGATCGTATCGTCTCCGAGGTCGAGGCTGGTGCCCGGACCGACGACGATCGACTCGCCGGAGCGCATGCGACGCGAACCGGAGGGGCTGCGCACGATCGTCCCGTTGGTCGACCGGAGGTCGGTCGCCACCACGCGGGAACCCTCGAGCCGCAGCTCGAGGTGCGTGCCCGACACGAGCGCGCGCGGCGACGGCACCGCGACGAGCTCCGGCGATGCGCCGAGTGCGCCGGGGATGCGCGGGGCGAGCGGCCGCCGGCCGATGAGCACCGGGCCGGTCACCGGATGCACCGGCCCGCTGCCGATGCGGAAGGCGGGCGCCTGCACCGCCGCCTCGTCGGGCGATCCGGGCGACGCGGGCGCCGGCGCGGCGGCGCCTGCGCCGGTGGCGCCGAGGACGCGGGCGGCGCGGGCGGCCGCGGGGCATCCTGAGCCGCGGGTGGGCTCGGGGTCTCCGGCCGCCGCGGCCGCGGCGATCGCGGTGACGTCGACGGGCACGGTCGCCGTCGGCGGGCCGGCGATCAGCCCCGAGCCGAGCGGGCGCGGCGAGCGCCCGACGAGGTCGGCGTCGGGCGTCGGGATCGGCGCCGTGATCGGCGCCGCCGCCACCGGCCTGCCGCGCGGCATCAGGATGGTGTCGGCATCCGCGGCCGAGGCATCCGGCCGTCGCGGCACCGTCACCGCCGCCCACTCCACCGCCGACGCCCGGAGGCTCGCGCGGGCGTGGGGCACCGGGTCGGTCGCCTCGCCGAGCCGGCCGAGCGTGGCCTCGGCGGCGGTGACCCGGATGCCGACGACGGCGCCGAACTCGGCGAGGTGCCACGGCCGGATGCCGCGGGAGTCGAAGCGCCGCGTGCCCCCGGGAGAGGTCAGGTCGACGACCGCGTCGCCGCGCACGACGGCTGTGACCTCGGACGTGTCGCCGCCCGGCCACCACACGAACGCGAAGGAGTCGACCGGGTGGCTGCCGCCGAGCGGGACGAGGCCGACGAGCGACTCGATCGTCACGTCCCCGTCGGCGGCCGCCGTCGCCAGCGCGGCGAGGCACGGGTCGGGAGCCGGCGCCGCGACGGCCGCGATGAACCGGTCGCCGACCACCACGTCCCACGCGCGTGCACCGGGCACTGCGGCGCTCGTGACGGTTCCGGCGACCATGTCGACCAGTCTGGCACCGCCGCCGCGGCGACGTCAGCCGATGCGGCTCATCACGTGCTTGATGCGCGTGTAGTCCTCGAACCCGTAGTTCGAGAGGTCCTTGCCGTAGCCGGAGTGCTTGAACCCGCCGTGCGGCATGTCGGACACGAAGGGGATGTGGGTGTTGATCCAGACGCAGCCGAAGTCGAGGTGCTTGGCGAAGCGCATCGCGCGCGTGTGGTCGCTCGTCCAGACGGATGCCGCGAGGGCGTAGTCCACGCCGTTGGCCATGGCGAGCGCCTGCGCGTCGTCGCGGAACGACTGCACGGTGAGCACGGGGCCGAAGATCTCGCGCTGCACCGCCTCGTCGTCCTGCCGCAGCCCGGTGACGACGGTGGCCTCCCAGAAGTAGCCGCGGCTCCCCTGCCGCCGACCGCCGGCCGCGATGTCGGCGTGCGCGGGCAGCCGGTCGATGAATCCCGAGACGTGCGCGAGCTGGTTCGCGTTGTTGAGCGGGCCGTAGAGGACGCCGTCCTCCCGCGGGCCGCCGGTGCGGGCGTTCGCGGCGGTCGCGGCGGCGAGGGCGGAGACGAACTCGTCGTGGACCGACTCGTGCACGATGACGCGGGTGGCGGCGGTGCAGTCCTGGCCCGCGTTGAAGTAGGCGGCGGTGACGATGCCCTCGGCCGCCTCCCGGAGGTCGGCATCGGCGAACACGATCGCGGGCGCCTTGCCGCCGAGCTCGAGGTGCACGCGCTTCAGGTCGGATGCCGCCGCCCGGGCGACCTCCATCCCCGCGCGGACCGAGCCGGTGATGGCGACCATCTGCGGGGTCGGGTGCTCGAGGAGGGCCGCGCCCGTGCCGCGGTCGCCCGTGACCACGTTGAGCACGCCGGCGGGCAGGAACTCGGCGGCCACCTCGGCGAGCAGGAGCGTCGACAGGGGCGTCGTGTCCGAGGGCTTGAGCACCACGGTGTTGCCGGCGGCGATCGCCGGCGCGACCTTCCAGACCGCCATGTTGAGCGGGTAGTTCCACGGCGTGACCTGGCCGATGACGCCGATCGGCTCCCGGCGCACGAACGACGTGTGGCCGGCGAGGTACTCGCCCGCCGAGCGGCCCTCGAGGTTGCGCGCGGCGCCCGCGAAGAAGCGGAGCTGGTCGACCGACTGCATGATCTCGTCGGCGACGAGCGTGGCACGGGGCTTGCCGGTGTCCTGCGACTCGAGGTCGGCGAACTCCTCGGCGCGCGACTCCATCGCGTCCGCGATGCGGAAGAGGGCGAGCTGTCGTTCGGCGGGCGTCGTCTCTCCCCAGGTCTCGAACGCGTCGGATGCCGCGCGGTACGCGTGGTCGAGGTCGGCCGCGGTGGCGACCGGCGAGACGCCGTAGACCTCCTCCGTGGCGGGGTCGATCAGGTCCTGTCCCGTGTCGCCGCGCGCCTCGACGTAGTCGCCGTCGATGAAGTTGCGGAGTGTTCCACTGCTCATGGGGTGTCGATCCTCAGACTCGTGCACTCGGCGCGGCGCGCGCGCCCCCGGCGCACTGGTCGGCGCCGTGCGCCCATGGTACGTGCGATCCGTCGCGGAACGCGAACCGAATGCATTGGAATCAGTTGTGCAGCGCACGGATTTCGACGGAATCGCTTGCCTGCGGCATCCGGCACTGACACAATCGAACGCATGACGAACGCTGCGCGCTCCGCCGCCCCTCGGCCGGTGCACCTCGACGATGTCTCGAAGGCCATCATCGAGCAGCTCCAGGCCGACGGCCGGCGCTCCTACGCCGACATCGGCAAGGCGGTCGGCCTCTCCGAGGCGGCCGTGCGCCAGCGCGTGCAGCGACTCACCGAATCGGGCGTCATGCAGATCGTGGCGGTGACCGATCCGATGCAGCTCGGCTTCACCCGCCAGGCGATGATCGGCATCCGCGCCGGCGGCGACACCCGCGAGCTCGCCGAGCGGCTCGCCGAGATCCCCGAGCTCGACTACGTGGTGCTCACCGCGGGGAGCTTCGATCTCCTCGCCGAGGTGGTGTGCGAGAACGACGAGGAGCTCATCACGCTCCTGAACACGCGCATCCGCAACCTGCCCGGGGTGCAGAGCACCGAGACGTTCGTCTACCTGAAGCTGCAGAAGCAGTTCTACAACTGGGGCACCCGATGAGCGGGCGCTCCACCCTAGGAGGACAGAGATGACCACCCTCGACACGCCGACGAGCCTCGGAGCCACCGGCTACGACAACGCCGACCTGCAGCAGAAGGCGAAGGATCACCTCTGGATGCACTTCGCCCGCCAGTCCACGATGGAGACGTCGGGCGTGCCGATCATCACGCGCGGCGAGGGCCACCACATCTTCGACGTCGAGGGGCGGAAGTACTTCGACGGCCTCTCGGGCCTGTTCGTCGTCAACGCCGGCCACGGGCGTGCCCGCCTCGCCGAGGTCGCCGCCAAGCAGGCCGAGCAGCTCGCGTTCTTCCCGATCTGGTCGTATGCGCACCCGGCGGCCATCGAGCTCGCCGACCGCCTGGCCGGCTACGCGCCCGGCGACCTCAACCGCGTGTTCTTCTCCACCGGCGGCGGCGAGGCCGTCGAGACGGCGTTCAAGCTCGCGAAGTACTACTGGAAGCTCAAGGGCCAGCCGACCAAGCACAAGGTGATCTCGCGCGCGGTCGCCTACCACGGCACGCCCCAGGGCGCCCTGGCGATCACCGGCATCCCGGCGATGAAGGCGATGTTCGAGCCGCTCACGCCCGGCGGATTCCGCGTGCCGAACACGAACTTCTATCGCGCAGCCGAGGTCGGCGCGCCGGCCGACGACCTCGAGGCCTTCGGCATCTGGGCGGCGAACCGCATCGAGGAGATGATCCTGTTCGAGGGTCCCGAGACGGTCGCCGCGGTGTTCCTCGAGCCGGTGCAGAACTCGGGCGGCTGCTTCCCGCCGCCCCCCGGCTACTTCCAGCGCGTGCGGGAGATCTGCGACCAGTACGACGTGCTGCTCGTCTCCGACGAGGTGATCTGCGCGTTCGGCCGCATCGGCCACATGTTCGCGTGCGACGCGTACGGCTACGTGCCCGACATGATCACCTGCGCCAAGGCGATGACCTCGGGCTACTCCCCGATCGGCGCCACGATCGTGTCGGAGAAGATCTACGAGCCGTTCGCCACGGGCAACACGTCGTTCTACCACGGGTACACCTTCGGCGGGCACCCGGTGTCGGCCGCCGTCGCGCTCGAGAACCTCGACATCTTCGAGGAGGAGGGGCTGAACGAGCGCGTCCGGGTGAACTCCCCGCTCTTCCGGGCCGAGCTCGAGAAGCTCCTCGACCTGCCGATCGTCGGCGACGTGCGGGGCGACGGGTACTTCTTCGGCATCGAGCTCGTCAAGGACAAGGCGACCAAGGAGACGTTCGACGACGACGAGTCCGAGCGACTGCTGCGCGGATTCCTGTCGAAGGCGCTCTTCGACGCCGGCCTGTACTGCCGCGCCGATGACCGGGGCGACCCCGTGATCCAGCTGGCGCCGCCGCTCACCATCGGCGTGCCCGAGTTCCAGGAGATCGAGCAGATCCTGCGCTCGGTGCTCACCGAAGCCTCGAACCGCCTCTGATGGCGGGAGCCCGCCAGTCGACCGACGGCGCATCCGCCACCTATCGCCGCTCGAGCTTCTGGCTCGACGACCTCGTCCTGACGGGACGTGACGACCTGGCGCCTCGCGCGCCGCTCGCGGCGGATGCGCGGTTCGACGTCTGCATCGTGGGCGGCGGGCTGACCGGGCTGTGGACGGCGTACTCGCTGGCGAAGGCCGACCCCCAGCTGCGTATCGCCGTGCTCGAGCGCGAGATCGCCGGCTTCGGGGCGTCGGGCCGCAACGGCGGCTGGTGCTCGGCGCTGTTCCCGCGCTCCCCCGGATCGCTCGAACGCAAGCACGGCTTCGACGCGGCGGTGGCGATGCGGCGTGCGATGGTCGACACGGTCGACGAGGTCGGTCGGGTCGCGAGTCTCGAGGGCATCGACTGCGACTTCGAGCGTGGCGGGACGGTGGTGTTCGCTCGCAACGCCGTGCAGCGCGACTTCGCGAAGGCGGACGTCGCGGAGCTGCGGCGGTTCGGCGTCGACCGCCCCGACTACTGGGACCAGCGCACCGTCGGCTCCCGGTTCGGGGCGACGGGTCTCGACGGCGACGACCCGGGTGCGATGTTCGACCCTGCCTGCGCGAGGCTGCATCCCGCGAAGCTCGTCCGCGGTCTCGCCGAGGTGGTCGAACGGCTCGGCGTCACCCTCTTCGAGCGCACCGAGGTGATCGACTGGGCGGCGGGCAGCGTGCGCTTCCGCGGCGTCGACTCGGGCTTCGAGGGCTCCGTGGCCGCGAGGCACGTGATCATCGCGCTCGAGGGCTACGGCTCCCAGCGGCCGAGGGTGCGCCGGCGCATCCTGCCGCTCTACTCGCTCATGATCGCGACCGAGCCGCTCGAGGATGCGGTCTGGGACGAGATCGGCATCGAGCACGGGCAGACGTTCAGCGACTACCGCCACCTGCTCATCTACGGGCAGCGCACGGCCGACAACCGCTTCGCGTTCGGCGGCCGGGGCGCCCGGTACCACTGGGGCAGCACCGTGGATCCGGCGTTCGAGCGGGTCGACCAGGTGTTCGATCACCTGCACGGCGCACTGCGCGACCTCTTCCCCGCGATCGGCGACGCGCGCGTCACCCACCGCTGGGGCGGTCCGCTCGGCATCGCGCGCGACTGGCACGCCACCGCGAGCTACAACCCGAAGACCGGCGTCGGGTTCGCGGGAGGGTACGTGGGCGACGGACTCTCGACGACGAACCTCGCCGGCCGCACGCTGGCCGACCTCGTACTGGGTCGCGACTCCGAGCTGACGGCGCTGCCGTGGGCGAATCACCGCTCCCCGCTGTGGGAGCCCGAACCGCTGCGCTTCGCGGGGGCGAACCTCGGGATCCTCGGCATGCAGTTCGCCGACCTCGAGGAGCGCGTCACCGGACGCCCGTCGGTCACCGCGCGGCTGCTCGCCCCGCTCACCGGTCACTGACGTCGCCCGCCGGATCCACGAACGCCCACTCGGGCAGGGCGCCGCTCCCGATGAACGCCGACAGGAGCGTCGCCATCGAGTGGCCGGGCGCGGATCGCGACGGCCTGGTCGACGAGCAACCCGGCGGCCGACCCCATGCCGAGCGCCCACGCCAGCCACGCCGCCATGCACAGCGGTCCCGGGCGGACGTCGCCGGGTGCGTGGGCGGCGGCCCAGCGAACGAGGTCGAGGGCACGGCGAACGCGCCGATGGTCGGGCCGGACGCTCGTCTGGCCGAGCAGCAGCCGGCCGAGGAGTTCGGACACGTCGTCCTCCTCGCCCTCGGCGAGCTCGCGCCGCACCAGTTCATCGACGCATCTCCCCGGCTCGCCGCCGCCCTCGACGCCGTCGCCGCCGCGTCATCGTGCGCGAGCTCCCCGATCTGCGGCCCGAACGCGAGCTGCAGCATCATGGCGTCGCGGATGGCGGGCCGATCGGCCAGGTGCAGGAACCAGGCCAGCCGCAGAGCAGGCAGCTCGGCCGGCTCGCCGACGAGCAGCGCCTCGATGAGGGCGACCGGGTCGGAGGCGTGGTCGAGCCGCTCGAACTGCGCGACGCTCCGCTCGAGGTCGGCGAATGCCTCGAGCTCCGCCCGGAGCGCATCGGCGGTCGCCTCGTCGACGGCCGGAAGTCGACCGGCCTCGGCGGGCGATGCGGACGGGAGCGCCTCTGCCGGCAACCGCCTCGCAGCCGAGCTCTCATCGATCGCCTCGAGCGGATGCCCCGCCGCCGGGGGGTCGGGGTCGAGCAGCGACCCCCAGCCGTCGGCGGCACGACAGAGCGCGTCGCGGACGTCGAATCCCGCCTGGGCGGCACGCCGCACCAGCAGGGACAGGAGACCGCGCTCGGGCATGCCGCGAGCCGCGGCGAACGTGGTGTCGGTGTAGGCGATCGGCACCACGGCGTCGACACCGGGCATCCGACAGAGGGTTCCGATGATGGCGGAGACGAGCGCCGGCCGGTCCCGCGCGCGCCGCGGCAGGTCGTGCCGGAGCACGCCGGCCGACCGACTGCCGCGGAAGGCGACGCAGACGATCGATCGCTCGGGGACGAAGCCGGCCAGGGCGGGGACGAGCGCGAGCAGGTCGCTCGCATCCGTGGCGCGGATGATGGTGGTCATGCGGACAGCGTCGCGCGCGCCGCATCCGCCGACCGGCATACGGCCCGATCGGACGACGGACGCCGACGCCCCCGAGGTGTGGAGGACGGGTCAGCGTCCCGAGAACATCTCCGAGATCTCGGCCGCCTCCGCCGCGGACGGCCGCCACGCGCTGCCGGCCGCGGCGTTCTGCCGGATCTGCTCGGGGCGCGTCGTGCCCGCGATCACGCTCGCCATCGCCGGCTGCGCGAGCAGCCAGCCGAACGTCGCCTCGAGCATCGTGATGCCGCGCTGGTCCGCGAAGGCGCGGTAGCGGTCGAGCAGGTCCCACGGCGCGTCGTCGACGAGGTGACGGCGCTGGCGCATGATGCGCGTGTCGGCCGGAAGCTCGTCGCGCCGGAACTTGCCGGTCAGCAGCCCGTTGTGCAGCGGGAAGAACGGGAGGAAGCCGAGCCCGAAGTGACGGACCGCGGGCAGCACCTCGGCTTCCGCCCCGCGTGAGAGCAGGTTGTACTCGTTCTGCGCGGAGACGAATCGGGTCGCGCCGAGCTCGCGGGCGACGAGCTCGGCCTCGGCGATCTGCCAGCCGCTGAGGTTCGAATGGCCGAGGTAGCGGACCTTGCCCTCGCGCACGAGGTCGTCGAGCGCCGCGATCGTCTCGTCGATCGGCGTCTCGGGGTCGGGCGTGTGCAGCTGGTAGAGGTCGATCCAGTCGGTCTGGAGGCGCCGCAGCGAGCCCTCCACGGCGAGGCGGATGTACCGGCGGGAGCCCCGCGCGCCCCAGGCGGGCAGCGGCGACGGCAGGCTCGCATGCCCGAACTTCGTGGCGATCACGACCTCGTCGCGTCGACCGCGCAGCGCCTCGCCGAGGAGCGTCTCACTGAGTCCGTACTCGCGCCCGTAGATGTCCGCGGTGTCGATGAAGTTGACGCCGGCGTCGAGCGCTGCGGCCACGACCTCGTTCGTGCCGTCCTGGGTCTCGGTGCGCGTCCCGGCGCGGCCGAAGTTGTTGCCGCCGAGGCCGACCGCCGACACGCGGAGGCCCGAACGGCCGAGGGAGCGGTACTCGAGTTCGGTCATCCGTCCAGCCTAGGCGGCGCCCCGTGCGGTGCGCGAACGCCTCGGGCCGGGTGGACTCGTCCTCCCCAGACGTCTGCTCCAGCGTCGACTCGCGCGATGTCCGATTCCCGCGAGTCGATGTCGGATGCCGCGGCTACGCTCGAAGCATGACCAACGTGTTCCTCACCCGCCTCGACAGTCCGATCGGCCGCATCGAGCTCACCGGCGACGACGACGCCGTCACGAGCCTCTCCATCGAGCGCGAGGGCGCGCTCCCCCACGACGGCGAGCCCGAGCGCTCGAACGACGTGCTCGACCTGGCACGTGGCCAACTCCTCGAGTACTTCGCAGGCACCCGCACCGACTTCGACGTCCCGGTCCGGCTCTCCGGCAGCGCGTTCCAGCGGGCCGTCTGGGCCGAGCTCGAGCGCCTCGGCTGGGGCGAGGCCACCTCCTACGGTGCGCTGGCGGCAGCCGTCGGCAAGCCGGGGTCCGCTCGCGCGATCGGCGGCGCCGTCGGTGCCAACCCGATCCCCATCATCGTGGGCTGCCACCGCGTGCTCGCCTCCGACGGCCGCATCACCGGCTATTCGGGCGGCGACGGCATCCCCACCAAGCTCTGGCTCCTCGGTCACGAGCGCATCGGCTTCGCCGCGTGAGCGTCGTGCCGCGACCCGAGATCGTCACCGGCGACGACGGCCTGGCACGCTGCGCGTGGGGGGCCGACGATCCCGAGTACCGCCGCTACCACGACGAGGAATGGGGCACGCCCCAGCGCGATCCGGTGCGCCTGTTCGAGAAGGTCTGCCTCGAGGGGTTCCAGGCCGGACTCTCGTGGATCACCATCCTCCGGCGCCGCCCGGCCTTCCGCGAGGTCTTCCACGACTTCGACGTCGAGCGCGTCGCCGCGATGACCGAGTCCGACGTGGAGCGACTGCTCGGCGACGCTCGCATCATCCGCCACCGCGGCAAGATCGAGGCGACCATCCAGAACGCGCGTGCGACCCTCGCGCTCGAGGAGCCGCTCGACCGGCTCCTCTGGAGCTTCGCCCCGGCGCCCCGTGCGGCATCACCCGTCTCCTTCGCCGAGGTGCCGGCGACCACGCCCGAATCCACGGCGATGAGCAAGGCACTCCGCAAGCTCGGGTTCCGTTTCGTCGGGCCGACGACGATGTACGCCCTCATGCAGGCGGCCGGCATGGTCGACGACCATCTTGCCGGGTGCTTCCGCGCGTCAGCCGACCTCCGCGGCGACCGTGTCGCCGTCGGCGCCTGACGTCCGACGCTCGGGCGCGGGCGTCGATCGGGCGACGGCGCTCAGGCGACGAGCTCGAGCTCGCGCGGCTCGTCGCCCGCGCTCGCCTCGCGCAGGTCCAGGCGGAACCCCTCGGTCCGAGCCCAGTCGATCAGCTCGTCGAGCGAGCCGATCTCGGGACGTGACTGCAGGAACGCCCTGGTGAAGCGTCCCTTGGCGTGCTTGTTGAAGTGGTTCAGCGCTCGACGACGCCCATCGGCCTCGATCGAGACGACCCGAACGAAGACACTGTCGGCTCGAGCGGGCGCCGGGCCGAGTTCGGCATAGCCCTCCGATCGCAGGTCGAGGATCACGCCCGGCCGCGACGCCAGCAACGACGAGAGCGATTCGCGCCAGAAGGAACGCAGGCGAATGCCGGGAACGCGGGAATCGTGTGACATCCGATACGCGGGGATCGGGTCCAGTGCCCCGAGGAGCCCGAACAGGGCCGAGTGCACGACCACGGTGGTCCCTGCGAAGGCGCGTGCCTCGGTCGAGAGGGTCGACGCGTCGAGCGCGTCGTAGAGCACGCCGGTGAAGCGGTCGATCGCCGGCAAGGTGGGAGCGTCGCGCAGCGATCGGTTGCGTTCGACCTCCGCGGCCTGGCGCTGGCTCAGCTTCAGCGCTCGCATGGTCGCGTCGGGATCACCGGCGAGATCGATCACTCGCTCGACGAGCTCGGCGCGCAACCCGGTGAGGTCGGGGTGCGAGAGCACGTCGAGGTCGAGCGACGTCGGGTCGCCACCGTCCCGCTTCGTCTCCGACGGGGGAAGCAGCAGCAGCATCTACGCGGCGATGAACGCGAGCGCCGCGTCGACGTTCGACCCGAGCGATTCGACGCTGTCGATCGTGACCCGCGGGAGGGCCGACGACGGGCCCGTCCACGGGGCGTAACCCTCGAGGCTCTGCTCGACCGCACGCCACGTCGTCTCCTCGAGGTGCGGCAGGCCGCGCTCGCGCTTCTCGAGCCGCGCACGGTGCAACGACTCATCGGAGCAGACGACCTCGATGACGCGCAGGCGGACGTCGGCGCGGGCTGCGAGGTCGCGCCACTGCAGGCGCGCGGCCTCGGCGGCGTTGACGGCATCGACGATGACCGTTCGGCCCGAGTCGAGCTCCTTCTCGGCGATCTCCTCGGCCACGAGGTACGCCGCGAGGCCGGTCGGCTGGTCGGCGTCGATCCCCGCGCGGAGGATCGCCGACTCGATCGGGTCGACGGAGACGACCGTTGCGCCGAGGCGGGCGCCGACGATCTCGCCGATCGTCGACTTGCCCGCGCCCGGCAGCCCGGCCATCACGATGAGTTGGGTGACACTCAGGTCACCGAATTGACGGTCGATCGGTTGCTCCCCCTGCATCCGGAACCCCTCAGGCGAGTTCTGCGCGAGACGCGACCACCTGCACGGCGTCCGACTGAACCGACAGGAATCCGTCTTCCGCGTTCGCGGTGATCTTCTCGCCGCCCGGCAGGGTGACGCGAACCTCGCCACCGGCCAGGATCGCGAGCAACGGCTCGTGACCCGGCAGGATGCCGATCTCGCCTTCGACCGTGCGGGCGACGACCATGGACGCCTCGCCCGACCAGACTTCCTGGTCGGCCGAGACGACACTCACGTTGAGGCCGGCCATGCTCAGCCGTTCTCCTTCTGGATCTGCGCCCACTTCTCCTCGACGTCGGTGATCGGGCCGACGTTGAAGAAGGCCTGCTCAGCGACGTGGTCGAAGTCACCGCGGGCGATCGCGTCGAACGACTCGATCGTGTCCTTCAGCGGCACGGTCGAACCCTCGACACCCGTGAACTTCTTCGCCATGTAGGTGTTCTGCGAGAGGAACTGCTGGATTCGGCGCGCACGCGACACCGTGATCTTGTCCTCCTCGGAGAGCTCGTCGACACCGAGGATGGCGATGATCTCCTGCAGTTCCTTGTTCTTCTGGAGGATCTGCTTGACCGTGGTCGCGACGCGGTAGTGGTCCTCGCCCAGGTAGCGGGGGTCGAGGATGCGCGACGTCGAGGTCAGCGGGTCGACGGCGGGGTACAGACCCTTCGATGCGATCTCTCGCGAGAGCTCGGTCGTCGCGTCGAGGTGCGCGAAGGTCGTGGCCGGCGCCGGGTCGGTGTAGTCGTCGGCGGGGACGTAGATCGCCTGCAGCGAGGTGATCGAGTGGCCGCGCGTCGAGGTGATGCGCTCCTGGAGGATGCCCATCTCGTCGGCGAGGTTCGGCTGGTAGCCCACGGCGGACGGCATGCGTCCGAGCAGGGTCGAGACCTCGGAGCCCGCCTGCGTGAAGCGGAAGATGTTGTCGATGAAGAGGAGCACGTCCTGCTTCTGCACGTCGCGGAAGTACTCCGCCATCGTGAGCGCCGAGAGGGCGACGCGCAGACGCGTGCCCGGCGGCTCGTCCATCTGGCCGAAGACGAGGGCGGTCTTGTCGAAGACGCCCGCCTCCTCCATCTCGTGAATGAGGTCGTTGCCCTCACGCGTGCGCTCGCCGACACCGGCGAACACCGACACACCACCGTGGTCCTGCGCGACGCGCTGGATCATCTCCTGGATGAGGACGGTCTTGCCGACGCCCGCACCGCCGAAGAGGCCGATCTTGCCGCCCAGCACGTAGGGGGTGAGGAGGTCGATGACCTTGATGCCGGTCTCGAACAGCTGCGTCTTCGACTCGAGCTGGTCGAAGGCCGGGGGCTTGCGGTGGATCGGCCAGCGCTCGGTGACCTCGATCTGCTCGCCCGGCTCCGCGTTCAGCACCTCGCCGATGACGTTGAAGACCTTGCCCTTGGTGACGTCACCGACCGGCACCGAGATCGCCTCGCCGGTGTCGGTGACCTCCTGGCCGCGCACGAGCCCGTCGGTGGGCTTCAGCGCGATGGCACGAACGAGGTCGTCGCCGAGGTGCTGTGCGACCTCGAGCGTGATGGTCACGGTCTCGCCGCCGATCGTGATGTCGGTCTTGAGAGCGTTGTAGATCTCGGGGATCGAGTCGTGCGGGAACTCGATGTCGACGACGGGGCCGGTGACGCGGGCGATGCGGCCGACGGCGCCGGCGGTCGACTCGGCGACCGGCGCGGTTGCGGTGTCAGTCATTCTGCTCTCTCTTTTCTGGATTACTTCTTGGCGACGAGCGCATCGGCGCCGCCCACGATCTCGGAGATCTGTTGCGTGATCTCGGCCTGACGCGCGTTGTTCGCGAGGCGCGTGTAGTCGGTGATGAGCTTGTCGGCGTTGTCGCTCGCCGACTTCATCGCCTTCTGGGTGGCTGCGTGCTTCGCCGCGGCCGACTGCAGGAGCGCGTTGAAGATGCGGCTCTCGATGTAGACCGGCAGCAGGGCGTCGAGCACGGTCTCGACGTCGGGCTCGAACTCGTAGAGCGGCTGCACGGTGGCATCCGGCTCCTCGACGCCCTCGACGACCTCGAGCGGAAGCAGGCGCACGACCTCGGGGGTCTGCGTCATCATGCTCACGAAGCGGTTGTAGACGACGTGGATCTCGTCGACGCCGCCGTCGGAGGCATCCCGGAGGAACACCTCGAGGACCGCATCGGCGATCTCCTTGGCGAGCTCGAACTCGGGGTTCTCGGAGCTGCCGGTCCACTGCCGCTCCGACGCCCGGCGACGGAACTGGAAGTACCCGACCGCCTTGCGTCCGACGAGGAAGTACACGACGTCCTTGCCCTGGCTGCGCAGCAGCTCGGCGAGCTGCTCCGCCTCGCGGAGCACCTGCGAGTTGAAGGCACCGGCGAGGCCGCGGTCCGACGTGAGGATCACGACGGCGGCGCGCTCGATCGTCTCGGGCTCGGTCGTGAGCACGTGGTCGACGTTGGAGTACGTCGCCACGGCCGACACGGCACGCGTGATGGCACGCGAGTACGGCGTCGAAGCCGTCACGCGCGCCTGCGCCTTCTGGATGCGCGAGGCGGCGATGAGCTCCATCGCCTTCGTGATCTTCTTCGTCGTCTGGGCAGACTTGATCTTCTGCCGGTAGACCCGAAGTTGCGCTCCCATGTCTCTCCTGTATCCCTAGGGGTCGATCGTGATTCGCCGGCTGCCTAGCGGCGGCTCTTGACGATCTTCTCCTGGTTGACGTCCTCGACGGCGATCGCCTCGAACTCCTCGCGACCCACAGAGGCGAGCGGCTTGCCCTCGCCGGTCTGGAACTCGAGCTTGAACTTGTCGACCTCGGTCTCGAGCGTCGCGGCGGTCTCGTCGGACAGCACGTTGGTGTCGCGCAGCGTCGAGAGCACCTCGGTGTTGCGGCCGAGGTAGTCGAGGAACTCGCGCTCGAAGCGGAGGATGTCCTCGACCGGCACCTCGTCGAGCTTGCCGTTCGTGCCGGCCCAGATCGAGACGACCTGCTCCTCGACGGGGTACGGCGAGTACTGCGGCTGCTTGAGCAGCTCGGTCAGTCGCGCGCCGCGGGCGAGCTGGCGGCGGCTCGCCGCGTCGAGGTCGGACGCGAACATCGCGAAGGCCTCGAGCGAGCGGTACTGCGCGAGCTCGAGCTTCAGCGTGCCGGAGACCTTCTTGATCGACTTGACCTGGGCGTCACCGCCGACTCGGGACACCGAGATGCCCACGTCGACCGCGGGACGCTGGTTGGCGTTGAAGAGGTCGGACTGGAGGAAGATCTGGCCGTCGGTGATCGAGATCACGTTGGTCGGGATGTACGCCGAGACGTCGTTCGCCTTCGTCTCGATGATCGGCAGGCCGGTCATCGAACCGGCGCCGAGCTCGTCGGAGAGCTTCGCGCAACGCTCGAGCAGGCGCGAGTGCAGGTAGAACACGTCGCCGGGGTACGCCTCGCGGCCCGGCGGGCGGCGGAGCAGCAGCGACACGGCGCGGTAGGCCTCGGCCTGCTTCGACAGGTCGTCGAAGATGATCAGGACGTGCTTCGAGTCGTACATCCAGTGCTGGCCGATGGCCGAGCCGGTGTACGGCGCGAGGTACTTGAAGCCGGCCGGGTCGGAGGCCGGTGCCGCGACGATGGTGGTGTACTCCATCGCGCCCGCGTCCTCGAGCGCGCCCTTCACCGAGGCGATGGTCGAGCCCTTCTGGCCGATCGCCACGTAGATGCAGCGCACCTGCTTCGACGGGTCGCCCGACTCCCAGTTGGCCTTCTGGTTGATGATCGTGTCGATCGCGATGGCGGTCTTGCCGGTCTGGCGGTCGCCGATGATCAGCTGGCGCTGGCCGCGGCCGACCGGGATCATCGCGTCGATGGCCTTGATGCCGGTCTGCAGCGGCTCGTGCACCGACTTGCGCTGCATGACGCCGGGCGCCTGCAGCTCGAGGGCACGGCGGCCCTCGAGGCCGGTGATCTCGCCCAGGCCGTCGATCGGGTTGCCCAGCGGGTCGACGACACGGCCGAGGTAGCCCTCGCCGACGGGGACGGAGAGGACCTCGCCCGTGCGGGTCACCTCCATGCCCTCCTCGATGCCGGTGAACTCGCCGAGCACCACGACGCCGATCTCGTCCTCGTCGAGGTTCAGCGCGAGGCCGAGCGTGCCGTCGGCGAAGCGGATGAGCTCGTTCGCCATGACCGAGGGAAGGCCCTCGACGTGCGCGATGCCGTCCGCCGCGTCGGTGACGTACCCGACCTCGGTCGTCTGCGCCGTGCCCGGCTCGTACGACGAGACGAACTCCGAGAGAGCCGAACGGATCTCGTCGGGGCTGATGGAGAGTTCTGCCATTGTCTTTCCCTTTTCTGTACTCGTTGTACAGCTACTGGTCTGTCGCGGCGCAGGACGCCGGTCGTTTCATCCGGCGTCAGCCGGCAAGCTTCTGCCTCAGCGAGCTGAGGCGCGTGGCGACGCTGCCGTCGATGACGTCGTCGCCGATCTGCACGCGGACTCCGCCGAGCACGGCGGGGTCGACGATGGTGTTGACGCGCAGTGCGCGGCCGTACTGCGCCTCGAGGCCGCGCACCAGGCGATCGAGCTGCGACGTCGAGAGCGGCGACGCGCTCGTGATCTTGGCGACCTCGAACCCGCGCTGCTCGGCGACGACGTCGGCCGCGTGGCGGAGCAGTTCGCCGATGCGGCGCCCGCGCGGCTGCTGCACGAGGTGGCCGACGATCGCGACCGTCTGCGGCGCCGCCTTGCCTTCGAGGAGGCGGTCGACCAGCTTCACCTTGGCCTCGGTCGGGACTCAGCTTGCTGCCGAGCGCGAGCTCGAGTCCGGGGTCGGATGCCACGGCGCGCTCGATGGCGAAGAGCTCGCGATCGATCGCGACATCGGGTGCCGACTCGGACGCGACCCGAAGGCCGAGCTCTTCGATCCCCTCGAGGAGGTCGGACGAGTCGGACCAGCGGTTCGACGCGAGCGCGGTGAGCAGCGTGACGGCGTCGGCGGTGAGCTTCGAGCCGAAGACCGTCTCGACGAGGGCCCGCTTCTGCGCGGCATTCGCCTCGGCGTCGGCCAGCGCCGACCGCAACTGCTTCGACGAGCCGACGACCCGTCCGGCGGCGAGGAGATCCTCGGCCACCTGCAGTTCGGCCCGGCCGAGCGCCGACAGTGTGGCGTGGGTCCCGGCCAGGGCCTTCCTCGTAGCGCTACCCATGGACTACTTCTTCCCTCCGGCGGAGGCCTCGGAGGCCTCCAGGTCGGCGAGGAAGCGGTCGACGACCGCGGTCGCCTTCGCGTCGTCGGAGAGGCTCTCGCCGATCACGCCCGACGCGAGGTCGATGGCGAGGGTGCCCACCTCGGAGCGGAGCGAGACGAGCGCGGACTGGCGCTCGGCCTCGATCTGCGCCTGGGCGGTCGCGGTGACGCGGGCCGCCTCGCTGGTGGCACGGTCCTTCGCCTCGGCGACGATCCTGTTGCCGTCCTCGCGAGCGGTCTCGCGGATGCGGCCGGCCTCGGTGCGCGCGTCAGCGAGCTGGGCGGTGTACTCCTCGAGCGCCGCCTCTGCCTTGCGCTGGGCCTCGTCGGCCTTCGCGATGTTGCCCTCGATCGCCTCGGCACGCTCGTCGAGCAGCTTCCGGACGCGCGGGAGCACGTACCTCCAGAAGAAGACGAGGATGATGACGAAGCAGACCGACGACCAGAGGATGTCGTACCCGGCTCGGGGAGGAGCGGGCTCGGTGCTCGCCTCTTCGCCCTCGGTAGCAGCTCTCAGGACTGCGTGAAGCACGGTGGCCTCCTAGATTGAGAGAACGGATCAGTAGCCGAAGATGAAGGCGGTGGCGATGCCGATGAAGGCGAGCGCCTCGGTGAAGGCGATGCCGATCCACATCAGCACCTGGAGGCGGCCGGCGAGCTCGGGCTGGCGGGCGACGCCCTCGATCGTCTTGCCGACGACGATGCCGACGCCGATGGCCGGGCCGATCGCAGCGAGGCCGTATCCGACCGTCGCGATGTTCCGGTGATCTCAGCGAGAACGGTAGTTGCGTCCACGTTGGGGTTTCCTTTCTTAGGGATGTTCTGGGCGGATGCCCGGGCTCAGTGCTCTTCGGCCACCGCGAGCTGGATGTAGACCGCGGTGAGGAGCGTGAAGACGTAGGCCTGCAGGACGGCGACGAGGATCTCGAAGAGCGTGAACGCCGAGGCCGAACGCCAGGCTGCCGACTCCGAGCAGCGACCACCAGCCGCCGGCGGTGAAGAAGAAGAACTGCGTCGCCGCGAAGAAGAGCACGAGCAGGAGGTGCCCGACGACCATGTTCATGAGGAGTCGCAGGGTGAGCGTGATCGGCCGGATGATGAAGGTCGAGATGAGCTCGATCGGCGTCACGATGATGTAGACGGGCCACGGCACGCCGGCCGGGAAGAGCGAGTTCTTGAAGAACTTGCTCGGGGCTCTTCTTGACGCCCGCGTAGATGAACGTGACGTACGCGACGATCGCGAGCACGAGGGGCACGGCGACGACCGAGGTGCCCGCGATGTTCAGGAACGGGATGACACCCGTCAGGTTCATGAACAGGATCATGAAGAACATCGTGGTGAGGATCGGCAGGAAGCGCCTGCCGTCCTTCTTGCCGAGGAGGTCGTCGGCGACGTTCACGCGGACCAGGTCGAGGCCCATCTCGACGAGGCTCTGGAAGCGGCCGGGCACGACCCGCATGCGGCGCGTGCCGAGCCAGAAGACGAGGAGCACGGCCGACGACGGCGATGAACTGGACGAGCGTGATCCGGTTGATCTCGAACGGCGTGCCCTCGAACAGCACTGCCGGAGGGAAGAATTCCATCGATCGACGGAGCGTGGAAGCCACCTTCGTCGGTGGACATCGGAACCAGCAGGTTCAGAGCGTGTGCTAGCAGCGCTATCTCCTGTTTCGGGGCGTGGAGCTCGGCTCTCGCGACGACGAACATCGGAAACGGATTCCGCGCAAGCCGAGGCCGGGCGGAAACCGTTGGGGGATCGTCAATACTCTAGCAAGACTTCTACGAGCAGACGAATTCGCGCCGCGGCCTCAGTCGTCGGTGGGAGCCTTGGGCAATTCGACGTCGCTGGCGTACGGCATGCGCGACTTCGTGACGACGAGCACGTCGACGACGAGCGACGCGATGACCCCCGCGACGAGGCTGAGGAACAGCACGGTTCCGTTGAGCCACGGTGCGTCGCGCAGCACGACCACGAGCACGATGAACACGATGAACTTCAGGAGCCAGCCGCCCAGCACGATGCCGAAGAACACGCCGACGAACAGGTCGCTCGAGGCGTACCGGTTGGCGATGAGGATGCTCGCCGCCGTGATCCCCATGAACACCACCGCCATCAGCGTGCCGATGATCGCGCTCACGAGGCCCTCGGTGCCGGCGAACACGAATCCGAGGACGGCGCTGACCACGAGCACGATCGCGGCGAGCGCGCCGCCCCAGGCGAGCGCCTTGCGGAGGACGGGGTTCGAGGAGGGCGTGCGGTCGGCGGATTCAGGACGTGCGTCGGTCATCGTGCTCCAGTTCGGGGTCGCCCGATTCTAGCCGGGGCGCCTGAACGGGAACCGGGGCCGGCTCGAGCTCGTCGAACACGATCGCCTCGGGCACGTCGACCGATTCGGCCTCCGCGGCGACCGTGAGCCGCTTGCGGCGGCCGAGCGGGGCCAGCGTGAATGCGGCGCACGCGATGAAGCCGAGGCCGAGCAGCACGAACGCCCAGCCGGAGTCGATGCCGAGGTACACGGGGAACACGAACGAGAGGAGGCATCCGACCGACGCCACCGCCGTCCACGCGTAGAAGATGAGCACGGCGTTCAGGTGGGAGTGGCCCATGTCGAGCAGTCGGTGATGCAGGTGCTTGCGGTCGGCGGCGAAGGGCGACTTGCCCGCCCGCAGGCGCCGGACGACGGCGAGCCCGAAGTCGAGCAGTGGGATGACGAGCACCGCGAACGGCAGGATGATCGGGATGAAGGCGGGGAACAGCTCGCCCAGGCCCAGTGAGGCGGGATCGATCTGGCCCGTGACCGCGATGGCCGACGTCGCCATGAGCATGCCGATGAGCAGGGCGCCCGCGTCGCCCATGAAGAGCTTCGCGGGGTGCCAGTTGAGCGGCAGGAATCCCACGCAGGCGCCGACGACCACGATCGCGAGCAGCGAGGCCAGGTTGAAGTAGTTGAGCGGCGACGTCTTCTGCACCAGCAGGTAGGTGTAGAGGAAGAACACGCCGTTGGCGATGAGGGCGACGCCGGCGACGAGGCCGTCGAGCCCGTCGATGAAGTTGATCGCGTTCATCACGAGCACGATGGTGAAGACGGTGATCGTGGCGCTCATCCACGACGAGCCGACGGTGATGCCGCCGATGGGCAGCGACACGATCGAGACGCCCTGCCACGCGATGAGGCCCGCCGCGATGAACTGCCCCGCGAGCTTCGTGGTCCAGTCGAGGTCCCAGATGTCGTCGGCGACGCCGATCAGCACGATGAGCAGGGCCGCGCCGAGGATCGCGAGCATCTGGGTCGGGTTCTGGAAGATGATCGACACGACCGAGAAGCGCGACGAGCCGATCGCCGAGACGAACGCGGCTGCGCAGATCGCGGCCACGATGCCGACGAACATCGCGATGCCGCCGAGCCTCGGCGTCGGGCGCGTGTGCACGTCGCGCTCGCGGATCTTCGGGTAGAGCCGGTACTTCAGGCTCAGCTTCCAGACGAGCACCGAGCCGCCGAAGGTCACGAGCGCGGCCACGAGGGCGAGCGCGAGGAACAGGGTCATGAGGCGGCGGCATCCGCTCCGTCGTCGGCCGTGTCGCGGGCGGATGCCGCGGGGTCGCCGGATGCCGCGGGGTCGCCGGATCGGCCGCGGCTCGCTCGTCGGCTGCCGCGCTCGTCGTCGGACGCCGCTTCGGCGGCAGGGTCGATCGTCTGGGCCTCGTCGGCCGGGGCCAGCATGTCCTCGCCGACGACCTCGGCGATGCGCTCACGCGAGATGACGCCGGCTCGAACGATGCGCATCACTCCCCCGTCGACGGCGAGCCCGGTGGCGTCGACGATGGTCGACGACGTGTCGCCCGGGCGTTCGCCGATGGCCTCGTAGCCCTCGCCGGCCGGGCCCCCGTCGAGGTAGACGGTGACCGAATCGCCGAGCATCGCCTCGGCGTCGGCGGCGGTGGTCGCCGACGGCTGCCCCGAGAGGTTCGCGCTCGACACCGCGAGCGGCCCGGTCTCGGAGAGGAGCTCGAGCGCGATGGGGTTCGCCGGCATGCGGAGCGCCACGGTGCCGCGCGTCTCGCCGAGGTCCCACTGCAGCGAGGGCTGCGCGTGCAGGATGACCGTGAGCCCGCCGGGCCAGAACTCCTCGACGAGCCGGCGCACCGCTCCGGGCACCTCGCTCGCGAGGGCGTCGAGCGTGGGGATGCCGGGGATCAGCACGGGTGGCGGCGACGTGCGCTCACGGCCCTTGGCTTCGAGGAGTCGGGCGACCGCGGCCGCGTCGAACGCGTCGGCGGCGACGCCGTAGACCGTGTCGGTGGGAATCACCACGAGTTCGCCGCGGCCGATGGCCCCGCGGGCGAGGCGCATGCCGGTGAGCAGCTGGGAGTCGACCGAACAGTCGTAGATGGCAGTCATGACCGCTCGATTCTAGACCAGCGCGCTTGCCGTACCCGGGGCACGGGCGCGCCGCTGTCGCGCGACTCCCTGCACGCGCTCGCCTCGAGGAGTTCGCCGCCGACCGCGGCGCCGGAACGACGGATGCCGCGAGCCCGTGCGGCCCGCGGCATCCGTCGCCTGCTCCCCCGTCGTCAGCGGCGGCCCGCCTTGCGGCGGAAGAGCCACGCCCCCCACGCCACGGAGCCGGCGATGATGACGACGCACCAGCCGACGGCCCACCACGCGGAGTCGCCCATCGGCGTGCCCATGAGCAGCGACCGGAGGGTCTCGATGATCGGCGTGATCGGCTGGTTCTCCGCGATCCACTGGAGCCAGTCGGGCATGGTCTCGACCGGCACGAACGCGCTCGACAGGTACGGCAGGAACAGGAGGATGAACCCGTAGCCGTTCGCCGCCTCGGGTGTCGACGCCGCGAGGCCGATCGCGGCGAAGAGGTAGGTGATCGCGAGGATCCAGAGCGCGACGAGCCCGAACACGGCGACCCACTCGAGCGGCGTCGCCGTCGGGCGGAAGCCGACGAGGAGCGCCACGAGGATCACGACGGCGGTCGCGACGAGGTTGCGCGCGAGGCTCGCGACGACGTGACCGGTGAGCACGGCGCCGCTGCGGAGCGGCATCGTGCGGAACCGGTCGATGATCCCGGTGGTCATGTCGTTCGCGACCGAGACCGCGGTCGACGCCGAGCCGAATCCGGCGCACAGCAGGATGATGCCGGGCACGACGTAGTCGACGTAGCCGCCCGACGGGTCGATGGCGTTGCCGAAGATCCAGGTGAACATCAGCATGAGCATCACGGGCAGCACGATGGCCATGAGCGCCGACTCGACGTCGCGCACGGAGTGGATGAAGCTGCGCGTGATGAACGTGGACTCGGCGGTGAACGCGCCGATGCGCGGGCGCACGAGGGTGGTCGTGGTCATGGTCGTCACTTCGCTTCCAGGAGTTCGGGCGACGCGGGTGCCGCGTTGCGGGCGGTGATGTCGAGGAACACGTCGTCGAGGCTGGGGCGCCGGATGGACACGGCGACGCCGTCCGCGGCGGCCGCGGGCGTGCGGTCGAGCTCGTCGAGGGCGGCCCGGAGTCCGTGCACGCTCCCGTCGGTGGGCAGTTCGAGGAGCAGGACCCCGTCGGCGTCGCGGAGCTCCACGACGTCGCCGCCGATGCGGGCCTTCAGCTCGTCGGGCGTGCCCTCCTCGGCGATCCGTCCCCCGTCGAGCACCGCGATGCGGTCGGCGAGGCGGTCGGCCTCCTCGAGGTACTGGGTCGTGAGGAAGACCGTGGTGCCGGCGCCGGCGAGCGAGCGGATGACGCTCCACAGCTCCTGCCGGCTGCGGGTGTCGAGGCCGGTGGTCGGCTCGTCGAGGAACAGCACGGCCGGCGCGACGATGAGGCTGAGCGCCAGGTCGAGCCGACGGCGCATGCCGCCCGAGTAGGTGCCGACGCGCCGGCCCGCGGCATCCGCGAGGTCGAACCGATCGAGCAGTTCGGCGGCCCGTGCGCGGGCCGCTCGGCGCCCGAGCCCCGAGAGTCGGCCCATCATGACGAGGTTCTCCGTGCCGGTGAGCACGCCGTCGACGGCCGCGGACTGGCCCGTGAGGCTGATGCGCCGCTTCACCTCCTCGGTGTCGGCGACGACGTCGTGCCCGGCGACGAGCGCCGTGCCCGAGTCGGCCCGCACGAGCGTCGTCAGGATGTTGATCGTGGTGGTCTTGCCCGCGCCGTTCGGCCCGAGCAGGGCGAACACGGTGCCGGCGGGCACGGCGAGGTCGAGCCCCGCGAGCACCTCGGTTCGACCGAAGTGCTTGCGGAGTCCGCGTGCGTCGATGGCGAGCGTCATCTCCTGCCCCTTCCCTGGGTTGGTCTGCGTATGTCGCAAACTGTTTATGTGATGCACTGTTGTTTAAGTAATACACAGTTCTAGACTGTCGTCAACACCCACGAGAACGGGAGCCGATGCCGAACCCCACGCCGCCCGACGTCGAGCAGCCCGACCCCGAGCTCCCCAGGGGCGTCGCGCTCGCCTGGGGCATCGCGGCGCACCCCCAGCGCGGGCCGAAGCGCGAGCTGTCGATCGAGCGCATCGTCGAGGCGGCCATCGAGATCGCCGACGCCGAGGGGCTCGGTGCGGTCTCGATGAGCCGGGTCGCGACGTCGCTCGGATTCACGACCATGTCGCTGTACCGCTACGTGACGAGCAAGGACGACCTGATCCTCCTCATGCAGGAGGAGGCGAGCGTGGTCCCCGTCCCCGACGAGGCCGCCGAGCGCAGCTGGCGCGACGGCGTCAGCGCGTGGGTGCTCGCCATGCGCGACGCGTATCGGGCGCATCCGTGGCTCGTCGACATCCCGATCTCGGGGGCGCCGATCACGCCGAACAGCCTCACGATCGTGGACTGGTTCCTGCGCGAGATGCGCGACCTGCCGCTGAGCGACGGCGAGAAGATGTCGGCGCTGCTCCTCGTGACGAGCTACGTGCGGGCCACCAGCGCCCAGGAGCGCGACCTCGGCGCGGCGGCCGCGGCCTCCGACCCCGGCGACGTCACGGGCGAGAACGCGTTCGGCGCCCTCGTCGAGCTCGTCACGCCCGAGCGGTTCCCCTACCTCCAGCCCCTCCTCGTCGCCGGCGGGTACGTCGCCGAGCCCGGCGCGGGCACCTTCGAGGCCGACGACGACTTCGAGTTCGGCCTCCAGCGCATCCTCGACGGGATCGAGTACCACGTCGGCCGAGTGGCGTCGGGGCGGGCCGTCGCGCATCCCGAGCCGCCCGCGCCCGGGATCGCCCTCCCCCGCGACAAGCACGTGCGCGAGGCGGCCAAGGCCAGGCGCGAGGCCGAGAAGGCGCTCCGCGAGGCGCAGAAGCGCGAGCGCGAGGCCATCAAGCGCGCGCTCGAACGGGAGCGGCACGAACGCGAGCAGCAGGAGCGCGAGCGCGCCGAACGGGAACGACGCGAACGGGAACGACGCGACCGCGAACGGGAACGGCTCGAACGCGCGAAGTGAGGGCGGGCCGGATGCCGCGGCTCAGCGCACGGCGGTCGTCGCCCGGTCGCGCGAGGTGAGGTCGCGGTGGTGGGCGATCGCCCGCCAGCCGTCGCCGGCGAGGATCGACGCGATCGGCGCGGACTGCGTCTCGGCGTGCTCGATCACGAGCACCCCGCCCGGGTGGAGGAGCTCCGACGCCCGCCGCGAGAGCACGCGCACCACGTCGAGCCCGTCGGGTCCGCCGTAGAGCGCCGCGACGGGGTCGTGCAGGTGCACCTCGGGGTCGGCCGGGATCTCGGCCGCCGGAACGTAGGGCGGGTTCGAGATCACGACCGCGACCCGGCCGTCGAGCTCGGGCAGGGCGGTGGCGAGGTCGCCGAAGACGAGCTCGAGGTTCTCCGCGCCGACCTCGTCGACGTTGCGCCGCGTCCACGGGAACGCCTCGGGCGAGTTCTCGACCGCCCACACCCGCGCGTGCGGGACCTCGGTGGCCATGGCGAGGGCGATCGCCCCGCTGCCGCTGCCGAGGTCGACCGCGATCGGCTCGGGCTCTGCGGTGGCCCGGAGCGCGTCGATGGCGAGCTGCGCGACCTGCTCGGTCTCGGGGCGGGGCACGAACACGCCCGGCCCGACGGCCAGCTCGAGCGAGCGGAACGCCGCCCGCCCCGTCACGTGCTGCAGCGGCTCCCGCCCCACGCGCCGCGCGACGAGGGCCTCGAGGGTCGCCGACTGGGCCTCGTCGAGGGTGGCGCCGACCACGATGCGCGCCTGCACGCCGCCGCGTGAGAGGCCCATGACGTGCCCCAGCAGCAGCTCCGCGTCGACCTGGGGATCGGGTACGCCGGCCGCCCCGAGCCGCGCCACGATGTCGTCGCGCACCGCGCGGAGGTCGCGTGCGCCCTGCGGCGGCATCCGTTCATCCACGAAATGGAATGTAACGCACGTGACCGGGTGCGAGCGCGGCCGTAGGCTGGGCCGCGGCATCCGCCGTCGCACGCCCACCCGAGAGGAAGCACCATGGCCCAGGTCTTCGACAACATCACCGAGGTCTTCGGTCGCACGCCGCTCGTGCGGCTGAACCGCGTGACCGACGGCGCCGAGGCGACCGTCCTCGCCAAGCTCGAGTTCTACAACCCCTCCGCGAGCGTGAAGGACCGCCTCGGCGTCGGCATCGTCGACGCGGCCGAGGCATCGGGCGCGCTGCAGCCCGGCGGCACCATCGTCGAGGGCACGAGCGGCAACACCGGCATCGCGCTGGCGATGATCGGCGCCGCCCGCGGCTACCGCGTCGTGATCGCCATGCCCGAGACCATGAGCAAGGAGCGCCGCGCGCTGCTGCGCGCCTACGGCGCCGAGCTCGTGCTCACCCCGGGCGGCGAGGGCATGAAGGGCGCCGTCGCGCGCGCCGAGCAGATCGCCGCGGAGACCCCCGGCGCCGTGCTCGCGAAGCAGTTCGAGAACGAGCGCGAACGTCGAGATCCACCGGCCGCACCACCGCGGAGGAGGTCTGGAACGACACCGACGGCGACGTGGACATCTTCGTGTCGGGCATCGGCACGGGCGGCACCCTCACCGGCGTCGGCCAGGTGCTGAAGCAGCGCAAGCCCGAGGTCACGATCGTCGGCGTCGAGCCGGCCGAGTCGCCCATCCTCAACGGCGGCCAGCCCGGCCCGCACAAGATCCAGGGCATCGGGGCGAACTTCGTGCCCGCGATCCTCGACCGCGAGGTCTACGACGAGATCATCGACGTGAACATCGACCAGGCGGTCGCCACGGCACGCCGCCTCGGCGTCGAGGAGGGCATCCTCGGCGGCATCTCGTCGGGCGCCACCGTGTACGCCGCCGTGGAGCTCGCCAAGCGTCCCGAGAACGCGGGCAAGACCATCGTCGTCATCGTCGCGAGCTACGGCGAGCGCTACCTGAGCACCGTGCTGTACGAAGGTCTGCTTGACTGAGCTGGTGGGAATCCTCGCCAGGCTCAGGGAAGACATCGCCACCGCACGCGCCCACGACCCGGCCTCGCGGAACGCCGCAGAGGTGGTCCTCGCGTACTCGGGCCTGCACGCGATCTGGGGTGATCGAGGAGTTCGCCGCCGATCGCGGCGCCTGAGCGACGGATGCCGCGGGCCCGTGCGGCCCGCGGCATCCGTCGTCTGCTCGCCCGTCGTCAGCGGCGGCCCGCCTTGCGCCGGAAGAGCCACGCGCCCCACGCCACGGAGCCGGCGATGATGACGAGGCACCAGCCGACCGCCCACCACGCCGAGTCGCCCATCGGCGTGCCCATGAGCAGCGACCGGAGGGTCTCGATGATCGGGGTGATCGGCTGGTTCTCCGCGATCCACTGGAGCCAGTCGGGCATGGTCTCGACCGGCACGAACGCGCTCGACAGGTACGGCAGGAACAGGAGGATGAACCCGTAGCCGCTCGCCGCCTCGGGTGTCGAGGCCGCGAGGCCGATCGCGGCGAAGAGGTAGGTGATCGCGAGGATCCAGAGCGCGACGAGCCCGAACACGGCGAGCCACTCGAGCGGCGTCGCCGTCGGGCGGAAGCCGACGAGGAGCGCCACGAGGATCACGACGGCGGTCGCGACGAGGTTGCGCGCGAGGCTCGCGACGACGTGCCCGGTGAGCACGGCGCCGCTGCGGAGCGGCATCGTGCGGAACCGGTCGATGATCCCGGTGGTCATGTCGTTCGCGACCGAGACCGCCGTCGACGCCGAGCCGAATCCGGCGCACAGCAGGATGATGCCGGGCACCACGTAGTCGACGTAGCCGCCGGACGGGTCGATCGCGTTGCCGAAGATCCAGGTGAACATCAGCATGAGCATCACGGGCAGCACGATGGCCATGAGGGCCGACTCGACGTCGCGCACGGAGTGGAGGAAGCTGCGCGTGATGAACGTGGACTCGGCGGTGAACGCGCCGATGCGCGGGCGGACGAGGGTGGTCGTGGTCATGGTCGTCACTTCGCTTCCAGGAGTTCGGGCGACGCGGGTGCCGCGTTGCGGGCGGTGATGTCGAGGAACACGTCGTCGAGGCTGGGACGACGGATGGACACGGCGACGCCGTCGGCGGCGGCCGCGGGCGCGCGGTCGAGCTCGTCGAGGGCGGCCCGGAGCCCGTGCACGCTCCCGTCGGTGGGCAACTCGAGGAGCAGGACCCCGTCGGCGTCGCGGAGCTCCACGACGTCGCCGCCGATGCGGGCCTTCAGCTCGGCGGGCGTGCCCTCCTCGGCGATCCGTCCCTCGTCGAGCACCGCGATGCGGTCGGCGAGGCGGTCGGCCTCCTCGAGGTACTGCGTCGTGAGGAAGACCGTGGTGCCGGCGCCGGCGAGCGAGCGGATGACGCTCCACAGCTCCTGCCGGCTGCGGGTGTCGAGGCCGGTCGTCGGCTCGTCGAGGAACAGCACGGCGGGCGCGACGATGAGGCTGAGCGCCAGGTCGAGCCGGCGGCGCATGCCGCCCGAGTAGGTGCCGACGCGCCGGCCCGCGGCATCCGCGAGGTCGAACCGATCGAGCAGTTCGGCGGCCCGCGCGCGGGCCGCCCGGCGCCCGAGCCCCGAGAGTCGGCCCATCATGACGAGGTTCTCCGTGCCGGTGAGCACGCCGTCGACGGCCGCGGACTGGCCCGTGAGGCTGATGCGCCGCTTCACCTCCTCGGTGTCGGCGACGACGTCGTGCCCGGCGACGAGCGCCGTGCCCGAGTCGGCCCGCACGAGCGTCGTCAGGATGTTGATCGTGGTGGTCTTGCCCGCGCCGTTCGGCCCGAGCAGGGCGAACACGGTGCCGGCGGGCACGGCGAGGTCGAGCCCCGCGAGCACCTCGGTTCGACCGAAGTGCTTGCGGAGTCCGCGTGCGTCGATGGCGAGCGTCATCTCCTGCCCCTTCCCTGGGTTGGTCTGCGTATGTCGCAAACTGTTTATGTGATGCACTGTTGTTTAAGTAATACACAGTTCTAGACTGTCGTCAACACCCACGAGAACGGGAGCCGATGCCGAACCCCACGCCGCCCGACGTCGAGCAGCCCGACCCCGAGCTCCCCAGGGGCGTCGCGCTCGCCTGGGGCATCGCGGCGCACCCCCAGCGCGGGCCGAAGCGCGAGCTGTCGATCGAGCGCATCGTCGAGGCGGCCATCGAGATCGCCGACGCCGAGGGGCTCGGCGCGGTCTCGATGAGCCGGGTCGCGACGTCGCTCGGATTCACGACCATGTCGCTGTACCGCTACGTGACGAGCAAGGACGACCTGATCCTCCTCATGCAGGAGGAGGCGAGCGTGGTCCCCGTCCCCGACGAGGCCGCCGAGCGCAGCTGGCGCGACGGCGTCAGCGCGTGGGTGCTCGCCATGCGCGACGCGTATCGGGCGCATCCGTGGCTCGTCGACATCCCGATCTCGGGGGCGCCGATCACGCCGAACAGCCTCACGATCGTGGACTGGTTCCTGCGCGAGATGCGCGACCTGCCGCTGAGCGACGGCGAGAAGATGTCGGCGCTGCTCCTCGTGACGAGCTACGTGCGGGCCACCAGCGCCCAGGAGCGCGACCTCGGCGCGGCGGCCGCGGCCTCCGACCCCGGCGACGTCACGGGCGAGAACGCGTTCGGCGCCCTCGTCGAGCTCGTCACGCCCGAGCGGTTCCCCTACCTCCAGCCCCTCCTCGTCGCCGGCGGGTACGTCGCCGAGCCCGGCGCGGGCACCTTCGAGGACGACGACGACTTCGAGTTCGGCCTCCAGCGCATCCTCGACGGGATCGAGTACCACGTCGGCCGAGTGGCGTCGGGGCGAGCCGTCGCGCACCCCGAGCCGCCCGCGCCCGGGATCGCCCTCCCCCGCGACAAGCACGTGCGCGAGGCGGCCAAGGCCAGGCGGGAGGCCGAGAAGGCGCTCCGTGAGGCGCAGAAGCGCGAGCGCGAGGCCATCAAGCGCGCGCTCGAACGGGAGCGGCACGAACGTGAGCAGCAGGAGCGCGAGCGCGCCGAACGGGAACGACGCGACCGTGAACGACGCGACCGCGAACGGGAACGGCTCGAACGCGAGCGGGAACGGCTCGATCGCGCGAAGGAGGGCCGGATGCCGCGGCTCAGCGCACGGCGGTCGTCGCCCGGTCGCGCGACGTGAGGTCGCGGTGGTGGGCGATCGCCCGCCAGCCGTCGCCGGCGAGGATCGACGCGATCGGCGCGGACTGCGTCTCGGCGTGCTCGATCACGAGCACCCCGCCCGGGTGGAGGAGCTCCGACGCCCGCCGCGAGAGCACGCGCACCACGTCGAGCCCGTCGGGACCGCCGTAGAGCGCCGCGACGGGGTCGTGCAGGTGCACCTCGGGGTCGGCCGGGATCTCGGCCGCCGGGACGTAGGGCGGGTTCGAGATCACGACCGCGACCCGGCCGTCGAGCTCGGGCAGGGCGGTGGCGAGGTCGCCGAAGACGAGCTCGAGGTTCTCCGCGCCGACCTCGTCGACGTTGCGCCGCGTCCACGGGAACGCCTCGGGCGAGTTCTCGACCGCCCACACCCGCGCGTGCGGGACCTCGGTGGCCATCGCGAGGGCGATCGCCCCGCTGCCGCTGCCGAGGTCGACCGCGATCGGCTCGGGCTCTGCGGTGGCCCGGAGCGCGTCGATGGCGAGCTGCGCGACCTGCTCGGTCTCGGGGCGGGGCACGAACACGCCCGGCCCGACGGCGAGCTCGAGCGAGCGGAACGCCGCCCGCCCCGTCACGTGCTGCAGCGGCTCCCGGCCCGCGCGCCGCGCGACGAGGGCCTCGAGGGTCGCCGACTGGGCCTCGTCGAGGGCGGCGCCGACCACGATGCGCGCCTGCACGCCGCCGCGTGAGAGGCCCAGACGTGCCCCAGCAGCAGCTCCGCGTCGACCTGGGGATCGGGTACGCCGGCCGCCCCGAGCCGCGCCACGATGTCGTCGCGCACCGCGCGGAGGTCGCGTGCGCCCTGCGGCGGCATCCGTTCATCCACGAAATGGAATGTAACGCACGTGACCGGGTGCGAGCGCGGCCGTAGGCTGGGCCGCGGCATCCGCCGTCGCACGCCCACCCGAGAGGAAGCACCATGGCCCAGGTCTTCGACAACATCACCGAGGTCTTCGGTCGCACGCCGCTCGTGCGGCTGAACCGCGTGACCGACGGCGCCGAGGCGACCGTCCTCGCCAAGCTCGAGTTCTACAATCCCTCCGCGAGCGTGAAGGACCGCCTCGGCGTCGGCATCGTCGACGCGGCCGAGGCGTCGGGCGCGCTGCAGCCCGGCGGCACCATCGTCGAGGGCACGAGCGGCAACACCGGCATCGCGCTCGCGATGATCGGCGCCGCCCGCGGCTACCGCGTCGTGATCGCCATGCCCGAGACCATGAGCAAGGAGCGCCGCGCGCTGCTGCGCGCCTACGGCGCCGAGCTCGTGCTCACCCCGGGCGGCGAGGGCATGAAGGGCGCCGTCGCGCGCGCCGAGCAGATCGCCGCGGAGACCCCCGGCGCCGTGCTCGCGAAGCAGTTCGAGAACAAGGCGAACGTCGAGATCCACCGCCGGACCACCGCGGAGGAGGTCTGGAACGACACCGACGGCGACGTGGACATCTTCGTGTCGGGCATCGGCACGGGCGGCACCCTCACCGGCGTCGGCCAGGTGCTGAAGCAGCGCAAGCCCGAGGTCACGATCGTCGGCGTCGAGCCGGCCGAGTCGCCCATCCTCAACGGCGGCCAGCCCGGCCCGCACAAGATCCAGGGCATCGGGGCGAACTTCGTGCCCGCGATCCTCGACCGCGAGGTCTACGACGAGATCATCGACGTGAACATCGACCAGGCGGTCGCCACGGCACGCCGCCTCGGCGTCGAGGAGGGCATCCTCGGCGGCATCTCGTCGGGCGCCACCGTGCACGCCGCCGTGGAGCTCGCCAAGCGTCCCGAGAACGCGGGCAAGACCATCGTCGTCATCGTCGCGAGCTACGGCGAGCGCTACCTGAGCACCGTGCTGTACGAAGGTCTGCTTGACTGAGCTGGTGGGAATCCTCGCCAGGCTCAGGGAAGACATCGCCACCGCACGCGCCCACGACCCGGCCTCGCGGAACGCCGCAGAAGTCGTCCTCGCGTACTCGGGCCTGCACGCGATCTGGGGTCACCGCCTCATGCACGCGCTGTGGGAGGCCGGGTTCCGGCTGCCCGCGCGGCTCGGCTCGCAGTTCGTCCGCTTCCTCACCGGCGTGGAGATCCATCCGGGCGCCACGATCGGCCGGCGCTTCTTCATCGATCACGGCATGGGCGTCGTGATCGGCGAGACCGCGATCCTCGGCGACGACGTGATGCTCTACCACGGGGTCACGCTCGGCGGGAAGGCGCCTCGGGGCACGCCGCGCGGCGCGAAGCGGCATCCGACCCTCGAGGACGGCGTGACCGTCGGAGCGGGCGCCAAGGTGCTCGGCGACGTGACGATCGGCGCGTGGAGCGCCATCGGCGCGAACGCGGTCGTCACGAAGGACGCCCCCGCGCACTCGCTCGTCGTCGGGATCCCCGCGACGTTCAAGCCGCTCTCGCACGCCACCGCCGACGCGGCGCGCGGCGTGCACGACTGGCACATCTAGGCCGCGATACCGAGGCCGATTCGTCGAAGGCCATCCAGCCGGGGCGAGATCGGTCATCGTGCAGATCGCCGAGAGGAGTTCCTCGGCCTGGCTTCGCTCTCGCGGTCCGCCATGGTCGAGCAGGTCCGCGATCACGAATCCGATCGGCACGGCTCCATCGCCATCCCGCGGGATATCGGCGACGTGAAGCCACACGTTCGGGCGCTCGCTCTCGACGAGCAGGTACTCGGCGATCAGTTCGTCGACGGCTACCGGGGACACGTATCCTTCGGCAACCCCGGAGGCTGCGATCCCGCCGCGTGGGTCGGCGATCCCCGATCGCGCCATTCGTCGGTCCTTCATCAGATCTTCGAGGTCCGCGGAACTGGCACTCAACGCCAGTCGCGGGCCCCTCTCCCGAACCCAACTCCAGAGCCGATGCGGATCGAAATCGTCTTCGCTGAGACTTCATCGAGCTTCTCGGCGATGCGCCTCCGGACGACCGCGATCGTCCAGATGAGGACTCGACACCGGAGAGAGCGATGCGAGCAGCTGAATCGCGTTCTCGCGTGCCATCGGATCGCGAGGCGGGCTTCGGTACGGCGATCGCCGCTTCGGGCACCACCCACTGGGACCCCGCACGGATACGCACCGACTCGTCCGCTTCGGACGAGCTTGTATGCGGCACTCACGGGACACGCCGAGCTTGCTGTGCATACTCGCTTCACGCTGTACACCATGACACAAGGGTATCAATATCTGACACCCTTGTGTCACCCACCGTGCCCGATCGACCGGCAGACGCGCGAAGGGCGGATGCCGCAGCATCCGCCCCTTCGACCGTTCGTGCGACCGGGTCAGTCCTCGCCGAGGCCCGCGAGCTGGGCCTCCTCGTCGGCCTGGATGGCCGACTCGACGATCGGGTCGAGCGCGCCGTTCATCACCTGGTCGAGGTTGTACGCCTTGTAGCCCGTGCGGTGGTCGGCGATGCGGTTCTCGGGGAAGTTGTACGTGCGGATCCGCTCCGAGCGGTCCATCGAGCGGATCTGCGTCTTGCGGGCGTCGGATGCCGCGGCCGCGAGCTCCTCCTGCTGGCGGGCCAGCAGGCGTGCGCGCAGCACGCGCATGGCCGCCTCGCGATTCTGCAGCTGCGACTTCTCGTTCTGCATCGAGACGACGATGCCCGTGGGCAGGTGGGTGATGCGCACGGCGGAGTCGGTCGTGTTCACCGACTGGCCGCCGGGACCCGAGGAGCGGTACACGTCGATCTTGAGGTCGTTCTGGTTGATGTCGACCTCTTCGGGCTCGTCGACCTCGGGGAAGACGAGCACGCCGGTGGTCGAGGTGTGGATGCGCCCCTGGGTCTCGGTGACGGGCACGCGCTGGACGCGGTGCACGCCGCCCTCGTACTTGAGGTGCGCCCAGACGCCCTGCGACGGGTCGGTCGCGTTCGACTTGATCGCGACCTGCACGTCCTTGTAGCCGCCGAGGTCGGACTCGTTCTGGTCGAGCAGCTCGACCTTCCAGCCCTTGGACTGCGCGTACTGCAGGTACATGCGCAGGAGGTCGGACGCGAACAGGGCGCTCTCGGCGCCGCCCTCGCCGCCCTTGATCTCCATGATCACGTCGCGGCCGTCGTCGGGGTCGCGCGGGATGAGGAGGCGGCGCAACTTCTCCTGCGCCTGCGCGAGGCCCTCCTCGAGCTCCGGCACCTCCTCGGCGAACGCTGCGTCCTCCTTGGCCAGCTCGCGTGCCGCGGCGAGGTCGTCCTGCGCCTGCAGCCATGCGGTGTGCGCCGTCGCGATGCGGCTCAGCTCCGCGTAGCGGCGGTTGACCTTCTTGGCGCGCGCGGCGTCGGCGTGCAGCGCCGGGTCGGCGAGCTCCTCCTGGAGCTCGGCGTGCTCGGCGAGCAGGGCCTGGACGGACTCGAACACGCGGCCTACCGGTGGTCGGTCTCGTGCCCGTGCGAGTGCGCCGCGCCGTTGGCGACCGGCATCGACTTCTGCATGAGCATGAGGAACTCGACGTTGGACTGCGTCTCCTTGAGCCGGCCGAGGACGGCTTCGAGCGCCTGCTGCTGCTCGAGGCCGGCGAGGGCGCGACGCAGCTTCCAGGTGATCTTGACCTCGTCCTGCGAGAGCAGCATCTCCTCGCGACGCGTCGACGACGCGTTCACGTCGACCGCCGGGAAGATGCGCTTGTCGGCGAGCTGGCGGGAGAGCCGGAGCTCCGAGTTGCCGGTGCCCTTGAACTCCTCGAAGATCACCTCGTCCATCTTCGAGCCGGTCTCGACGAGCGCCGTGGCGAGGATGGTGAGCGAGCCGCCGTTCTCGATGTTGCGCGCCGCGCCGAAGAAGCGCTTCGGCGGGTAGAGCGCCGAGGCGTCGACGCCACCCGAGAGGATGCGGCCCGAAGCCGGCGCTGCCAGGTTGTAGGCGCGACCGAGGCGGGTGATCGAGTCGAGCAGCACGACGACGTCGTGGCCGAGCTCGACGAGGCGCTTCGCGCGCTCGATGGCGAGCTCGGCGACCGTCGTGTGGTCCTCGGCGGGACGGTCGAAGGTCGAGGCGATGACCTCGCCCTTCACCGTGCGCTGCATGTCGGTGACCTCTTCGGGGCGCTCGTCGACGAGCACGACCATGAGGTGGACCTCGGGGTTGTTGATCGAGATGGCGTTCGCGATCTGCTGCAGCACGATCGTCTTGCCGGCCTTCGGGGGCGCGACGATGAGGCCGCGCTGGCCCTTGCCGATCGGCGCGACGAGGTCGATGATGCGCTGCGTGAGCTTGGTCGGCTCGGTCTCGAGGCGCAGGCGCTCCTGCGGGTAGAGCGGCGTGAGCTTCTGGAACTCGACGCGCGCCGCCGACTCCTCGGGCGTCTGGCCGTTGACGGAGTCGACCTTGACGAGCGCGTTGTACTTCTGGCGGCTGTTCGACTCGCCGTCGCGCGGCTGCTTGATCGAGCCGACGACCGCGTCGCCCTTGCGCAGGTTGTACTTCTTCACCTGGCCGAGCGAGACGTAGACGTCGCTCGGGCCGGGGAGGTAGCCCGTGGTGCGCACGAACGCGTAGTTGTCGAGCACGTCGAGGATGCCCGCGATGGGGATGAGCACGTCGTCGTCGAGGATCTCGGGCTCGAGCTCGTCGCCGACGCCCTGGCCGCGGCGCTTGCGGTCGCGGTAGCGGTTGCGGCGGCCGCCCTCGCCGTCGAGCTGCTGCTGTTGCGCGTCACGGCCCTGGCCCTGCTGGCCGCGGCCACGGCCGTCGCCCTGCTGCTTGCCGGCGTCGCCCTCGCCCTGGCGCTCGCGGGCGGGCTTGCCCTGCTCGTCGCCCTTGCGCTGCTGGTCGCCACCCTGTCGGTCGGCGCCCTGGCCGTTCTGGCGCCCCTGGCGCTCCTCAGCGGGCTTCTGCGCGTCGTCGCCGGTGCGCTCGGCGCGCTCGCCGCCACGGCGACCGCGGTTGCGGCTGCGGCCCTGGCGGGGCTGCTCTGCGGCGGGCTCGCCCTCGCCCTGGCCCTCGGCGGGCTGGGTGGCGCGGGCGCCCTCGCCCGTCGCGGCTGCGAGCTCCTCGCGCACGGCGGCACGGGCCGCCTCGCGGGCGTCGGTGTCGGCGCGGGACGAGGTCGACCCCTGCACCTCCGGCGTTCACGTGCTGTGCGGCGGCCGTGGTGGCGCTCGTCGCGCGGCGCGGCTGGCGGCCCTGGCGGGCGGGCTGCGTCGCGGCCGGTGCGGCCTCGATCACGGGATCCGCCGGAGCGGCCTGGTCGGCGGGCGCAGCGTCGGCGGCCGGCTCGGCGGCGGGAGCCTCGAACGCGGCAGGCCCTCGAACGCGGCAGGCTGCTCGAACGCGGCAGGCTCATCGGTCGCCGGAGCCTCGGTCGCGGCCGCGGCATCGGCAGGCGCCTCGGTCGCCGGCGCGTCGACCTCGACGGCGGCGGCCTCGGCCGCGGCCGGCTCGGCGACGGGAGCATCGGCGGGTGCGGCGCCGTCCTGGTGGGCGGAGATCAAGTCCACGAGTTCTCCCTTTCGGCGCTTCGAGGCACCCGAGATGCCGAGGGAGGCGGCGAGCTCCTGGAGTTCGGCGACCTTCAGGGCGCTCAGGCGGGTGCGGTTCGCCACGCTCACGTCGGCGTGGTCGGTTGCGTTGGTCACTGGGTATGTTCCTTTCCCCTGGTCGCAGGAATTGCGGACCCAGGAGAGCTGATCGCTGACACGAGCGATGTCGGTGCGCGGTGGCGCAGACATGCGCGAGAGCGAAAGCAATAGATTGCGGGAATTGCACGATGCGGCCGTGAGACGCGAACTGTGCGTCTCCTGCCGGGTGCGGGACAATCCTAACACCAGGACGACCACGTCTCCGACGCGCGACGCGCCCGGTGGAAAGCGGATGCCGCGGCGGCGCCCGCTGCGGCCGTCAGCGGTCGGCGTCGACGACCGTCGCGCCCTTGAAGTCGACCGCGAGCGGCAGGGCCTGCCACGCCGTCTCCGCCGACTCCTCGACGAGGCGCACCGCATCGGCCCGCTCGCTCGGGTCGCTGGCGAGCACCAGGATCGACGGCCCCGCGCCCGAGACGACGGCCGGATGCCCCGCCGCCCGCAGCACGCGGATCAGCCGGTCGGTCTCGGGCATCGCCTGCGCGCGGTAGTGCTGGTGCAGCTTGTCCTCGGTCGCCTGGAGCAGCAGCTCGGGGCTCTGGATGAGCGCGGCGATGAGGAGCGCGGACCGCGACACGTTGAACACCGCGTCGGAGTGCGGAACCGACTCGGGTTGCAGCGAGCGGGCGAGCGCGGTCGACATCTCGTGCTCGGGAACGAGCACGAGCGGCGAGACGCCGCGATGCACGATGAGCTTCTTGTGCCGGGGACCCTCTGGCGTGACCCACGCGATCGTGAGTCCGCCGAAGAGCGCCGGGGCGACGTTGTCGGGGTGGCCCTCGAGCTCGGTCGCGAGCTCGAGGAGCTCGTCGGGCGTGAACTCGACGACGCCCTCGAGCAGGCCCTTGGCCGCCATGACGCCCGCGACGATCGCGGCGCCCGACGAGCCGAGGCCGCGTCCGTGGGGGATCGAGTTGTGCGCCACGAGCCGCAGCGACGGCATCGGCACGCCGGCGTGCGCGAAGGTGTGCGCCGCGGCGCGCACGACGAGGTGCGACTCGTCGAGCGGCACCTCGCCGGCGCCGACGCCGTGCACCTGGATGTCGTGGGTCGCGGCATCCGTCGCCTCGACCTCGAGCTCGTCGTAGCGGGCGAGCGCGAGGCCGAGGGTGTCGAAGCCGGGCCCGAGGTTCGCCGAGGTCGCGGGCACCTTCACGTGCACGGTGCGACCGACGAGCGAGGCGGACGACGCCGGGGTCGGCGGTGGCGGCACTGGTCATGAGGTGAGCCCGAGCACCTGGGCGACCTGCGCCGTGTCGACGGGCACGACGGTCGGCTGCACGTCGGAGCCGTCGGCCGTGCGCAGCGCCCACTGCGGGTCCTTCAGGCCGTGGCCGGTGACGGTGAGCACCACGCGCGAGCCGGCGGGCACCCACCCGGCGGCCGAGCGCTCGAGGAGGCCGGCGACGCTGATCGCGGACGCGGGCTCGACGAAGATGCCGACCTCGGCCGAGAGGATGCGCTGCGCCTCGAGGATCTTGTCGTCGTCGATGGCGCCGAAGTAGCCGTCGGTCTCGTCGCGCGCCTGCAGCGCGAGCTCCCACGACGCGGGGTTGCCGATGCGGATCGCGCTCGCGATGGTGTCGGGATCGCGCACCGGCTCGCCGCGCACGATCGGCGCCGAGCCCGAGGCCTGGAAGCCGAACATCCGCGGCATCCGCGTGGCGTTGCCCGCCGCGATGTCCTCGCGGTAGCCGCGCGTGTACGCGGTGTAGTTGCCGGCGTTGCCGACCGGGATGAAGTGGAGGTCGGGCGCGTCGCCGAGCACCTCGACGACCTCGAACGCCGCCGTCTTCTGGCCCTCGATGCGGTCGTTGTTGACCGAGTTCACGAGGTGCACCGGGTAGTTCGCGGCGAGGTCGCGCGCGATGTCGAGGCAGTCGTCGAAGTTGCCCTGCACCTGCAGCAGCTGGGCGTTGTGCGCGATGGCCTGGCTGAGCTTGCCCATCGCGATCTTGCCCTCGGGCACGAGCACGGCGGCCGTGATGCCCGCGTGCGTGGCGTAGGCGGCGGCCGACGCCGACGTGTTGCCCGTGGAGGCGCAGATCACGACCTTCGCACCGCCCTCGACGGCCTTGGTCACGGCCATCGTCATGCCGCGGTCCTTGAAGGAGCCGGTGGGGTTCATGCCCTCGAACTTCACCCACACGTCGGCGCCGGTGCGGCTGGAGAGCGCCGGCGCGGGCAGGAGCGGCGTGCCGCCCTCGCCGAGGGTGACGACGGGCGTGGCATCCGTCACATCCAGCCGGTCGGCGTATTCGCGGATGACGCCGCGCCACTGGCGCGAGTTTGCCTTGGGGGTGGGGTGGTTCACACTGCTCCTTCGACTCGGAGGACGGACGCGACGGATGCGACGACGGGGCTCTGGGCGAGGGCGGCGACGGTCTCGGCGAGCGCGGACTCCTTCGCCTCATGCGTCCCGATGACCAGCGTAGCCCGCTCGGCAGCACCGCTCACGGTCTGCTGGAGCTGCTCGACCGAGACGCCGTGCTCGGCGAAGACGTGCGCGATCTTCTCGAGCACGCCCGGCTCGTCGGCCACCTCGAGCGTGATCGCGTAGCGGGTGGTGATGCGGCCGATGTCGAGCACGGGAAGTTCCGCGTGCGTCGACTCGGCGGTGCCGGGCCCGCCGATCACGTGGCGGCGTGCGATCGCGACGAGGTCGCCGAGCACCGCGGACGCGGTCTGCACTCCCCCGGCGCCCGCGCCGTAGAACATGAGCGGGCCGGCGGCGGCGGCCTCGACGAACACGGCGTTGTTCGCGCCGTGCACGGCGGCGAGCGGGTGGCTCCGCGGCACGAGCGCCGGGTAGACGCGCGCCGAGACGCCCTCCTCGCCGGTCTCGTCGTCGATGAGCCGCTCGCAGATCGCGAGGAGCTTCACGACGAACCCGGCGCGCTGGGCCGACTCGACCTGCTCGGCGGTGACCCCCGTGATGCCCTCGCGGTGCACCGCGCTGACCGGCACGCTCGTGTGGAAGGCGAGGCTCGCGAGGATCGCGGCCTTCTGCGCGGCGTCGTACCCGCCGATGTCGGCGGTGGGGTCGGCCTCGGCGTACCCGAGCTCGGTCGCGGTCGCGAGGGCGTCCTCGAGGGAGGCGCCCGTGGTGTCCATGCGGTCGAGGATGAAGTTCGTGGTGCCGTTGACGATGCCGAGGATGCGGTCGATGCGGTCGCCGGCGAGGCTGTCGCGCAGCGGCCGGATGATCGGGATGGCCCCGCCGACGGCGGCCTCGTAGGAGAGCTGCGCGCCCACCTGCTCGGCCGCGGCGAACAGCTCGGGCCCGTGGTTCGCGAGGAGCGCCTTGTTGCCCGTGACCACGTCGGCACCCGACGCGATCGCCGCGAGCACGAGCGTGCGCGCCGGCTCGATGCCGCCCATGAGCTCGATCACGATGTCGGAGCCGAGGATGAGCGACTCGGCGTCGGTGGTGAGCAGGTCGGGCGGCAGCTGCGTGTCGCGCTTCGCGCCGGTGTCGCGCACCGCGATGCCGACGAGCTCGATGCGTGCGCCGATGCGCTGCGTGAGCTCGTCGGAGTGCTCGAGCAGGAGGCGCGCCACCTGCGACCCCACCGAGCCGGCGCCCAGGAGGCCGACTCGGATGGTGCGGTACTCGATCATGCGTGGGGCCCTTCTCCGGCGTCGGTTGCGTCGAGCCCGGCGTCGCGGGCCAGCAGGTCGGCCTCGGTCTCGCCGCGCACGATGATGCGCGCGACGCCGTCGCGCACGGCGACGACGGCCGGGCGCGGCACGTGGTTGTAGTTGCTGGCGAGCGACCAGCAGTAGGCGCCGGTCGCGGCGACCGCGAGGAGGTCGCCGGGGGCGACGTCGTGCGGCAGGTACTCGGCGTCGACGACGATGTCGCCCGATTCGCAGTGCCGGCCCGCCACGCGGAAGAGCGCCGGCGGGGCATCCGACACCCGGGAGGCGATGCGCGCCGAGTAGTCGGCCCCGTAGAGGGCGGTGCGGGCGTTGTCGCTCATGCCGCCGTCGACCGAGGCGTAGTGGCGCCATCCGCCCTCGATCGGCACCGGCTTGACCGTGCCGACGGTGTACAGCGTGATGCCCGCCGGGCCGATGACGGACCGCCCCGGCTCGAACGCGAGCTTCGGCACGGGGACGCCGTGGGCGCGGCATCCGCTCGCGACGGCCTCGGCGATGCCGAGCGCGATCTCCTCGATCGGCGTCGGGTCGTCGGCCGACGTGTAGGCGATGCCGAAGCCGCCGCCGAGGTTCAGCTCGGGCAGCGGGCTGACGGCCGCGAGCTCGGCGTGCGCGGCGAGCAGGCGCTCGGCCGACTCGGCGAAGCCCGGCGGAGTCGAAGATCTGGGAGCCGATGTGGCAGTGCAGCCCCAGGAGGTCGAGCGAGGCGTGCGAGCGGATGCGCGTGCCGAGCTCGACGGCGCGGTCGAGGGAGACGCCGAACTTCTGGTCCTCGTGGGCGGTGGCGAGGAACTCGTGCGTCGACGCGTGCACGCCGCTGTTCACCCGCAGCCGCACGCGCTGGACCCGGCCGGCGCGTGCCGCGGCATCCGCGACCCGCTCGATCTCGACCTCGCTGTCGATGATGATCGCGCCGACGCCGGCCGCCACCGCGCGCTCGATCTCGGCGACCGACTTGTTGTTGCCGTGGAATCCGATGCGCGCGGGTTCGGCGCCCGCGGCGAGCGCGACGGCGAGCTCGCCGCCGGTGCACACGTCGACGCCGAGGCCGGCCTCGGTGACCCAGCGCACGATCGCGCGCGGAGAGGAACGCCTTGCCCGCGTAATAGACCGTCACGGTCGTGTCGACGGATGCCGCGGCCGCCTCGAACGCGGCGAGGATCCGCGCCGCCCGCGCCCGCGCGTCGGACTCGTCGACCACGTAGAGCGGCGTGCCGAATCGCTCGGCGAGCTCGGTGGCGGCGACGCCGGCCACGACGAGGCGGCCGTCGGCGTCGCGGTGGGCGCGCTCGGGCCACACCTGCGGGGCCAGGGCATTGGCGTCATCGGGCACGCGGAGCCATCCGGGTACTGCTGCGGTGGTTGCCACGGGGAAACCTCAACGGGACGAGAGCATCGACGGGATCGCTCGCGGCGAGCGAACCCGGATTGGTTCCTGAAGCCTGCTGCGTGCCGCCCTTGTGGGGCGGGCTACGGCGAGTCTACCGAGGCGCGGCAGGCGGGCCGAATCGGTGACGAGGCGCGGTCGTCGCGTCAGTCGCAGCTGCCGAGGGTGGCGAGGCTCGCCTCGTCGAGACGGAGGCCGTCCGCCTCGAGGGCGACGCTCGCACCCGTGGGCTCGACCGTGAGCTGCTGCACCTCGACGCCGGCCGGCAGGTGCTCGGCGACGCAGACCGGGATCGGGTCGTCGCCGAGGAGCCGGTCGACGATGCCCGACACGTCGATCGAGCCGCCGCCGGCCGCGACGTCGACGCCGACGGGTTCGAGCAGCACGGTGTCGCCCGCGGCGGTCGGCCGCGCGGTCACGGTGAACTCGATGGGGAAGCCGAGGAACCGGACGGAGTCGGTGTAGCCCACGGTGCCGTCGCCGAAGGCCAGTTCGCCCTCGATCCCCTGCACGTCGATGAGGCGGTTCACGGCGGCCGCGTCGGCCTCGATGGTGGCCGTCAGGTGCTCGACCGGCGACGCGAGGTCGACGGGCACGCCCTGGCCCACGACGTCGACCGCGATCGGCACGCCCTCGACGTCGAGCTCGGGGGCGGAGAGCTCGACCTGCTGCATGGTGCCGGAGAGGTACTGCGCGATCACCGAGAGGCCGCCGATGGTGACGCCGACGTCGCCCTCGACGCCGTCGGGCAGGTTCGCCTCGATCTCCTCGGCGAAGCGCGCCTCCGCGATGTTCCGCACGATGACGTCGGCCACCACGACGAGGGCCACGAGGGCCACGACGATCGCGACGACCGTGATCCAGATGCGCGCCGCACGTCCGCGGGGCTTCCCGGTCGGCGGTGCCGCGGGTGCGGTCGCCGCCGGTGCGGGCTGCGGGGCGGCGGCGGGCTGCGGCGGCGGGCGGGGCCGGGGTCGCGGGCCGGATGACCTCGGTGGCCTGCTCGTCGGCCGGGATCACCGCGGTCGCGCCGAGGTCGTCGTCGGTCGGCGTGCCGCCCGCGGCATCCGTCGGCTGCGGCTCGTGGTCGTCGCGCGGCCGCCCGTCGTTCACATGCGCTCCGGTGCGGAGACGCCGAGCAGGTCGAGCCCGTTGCGGATGACCTGGCCGGTCGCGTCGTTCAGCCAGAGCCGAGTGCGGTGCAGGTCGCCGATCGGCTCGTCGCCGAGCGGGAGCACGCGGCAGTTGTCGTACCAGCGGTGGTAGAGCCCCGCGAGCTCCTCGATGTACCGCGCGACGCGATGCGGCTCGCGCAGCTCGGCGGCCTGGGCGACGATGCGCGGGAACTCCTGCAGCGCGCCGAGCAGCGCCGACTCGGTCTCGTGCTCGAGCAGCTCGGGGGCGAACGACGAGCGGTCGACGCCGACGGATGCCGCGTTGCGGTCGACCGCGGCCGTGCGCGCGTGGGCGTACTGCACGTAGAACACGGGGTTGTCGTTCGTGCGACGGGTCAGGATCTCGGGGTCGATGGTGAGCGGCGAGTCGGCGGGGTAGCGCGCGAGCGTGTAGCGCAGCGCATCGGTGCCGAGCCAGGCCTGCAGGTCGTCGAGCTCGATGATGTTGCCGGCGCGCTTGGAGAGCTTGGCGCCGTTGATGCTCACGAGCTGGCCGATGAGCACCTCGATGTCGCGCTCGGGGTCGTCGCCCGCCGCCCCGGCGAGCGCGCGGAGGCGGTGCACGTAGCCGTGGTGGTCGGCGCCGAGGAGGTAGATCTTGTGGCCGAAGCCGCGGTCGCCCTTGTCGAGGTAGTAGGCGGCGTCGGCCGCGAAGTACGTGTAGGCGCCGTTGCTGCGGCGGATCACCCGGTCCTTGTCGTCGCCGAAGTCGGTCGTGCGCACCCACACGGCGCCGTCCTCGTCGAAGACGTGGCCCTGCGCGCGCAGGCGCTCGACGGCGGTGTCGACGTCGGACAGGCCGTCGTCGCCCTTCACCTGCATGCGGCGTTCGCTCGTCCAGACGTCGAAGTGCACGTTGAAGCGGGCGAGCGAGGCGCGGATCTCGCCGAGCTGGAGCTCGTAGGCGATCTCGGTGGCGGCGTGCAGCGCGACGGCCTCGTCGAGCTCGAGGAGCTTCGGCTCGCGCTCGAGCACCCGGGCCGCGAGGTCGGCGATGTAGCTTCCGGGATAGCCGCCCTCGGGGGTGGGCTCGCCCTTCGCGGCCGCCAGCACGGACAGGCCGAAGTTGTCCATCTGGGTGCCGGCGTCGTTGATGTAGTACTCGTTCGCCACCTCGGCGCCGGCCGCGCGGAGCACGCGGCCGATCGAGTCGCCGAGCGCCGCCCATCGCGTGTGGCCGATGTGCAGCGGCCCCGTGGGGTTCGCCGACACGAACTCGAGGTTGATGCGACCGTCGCCGGAGAGCGTGTCGCTGTGCCCGTAGGCACGGCCCGGCGTCGACGATCGCCTTGGCGAGCGCGCCCGCCGCCGCCGCGTCGAGGCGGATGTTGATGAATCCCGGGCCGGCGACCTCGGCGCTCGCCACGCCGTCGATGCCGGCCAGCTTCGCGGCGAGCTCGGCGGCGATCTCGCGCGGGTTCGACCCGAGCGGCTTCGCCACGCGCATCGCGATGCTCGACGCCCAGTCGCCGTGCTCGCGCAGCTTGGGGCGTTCGAGGGTCACCTGCTCGGGCGTGAGGGTCGAGCACGACGTCGTCGCCGCCCGCCCGACGTCGCTCGGCGAGCCCGTTCACGAGGTCGAACAGGGTGCGCGAGAGGTCGTCGGGAGTCACCCGCAAATCCTACCCGGCACGGTTGATAGGGTTCGTCACATGCCGCGCCCGACCCAGCCCCTACGCACCCGTTCCGCCGGCCTCGCGCTCCTCGCCGCGGCATCCGTCGCACTGCTCGCCGGGTGCTCGCCCGACGCCGGCTGCGCCCACCGACACGCCGGCGCCGACGGCCGCGCCGGGTTCGCCCACCGCGGCGCCCGAACCCACCGAGACGGCCGTGCCGCCCATGCCGTTCGAGATCTCGTGCGACGCAGCTCGTGACGGCCGACCAGCTCTACGCCTTCAACCCGAACTTCGGCATCGACCCCGCCTACGAACCCGCCGCCGCGAACGTCGTCGCCCTGGTCGAGGAGGATGCCGGCACGGCCTGCGGCTACCTCAACCAGACGAGCGGCGAGGTGATCGAGGTCGCCGTCGCGACGCCGACCGAGGCCTCCGGCGAGGCGCGGCGGAACGACGCGGCGCTGTCGAGCAAGCCCGTGCCGACGTACGGCACGCCCCCCGACGTGGAGGGCTACTTCATCATGGCCGGCGGCACCGGCGAGGCGCAGGTGTTCCACGGGCCGTACTGGATCGTGGTCGACTCGGCCGCGCTGTTCGAGCCGGGCGACGCGCAGCAGCTCATCGCGGCCGTGATCGCCAACCTGCCTGCGGCCTGACGAGTCCCCGATGGCGGCCGACTCCACGACGGGCACGCCCTCCTGGCTGGGGGCGGTGAACGATCGCGCCGGCCTCGCGGTGCTGCTCGAACGGGGTCCGCTCACCAGGAACCGCATCTGCGAGCTCGTCGGCGTCTCCAAGCCGACGGCGTCGCAGATGATGTCCCGGCTGCTCGCCGGCGGCCTCATCGAGGAGCGCGGTCGCACCTCGGGGTCGGCGGGGCGCAGCGCGGTGGTCTACGCCGCCCGCACCGACCGGCCGCTCGGCGTCGCGCTCGACCTCGACGCCTTCGAGCTGCGCGCCACGGTCGTCGACGCCACCGGCGCTGAACGCCCCGTCGTGCGGATGCCGCTGCCCCACGATCCCACCGAGCGATCCGCCGTCGAGGAGGTGTCGCGGGCGATCGCCGAGGCGAGCGCCGCGGCCGGCACCGATCCCGCCATCGTGCACTCGGTGTGCGTCGGCATCCCCGGCTACGTCGACCCCGGCGAGACGGGCGAGCTGTTCAGCGAGGCGCTGCCCGGCTGGCCGGTGCGCGGCCTGAAGGAGATCCTCGAGACGGAGCTCGGGCGCACGGTGCACATCGAGAACGACGTGAACCTCGCCGCCGTCGCCGAGCGCCAGCACGGCGCGGGCGTCGACAGCGACGTGTTCGCGCTGCTCTGGCTCGGCAACGGCGTGGGCGCCTCGTTCGACGTCGCGGGCGACCTGCACCGCGGTGCCTTCGGCGGCGCCGGCGAGATCGGATTCCTTCCGCTCTCGGTGGCGGCGAATGCGCTCGACCCGAGTGCGCACACCGCGCAGGACCTCGTCGGCGGTCGTGCCGTGGCCCTGCTCGCCCGCCGGCACGGCCTCGACGTGTCCGGCTACCACGCGGCGCGCTCGGCCCTGGCGGAGCCCGACGCCGACGCGGCTCGCGCGGCGGTGTTCCACGACCTCGCCGAACGCGTCGCGCACGTCGCGCTCCCCCTGCTCGCGACCCTCGACCCCGGGCACCTCGTGCTCGCGGGGCCATCGGCCAGCCTCGGCGGCGAGGCGTTCGCCGAGGAGGTCGGCCGCGGCATCCGCCGCCTGAGCCGCTGGTACCCCGAGGTGGTCGCGACCCGGGTGGACCGCGATCCGGTGCTCGTCGGCGCGCGCATCATGGTCGCCGGCCGGGTGCGCGAGGAACTGCTCGACACGGTCGCGAGCGTGAGCCTCGCCTGACCCGTCGAGGGCGCCGAAGGCCGCCCCGGGTGTCGGAGCGGGGCCTCGGGCAGTGGTAGTCTCTCCAGTTGTGCGCCTCCGTAGCTCAGGGGATAGAGCGCCGGTTTCCGGTACCGTAGGTCGGGGGTTCGAATCCCTCCGGGGGCACTTCATGCGATGACGCCATCGTCGTCCGGGCGCTCCGAACAGGAGGCCGAGATGGGCGTGTTCACCGGCTGGCCGGCCCGTGCGGTGGAGTTCTACCGCGGGCTCGAGGCCGACAACTCGAAGGCGTACTGGACGTCGCACCGGGCCGACTACGACGCGTTCGTGCTCGAGCCGATGCAGGCACTGCTGGAGGACCTCGGCGACGAGTTCGGCGAGGGGCGCATCTTCCGCCCGTACCGCGACATCCGGTTCAGCGCCGACAAGTCGCCGTACAAGACCGCGATCGGCGCGACGCTCGGCGGGTCGGGCTACGTGCAGTTCTCCGCGGCCGGCCTCGGCGTCGGCGCCGGATGCCACGTCATGGCGCCCGACCAGCTCGCGCGGTTCCGGGCAGCCGTCGACGAGGACCGCAGCGGCGAGGCGCTGGTCACGGCCGTCGCCGCCGTGGAGGCCGGCGGCGTGTCGGTGACCGCCCGCGAGCGCCTCAAGCGGATTCCCCGCGGCATGGACCCCGACCATCCGCGGGCCGACCTGCTCCGCGACAAGGACCTCGCCGCGTGGGTCGAATGGCCGGTCGCGCCCTGGTTGCACACGTCGGCCGCCGAGACGCGCGTCGCCGAGGCGCTGCGGGCCTCGAAGCCGCTGACCGACTGGCTCGACGCGCACGTCGGGCCCGCGGCGATACGCTGAGCGAAGCGATCCCCCGCCCCGCACAACGAAACGGCCGCGTCGCTCGTCTGTATGGGTGACGGCGGATCCGCCGCCGTCGGGAGGAGTGCGGGTGGCCCGCTCGTGGGACGAGGTGGCGACGAGGCTCGTCGTCGAGCGCGGCGACGCGCTGAGTCGCTACGCGTACCTGCTCACGGGCAGCGTCGACGACGCGGCCGACCTCGTGCAGGACGCCCTCGTGCGCACGTTCGGCACACCCCGCTTCGGGTTGACCCTGCCGCGCGCTGAGGCGTACGTGCGACGGGCCATCCTGAACCAGGTCATCGACCGCTCGCGCCGCGACGGAACCTGGCGCCGGGTGCGGCACCTCGCCGTCGCGCCCGCGACCGTCGACTCGTCGGCGGCCGCGAGCGACGAACGGCTCGACCTGTTCGGGCGGGTGCGCGAGCTGCCCCCGAGGCAGGCCGCGTGCATCGTGCTGCGGTACTACGACGACCTCACGGTCGACGGCATCGCCCGCGTGCTCGGCATCAGCTCGGGCGCCGTCAAGCGGTACCTCAGCGACGGGCTCCGCACCCTCTCCTCCTCGATCGATCCGGCCGGAACGCGTTCCGCGCGGACGGGAGGCGAGAATGTCAGCACCTGATCCCACCGGGCTCGGCGAGGACCTCAAGCGGGCCGCGGATGCCGCGACTCCGCGTCCCGTCGACGTCGACGCCGTGCTCGCCGCCAGCCGTTCCCGCCGCAGGGCCCGCCGCACGGCGGTCGTGACGGGGGCCGGTGCCGTGGCGGCGGTGCTCGTGGTCGGCGGACTCGTGTTCGGGCTCCAGCGCCCCGGCGGGGACGCCACCACCGCCGACGCCCCCATCGTGTCCGAGTCGGCCGGATCCGCGGAGACGGCGCCCGAGATCGCGAGCGGCGAGGCGGCCGACGATGCGTCCGGACTCCGGCTGGCCGCGCCCGAGGCGCTGAACTCGTGCGGCGCCCCGGTCGTCGAGGCGACGGATGCCGCGCCGCGGCCCGCTCGCGGCGACGGTCGCGTCCCCGCCGGCGCGGTGCCGCCCGGCGCCACCCGACCGGTGACCGTGACCGTGACGAACCCGGGCACGGAGCCGGTGACGGGCGAGCTGTCGTCCGTGCCGGCGATCACGGTCGCCGACGGCGGTGTCACGGTGTGGCACACGTCGGGCACGTCGGACCCCGGCTCCACGCCGGTCGCGCTCGCGCCGGGCGAGTCCCTCACGCTCACGGGCGAGGTGACGGCGAGCCGCTGCGACGCGGAGGACGAGGAGGGCGGAGCGCTTCCGGCCGACCTGCCGCCGCTCGACGCCGGCGACCTACGCCATCGGCGCTGCGCTGTGGTTCACGTCCGCCGACGGCACCGTCTCGTACGTGCTCGCCCCGTTCACGCCGTTCACCGTGGGCTGACCGCTCGGTCGTGGACGCGGCATCCGCCTCCCCCATAGACTCGGGATGGTCCGCTGGGACGGGGGAAAGGCACTGGTGCATGGCGTCGGCACGTCGGAAGTCCGCAGTTCTCGGGATCATCGTCGGGGCAGTGCTCGCGATCGGCGCACCGGCGGCGGCGTGGGCTGAGGATCCGGTCGAGTTCGGATCGAGCCCCGTCGTCGACACCGTCGGCGCGCTCGACGGCCGAGCTCGACGAGGTGGAGGCCGCCATCGACGAGACGGCCGACGCGAACGGGCGCCAGCTCTTCGTCGCCTACGTCGACGAGTTCACGAACCCCGAGGCGGCGGACGCGTGGGCCAACGACACCGCGATCTCCAACAACATGGGCGCCGAGGACTACCTGCTCGCCGTCGCGATCGACGGCCGGGCCTACTACCTCTCAGCCGACTCCGAGGCGTCCGTCTCCGACGCCGACCTCCAGCGCATCATGCTCGAGGTCATCGAGCCGCAGCTTCGCGACGGGAACTGGGCCCAGGCGGCGATCGACACCGCGGATGCCCTCGGCGACGGGGGCGGCGCCGGCGGAGGCGGGGGCGGCGGCTGGGGCTGGGTGTGGTTCCTCGTCATCGCGGCGGTCGTCGTCGCGATCATCGCGATCATCCTCGCCCGCCGTCGCTCGCGGAAGCAGGCTGGTGCCGGCGGCGCGGGCGGCGCCGCGGCCGGGCCGCCCCCGCCCTCGATCGAGGAGCTCCGCCGGCAGGCGGGCGGCGCGCTCGTGCAGGCCGATGACGCGGTGAAGACCAGCGAGGAGGAGCTCGGCTTCGCGGTCGCCTCCTACGGCGAGGAGGCCACGGCGGACTTCCGCGCGGCGCTCGACGGTGCGAAGGCGAAGGTCGCGGAGGCGTTCGCACTGCAGCAGCAGCTCGACGATGCCAGGCCCGACAGCGACGACGAGCGGCGCGCGTGGTACGGCGGCATCATCCGCCTCACCGACGAGGCCGACGCGGTGCTCGACGAGCAGGCCGAGCGATTCGACGCGCTCCGGGCCCTCGAGCGGAACGCCCCGACGGAGCTGAAGCGCGTGCAGGCCGAGGCCACGGCCGCGGCCGCGCGCATCGCACCCGCCACCGATCGGCTCGCGGCGATCACACGGCAGTACGCCGCGTCCGCCGTCGCCCCCGTCGCGGACAACCCGGCGCAGGCCGAGGCCCGACTGGGCTTCGCCCGGCAGGAGCTCGACGAGGCCGCGGCCGCGATCACCGAGGGGCGGCCGAGCGATGCCGCCGTCGGCATCCGCGCGGCCGAGGAGTCGGTCGACCAGGCGAACCTGCTCTCGGACGCCGTGGACCGCCTCGCCGCGGATCTCGCCACCGCCGACACGGCCGTGGCCGCCGGCGTCGCCGATCTCGAGCACGACGTGCAGACCGGGCGTGCGCTCGGCGACGCGAACGCCGCGGCACTCGCCGACCGGGTCGCCGCGGATGCCGCGGCGATCCGCGCGATCGATGAGCGCCCCCGGGCGCGATCCGCTCGCGGCCCACGCCCGCATCGAGCAGGTGAACGCCGAGATCGACGCGGCGATCGCCGGCGCGCGCGAGGCCGCCGTGCGCGTGCAGCGCGCGGAGGCGCAACTGGGACGTACGCTCGCGACCGCGCGGGCACAGGTGCAGGCCGCCGAGGACTACCTGGTCGCCCGCCGTGGCGCAGTCGGCGCCGAGGCGAGGACGCGTCTCGCGGAGGCCGGACGCCTGCTCGTGGAGGCGGAGGGCCAGGCGCAGGTCGACCCTGCGGCCGCGCTCGCGACGGCGCAGCGGGCCGAGTCGCTCGCGAGCACCGCGATGTCGCTCGCGCAGCAGGACGTCGGCGGATTCGGCGGCGGCTTCGGCGGCGGCATGGGCGCGCCGCAGGGCGGTGGAGGCGGCGGCGACCTCTTCGGCGCGGTCCTCGGCGGCATCCTGATCAACTCGGTCCTCGGCGGCGGCGGGGGCGGCGGCTTCGGCGGAGGAGGCGGCGGCTTCGGCGGCGGGTTCGGCGGCGGCGGCCGACGCTCCCCCGGCAGCTTCGGCGGCTCGGCCACGCGTTCGCGGCGCGGGGGCGGAGGCCGATTCTGAGCACCACGACCACCCACACCGTGAACTGAACCGACCAGACGACCCACCGACCACCACCGAAAGGAACGACCATGGCAAAGCAGTCCATCTTCGGCCGCATCTCGCAACTCCTGAGGGCGAACATCAACGCCCTGATCGACCAGGCCGAGGATCCGCAGATGATGCTCGACCAGATGGTGCGCGACTTCACCAACTCCATCGCCGACGCCGAGGCCGCGATCGCCGAGACGATCGGCAACCTGCGCCTCCTCGAGGACGACCACCGCGAAGACGTCGAGGCGGCCCGCGAATGGGGCGAGAAGGCCATCGCCGCGAGTCGCAAGGGCGACGAGCTGCGGTCGGCCGGCGATGCGGTCGACGCCGACAAGTTCGACAACCTCGCCAAGGTCGCGCTCAGCCGCCAGATCTCGGCCGAGAACGAGGCGAAGGCGGCCGAGCCGCAGATCGCCGCGCAGACCGAGGTGGTCGACAAGCTGAAGTCGGGCCTCAACGGCATGAAGGAGAAGCTCGTCCAGCTGCAGAACAAGCGCTCCGAACTCGTCGCGCGGGCGAAGACCGCCCAGGCGCAGCGGCAGGTGCAGGACGCCGTGAAGTCGATCGACATCCTCGATCCCACGAGCGAGATCGGCCGCTTCGAGGACAAGATCCGCCGCGAGGAGGCCGTCGTGCGCGGCCAGGCGGAGCTCGCCGCATCGAGCCTCGACGCCCAGTTCAACGAGCTCGACGACCTGGGCGAGCTCACCGAGGTCGACGCGCGCCTCGCCGCGCTGAAGGCCGGCGGCTCGTCGCAGGGCGCGATCTCGGACTGAGCCCGTGCGAAGACGGATGCCGCGGCCCACGACGGGCCGCGGCATCCGCTCGTTCCGCGTGGCATCCGCCCGCGACCGCACCCGACCGGGCAGATGCGAAGCCCGAATCCAGCGAGGCGGCGGTAGCGTTCACGTATGACGCCGGACGAGGCCGCCGCGGTCCTCGGCGTTCGACGCGACGCCGACGGAGCCGAGATCGATCGCGCCTACCGGCACCTCGCGCGCGAGCTCCATCCCGACCGGTTCGCCGGTCGTCCTGCGGCCGACGTGCTCGCCGCGAACGAGCGCTTCGTCGATGTCACCCGCGCGCGCGACGTGCTGCTGCGGTCGGCGGTCGACCGGGTCCGCGGCCCGGCGGAGGGGACCGGCCGGGGCCGGGACGGGGGCGCGACCGGCGGGGCGACGACCCGCCCGCGGATCCGGATCGTCGACGAGCGCGTGGTGGACGTCGAGGCCGCCAGGCGCGCCGGGCCCTCGAGCTGGTGGCTCTTCTGCACGTGGACGCTGCTGCTGCTGGTGGGGGCGGTGCTCGCGCTGTCGGGCCTGCCGGTGTGGAGTCCGATCGACCTGTCGGTGCGGGTCGGGCTGCTCGTGGGTTCCGCGATCGCGACCGGCCTCACGGGTCTCCGCTGGGTGTGGCGCGCGACCCTGGTGCTCATCGGCGTGAACGCCGTCGCGACCGTGCTCGCGACGACGTTCGGGGGGCTGCTCGGCCTCGGGTTCATGATCGTCGCGAGCTTCGGGCTGGCCGTGCAGGCGCGCCTGGTGCGGTTCCCCGACCAGTGACGTGGGGGTCGGGCGCGCGCGATACTGTGAGGCATGCCCGCAACGTTCGTCGTCGTTCCCCAATGGCAGGGCTCCGTCTCGTCGCGCGCGATGAGCCACGCCGACGGCGCGGCCGCCATCCTCGGCGACCTGCCGGCCGCAGCCACGATCCTCGTCGAGGTGCCCGTCGAGGCCGGCGACGCCCTCGGCACCGGCGTGGCCCGGTACAGCGCGCTGCGGCGCGTTCGCGAGCGCACCGAGGAGGCGCTCGCGCAGGTGCCCGACCTGGCCATCACGGTCGGTGGCGACTGCGGGGCATCGCTCGGCGCGGTGGCCCACGCATCGCGCCGCTCGGGCGGCGACCTGGCGGTGCTCTGGCTCGATGCCCACCCCGACCTCAACACCCCCGAGTCCTCGCCCTCCGGCGGGTTCGGCGGCATGACCCTCCGCGCGATCGCCGGCGACGGCGCCGAGGGGCTCGTGCTCGACGAGGAGACCCGGATCGCGCCCGCACGGCTCGTGCTCGGCGGCATCCGTGCGATCGACGACGAGGAGCGCCGCTTCATCGACGAGCACGGGGTCGCCGTGCTCACCGTGGAGGACCTCTCCGACCCCTCGATGGTCGTCGCCGCGCTCGAGGACACCGGCGCCTCGCAGGTGTTCGTGCACGTCGACCTCGACGTGCTCGACCCCTCCGCGCTCGCGGGGCTGTCGTATCCGATGCCGTTCGGCATCGAGACGACGACGCTCGTCGCGCTGCTGCGGGCGGTGGCCGCGCGGTTCCAGCTGGCCGGCGCCGCCATCGCCGGGTTCGCACCGAGCTCCCCCGAGGCCGCGGACGACGACCTGCCCACCATCCTGCGGCTCGTCGCCGCGCTCACGTCGGGCGGCGCGGCCCGCGCGTCGGACATCGACGACGCGGCATCCGCCACCGGATCGGACTGACCGCGCAACGGGTGTCGCCCGTCGGCCCGCCTGCCTAGGCTGGGACCACGCTGCCCGGCGCCGATCGGGCCCGGAGGGGAGACACATGGAGCGCGAGGTGGACGTCGTCGTGGTCGGCGCGGGCCCCGTCGGCGAGAACGTCGCGGATCGGGCGCGGGCCGGAGGCCTCGACGTGGTGCTCGTGGAGCACGAGCTCGTCGGCGGCGAATGCTCCTACTGGGCGTGCGTGCCCTCGAAGACCCTCCTGCGGAGCGCGGCGGCCCTCCGCGCCGCCCGCCGTGTGCCGGGTGCGGCCGAGGCCGTGTCCGGCGAGCTCGACGTCGGCGCGGTGCTGCGGCGACGCGACGACTGGGTGTCGGACTGGAGCGACCAGGGGGCCGTGAAGTGGGTGGAGAGCGTTGGCATCGAGCTGGCGCGCGGCCACGGCCGGCTCGCGGGACCCCGGCGCGTCGTCGTCGAGCACGCCGACGGAACCGAGACCGCATTCGTCGCGCGGCACGCGGTGGTGGTGTGCACCGGGTCCGACCCGGCGATCCCGCCGATCGACGGCCTCGCCGACGCCGGCCCGTGGACGAGCCGCGACGCCACGAGCGTGAAGGAGCCGCCGGCCCGCCTCGCGGTCATCGGGGGCGGCTTCGTCGCCGTCGAGATGGCGACGGCCTTCGCGGGGTTCGGCACGGAGGTGACGGTGCTCGCCCGCCACGGACTCCTCGGCGACATGGAGCCGTTCGTCGGCGAGGCCGTGCTCGCGGGCCTGCGCGGGCTCGGCGCGACCGTTCGACTCGGCGTCGAGCCGACCCGCGTCGAACGCGACGGATCGGGCGACGTGGTGATCACGCTCGACGACGACTCCACGGTCACGGCCGACGAGGTGCTCGTGGCCACCGGTCGGAAGCCGCGCTCCGGCACCGTCGGGCTCGAGACGGTCGGCCTCGCGCCGGGCTCCTGGCTCGACGTCGACGAGACCATGCTCGTGCAGGGCGCCGACGGCGAGGGCGACTGGCTCTACGCGGTGGGCGACGTGAACCATCGCGCGCTCCTCACCCATCAGGGCAAGTACCAGGGCCGAGCCGCCGGCGACGTGATCGTCGCCCGGGCGCTCGGACGACCCGTCGACGCCTCGCCGTGGGGCGTGCACGCCGCGACCGCCGACCACTCCGCAGTGCCGGGGGTCGTGTTCGGCGAGCCCGAGTGCGTGTCGGTCGGGCTCACGGAGGCGGCTGCGCAGCGAGCGGGCCACGACGTGCGGATCGCCGACGTGGCGATGCAGTCGGCGAGCGGCGCGGGCATCCTCGCCGAGGGCTACGAGGGTCGTGCGCGACTCGTCGTCGACGCCGAGCGCGGCGTGGTGCTCGGTGCGACGTTCGTCGGACAGGACGTCGCCGAGCTGCTGCACGCGGCGACCATCGCCGTCGTCGGCGAGGTGCCGGTCGACCGCCTCTGGCACGCCGTGCCGGCGTTCCCGACGATGAGCGAGGTGTGGCTGCGGCTGCTCGAGGACCTGGGCCGCCCCGAGGCCGCCGCGTGAGCGGGCCGACGGTGCGCATCCGGCTCACGGACTCGCCGATCAGCCGTGCCGGCTACTGGTGGGCGACGGCGGTCGGCTTCACGTGGGGCTTCATCTGGAGCACCGGGCGGATCGAGGTCCGCCAGGGCCTCATCGTGTTCACCGGCATGCCGAAGTGGACGTTCGGGCGCGGCGGGTCGTGCGTCGGCGGCTGCTACCTCACCGATCGCAACGCGGGCGACGTCGTGCTGGGCCACGAGGTGGTGCACCAGCGGCAGTGGCGCACGTACGGCATGCTGTTCCCGCTGCTCTACCTCTTCGCCGGCCGCGATCCGCTGAGGAACCGCTTCGAGATCGAGGCGGGACTCGAGGCCGGCGGCTACCTGCCGAGGCGGCGTCCGGCTCGGCAGCGCAGCGGGCGCACCGGGCGCACCGGGCGCTGACACGTCGAACGGCCCGCATGCCGCGTGGTGCGGGCATCCGGGCCGTTCGCGTGCCTGGTTCGCGCCGCGCGGCGCGACGCGCTCAGTTCGCGGGCTGGGCGGCGGCCGAGAGCGACGCGACGAGCTCGTCGAGCCCGTAGGTCAGCGACAGCGCCGTGGGCGGCGAGACCGCCGCGATGAGCTCGGTGCCGACGACCTGCGCGACCTGGCCGCGGGCGACCGCCGGAATGGCCTGGATCGGCGCCGAGGTGAGGAAGGCGTCGGCCTCCTCCTGCGTGTCGTGGTAGCTGATGATCAGGTCGGAGTCGAGCTGGTCGAGCTGCTCGTAGGAGAGCGTGTAGTAGAAGGGCGAGTCGCCGTTCGCGAGCTCGGCGACGGCGGGCGCGTCCTCGAGGCCGAGGGCGGAGAGGAACTCCACGCGCGAGTCCTCGGGCGTGTAGACGTAGAAGGTGCCGGCGAGGTCCCAGACGGCGGCGACGGTCTGCCCGTCGAGCTCGGGGTGCGCCTCCGCCTGGGCGGCGAGCTCGGCGTCGAGGTCGTCGAGCACGCCCTGCGCCTCGTCGGCCTTGCCGAGCGCGGTGCCGACGATGGTGACGGTCTCGCGCCACGGGGTCGTCCACGGCTCGTCGGGGTAGGCCACGGTGGGGGCGATCTCGCTGAGGAGCTCGTACTGCTCCTCGGTGATGCCCGAGTACGGCGCGAGGATCACGTCGGGAGCGGCCTCGACGATCTCCTCGTACGGGGGCGCCTCGCCGTCGTCGGTGAGGATGACGGGGGTCTCCTCGCCGAGCTCGTCGAGCTCCTCGGCGACCCACGGGAGCACGCCGTCCTCGTTCGCGCCGTAGACCTGCTGGCCGATGGCCACGGGCACGACGCCCACGGCGAGCGCCGCCTCGGTGCTGCCCCAGCCCCAGGTGGCCACGCGCTCGGGCGCGGCGGGGATCTCGGTCTCGCCGAACGCGTGCTCGATCGTCACGGGGAAGCTGCCGTCGGCGGCTGCGGTCGAGCCGGTCTCGTCGGGCGCGGCGGCGGAGCAGCCGGCGAGGCTGAGGGCGGCCGCAGTGGCGGCGGCCAGGACGGCGATCGTGCGTCGGGCGTGCATGAACTCCCTTTCGAGTGGGTGGATTGAGGTTAGCCTAACCTAAACCTCAGGTCCGATGAAACCGGCCGATCGGCACGATCATCGGGGAGCCCGCGACGGGGTCGGGGGTCACGACGCAGTCGAGCCCGAAGGCCGCGCCGACCGTCTCGGCGGTCATCACCGCGGCCGGCTCCCCCGCGGCGGCGATCCGGCCGCCGTCGACGACGACGAGGTGGTCGGCGTAGCGCGCCGCGAGGTTCAGCTCGTGCAGCACCATGACGACCGTCGTCCCGTGCTCGCGATTGGACTCCGTGAGCAGGTCGAGCAGCTCGAGCTGGTGGCTCACGTCGAGGAAGCTCGTGGGCTCGTCGAGCAGCACGATGTCCGCCCGCTGCGCGAGCGCCATCGCGATCCAGACGCGCTGGCGCTGCCCGCCCGACAGCTCGGAGACCGCGCGGTCGGCGAGCCCGGCCGTTCCGGTCGCCTCGAGCACCTCGGCCACGATCCGGTCGTCGTCGCTCGAGCGGCCGCCGAACCAGCCGCGATGCGGATGCCGCCCTCGCGACACGAGCTCCGCCACGAGCACGCCGTCGGGGGCCACCGGCTGCTGCGGCAGCACCGCGACGCGGCGCGCGAACTCCTTCGGCGCGAACGAGCGGATGTCGCGACCGTCGAGCGTGACCCGGCCGGCCTCGGGGCGCATGAGGCGTGCGAGCCCGCGCAGCAGCGTGGACTTGCCGCTCGCGTTCGGCCCGACCACGGCCGTGATGCGGCCGTCGGGGATCTCGAGGTCGAGTCCCTCGATGACGCGGCGGCCGTCGTAGGCGAGCGTCAACGCGTCGGCGCGGAGCACATGCGGTGCTGACGGGGTCATCCGTCCGATCCTCTCCGGTTGCCCCTGGCGATGAGCCAGAGCAGGTAGGGGGCCCCGATGAGCCCCGTCACGATGCCGACGGGCACGGCGAAGCCCGTGAAGGCGTGCTGCGCCACCAGGTCGGCGACGAGCACGATGGCGGCGCCCACGACGGCGGATGCCGCGAGCGCGGCCTGTCCGTGCCCCACCAGGGCGCGCGCGATCGGGGCCGCGACGAGCGCGACGAACGCGATCGGACCCGCGAGCGCGGTCGCCACCGCGACGAGCCCGACGCCGAGCACGATCGCCGTCGCACGGGCGCGGGTGGCATCGAGTCCGAGCGAGCGCGCGCTGTCGTCGGACAGCGCGAGCAGCGGCATCCGCGGCGAGAAGGCGACGGTGAGCACGAGGAGCACGACGAGCGCCGCGCCGGCGGTGACCAGCTCGGGCCATCCGATGCTGGCGATGCCGCCGACCATCCACACGAGGGCCTCGGATGCCTCGCGCACCTCCGCCCGGGTGATCAGCCAGCCGAGCAGGCCCGACACGATCGACGCGAGCCCGATGCCGACGAGCACGAAGCGGATGCCGGTGAGCCCGTCGCGCCACGCGAGGCCCCACATGAGGGCGGCGACGACGAGGGCGCCCGCGAACGCGGCGAGCGACACCGCCGGCCCCTCGAGGCCGAGCAGGAGCATCGAGCCGACCGCCGCGAGGCTCGCCCCGCCCGTGACGCCGAGGATGTCGGGGCTCGCGAGCGGGTTGCGCAGCGTGGTCTGGAACAGCGCGCCGCCGAGCCCGAGCGCCGTGCCCGCGATGATCGCCGCGAGCACGCGCGGCAGGCGCAGGCGCACGATCACGAACTCGGCCTTCGGCGAGCCCTGGCCGACGAGCGCGGCGAGCACGTCGCCGACGCCGAGGCCCGCCGCGCCGAGGAGCAGCGACGCGGTCGCCGCGGCCAGCGCGAACAGCGACCCGACCGCGACGACGCTCGCCGTCCGGCGATGGCGGCGCGACCGGGCGGCGGCGACCCGCACCGAGAGCGCGTGCACCGGCTCCCCCGGTCCCGGCGGGCACGACGACGGGCGCGGCGCTCACAGCGACGTCCCCTTGGTGCGGCGCACGAGCGCGATCAGCACGGGCGCGCCGACGATCGCGGCGACGATCCCCGCCTCGAGCTCCGCCGGAGCCACGACCACGCGACCGATCACGTCGGCCGCGAGCAGCACGATCGCCCCGAGCACGCCGGCCAGCGGCGTGATCCACCGGTAGTCGCCGCCCACGAGGCCGCGTGCGGCGTGCGCGACGGCGAGGCCGAGCAGGGCGATCGGGCCGGCGAGCGACGTGGCGGTGCCCGCGAGGACGATGACGGCGACGGCCGTCACCACGCGGGTGGTCGCGAGTCGCACGCCGAGCCCGCGCGCCACGTCGTCGCCGAGCGCGAGGAGGTTGAGCCGGCCGGCGAGCCACGCGGCCAGCGCGAGCCCCACGACGAGGAACGGCCAGAGCACCGAGGCGGTCTCGAGGCCCCGCCCGGAGAGCGATCCGACCGACCAGAACCGGAACTGCGAGAGGGTGCCCTCATCGCTGATGAGGAGCAGGGTGACCAGCGGCGTGGTCGCCGCCGTCAGCGCCGCACCCGGTGAGCGCGAGCTTGGCCGGCGTCGCGCCCGCGCCGCCGGTCGACCCGATCGCGAAGACCACCGCCGCGGCGACCGCGGCGCCCCCGAACGCGAACCAGATGAACCCGAAGGGCGAGGCCACGCCGAGGAACGCGATCGCCGCGACGACGGCGAGCGAGGCGCCCGCGTTGATGCCGAGCAGGCCGGGGTCGGCGAGCGGGTTCCGGGTCGCACCCTGCAGGAGCGCGGCGACCACGCCGAGCGCGGCGCCCGCCATGATCGCCGATCACCGCCCGCGGCAGCCGCAGGTCGCGCACGACGACCTGGTCGGCGTCGCCCGGGACCGGCGAGGTGAACGCCCCGAACACCACGTCGAGCGGCATCTGCCTCGTGCCGATCGCGAGGCTCGCCAGCGCGACGAGCACGAGCAGGCCGCCGGCGATCGCGAGGGTCGCGCCGGGCGGGATGCGTCGGGCACCGCGCCGATCGGGCGTGCCGGTCGGGTGCGTCACCGTGGCGGCGCGCGGCATCCGGTCGGTCACCCCTCGTCAGTCGAGCTCGGCGCGACCCATGCGCCAGTAGCCCATGAACGCCACCTGGCGGCGGTCGAGGCCGGCCTCGCGCACGAGGAAGCGACGCAGGGTGGTGATGGCGGATGCCTCGCCCGCGAGCCAGGCGTAGCAGTCGCCGTCGAGGCTGTGGCCCTCGGGCACGTCCCACAGCGGCGTGTCGGGCAGGTCGGACCGCTCGGCGGCGGCGAGCGCGGCGGCGGCCTCGTCGGCGTCGGCGGACTTGGCGAGCCCGACCGCGGCCAGGTGGCGCACGACCCAGTCGCGCACCGCGGGGACGAGGAGGCCGCCATGGGCGCAGGCCGCCTCGTCGCGCGCGAGCCAGCGCACCTCGACGCCGGCGGGAGCGCGCATCGCGAGCCGGTCGCCGTCGGCGGGCACCTCGATGAGGGCGATGCCCGTGGCGTCGGACGGCAGCGACTCGAGGATGGCGGCGATCGCGGGTGCGGCGGTCTCGTCGCCCGCGAGCAGCAGGGTGTCGACGTCGCCCGGTCGCCAGTCGATGCCGACGGTGCGGCCGGGGCTGAGCTCGTCGGGGCCGATCAGCACGATCTCATCGCCGGGAGCGGCCGTGGCCGCCCACGCCGAGGCCGGTCCGGCATCGCCGTGGCCGACGAAGACGACGTCGACCTCGCGCAGCTCGGGGCGCACGGCGCGCACCGTGTAGGTGCGGAACGGGTTGCGGAGCTCGGCCGGGAGCTCACGCCATGCGCTGTACCAGTCGTCGCCCTCGGGGAACGCGGCGAACCCGATCTCGGGCAGCGGGAGGACGACCTTCACGCGCTGGTCGAGGCCGGCGGTGCCGAACTGGTCGAGGTCGTCGCCCGCGAACGTCACGCTCGTGAAGTGCGGCGCGAGGCGTTCGACCCGGGCGACCTGCACTCGGAAGCTGCGGTAGGCGGGACGCTCGCGCGGTGCGGCTTCACGAGTGAGGTAAGCATTACCTAAGTCTTGCACATGGCGACCGCGGCCGTGAATCGTGACGTCACGCGCGGCAGCGGATCACCAGTTCGGCGGATGCCGGTGCCCGCGCCGCACCCGACGCTCGAGCTGCGCGGCGAGGGAGAAGAGCGTCGCCTCGCCGCCGGGGCGGCCGATGAGCTGCACGCCCATGGGCACGCCCGCTGGCGTCTCCTCGACCGGCACCGTGACGGCCGGCAGCCCGGCCACGTTCACGAACGACGTGAACGGCGTGAACTGCACCTGCTGGGCGAAGTTCCGTTCGCCGTCCTGCTGGTCGTACCAGCCCACCGGCGGCGGCGTGAGGGCGAGCGCGGGCGTCATGACGGCGTCGAACGGCGCGAACCGCCGGATGACGCGCTCCTCGAATCCGGAGAGCTGTTCGAGCGCTTCGGCGAGTCGGCGGGCGGGCACGGCGCGGCCTCGTTCGAGCAGCCAGCGCGTGAGCGGCTCGAGGAACGCCTCGGCCTCCCCGTCGACGGGGATGGTCGCCGCCCCCGCCTGCCAGATGGTGCGGAACGCCGCCGGGATAGCCGGGCTCGGGCTCGGGCGCCATCGCCTCGACGCCGTGGCCGAGTCCGTCGAACACGGTGATCGCGCGATCGAGCGCGGAGCGCGCCTCCTCGCCCACCGCGATGTCGTAGGCCTCGTCCCAGGGCGAATCCGTCATCACCCCGAGCTGGAAGCGTCCCTCGCCGCGGATGGCGGTGCCGAGGAAGGGGCCGTCGTCGCCGGGAGCCCGCACGGCGAACCGATGGGCGGCGGGATAGCCGAGGGGCGCGATCATGCCGTCGAGGAGCAGTGCGGCATCCGCGACGTTGCGGGCGATCGGACCCGCGACGCCCAGCCCCGCGAGGCTCGCGAGCCCCGAGCCGGCCGGGACCCGTCCGCGCGACGGCTTCACGCCGACCAGGCCGCACGCCGCGGCCGGGATGCGGATCGACCCGCCGCCGTCCGAGCCGGGCGCGAAGGGCAGCATCCCGGATGCCACGGCCGCCGCGGCTCCCCCGCTCGAGCCGCCCGCCCCGAGCGAGGGATCCCACGGGTTCCGCGTCGGCGGGCCGGCGAGCCCCTCGGTGTACGACGGAAGCCCGAACTCGGGCGTCGCGCTCTTGCCGAGGCTCACGGCGCCGGCCGCATCGACCGCCAGCACGAGCTCGTCGGAGTCATCCGGCACGAAGTCCGTGAACGCGCGCGAGCCGAACCGCGCGGGCACGCCCGCCCGACGATGCAGGTCCTTGTCCGCGAGGGGCATGCCCCACAGCGGGTGCGGCGGTCGGCACGTGCTCCTGGACGTGACGCGCCCGCGCGATCGCGGCCTCGGGCGTCACCGTGGCGAAGGCGCCGATCCCCCCGTCGAGCCGCGCGATCCGGTCGAGGAAGTGCTGCGCGAGCTCGACCGGCGACACCTGGCGACGCTGCAGCAGCTGGTGGAGCTCGAGGGCGGTGTACTCGTGCAGCTCGGTCATCCTCCGAGCCTACGGGCGATGCCCCGCGGCATCCGCTGGGCTACTTGAGCGACTTCTGCAGCAGCACCGTGCCCAGCCACCGGTCGAACTTGAAGCCGACCCGGCCCATCCGGCCGATCTCGACGAAGCCGAACCTCTCGTGCAGGGCGATCGACGCCTCGGCGCCCTGGTCGGCGATGACCGCGATGATCTCCTTGAGGCCGGCGGCCCGGGACCGCTCGATGAGCTCGGCGAGCAGCGCGCGACCGAGGCCCTTGCCCGCGGCGGCCGGCCCCAGGTAGATCGAGTTCTCGACGGTGTACCGGTAGGCGCGCTTCTGCTTCCACGGCGCGACGAGCGCGTAGCCGAGCAGCTGCCCGCTCGGCGACTCGGCGACGAGGAACGGCATGCCGAGCTTGTGCAGGTAGGTGAACTTCGCCTTCCACTCGCGGAGCGTCATCGCGTCCTCGTCGAACGTGACCGTGGAGTTCGCGACGTAGTAGTTGTAGATCTCCCGAACGGCGGGCATGTCCGCGAGCCGCGCGTCGCGCATCGAGTACTCGAAGGGCGCCTCGGGCGGCTCGACCCGGCGCAGGTGCGGGGGCAGCACGCGACGCTGCTGGTATTCCTCCTCGAGCATGGCGCCAGACTACCCCGCCGACATTGCGACCGGATGTCGCGACGGGTCAGGCCGGCAGCCGCCAGTCGACGGGCTCGCCGCCCTGCGCCTCGAGCAGCGCGTTGGCCCGGCTGAACGGCCGCGAGCCGAAGAAGCCGCGACTCGCGGACAGCGGGCTCGGATGCACCGACTCGATGACCGGCGTGTCGCCGAGGAGCGGCTTGAGGCCCTGCGCGTCTCGCCCCCAGAGGATCGCGACGAGCGGCGTTCCTCGCGCGACCAGGGTGCGGATCGCGTGGTCGGTCACGTCCTCCCAGCCCTTGCCGCGGTGCGACGCAGGCGCTCCGGGCCGCACGGTGAGCACGCGGTTCAGCAGCATCACGCCGTGCGTGCTCCACGACGTGAGATCGCCGTGGGCCGGCGTCGCCAGCGCCGAGGTCGTCGCCGAGCTCCCGATAGATGTTGGCGAGGCTGCGCGGAACCGGTCGCACGTGCGGATCCACCGCGAACGAGAGGCCGATCGGATGCCCCGGCGTGGGGTACGGGTCCTGCCCGACGATGAGCACCCGCACGTCGTCCAGCGGCGCGCCGAACGCCCTGAGCACGCGATCGCCGCTCGGCAGGTACCCGCGGCCGGCCGCCGTCTCGGCACGGAGGAAGTCGCCGAGCTCGGCGATGCGCGGAGCGACGGGAGCGAGCGCGTGCGCCCACCCCGGGTCGATGAGCCCGTCGGCGGCGAGCTCGTCGAGGGACTTCGGCATCTCAGGCGCCGATCGTCGACACGAGCACGCCCTGCTCGGTGGGGAGGACGCGCCAGACGCTCCCCCGGCCGGCCGACCTGCAGGCCGCCCTCGCCGACGATGAGCGCCGTGTGCTCGTCGATCCGAGGCCGCCGCTCGACGAGGCCCGGCCTCGACCGCAGCGACCAGCCGCGAGAGCGTGCCCCACTGTGCGGCGTGCACGTCGATGGCGACGTCGACGAGGCCGATGCCCGGCCTACGGTTCGAGCTCGACTCGCGGCTCCGGCGGCGTCCTCCGGTGCGACAGCGACCCCGCCGATCCGCGCAGCGCTCCACGAGCGCGCCCTCGGCAGCGATCGCCGCGCCGGCCGAGAACGCCGAGGTACGGCACGCCCGTCGCGACCTGTCGACGCAGCTCGCCGAACGTGCGGTTCGAGGAGGCGCGGTAGGCGGGGGTCAGGCCGCCGCCCACGAGCGATGCCGTCGACGTCGGCGAACGCCGAGCCGGGCACGGCCCGCCATGCTCCACCGCGGTGACGACCGGGTCGAACTCTCCGGCGCGGAGCTGCCGCCGCGACGAGCCGCTCGGCGTGGTCGGCCTTCGTCGGCCGTCGCGGATGCAGCGAGATCACGGCGATGCGCGGCTCCGTGCGACCTGCGGCGGCGGCGCGCACGCGCGCCTCGGCGAGGAACGGCGGCGAAGACGACGCCGTCGGGCTGGTCGAGCCACGCCGCCGCCGACGAGGTGCACGCTCACGCGGCGCCCTGCGCGGCGTCGACGGGCGGGAGCGCCGACCAGGGGAACACGATCCAGTCGTCGGTGCGCCGGTAGTCGAAGTCGGGCTCCAGCACGGTGTGCGACTTCGTGTAGAGCGTCGCGGTGCGCACCTCGGCGCCCTCGTCGCGGATGATCGCCACGACCTTCGCGAGCGTGCGACCGGAGTCGGAGACGTCGTCGACGAGCAGCACGCGCTTGCCGCCGAGCGCCGGCGCATCGAGCATCGGCGGGTGCAGCACCGGCTCGGGGAGACGCTCGTCGATGCCCGAGTAGAACTCGACGTTGATGGAGCCGCACGCCTTGGTGCCGAGGGCGTAGGAGATCGCGCCCGCGAGCAGCAGGCCGCCGCGCGCGATCGCGATCACGACGTCGGGCTGGAATCCGGAGCGCAGCACGTCGCCCGCGAGCTCGCGTGCGGCGTCGCCGAACTCGTCCCAGGTGAGGATCTCGCGACGGATCCCGTCGACGCCCGTGGCGGCGTCGTTCGCATCGAAGGTCATCCCGACAGGCTACCCGGCGGTCCCTGCGGGACGCTCCTGCTCGGCGTCGGGAACCGGGGCCGCCGTTTCGGCGGGCGGCAGGGCGGCCGTGGCCGACGGATCCGGCTCCTCGCCGGTCGAGAGCGAGGGCGGCGCGAGCGCGTCGCCGTGGTGCCGCATGCCGGCGACCCGCTCGTTGAGGTAGGAGATGATCGTCGCCGACGCGGTGCCGACGATCGCGATGCCGCCGGCCATGAGCAGCACCGCGTAGAACCGGCCGAGGGCGGTCACCGGGTACTCGTCGCCGTAGCCCACGGTCGCGATCGTGACGATCGCCCACCAGATGGCATCTCCGAACGTCACGATGTTCGCGCCGGGCGCGTCGCGCTCTGCCTGCAGGGTGGCGAGGGCGAGGAAGAACACCCACGCGAACGCGTAGGCGAGCGCCAGGGTGATGAACTGCGCCCTGACGGCGGTCGACGTGTGCCGCTTCAGCACCGGGAGGTCCTGCAGGAGTCCGACGACGCGGAGCGCGCGGAACACCGGGAGGAGCGCCGAGAGCACCTCGAAGGGATGATGCCAGGCGTAGTGCCAGCGCCGACCGCGCGGCGTGAGCGCGATGCGGATGATGACGTCGACGACGAAGATCACCCAGGTCAGGATGAGGACGACGAGCATGACGGTCGTCACCCCTTGCGGCCGGTCGGGCCACAGCACGTAGACCGTGTACGCCATGACGAACGCCACGCCGAGGAGCGCGAGCGCGCGGCCCGTCGCGTCGACGTAGCGCTTCCGACGATGCGTCGCCGGGTCGCCCTCCGGCACGCCCCGGAGGTTCATCGCCGCGGCCTCCGGTCGCACCACGAGGTCGCCCTTCGCGAGGCGGTACGGCGCCGCCTGGGCGACGGGCTTCACGACGATGAGGTCGAGGTCGACGTGCCGCGGCTTCTGCACGGCGTCCACGATGACGCCCGCGATGTCCTCGGCCACGAGCGGCTCGGGCACGTCGTCGTACACCGCATCGGCCCGGGCGCGGTCCCCGCCGAATCGCACGAGCGCGAACTCGTCGGTCCGCACCATGCCGGGCGCCACCTCGACCACGCGCAGCGGCTCGCCGTTCAACTCGAGCCGGAGCACCTCGGTCAGCGCGTGCGCGGCGAACTTGGCCGCGTTGTACCCGCCGCCGCCCGCGTAGGCCGTGTGGCCGGCGATCGACGTGACGTTCACGATGTCGGCGACCCCGCGCTCGACGGCGCCCCGGCGCAGGAGGGGCAGCAGCGCGCTCGTGACCCGCTTCAGCGCGAGCACGTTCACCTCGAACATCCACGCCCAGTCGTCGACCGACGAGTCCTCGACCGTGTCGAGGCCCTTCGCGCCGCCCGCGTTGTTCACGAGCGCGTGCAGCGGGCCGGTCGCGGCCAGGTGATCGCGCAGGGCGTCCACGTCGCGCTGGTCGGTCAGGTCGGCGACGAACACGGATGCCCCGGTCTCCTCGGCGAGCTCCCGCAGCCGATCCTCGCGGCGGGCGACGCCGACGACCTCCCATCCGGCGGCGCGGAGCGCGCGCACGGTCGCCGCTCCGATCCCGGAGCTCGCACCGGTCACGACCGCTCGCAGCACATCCATGCGCCCATTGTGGCGCACCGCCGGACGAATGCGCGCGCAGGCCCGGCCGAGGCATCCGCATGGCCGGTGCGGTTGAATGGGACGATGCAGACGAGGCCGCACGCGACGACCCCGACGCGGAGGCGGCGCGTGCCGCTCTGGGACAACGCGCGGTGGATCGCGATCACCCTCGTGGTGATCGGCCACGGCATCCTCCCGCTCATCTCGGAGGACGACGTCGCGTACAGCGTCTACCTGTTCATCTACTCGTTCCACGTGGCCGTGTTCGTCACGGTCAGCGGCTATTTCGCGAAGTCGGGGCCGCCGAACGCGCGCGCCCTCCGGCAGATCCTCACCGACATCGTCTTCCCCTTCTTCATCTTCGAGACGATCTGGACGGTCATCAGGTGGGTGCTCGGCGGCGCGTTCGAGCTGGACTACACGACCGCGTCGTGGACCCTCTGGTTCCTGATCGCCCTCGCGGTGTGGCGCATCGTGCTGCCCTACCTGGTGATGCTGCGCTTCCCGCTGCTCATCGCGATCGCGATCTCGATCGGCGCAGGCTACACGGAGTCGATCGACGCGACGCTCGCCCTCTCGCGCACGTTCGGGATGCTGCCGTTCTTCGTGTTCGGCTGGAAGCTCCGCCAGTGGCAGCTCACGGGCCGGTGGCTCGACCTGCCGTCGCGGGTCGCGTGGCGGTGGCGGGCGGGGGCGATCGCCCTCTTCACGGCGGTGCTGCTGGTGATGCCGATCGCCATCGAGACCTGGCGCGACCTGCGGCTGCGGCGGTTCATGCTCTACGACGAGTCGTACCAGGCGATCGGCTACGACGAGCCGTGGTCAGGGGCCATCCGCCTCGCGCTGCTGCTCTTCGCGATGCTGCTCTCGGTCGCGTTCCTCGTGCTCATGCCGCGCCGCACGACGTGGTTCACGCCGTTCGGCACCGCCACGATGTACATCTACCTCCTGCACACGTTCATCCTGTTCCCGTTCCGGGAGACCGGCATGCTCGCGGGCGACCAGCCGTTCTGGGTGCTGCCGGCGATGATCCTGTTCTGCATCGGCATCTCGGTGGTGCTGTCGCTGAAGCCGGTGCGGCGGGTGTTCCGGCCCCTCGTCGAGCCGCGGGCGAGGTGGCTGTTCCGGCCGGAGCCGTCGACGGCGACCGGCACGCTCGTGCTGCCGCCGGGCGCGATGCCGCCGTTGGCCGCGCCGCCGCGTCGAGCGCCAGCCGCCGTCGGCCGCGCCGCCGCCGTCGGAGACGACCGAGGGCGAGCCGCCCGCGCCACCCGAGGAGCCGAAGCCCGGGGCCTGACGCCCGTCTCCCTCGCGATTACGCCGTGTGTCGGGATCCATTGCCCGCTCAGGGGCGCGGTCGTAACGTGGCTCGGGCCCGGCGGGGCCGTGTTCCCGCCCCGAGAAGGAGACCTCAATGAGCGAGAACGCCGCCGACTGGCGCTTCGAGACGAAGCAGGTGCACTCAGGCGCCGCACCCGACCCGGTGACGCACGCCCGGGCCACCCCGATCTACCAGACCACGTCCTACGTGTTCGACAACGCCCAGCACGCGCAGAACCTCTTCGCACTGGCCGAGTTCGGCAACATCTACACGCGCATCATGAACCCGACCCAGGCGGTCGTCGAGGAGCGCCTCGCGGCGCTCGAGGGTGGCACCGGAGCCCTCCTCGTCGCCTCGGGCCAGGCGGCCGAGACGTTCGCCGTGCTCAACATCGCGCAGGCGGGCGACCACATCGTCTCGTCGTCGTCGATCTACGGCGGCACGTACAACCTGTTCAAGTACACGCTCGCGAAGCTCGGCATCGAGACCACGTTCGTCGAGAACCAGGACGACGCCGACGAGTGGCGCCGCGCGGTCCGCCCGAACACCAAGCTGTTCTTCGCCGAGACGATCGGCAACCCGAAGATCAACATCCTCGACATCGAGCTCGTCTCGGGCGTCGCGCACGATGCGGGCATCCCGCTCATCGTCGACAACACGATCGCGACGCCCTACCTCATCCGTCCGTTCGAGCACGGCGCCGACATCGTCATCCACTCGGCCACCAAGTTCCTCGGCGGCCACGGCACGGTCATCGGCGGCGTCATCGTCGACGGCGGGAAGTTCGAGTGGTCGAAGAACGTCGAGAAGTTCCCCGGCCTCACCGAGCCCGACCCGTCGTACCACGGTGCGAGCTACACCGCCGCGGTCGGCGACGGCATCGCCTACGTGATCAAGGCGCGCGTCCAGCTGCTCCGCGACCTCGGCGCGGCGATCGCGCCGAACAACGCGTGGCTGCTGATCCAGGGCATCGAGACGCTCTCGCTCCGCATCGAGCGCCACGTGCAGAACGCGCAGGAGATCGCGGAGTGGCTCGACAACCACCCCGACGTCGCGAGCGTGAACTACTCGGGCCTGCCCTCGAGCCCGTGGTACGCGGCGGCGAACAAGTACGCCCCCAAGGGCGTCGGCGCGGTGCTCTCGTTCGAGCTCAAGGGCGGCGTCGACGCCGGCCGGGCGCTCGTCGACAACCTGCAGCTGTTCAGCCACCTCGCGAACATCGGCGACGTGCGGTCGCTCGTCATCCACCCGGCATCGACGACCCACTCGCAGCTCACGCCCGAGCAGCAGCTCACGACCGGCGTCACGCCCGGCCTCGTGCGCCTCTCGGTGGGCATCGAGAACGTCGACGACCTGAAGTCCGACCTCGAGGCGGGCCTCGCGGCCGCCCGCGCCGCCACCGAGGCCGCGCGCGTCTGACCCACTGACGACGAACGACGGATGCCGCGAGCCGCATGGGTTCGCGGCATCCGTCGTCTTCACGGAGGCACCGGCGTAACAAACGCATGACGGGCCGCAGGGTTCGGGAGAATCGAGACATGGACTGGCAGACCACCGCCGACGCGGTGCCCGCGGGCATCGTCTCGGAGGCGCGCGCGCAGACCCTGCAGGGCCGGGCGCCGGCGACCGGGGCCTGGCGCGAGGGCGACCCGGTGGGCGACCGCCGGTTCGTGTCGATCGGCGACGTGCCCCTCGACTCGGGCGACACGCTGCCCAACGTGCACATCGCCTACGAGACGTGGGGAACGCGCTCGCCGCGCGGCGACAACGTGGTGCTCGTGCTGCACGCCCTCACGGGCGACAGCCACGTCATCGGCCCCGCCGGTCCGGCCCACCCCAGCGCGGGCTGGTGGCCCGGCGTCGTGGGTCCCGGGCTCGCGATCGACACCGACCGGTACTTCGTGGTCGCACCGAACGTGATCGGCGGATGCCAGGGGTCGACGGGTCCCGCGTCGCTCGCCCCCGACGGGGTGGAGTGGGGCACGCGCTTCCCCTTCCTCACGATCCGCGACCAGGTGCGGGCGCAGCTCGCGTTCGCCGAGGCGATCGGGATCGACCGCCTCGCGGCCGTGGTCGGGGGCTCGATGGGCGCGATGCACGTGCTCGAGTGGGCGATCATGGCGCCCGAGGTCGTCGACCGCATCGCGGTGCTCGCCGCCCCCGCCGCCGCGACCGCCGACCAGATCGCGCTGAACTCGGTGCAGATCGAGGCGATCCGCAGCGACCCCGCCTTCCGGGGCGGCGACTACTACGAGGCGCCCGACGGCGAGGGTCCCACGCGCGGCCTCGCCCTCGCGCGCCGCATGGCGATGCTCAACTACCGCACGGCGACCGAGCTCAACTCGCGCTTCGAGCGCAGCTGGCAGTCCGACCTCGACCCGCTGGGCGGCGGCGGCCGGTTCGCGGTCGAGTCCTACCTCGACTTCCACGGCAACCGGTTCACGCGACGGTTCGACGCGAACAGCTACATCGTGCTCACCGAGGCCATGAACTCGCACGACATCGGACGCGGCCGCGGCGGCGTGGAGGCCGCCCTCGCGGGAATCCGGGCGAAGAGCCTCGTGCTCGGCATCGACAGCGACCGGTACTTCTCCCTCGACGGGCAGGTGGAGGTCGCCGCCGGCCTCGCCGGAAGCGTGCACGGAAGGAGCCCCGTGCTCGTGCACTCGGAGTACGGGCACGACGCGTTCCTCATCGAGCACGCCGTCGTCGGCGACGCCCTGCGCGCCCTCCTCGCCGCCTGACGGCACGCGCGCCCGCAGCGTCCGGCCGTGCACCGGACACGCGCCGCCGGGCCGACTCCGCTACAGTTTCGAATGGCGGCACCCGTGTGCCGAAGGTGCCTGACCCTGCGAGGGGGTGGCGTGAAGCGCATCCACAAGGAACGCGACCGGCTCCTGCGACGCCTCGCCCGCGTCACGGGCTTCGTCGGCGCGTCCGGCGCCCTCGTCTGCCTGCTCGTTCCCGGCGCAGCGACGCCGGTCGAACTCGCCGTCGGCCTCCGTGCTCTGCGTGATCGTCGCCGTGCTCGTCGGCATGCACACCGCTCGCGGCGCCCTCCTCCCGGCGTTCGGCGTGGTGGCGGGCTCGATGGCCGTCATGGTGATGCTCGGCACCGCATCCGTGGTCGACGCCGCGACCACGACCGCGATGGCGATCCTCGGCGGGGTCGCCTCCGCGTCGGTCGCGATCCCGCTCGTGGTGCAGCACCGTGGACGGCTGCTCGTGACGGCGCTCGCGGCGACCGTGCTCGGCATGATCTGGATCGTCGCGGCGTGGTCGCACGACCTTCGGGCCGTAGCGGTCGCGACGGCCGCCGGGTGGGCCGCGTGCGGGGTGCTCGGAGCCTGGATCGACCGCGCCATCGCGCACGCCGCCGACCGCATCGACGAGGTCGGGCGCGCGCACGAGGCCGAGCGCCTCGCCAGCGAGCTCGAGGCGCAGCAACGACAGGACGCCCGCGTGCTGCACGACACGGTCCTCGCCACGCTCTCGCTCCTCGCGCACTCCGGCGTGGGCGTCGGCCCGACGGCGCTGCGACAGCAGGCCGGCGACGACGCCCGCCTCCTGCGCCAGCTCCGCCTCGGCGCACCCCTCGACGCCGGCTCGACCGCGATCTTCTCCCCCGAGGCCGAGGTCGACGACGACGCCCTCAGCACCACCTTCGAATCGGTGCGCCAGCGATTCGCCCGCATGGGACTGGCCGTGAACTGGCATGGGGCCGGACAGCTGGCCCTCCCCCGCGAGACCCTCGATGCGCTGCTCGGCGCCCTCGGCGAGTGCCTCGAGAACGTCCGCAGGCACTCCGGGGTGAACGAGGCCGACGTCACGGTCACCGACGACGACCGCACCGTCCGCGCCATGGTCACCGATGCGGGGAACGGATTCGAGCCCGAGACCGTCGATGGGGCACGGCTGGGGTATGCGGAGTCCGTCGTCGGCCGCCTGAACACGGTGGGCGGGCGCGCCCGCATCTTCTCGTCGCCCGGTTCGGGAACCACGGTGATGCTCGAGGTGCCGAAGCCATGAGCGATCCCGCACCCGCCACCCGCGGCCGCGCCGAGCACCAGTTCCGGCGACCGGCCCGATCGGCCCGCACCGTGCGCGCCGCCGCCGACGTTCGCGAGAGCCACGGCGGACGCCGCCTCGCCACCGGGATCACGATCGCCGCGGTGATCATCGTGCTGGCGCATCTCGTCCACGCCATCGCGCAGGCCCCGTACTTCCTGACCGGGCGCGGACCCTGGCCGGCGTGGATCGCCCTCGGCGTCGTCGTGGGCGTCGGCGTGATCGCGCGGTTCGTGTCCCGCGTGCTGCCCGACTGGCTGTACCTCGTGCTCCTCGCCGGGCTGGTCGCGCCGCTCTGGCTCGACGTGAGCGCCACGGCCGGCCAGCTCGGCAGCGGTGTCATGCCGACCGCCGCCGCCGCGGCCGGAGCCGTGCTCATGCCCGTCGCCGCGATCCGCGGCAGTCGCGTCCCGCTCATCGCCGCTTCGGTCATCGCCGCCGTGCTCGCGACGGAGGCGCTGCTCCAGGTCGGGTCGGCCGGGCTCTTCGTGGTGCCGGGCCTGGCCGTGGCGGTCTCGGCCGTCTTCCCGGTGCTGCTCGCGACCCTCGCCATCAGCGGATTCCGCCGGCTGGTCGGGCGCGAGCTGGACCTCTCGCTCGTGCAGAGCACGGTCGGCACGGCACGTTCCGCCGTCGGCATGCGCGCGTCCGAGGAGCTCGCGCAGCTCGACTTCGACGCCGAGACGCTGCTCGACGACGTCGGGTCGGGCCGCATCATGATCCCGCTGCCGCCAGACGCCGCCGAGCTGGCCGGGTCGCTGGCGGCCCGCCTGCGCGTGCGACTCATCGAGGGCCGGACCGACACCTGGCTGCGCCACGCGGTGACGGAGTCGGCCTACCTCAGCCACCGGGTCACGGTCGACGACCCGCTCGGCTCGGCCGGGCTGCTCTCCCAGGAGCAGCGCGACGGGCTGCTGCTCGCGCTGTGGCTCCTCGTCGCCGAGCCGCCCGAAGGGCGCCGGACCGCCGCTCCTGGTGCACGTCACGTGCCGCGAGCGGTCGGACGAATCCGATCCGGATGCCGGATTCGACATGATGATCGACGTGTCCGGCGTTGCACGACGCCGTGTGGACCCCGCGACGTGGGACGCTATCACTAGTGTCGGAATCCACAACGTGGTGACGGGGGCCGATGGTTTCCGGATCGACATCGCCTGCCGGGTCACCCCGAACATCCACGCAGGCAGCTCATCGGCCCGTGGGGCCGCTCGATCGAGGGGAAGCTGAATGGCTGAGACCGATTCACCGATACGGCTCGCGATCGTCGACGACCACCGGATGCTGCTCGGCGCCCTCTCCGAATGGCTCCGCGGCGCGGCATCCGACATCGAGCTCGTGGCGGCCGTGCCGTCCTGGTCCGAGCTGCTCGCGCACCCCGAGTTCCCGGTCGACGTGGTCCTGCTCGACCTCGACCTGCGCGACAACATCCCGATCTCGCTCAAGCTGTCGATGCTGAAGACGGCCGGCGTGCAGACCATGCTCATGAGCACGTACTCCGAGCCCGCCGTGGTGCGCGAGGCGCTCGGCTCGGGCGCGCTCGGCTACCTCGTCAAGTCGGAGCCCGTCGAGAACATCATCGAGGCGATCCGCGCCGCGCGCGTGGGCGATTCGTACCTGACGCCCGAGCTCGAGGACGCGCTCGCCGACGAAGGAGCCGTGCCGAAGCTCTCCGCACAGGAGCGCCGCGTGATGGCCCTCTACGGCGCGGGCCAGCCCGTGAAGGCCGTGGCCTTCCAGCTCGGGATCTCCGAGGAGACGGCCAAGAGCTACCTCAAGCGCATCCGCGAGAAGTATCGCGTCGCCGGCTTCGACGTGGGCACCAAGGTCGCACTGCGCAAGCGGGCGATCCTCGACGGGATCCTGCTGCAGTCCGACTGAGCGGATGCCGCGGCCGGGCGTCGCCGGGCGGCAGACCCGTCACGGCTCGACGACCTCGACCGCGCCGGTGGCGTACGGCACGACGACGCCGCGTCGACCGCGCGAGCGATCGAGCGCGAACGAGGCGAGCGTGAGCATCACGCCCGCGATCGTGAGCACGAGGCCGATCCAGATCGGGGCGACGTAGCCGAGGCCGCCGGCGATCGCGAGGCCGCCGAGGAGGGCACCGAGGCTGTTGCCGATGTTGAGGGCCGAGTGGTTGAGTGCGGCCGCGATCGACTGGCTGTCGCGGGCGACGTCCATGAGCCGCGCCTGGATCGTGGGCGACAGGGCCGCCGAGGAGGCCCCCACCAGGAAGACCCCGGTGAACAGCCCGACGGGGTTCGCCACCGTGAAGCCGAGCAGCACCAGGGCTGCGGCGAGGACCGCGAAGAACACGTACATGCTGCGGCGGACGCTCCAGTCGGCCAGTCGTCCGCCCACCAGGTTGCCGATCGTCATGCCGAGGCCGAACACGATGAGCACGACCGGCACCATCGCCGGCGCGAGTCCGGTCACCTCCGTCGCCAGCGGCGCGACGTAGCTGTACACCGCGAAGAGGCCGCCGAAGCCGATCGCGCCGATCCCGAGCGCGAACCACACCTGGGCGCGGCTGAACGCGCGGAGCTCGCGCTTCATGGTCGCGTACGGGTCGCCCGCCTGCCACGGCACGGCGAGCGCGACGGCGACGAAGGTGAGGGCGAAGATGCCCGCGACGGCGAGGTATGCGACGCGCCAGCCGGCGGCCTGGCCGAGCCAGGTGATCGCCGGGACGCCGATGACGTTCGCGATCGTGAGGCCGGACAGCACCAGCGCGACGCCTCGGGCGCGCTTGCCCGGTCCCATGAGGCTCGCGGCCACGAGGGAGGCGATGCCGAAGTAGGCGCCGTGCGGCACCGCCGCGAGGAACCGTGCGACGAGCACGAGCTCGAAGGTCGGCAGGAGCGCAGAGGCGATCGGTGCCGAGCGTGAATGCCGTGAGCAGGGCGAGCAGGAGGCGCTTGCGCGGCCACCTGGCCGCGGCCGCGGCGATCGTCGGCGCACCGACGACGACCCCGAGCGCGTACGCCGAGATGATCCACCCGGCCGCCGCGTTGGCCTCCTCGGGCGACTGCGCGTAGACGCCCGGCAGCAGGTCCTGGGCGATGTTCGGCAGCAGCCCCATGGCCACGAACTCGGTGGAGCCGATGCCGAAGCCGCCGAGGGCGAGTGCCAGCAGCGCGAAACGAATACGGGCCGGCGACAACGTCGTCGGCCCGTCTGAGAGGAGGGTCACGCGTCGATTCTCGCATGGATCGAATCGATTCGACAAGCCGATGACGTCGCGCGCACGAATCATCCCCAGCCGTCCGAGGCGGACGACTCAGTCGTCGCCGATCGCGGCCTCGAGTCGCTCGACCTTCGCGTCCAGCTCCCCGGCGTAGCCGGGCCGGATGTCGGCCTTCAACACGAGCGAGACGCGCGAGCCGTACTCGCCGACCGCCTCCGTGGCGCGGCGCACGACGTCGAAGACCTCGTCCCACTCGCCCTCCAGCTCGGTGAACATCGAGGTCGTCCGGTTCGGGAGGCCCGACTCGCGCACGATCCTCACCGCCGCCGCGACCGCGTCGTGCACGGACCCGTCCGCCCGTCCGGTGCCGCTCGGCGCGACGGAGAATGCCACCAACATGTTCGACTCCAACCCTCGACGTCCTATTCTCGACGTCCTATTCTCGCGCCAGTCGTTCCGGCGCCAGTCCCCGGTGGAGGCCCGAGCGATCCCGGATGCCGCCGGCCTGCCATACCGCGCGGATCCCCCACACGAGCAGCGCGACCAGCAGCCCCGCCTTGACCGTGACCAGCAGCACGAAGGCGGGATGCGCGACGAGGAGCCACCCGTACAGGTACGGGTAGAGCACGTGCGTGAGGAGGGCGATCGCGGCCGCGAGCACCGCCGGCACCAGGAACCGGCGCGGCCGCAGGACGAGGCCGAGGATGATCGGCGCCGCGAGCCACGTCACGAACTGCGGCGAGCCGACCTTGTTCGCGAGCATGAGCACCACCACGAACGACAGGGCCAGCGCGGGGAGCAGGCGGCCGAAGGCAGCGCCGCGCCGCACGGCCCGGATGCCGAGGAGCAGGACGATCGCCACGCCCGACCGCCATCACCGGCGTGGTGAACGCGGCCGCGGCATCCGCCCCCGGACCCGAGATCTGGAACGTGAGGATCTCGCGGTCGTAGACGATGTCGACCGCCCGGCGACCCCGCGACCATCTGCCACAGCCACACGGCGGCGATGGGCGCCTCGACCTGGAGGCCGCGGCCCGCCTGCTCGGCGACGAACCCGAGCGCGTTCAGCCCCGACGCCGGCGAGCAGGCTGACGCCGAGGATCCCCACGCTGAGCGCGACGGCGACGGTGGACCACGTCCCATCGCTTGCGCGAGGCGATCACGACGGACACGAGCAGCGCGGCCGGCCACACCTTCACCCAGGCGCCGATGGTCAGGAGGGTCGCGGCGACGCGCGGCCGCCCCGCCGCCCAGAGCAGCCCCGTGAGGGCGAGCGGCACCGTGACCGCGTCGATGCGTCCGAGCGCGATCGGACCGAGCAGGGCGAGGAACCCGAGCCACCACCACGCCGCGATCCGCCGCGTGCGGGAGAGCCGCCGGTCGCCGAGGAGGATCGCGAACGCCGCCGCGTCGAGCAGCACGACGATCGCGAGCCAGGTCTGCCCGTACCACTCGGATCCGAACGCGAGCGAGGCGGCCATCGGCGCGAACGCGAGGATCGGGTAGACCCACGGCGCGTCGATGCCCATGCGCACGTACCCGGCGGCGGCGTTCTCGGCCCAGACGCGGTAGACCCCGGTCACGTCGCCCATCGGGTAGCCGCGGGCCGTGAGGTTCAGCCAGACGAGCGCGCCGTGCACGATCGCGAAGGCGAGCCAGAGGGCGGCGCGGCTGCCGACGAACCGGCGGATGCGGTGACCCCGCGACACGGATGCCTCGCGTAGGCTCCCCCACCGTCATGGCGAGAGCCTATCCGACCGACCCTGCGGCATGCGCACGCCCAGCGCGCAGGTCGCCCTGCCGGCCCGGGCGTTCCGCTCAGCGTGCGAGCAGGGCGCCGATCACCCCGGGCACGGCCTCGGCGATGTCGAGCGCCGTCACCGGTCCCCCGCCGACCTCGGCGCTCGGCGCGTCGAGCCGCCTCGCCGTGCACCCACGCCGCGGTCGCGGCGAGCGCCGTGAGGACCTCGGCATCCGCTGCGAGCCGCGCATGGTGCGTCGCGACGAGCGCTCCGAGGATGCCGCCGAGCACATCGCCGCTGCCTGCGGTCGCGAGCCAGTGGGTGGGAGCCGTCACGGTGTAGCGATCACCGTCGGGGTCGCACACGTACGTGACGGCGCCCTTCAGGAGCACGGCCACGCCGAGTTCGGCCGCGGCCCGCTCGGCCCATTCGCCGGGCGCGGCGCGTACCTCCTCGACGGTCGTCGGGCACCTCCCTCGCGGTGAGGAGGCCGGCGAGCTCCCCGGCGTGCGGCGTGATCACGGTGGGCGCGGTGTGCGTGCCGACCAGGTCGAGCGCGCCGGCGTCGACCACCACGGGCACCTGGGCGGCGAGCGCGTGCCCGAGGTCGCCGAGCAGCACGAAGGAGCGCCGCGACTGGTCGATGCCCGAGCCGATGAGCCACGCCTGCACCCGCCCGGCGACGGCGACGGTCTCGGGGCGGCGTGCCAGCACGGCCTGCCGGACCGACCGCGGCCCGATGTATCGCACCATGCCGATGCCCGTCCGGTGCGCCGCCTCGACCCCGAGCACCGCGGCCCCCGGGAACTCCTGCGAACCGGTGACGACCCCGAGCACGCCGCGCGAGTACTTGTCGTCGCCGGCCGCGGGTGCGGCGACCCATCCGGCCGCGTCGTCGGCGGTCCACTCCTGCCACACGGTCGTCATGGTCCAACGATAGGTTGGGGTGGATGCCTCCGACAGCCCCCGCACCGATCAGCCTCGCTCCTCGCGTCGTCGTGTTCGACTACGGCGAGGTGATCTCCCAGGAGCCGACGGACGCCGACCGCGAACGGCTCGTCGCCCGCGCCGGCGTCGCGGCGGACTCGTTCTGGGCCGCCTACTGGGCGCACCGCGAACCGCTCGACCAGGGCACGGCGTCGATCGCCGAGTACTGGGCGGCCGTCGCGCGCGACGTCGGCGTCGAGTGGGATGCGGTCGACGTGCACGAGCTGTGGGCGATCGACCACCGCGGCTGGCTGAGCGTCGACCCGGGCACCCTGCGGGTGCTGCACGCCCTCGCCGAGGGCGGCACCCGGCTCGCCCTCCTGTCGAACGCCGGCGCCGACTTCTCCGGGTGGCTCCGCTCCGGATCCTTCGCGCCCGCTGTTCGAGCGCGTGTTCGTCAGCGGCGAGCTCGGGCTGGTCAAGCCGCACGCGGCGATCTACGAGCACGTGATCGACGAGCTGGGCATCACGCCGTCGGAGTTGCTCTTCGTCGACAACAAGTCGGAGAACGTCGAGGGTGCGCGGGCGGTGGGCGGCGACGGTCACGTGTTCACGGATGCCGCGGCACTCGAGGCGTGGCTCCGGAGCCTCGCCGCATGAGCGGGCCCGAGGCCGTCGCCCGGCCCGACGATGCGTCACCCGGTTCGCCGGCGCTCTTCCGCCCGATCACGATCCGCGGCCTCACCATCCGCAATCGCGTCTGGGTCCCGCCGCTCTGCCAGTACTCGGTGACGGCTCGCGACGGCGTGCCGCACGACTGGCACCTCGTGCACCTCGGCGCGATGGCGGCCGGCGGCGCCGGGCTCGTGGTCGCGGAGGCGACCGCGGTCGGCCCCGAGGGTCGCATCTCCGACTACGACACCGGCCTCTGGAACGACGAGCAGGCCGAGGCCTGGAGCCGGATCACGCGGTTCATCCGCTCGCAGGGTGCCGCATCGGGCATCCAGCTCGCGCACGCCGGGCGCAAGGCCTCGGTCTGGCCCGAGACGATACGCCGCTCCGGCTCGCAGCCCCTCGACGAGGGCGGCTGGACGACCGTCGCCCCCTCGGCGGTCGCGTTCGACGGACTCCGGGAGCCGGTCGCCCTCGACGAGGCGGGCGTGCTCGGCGTGATCGAGGAGTTCCGACTCGCCGCCCGCCGCGCCGTCGCGGCGGGGTTCGACGTGGTCGAGGTCCACGCCGCGCACGGGTACCTCGTGCACCAGTTCCTGTCGCCGCTCTCGAACCGCCGCGACGACCGGTGGGGCGGTCCGCTCGAGAATCGAGCCCGACTGCTGCTCGAGCTGGTGCGCGTCGTTCGCGCCGAGATCGGCGAGCGGATGCCGCTCTTCGTGCGCTTCTCGGCGACCGACTGGGCCGAGGGCGGCTGGGACGAGGAGCAGACGGCGCTCGTCGCGCGGTGGGCACAGGACGCGGGCGCCGACTTCTTCGACGTGTCCACGGGCGGGCTCGTCGCGCACGCGCGCATCCCGGTCGGCCCCGGCTACCAGGCCCATCTCGCCGAGTACGTGGGCGACCGGGCCGACGTGCGCGTCTCGGCGGTCGGCCGCATCACGATGCCCGAGCAGGCCGAGCGGCTCGTCGCCGACGGCGACGTCGACGCCGTGATGTTCGGCAAGGCGATGATGCGCGATCCGCACTTCGCGCTGCGCGCCGCCTACGAGCTCGGCGCCGACACGTCCATGTGGCCGCTGCAGTACCTCCGGGCCAGGCCCGAGGTCAACAGCGGCGAGTGGTGAGGCGTCCGGGTCAGGCCATTCCCGCCGCGGAGGAGCGCATCTTCATCGCCATCTCCATCATCTGCGGTGAGTACTGGCCGATGGCGATGATGTTGCCCTCGCTGTCGCTGAACCACGCGCTGCGCTCCTCGCCGACTCGGCGACGCCGTCCTCCGTCTTCAGGCCGGGCATGTCGTAGTCGTGGAACATGACCCCGTGCGTCCGCAGGTGGGTCATGTCGCGGTCGAGGTCGTCGGTCATGAGGCCGAACGCCGTGTTCTGCGCGGTGCCGGCGAATTCGCTGCGGTAGACCAGCACGGATGGTGCCGCCGACGTCGTAGAACAGCGCCTCGCCCTCCATGTCCTCGTACACGGGGTCGCGACCGAGCACGTCGTGCCACCACTGCTTGGCGCGGGCGATGTCGGAGGCCGGGAGCACGGCCGTCGCCATGAGCTTCTCGAACATGATGTTTCCTCGGATCCTCGGGTCGGCGCCAGTCTACGCCGACCCGAGGCGGCCGGGGTCATCCCGATTCGAGGCGCGCCTCAGCCGCGACGGGTCGCGTCCTGCACCTCGCCGACGAGCTCCTCGATGATGTCCTCGAGGAAGATCACGCCCGTGGTGGTGCCGTCCTCGTCGAACGCCCGCGCGACGTGCGTGCCGAGGCGGCGCATCGTGGCGAGCGCGTCCTCGAGGTCGGTGCCGTCGTAGATCGAGACGAGGCGGCGGATGCGCTTGGCGGGCAGCGGATCGTCGAACTCGTCGTCGTCGAGGTCGATGACGTCCTTCAGGTGCACGTAGCCGTCGGGCTCGCCGCTCGCCCCGAGGATGACGTAGCGCGAGAAGCCGTGGCGTGCCACCGCCCGCTCGACGTCGCCCGGGGTCGCCGTCGGCGGCAGGCTCACGAGCCCGGACATCGGCACCGCGACATCCTTCACCTGCTTCGTCGTGAACTCGAACGCCGCCGTCAGGGTGCCGCTCGCGTCGGCGAGCACGCCCTCGCGACGGGACTGGTCGACGATGGTCTGCACCTCCTCGAGCGTGAACGTGGAGGTCGCCTCGCTCTTCGGCTCCACGCCGAACAGTCGCAGCACGCCGTTGGCGGTGGCGTTCAGCGCGACGATGATCGGGCGGAACAGGCGTGCCAGGAACACGAGCGGCGGCGCGAGCAGGAGCACCGCGCGATCGGGCACCGAGAAGGAGAGGTTCTTCGGCACCATCTCGCCGAACACCACGTGCAGGTACGAGACCAGCACGAGGGTGATGATGAACGCGACCGTCGAGACGACGCCCTCCGACCAGCCGGTGAGCTGCAGGGGCACCTCGAGCAGGTGGTGGATCGCCGGTTCCGACACGTTCAGGATGAGCAGCGAGCAGATCGTGATGCCGAGCTGGCTCATCGCGAGCATGAGCGTCGCATGCTCCATGGCCCACAGCGCGGTCTTCGCGCTGCGTCGGCCCTGCTCGGCGAGCGGCTCGATCTGGGATCGGCGCGCGGAGATGACCGCGAACTCGGCGCCGACGAAGAAGGCGTTCGCGATGAGGAGCACGAACAGCCAGACGATCCCGGCCCAGTCGCTCATCGTTCGCCCCGCTCGGTCTCGGCCGTCTCGGTCTCGGCGCGTGGGCGTGGGCACGAATCGCACGCGGTCGATCCGGCGACCGTCGAGGCGCTGCACCTCGAGCGTGCCCTCATCGATGAGCACCTCGTCGCCGACGACCGGCAGCCGACCGAGTTCGGCCATCACGAACCCGCCCACCGTCTCGTAGTCGCCGTTCTCGGGCACTCGGATGCCGGTGCGCTCGAGCAGTTCGTCGGGTCGGAGGATCCCGGGGAAGCTCACGACGTCGCCGCGTCGCACGATGCCGGCGCGGGTGCGGTCGTGCTCGTCGGCGACCTCGCCCACGAGCTCCTCCACGAGGTCCTCGAGCGTCGCGACGCCGGCGGTGCCGCCGTACTCGTCGACGACGATCGCCATCTGGAATCCGCGCCCCCGGAGCTCGCCGAGGAGCATGTCGAGCTTCATCGTCTCGGGCACGCGCAGGGCTTCCGACTGCAGGGCGGAGGCCGGCACCTCCGCTCGCCGCTCGCGCGGCACGGCCACGGCCTGCTTCACGTGCACGATGCCCACCATGTCGTCGAGGTTCTCGTCGTAGACCGGGAAGCGGGAGTACCCGGTCTGCCGGGCGAGTTCGAGCACGGCCTCCGCCGGCTCCTGCCGCTGCAGCGCGGCGACCCGCGGACGCGGGAGTCATGACGTCGGATGCGTCGTGGTCGGCGAACCGCAGCGTGCGCCCGAGGAGCGTGGCGGTGTCCTGCTCGAGCAGTCCGGCGCTCGCCGAGCGGCGAACGAGCGAGGACAGCTCCTCCGCGGACCGCGCACCCGAGAGCTCCTCCTTCGGTTCGACGCCGACGCCGCGCAGCAGCGCGTTCGCGCTGCCGTTCAGCACGCCGACCGCGGGACGGAACACCCAGGTGAAGGCCGTCTGGAAGGGCATCACGATGACGGCCGTCTGGCGCGGCAGGGCCAGGGCGAAGTTCTTCGGCACCAACTCGCCGAGCACCATCGAGAGGAGCGTCGCCACGACGATCGCGGTGGTGGCGCCGACGGGACGCACCATGCCCTCGGGCAGGCCGAGCGCGGTGAGCGGGCCGGCGAGGAGCGAGCTGATCGCGGGCTCCATCGTGTAGCCGGTGAGCAGGGTCGTGAGCGTGATGCCGAGCTGGGCGCTCGACAGGTGCGTCGACGTGATCTTCAACGCCGAGATCGTGAGGCCGAGCCGCGTCTCGCCGCGTTCGCGGCGCGCTTCGAGCTCTGCGCGATCGAGGTTGACGAGCGCGAACTCGCTCGCAACGAACAAGCCCGTGCCGATCGTGAGGAGGAGTCCGATGCCGAGGAGGATCCACTCAGACATCCGCACCTCCCCGTTCGGTCACGGGCGAGGGTCTATGGCCGGGCGAACTGGCAGAGGGAGGATCGTCCATTGTCTCGTCAGTATATCGGCGGCATCGGCACGCCTCCTGAGCTGTAACGGGCTTGACACACGCCGCGGCCAGTGCGCCGATCCCAGGCGCTGCCGCCGCTGACTCGGCTCACCGGCTCAGCCGCGCTCGGACCACTGGACGCCGCCGCCCCGGCTCCCCTCATGTCGAATCCGCCTCACATGAGGCGAGCCCCACACGAGCGTCTCGGCGACTCCTGCCCGCTGAGGACGGGACTGACCGCCGAACGCGTCGATCAGCCACCCGGCTCGTCTGCGTCGTCCACGTCCGGCAGCCACTCCGCCAACGCGGCAGCGCGGCGCCTTCGCTCGGCCTCGCCGAAGCGATGGACCCGCTCCGCTCCGAGCGGCGGCACCGGCGCACGACCCTCGGCGGATCCGTAGCGCTGTTCCCACAGCTCGACGAGCGCACCGACCGCGAGGTCGAGGGAGGCGAGGAACTCGGGGTTCAGGCGGTACGAGCGCGAGCGCGGCTCGTCGGCACCGACCGACGACCGCACGGCACCGTGCTCACGCAGGGTCCGGAGGTGGTACGAGGCCGTGGTGCGGCTCGTGCCGAACTCCGTGGCGGCGATCTCGGCGAGCGTGCCGGCGCTGTGCTCGCCCACGGCGAGCACTTCCAGCATCCGGCGACGCACGGGATGGGCGACGATCTCGAACGGGTGCACCACGAGCGACACGGTACCCACCGGGCGCCGACCGCGCGCCGGTTGTCCCCAGCCCTACCAGCTGACCGGCAGCGCCTTGCCCTCCTCGTAGCCCGCGGCCGACTGGATCCCCACCAGCGCGCGCTCGCGGAACTCCTCGATCGAGCGGGCGCCCGCGTAGGTGAACGAGCTGCGCACGCCCGAGGTGATCATGTCGAGCAGGTCCTCGAGCGACGGGCGCAGCGGGTCGAGGTAGATCGACGACGACGAGATGCCCTCGGCGAAGAGCTCCTTGCGGGCGAGCTCGTACGGCGAGAGCCGGTCGAACCGCTCGCGCACCGCCTTCGTCGACGCCATGCCCCAGCTCTCCTTGAAGAGGCGGCCGGATGCGTCGCGCTTCAGCGTGCCCGGCGCCTCGATCGTGCCGGCGAACCACGAGCCGATCATGACGGATGCCGCGCCGGCCGCCAGCGCGAGCGCCACGTCGCGGGGGTACCGCACGCCGCCGTCGGCCCAGACCTTCGCGCCGAGCTCGCGCGCCGCGTCGGCGGTCTCGAGCACCGCGGAGAACTGCGGGCGCCCGACCGCCGTCATCATGCGCGTGGTGCACATGGCGCCGGGTCCGACGCCCACCTTCAACACGTCGGCTCCCGCCTCGACGAGGTCGGCCACCGCGTCCGCGGTCACGATGTTGCCCGCGACGATCGGCACGCCGAGGTCGAGGTCGCGCACGATGCCGACCGCCCGGATCATGCCCTCCTGGTGCCCGTGCGCCGTGTCGATCACGAGCATGTCCACCCCGGCGGCCACGAGCGCCCGCGCCTTGGCGGCCACGTCGCCGTTGATGCCGATCGCGGCCGCGACCCTGAGCCGCCCGAGCGCGTCCACGTTCGGCGCGTAGATCGTGCCGCGAAGCGCGCTCCGCCGGCTCAGCGTGCCGATGACGCGCCCGTGCGCCAGCACGGGTGCGAACTCGAGGCCGGCGTCCACCATGAGGTCGAACGCGCGACGCGGCGAGTCGACGTCGTCGGCGTCGAGCGACGCGAGCCCGCCGTGCACGAGATCGCCGAGCCTGGCGTCCGAGAGCGCCGTCGCCAGGCGCTCCGCGGCGATGCATCCGACGTACTCGTCGCGTGCATCCTGCAGCACGATGCCGTGCCCCGGCACCGGCGGGAGCACCGCGAGCGCATCGGCGACGGTGTCGTCGGGCGAGAAGTCGTGCGGCGTGTCGAAGCGCGGCGACTGGTCCTTCACCCACCGGATCGCCTCGTCCAGGTCCTGCAGGTGCAGGTCCTGCGGGAGCACTCCGAGTCCACCCCGCCTGGCCAGCGTCACCGCCAGACGCGGGCCGGTGATCGAGTTCATGTTCGCCGAGACGATGGGCAGGGATGCCCCCGAACCGTCGTCGGGAGCGAGGGAGACGTCGAGGCGACTGGTGACCCCCGAGCGGCTCGGAACGAGGAACACGTCGGAGTACGTGAGGTCGTGGCGCGGGGTCGTCCGGTAGAACTCCATGCGCCCCACGCTACCGCCGCGCAGGGCGCCCGGGCCTCCGCGAGGGGTTTAGGCTTGTGTGGGTGATCGGGCACGAAGCGCGTGCGCGCACGTGCCGATCGCCGGCAGAGAATCCAGCATCAATGGAGAGAGTGGGCGAGAGGCTGTGTCGAGCCAATTGACCGGGTCGGGATCCGAGGAGACGACGGCGGGCGAGTACGGAGCCAACGAATGGCTCGTCGACGAGATGTACGAGAAGTACCTCGCCGACCCTGATTCCGTCGACCGAACCTGGTGGCCGGTCCTCGAGCACTACCGGCAGGGGCGCTCCGACACCTCAACCCAGGCACCCGCCTCCCAGCCGACGGATGCCGCGCGCGCGCCCGCTCCCGCTCCCGCCGCACCGCGCCGCCCGCGGCACCCGCCCCCCAGCCGACGGATGCCGCGCCCGCGCCCGCGCCCGCGCCCGCCGCACCCGTCGCCGAGGCATCCGCCCCCGTCACCGCGCCGTCGCCGATCATCGGGCAGGCGCCCGCGGCGCGCACCACCTCGGTGGCACCGCGCACGGCACCCGTTCCCGCCGACGTGCCCATCACCAGCCCCCAGCCGATCGTCGCCGGGGCCCCGCAGGAGGACGAGGTCGTCCCGCTGAGGGGCCTGCCGAAGACCCTCGCGGCGAACATGGACCAGAGCCTCACCGTGCCGACCGCGACGAGCGTGCGCACGATCCCGGCGAAGCTCATGATCGACAACCGCATCGTGATCAACAACCACCTCCGCCGCTCGCGCGGCGGCAAGGTGTCGTTCACGCACCTCATCGGGTGGGCGCTCATCCAGGCGCTCAAGGAGTTCCCGAGCCAGAACGTCTCCTACGCCGAGGTCGACGGCAAGCCCAGCCTGGTGAAGCCCGCGCACATCGGCCTCGGCATCGCGATCGACATCCCCAAGCCCGACGGCACCCGTGCCCTCCTCGTCCCCGCCATCAAGCGCGCCGAGACGATGACCTTCAACGAGTACCTCAGCGCCTACGAAGACCTGGTGACGCGCGCCCGCCAGAACAAGCTCAAGGCCGACGACTTCTCGGGCGCCACGATCTCGCTCACGAACCCGGGCGGCATCGGCACGGTGCACTCGGTGCCGCGCCTCATGAAGGGCCAGGGCTGCATCATCGGCGCCGGCGCCCTCGAGTACCCGGCCGAGTTCCAGGGCGCGTCGGAGAAGACCCTCGCGAACCTCGCGATCGGCAAGACGATCACGCTCACGTCCACCTACGACCACCGCGTCATCCAGGGCGCCGGCTCGGGCGAGTTCCTGAAGAAGGTGCACGAGCTCCTCATCGGACAGCGCGACTTCTACGAGAACCTCTTCGCCGCGCTCCGCCTCCCCTACGAGCCCATCCGCTGGGCCCCCGACATCTCGGTCGACATCGCGAGCGCCATCGACAAGACGGCCCGCGTGCAGGAGCTCATCAACTCCTTCCGCGTGCGCGGCCACCTGATGGCCGACATCGACCCCCTCGAGTACGTGCAGCGCTCGCACCCCGACCTCGACATCGCGAGCCACGGCCTCACCTTCTGGGACCTCGACCGCGAGTTCGTCACGGGCGGGTTCGGCGACAAGCGCACCGCGCTCCTCCGCGACATCCTCGGCGTGCTGCGCGACTCCTACTGCCGCACCATCGGCATCGAGTACATGCACATCCAGGACCCGGTGCAGCGCAAGTGGATCCAGGGCGAGGTCGAGCGCAAGTACGAGAAGCCGGGCCACGACGAGCAGATGCGCATCCTCGGCAAGCTCAACGAGGCCGAGGCGTTCGAGACGTTCCTCCAGACCAAGTACGTCGGCCAGAAGCGCTTCAGCCTCGAGGGCGGCGAGTCGGTCATCGCGCTCCTCGACGAGATCCTGCAGGGCGCGGCGAAGGACGGCCTCGACGAGGTCGCCATCGGCATGGCCCACCGCGGGCGCCTCAACGTGCTCACCAACATCGGCGGCAAGACCTACGGGCAGGTGTTCCGCGAGTTCGAGGGCACGCAGGACTCGAGGAGCTTCTCGGGCTCGGGCGACGTGAAGTACCACCTCGGCACGGAGGGCACCTTCACCGCCGACGACGGACACCAGATCCCGGTGTCGCTCGCCGCGAACCCGTCGCACCTCGAAGCGGTCGACGGCGTGCTCGAGGGGATCGTGCGGGCCAAGCAGGACCGCAAGCCGGTCGGCACGTTCTCGACGCTGCCCATCCTCATCCACGGCGACGCGGCGATGGCCGGCCAGGGCGTGGTCTTCGAGACGATGCAGATGTCCCAGCTGCGCGGCTACCGCACCGGCGGCACCGTGCACATCGTGGTCAACAACCAGGTCGGCTTCACCACCGTGCCGGGCGACGCGCGTTCGTCGATCTACTCGACGGATGTCGCGAAGACCATCCAGGCGCCGATCTTCCACGTGAACGGCGACGACCCCGAGGCGGTCGTGCGGGTCGCGGAGCTCGCGTTCCGCTACCGCCAGGAGTTCAAGCGCGACGTCGTCGTCGACCTGGTCTGCTACCGCCGCCGCGGCCACAACGAGGGCGACGACCCCTCGATGACGCAGCCGCTCATGTACAACCTCATCGAGGCGAAGCGCTCGGTCCGAAAGCTCTACACCGAGGCGCTCGTCGGCCGCGGCGACATCACCGAGGAGGAGTACGAGGACGCGCACCGCGACTTCCAGGACCGCCTCGAGCGCGCCTTCGCCGAGACGCACGCCGCGCAGACCGGCGCCATCCCCATCGTCGGCGCCACCGAGCGCACCCGTGACGATGAGGTCGTCTCGGGTGAGCTCGAGACCACCGGCGTCTCCGCCGAGGTCGTGCACGCCATCGGCGACGCCTTCGACAACAAGCCGGCCGGGTTCACCGTGCACCCGAAGATCCAGCAGCTGCTCACCAAGCGCCAGGACATGAGCCGCAACGGCAAGATCGACTGGGGCTTCGGCGAGCTGCTCGCGCTCGGCTCGCTCCTGCTCGAGGGCACTCCGGTGCGCTTGGCCGGCCAGGACGCCCGCCGCGGCACCTTCGTGCAGCGCCACGCCGTGCTGCACGACCGCGTGAACGGCCAGGAGTGGCTGCCGCTGGCGAACCTCTCCGACAACCAGGCGAAGTTCTGGATCTACGACTCGCTGCTCAGCGAGTACGCGGCGATGGGCTTCGAGTACGGCTACTCGGTCGAGCGGGCCGACGCGCTCGTGCTGTGGGAGGCGCAGTTCGGCGACTTCGCCAACGGCGCCCAGACCATCATCGACGAGTTCATCTCCTCGGCCGAGCAGAAGTGGGGCCAGCGCTCGAGCGTCGTGCTCCTCCTCCCCCACGGCTACGAGGGGCAGGGCCCCGACCACTCGAGCGCCCGCATCGAGCGGTACCTGCAGATGTGCGCGGAGGACAACATGACCGTGGCGCGTCCGTCGACGCCCGCGTCGTACTTCCACCTGCTGCGCCGCCAGGCCTACGCACGCCCGCGCCGGCCGCTGATCGTGTTCACGCCGAAGGCGATGCTGCGCCTGCGCGGTGCGACGAGCGAGGTGTCCGACTTCACGTCCGGCCGCTTCGAGCCGGTCATCGACGATGCCCGCATCACCGACCGGGCGGCCGTGAGGCGCGTCGTGTTCGTCTCGGGCAAGATCTACTACGACCTCGCCGCCGAGCTCGAGAAGCACCCCAACCCCGAGATCGCCGTGGTGCGCCTCGAGCAGCTGTACCCGCTGCCGAAGCGCGAGCTCAAGGCGGTCGCCGACAGCTACCCGAACGCCGAGCTGATGTGGGCGCAGGACGAGCCCGAGAACCAGGGCGCCTGGCCGTACTTCATCATCGAGACGAACAAGCTGGGCCCGCGCCCCGTGTCGGTCGTCGCCCGCACCGCGGCCGCGTCCCCCGCGACCGGATCGGCGAAGCGCCACTCGGCCGAGCAGGCCGAGCTCGTACGTCGCGCGCTCACCCTGTAGGCGCGAACCCGAGCACGCGAAGAGGGCGGATGCCACGCGGCATCCGCCCCCTTCGTCGCGTCAGGCGCGATGCACGGGCTCCGGATGCCGCGCGGGCGCGCTCGCTCGTCGCATCGGTCGCGACGGCGTCGGCCGACGCAGCGACCGTGTTCGAGCCGCGATTCCCGGACGGGTGCGCGCCAGAGCCTCGACGGCCACCAGATCACGCGACCGAGGTCGTACGCGAGCGCCGGCACGAGCAGCGATCGCACGAGGAACGTGTCGAGCAGCACCCCGAATGCGACGATGAACGAGATCTGCGCGAGGAAGAGGATCGGCAGCACGCCGAGCGCCGCGAACGTCGCGGCGAGCACGAGCCCCGCCGACGTGATGACCCCGCCGGTGACCACGAGCCCGCGCAGCACGCCCGCACGGGTGCCGTGCCGCACGCTCTCCTCGCGCACCCGCGTCATGAGGAAGATGTTGTAGTCGACGCCGAGCGCCACGAGGAACACGAACCCGAACAGCGGCACCACCGGGTCGGCCCCGGGGAAGCCGAAGACGCCGTCGAACACGAGCGCCGAGACGCCGAGTGCCGCGGCGAACGAGAGCACGACCGTGCCGATCAGCAGCAGCGGCGCGACGATCGAGCGCAGGAGCAGCATCAGGATCACCAGGATCACGCCCAGCACGAGCGGGATGATCAGGGTGCGGTCCCGGATGGACGCCTCCTTGGTGTCGAGCGCGACCGCCGTCGTGCCCCCCACGAGCACGGGGTCGTCGGTCGTCGACACGGCCGCGAGCTCCGCGCGGAGCGTGGACACGACCGCCTCCGCCTCGTCGGAGTCGCTCGCGTCCGCGAGGGTCGCGTCCAGCTGCACGCGTCCGTCGATCACGGTCGGGTCGCCCGCCGGGGTGCCGGGCGGGCCCAGCGGCTGGATTCCGCCATCGGTCACGGGCAGCGAGCCGCTCGGCGAGTCCTCCGACACGACGGAAACGGCCTCGACCCCTTCGGTGGCGAGCAGCACGTCCGCGACATCCTGCAGCTGCTCCTCGCTCGCGATGACCACCGCGGGCGTGCCCGAGCCGCCCGGGAAGTGGGCGCTGAGCAGCGCCTGGCCGTCCCGGGCCTGCGACTCCCCGAGGACGAACTCGCTCGACGGCACGCCGTCGGCCTTCAACTGCGTCATCCCGAGCGCCATGAGCGCGAGGAGCAGCGTCGAGACGACCCACGTCATCCGCGGCCGTCGCGCGATGAGTCGCGCGACCCTCGGCCAGATCCCACGACGGCCGACGACGTCATCGGCCTCGACGTGCGCGCCGAACTTCGGCCGGACCGGCCAGAACGCCGCCCTGCCGGCCCAGAGCATGAGCGCCGGCAGCAGTGTCAGCGCCGTCAGGAGCGGCGAAGGCGATGCCGATCGCCGAGACCGGCCCGAGGATCTTGTTCGACGTGAGCTCGCTCGCGAGCAGCATCAGCAGGCCCGCGATCACGGTGCCGCCCGACGCGAGGATCGGCTCCCATGAGCCACGGAGCGCCGCCCAGGTGGCGTCCCACTTCCGGGCGTGGGTGTGCAGGGCCTCCCGGTAGCGCGCGATGTAGAGCAGCGAGTAGTCGGTGGCCGCGCCGATCACGAGGATGAACAGGATGCCCTGCGTCTGCCCGTTCAGCACGAGCACGTCGGCGCGCGCGAGCGCGACGACCACGAGCACCGAGGCGCAGAGCGCGGTGAGGCTGGTGCCGAGGACGATCACGGGCAGCAGCGGCGACCGGTAGACGACCACGAGGATGACGAAGACCGCGGCGAAGGCGACGAGGAGCAGCAGTCCGTCGATCCCGGCGAAGGCGGCGGTGAGGTCGGCGGTGAAGCCGGCCGGGCCGGTCACCGCGGCCTCGAGTCCGTCGCCCGTCGTCTGCGCGACGCGATCGCGCAGCGCGTCGACGACCTCGTCGACCTCGGACGTCGCGTCGACCTGCACGAAGACCTCGGCGGCCTCCCCGTCGTCCGACACGACGGGCGGCGACACCCCGTCGTCGACGACGCCCGGCACGTCCTGGAAGGCGGCCGCGTCGTCCGCGACCGCGTCGGCATCGGCATCCGTCAGCCCGCCGTCGCGTGCGTACACGACGATGGCCGGGATGACGTCGGCCGAGCGGAAGCCGGCCTGGAGGTCCTGCACCTGCGTCGACTCGGCGTCGGCGGGGAGGAACTGCGACTGCTCGTTCTCGACGACGTCGCTGAGCGCGCCGAACGATGCCCCGCCGGCGCCGAACGCGCCGAACCAGATCAGGATGAGGACGGTGGGGATCAGGACCCGCAGCCAGGCGGGGACTCGGGATCGGCGGGGGCTGTCGTGCGTTGCGGGTTCCATCCCGAACGACGCTACGGGCTCACGTCACCGAGTCGCGTCCACCGAAAGACTGAAACGCGGGTGCGTCAGCGTTGTCGCGCGTGTCAGTCGACGAGGATCCCGTGACCCGACTGGATGTCGCGGATCCGGGCGAGCACGACCATGCGCAGCTCCTCGGGAGCGCTCTCCTTGCAGGCGCGCTGCACCACCTCGGTGATCGCGACGCCCACGCGCAGTTCCGCCTGGCAGTCGGCGCAGTGCTCGACGTGCTCGCGGATGTCGGCCGCATCCTCGCGGCGCAGTTCGTGGTGCAGGTACTCCTCGAGTTCGGCCCGGGCCTTCTCGCAGCCGCAGTCGGTCATCGTGAGCTCCTCGGCATGGTCTGCCTCCTGGTGGGTTTGGCCGCCGTCTCGAAGCCCTGCTCGCGGGCGTAGTCGGCGAGGGACTCGCGGAGCATCCGCCTGCCACGATGCAGTCGGCTCATCACGGTCCCGATGGGGGTGTTCATCATGTCGGCGATCTCCTGGTAGGAGAAGCCCTCCACGTCGGCGAAGTACACGGCGAGGCGGAAGTCCTCGGGCAGTGCCTGCAGCGCGTCCTTCACGGCGCTGTCGGGCAGGTGGTCGATCGCCTCGGCCTCGGCCGACCGGCTCGATCGCGCCGTCGTCGACTCCGCGCCGCCGAGCTGCCAGTCCTCGAGCTCGTCGATCGTGCCCTGGTAGGGCTCGCGCTGCTTCTTGCGGTAGCTGTTGATGAAGGTGTTCGTGAGGATGCGGTACAGCCACGCCTTGAGGTTGGTGCCCTGCGTGAACTGCCCGAAGGCCGCGAAGGCCTTGACGAACGTCTCCTGCACGAGGTCCTGCGCGTCGGCCGGGTTCTTCGTCATGCGCAGCGCCGCGGCGTAGAGCTGGTCGATGAACGGCAGCGCCTGCTCCTCGAAGAGCTCGCCGAGCGGGCGGCCCTCGTCGTCGGGCGCCGCATCGGTCGGCGTGGTGTCGGTCTCTTCGGCAGTCATCACCGGCCATCCTAGATCGTCGGCCGGTGCGACCACTGGGCGTTCGAGCACCACGACTGGCACGCGCACCATCTCCTTCCGCGTTCGCTGACGCTACTGTTGATAACCGATGCAGATATCGAGGTATTCCGCCCCCGAGTTCGATCCGTACGGCGAGGCGAGGCAGACCGAGCCCGACGACGGGTGGCGGGCACCCGTCGCCACGGCACCGCTCGAATCCGTCGTGGCGCTCCCCGGCTCGAAGTCGCTCACCAACCGCGAGCTCGTGCTCGCGGCCCTCGCCGACGGCCCGTCGACGCTGCGCGCGCCCGCTCTGGTCGCGCGACAGCGAGCTGATGGTCGAGGGGCTGCGCGCGCTCGGCACGCGGTTCGAGCGGATGCCGGGAACCGGCGGGTTCGGCGACGACCTCCGCGTCATCCCCGCCGACGAGCTCCTCGGCTCCACCACGATCGACTGCGGACTCGCCGGCACGGTCATGCGCTTCCTCCCGCCGGTCGCGGCGCTCGCGCTCGGACCGACGACGTTCGACGGCGACGAGGGCGCTCGTCGTCGGCCGATGGGCGGCTCGATCGAGGGCCTGCAGGCGCTCGGCGTCGACCTCGACGACGACGGCCGCGGCGCCCTCCCGTTCACCGTGCACGGCACGGGTCGGGTCGAGGGCGGACCGCTCGAGATCGACGCGTCGGCGTCGAGCCAGTTCGTGTCGGGCCTGCTGCTCTCGGCGCCGCGGTTCGAGCGGGGCCTCGACCTGCGCCACGTCGGCGAACGCCTGCCGAGCCTGCCGCACATCGAGATGACGATCGCGACCCTCGCCGCACGAGGCGTCGACGGTCACGAGCCCCGAGCCCGGCAGGTGGCAGGTCGACCCGGGTCCGATCAGGGCCGTCGACGTCGACATCGAGCCCGACCTCTCGAACGCCGCCCCGTTCCTCGTGGCCGCACTCGTCGCCGGCGGGCACGTCACCATCACGGGCTGGCCGGCCGAGACCACGCAGGTCGGCGCCCAGCTCGCCGAGATCCTCCCCCGCTTCGGCGCCCGGGTGTCGATCGACGCCGACCGGCTCACGGTGCGAGCACCCGAACCGGGTGCCGACGGCGGTCGCGGCATCCGCGGCGTCGACCTCGACCTCTCGGAGGCCGGCGAGCTCGTGCCCAACCTCGTCGCGCTCGCGGCTTTCGCCGACGGAGCGAGCACGTTCACCGGCATCGGCCACATCCGCCACCACGAGACCGACCGGCTCGCGGCGCTCGCCGCCGAGCTCAACGGGCTCGGCGGTGCCGTCACCGAGCTCGACGACGGGCTGCGCATCGAACCCGCGCCGCTCACGGGCGGGCTTTGGCGCGCCTACGCCGACCATCGCATGGCCACGACGGGCGCGATCGTGGGCCTCGCGGTGCCGGGGGTCGTGGTCGACGACATCGGGTCGACCTCGAAGACCCTGCCGCAGTTCACGAAGCTGTGGGAGCAGATGCTGGCATGAGCTGGTGGGACGCGGACGACGACGAGGACGAGCCCGAGTTCGACGAGTCCGACGTCCGCGTGCGACCCAACCGACGCGGCAGCCGTCCGCGCACCAAGGTCCGCCCCGAGCACGCCGACGCCGTCGTGGGCACGGTGCTCGGCGTCGACCGCGGACGGTACGCGGTCCTCGTCGACGAGGGCGGCGGCGAGGAGCGCGCGATCACGGCGGCGCGCGCGAGCGAGCTCCGGCGCAAGTCGGTCGTGACGGGCGACCACGTCGACCTGGTCGGCGACACGACCGGCGAGCCCGGCACCCTCGCCCGCATCGTGCGGATCGGCGAACGATCGACCCTGCTGCGCCGCAGCGCCGACGACACCGACGAGGTGGAGCGCATCATCGTCGCGAACGCCGACCAGATGCTCATCGTGGTGGCCGCGGCGAACCCCGAGCCACGCATCCGCCTCGTCGATCGCTACCTCGTGGCCGCGTTCGACGCGGGCATCCAGCCGTTGCTCGTCATCACGAAGACCGATCTCGCCGACCCGGCCGAGTTCCTCGAGAACTTCGCCGGCCTCGACCTGCCCGTCTTCCGGTCGAGCACCGAGCGGATGCCGCTCGAGGAGATCACGCGCTCGCTCGTCGGCCACCGCACCGTGTTCGTGGGACACTCCGGCGTGGGCAAGTCCACGCTCGTGAATGCGCTCGTGCCGGGCGCCGACCGGGCCATCGGCCGGGTCAACGAGGTCACGGGGCGGGGACGCCACACGTCCTCGTCCACGATCTCCCTCCGCGTCGAGGACGAGCGCGGCGGCACCGGATGGGTGATCGACACCCCGGGCGTGCGCTCCTTCGGCCTCGGCCACGTGGATCCGGCGAACATCCTCGGCGCGTTCACCGACCTCGCGCGCATCGCCGAGAACTGCCCGAGGGGCTGCACCCACCTGCCCGACGCGCCCGACTGCGCGATGAACGAGGCGGTCGCGGCCGGTGAGCTCGGCGAGACCGGTCGTGCCCGTCTGGACTCGCTGCAGCGGCTGCTCACGACGTTCGCGTGACGTCGCGGCGGCCCTCAGGCGGCCACCGCCGTCGCACCGGGCACTCAGCCGTCGTGCCTACGATGGACTGATGACCGACGCACGACTCGCCCCCGGCGACCTCGCCCCCGACTTCACGCTCGACGACCAGGACGGCAACCCGGTGTCGCTCTCGTCCCTCCGCGGATCCCGCGTCGTGCTGTACTTCTACCCCGAGGCGATGACGCCGGGATGCACCACCGAGGCGTGCGACTTCCGCGACAGCCTCAACTCCTTCAAGAGCGCGGGCGTGCGCGTCGTCGGCGTCTCGAAGGACGACGTCGCGAAGCTCAAGCGATTCGCCGAGCGCGACGGGCTGAACTACACCCTGCTCTCCGACGAGGACCTCGCCGTGCAGCAGACCTACGGCGTGTGGGGCGAGAAGATGCTCTACGGCAAGACGGTCGTGGGTTCGATCCGCTCCACCTTCGTGATCGGCGAGGACGGCCGCATCGAGCGCGCCTGGTACAACGTGAAGGCCACCGGCCACGTCGCCCGTGTCCGCCGCGAGCTCGGGCTCGGCGGCTGAGCCGTCGGATCAGGCGCCGTCGGGCGCCCGGTCCACGTCCTCGGCGCGCGTGTAGGCGAGCCGCACCGGCGTCCAGAGCAGCAGCCCGATCACGGTGACGGCCGGCACCAGCAGCAGCCACCCGACATCCGGCCGTGCGAAGAGGCCCTGGAACGCGCCCACGGCGATCGAGATCTGCAGGATCTGCCAGACGATCGCCGCCGCACGCGACCAGTGCGCCCGGCGAAGCGAGGCGATCGCGACGGCACCGACCCACACGGCGCCGATCACGACGAGCACGATGAGCGCGATCGCCGTCGCGTACGACGACGGCTGCAGCGTGACGAGGTCGACGACCAGCCAGACGACGATCGCGACGAGCGCGACCGCCTCGAGGAAGAGCAGCGCGCTCACCACGACCAGCGCGGCCTTCACCCCACCTGAAACGGATGCCGCGGGCGGCATATCCCCGTCGACGCGCTCCTGATTCACAGCGTTATCCCATACACGGCTATTGATTCGATCTCTCCGCTATGCGACCATTTATGAGGCCGAATTGATGCTCACAGGGACGTGAGCCGATCAGTCATGATCCTACTTCCCGAGATTCGGCCTTTCCCCCTGCAGCAGCCGGATACGGCAAGCGCAATCGTGCGCGTCTGCGAACGAAGTACATGCAAGGAGCATCTCCATGGATTGGCGCGACAAGGCCGCCTGCCTCACCGCAGACCCGGAACTCTTCTTCCCGGTCGGCAACACTGGTCCCGCCGTCGACCAGATCGAGAAGGCCAAGGCTGTCTGCGCGCGGTGCACCGTCACCGAGATCTGCCTGCAGTACGCCCTCGAGACCGGTCAGGACTCGGGCGTGTGGGGTGGCCTCAGCGAGGACGAGCGTCGCGCCCTGAAGCGCCGCGCGGCTCGCGCACGTCGCGCATCATGAGGCGTGCGGCGCGTAGCGACGCGCCACATGATGAAAGGCGGCAGCAGGAGCGCTCACGGCGCGCCAGCGCCGCGAAGCGTATCCGGCAGCCTCTGAACCGCAGCTGAACGCGGCAATGCCGTGGCGGACCCGTCGGCATCGCCGCCGCCGCCCGCGGCATCCGCACCCCTACTCGGGCGCGATCCACCGCAGCGGCACGTCGATCGTGACCTCGGTGCCGCGACCGACGACCGTGTGCCAGTCGATCGTGCCGCCGAGTTCGCCCTGGATGAGGGTACGCACGATCTGCGTGCCGAGGCCTTCTCCGACCTTCCCCTCGGGCAGGCCGGAGCCGGTGTCGCGCACCTGCACGGTGAGCGTCGTCTGCGAACGGTCGGCGGTGATCTCGACGTCGCCCTCCTGGCCGGCGAGCCCGTGCTCGACCGCGTTCGTCACGAGCTCGGTGAGCGCCAGCGCCAGCGGCGTCGCGTACTCGCTCGGGAGCACGCCGAACGAGCCCGAGCGCTTCGGGTGGACGGTGGTGTTGTGGGCCGAGGCGACCTCGGCGACGAGGAGCAGGGCACGGTCGAAGACCTCGTCGAAGTCGACGTTCTGCGAGAGCCCCTCGGAGAGCGTGTCGTGCACGACCGCGATCGCGCCGACGCGGCGCATCGCCTGCGTGAGGGCGTCGCGAGCCTCGTCGGAGTGCGTGCGACGCGCCTGGATGCGCAGCAGCGAGGCCACGGTCTGGAGGTTGTTCTTGACGCGGTGGTGGATCTCGCGGATCGTCGCGTCCTTCGTGATCAGCTCCTGCTCCTGGTGGCGGAGCTCGGTGACGTCACGGCTCAGCACGATCGCGCCGATCCGCTCGCCACGATGGCGGATGGGGATGGCGCGCAGCGAGACCGTGACGCCGCGCGACTCGACGTCGGTGCGCCACGGCGCCCGTCCGGTGACCACGAGCGGCAGCGACTCGTCGACGACGAGCTTGCCGCTGAGCAGCCTCGTGGTGACCTCGGCGAGGGACTCCCCCTCGAGCTCGTCCTCGAAGCCCATGCGGTTGAACGCCGAGAGCGCGTTCGGGCTCGCGAAGGTGGTGACGCCGTCGACGTCGAGGCGGATGAGCCCGTCGGATGCGCGGGGGGCGCCGCGACGCGGTCCGGTCGGCGCGCCGAGGTCGGGGAAGTCGCCCGACGCGATCATCTGGAAGAGCTCCTCGGCGCACTCGTTGAAGGTGAGCTCCTGCCGGCTCGGCGTGCGCTGCGCACCGAGGTTCGTGTGCCGCGTGATGACGGCGACGGGCTCGGGCGCGAGCTGGGTCCCGGTGGCCGACAGCCGACGCATGACGGGAACCGCGCGAACGCGCGTGGGCATCTCCTCGTACCAGTCGGGTGCCGATGAGTCGGCGATGCGGGCGCTCGCGAACGCGTGGGTCACGAGATCGCGCCACTGCGACTTGATCTGCTGGCCCACGAAGTCGCGGTAGAAGAGCGTCGCCGCGCTGGACGGGACGCGCGTGCGCGACCGCGACGAAGTCGTCGTCGCCCGACGGCACCCACAGCACGATGTCGGCGAAGGCGAGATCGGCGAGCAGCTGGAGGTCGCCGACGAGCATGTGCAGCCAGTCGACGTCGGCCTGACTGCTGCGGCCCTGGGCGAGGACGAGATCACTGAGGGTCGACACAGATCCAGCGTAGTGCGCCCGTCCGGCGCCGTCGTCCGCGCGACGCGCCGCGACTCCCCCGCTCGTGCCCCGGATCAGCTCGCGGCGGCGCGCCGGATCGCGGGGAGCGCCAAGCCGCGCCGCCGCGCCGGCTGCGGCACCGGCAGGATCCGGTCGAGGGCGTACTCGCGGAGCGCCGCGCGGAGGGGGCTTCGCGGCGCAGCGTCACGCAGCGTGCGCGCCGTGAGGATGGCGGCATCCGTGGCCCGGCCGTCGTGCGGGAGGAGGGTCGCATCGGCGATGCCGGCGAAGCGCCGGAGCGTCTGGCGCACCTGCGCGTGGGCGTCGATGCCGAGAGCCCCCGTGCGCACGCGGTTCACCATCACGTCGACGCGTTCGGGCTCGACGTGCTCGACGAGGTCGCCGTGGCCGCGGAGCAGCCGGGACAGCCCGACCGGATCGGCGAGGCCGACGGCCACCACGCGGTCGGCCGCCGAGATCGAGGCGAACGTGGCGGCGTTGCGACGCGGTGCGAACTGGTCGCTCGTGAGCGCCTCGTCGCGTTCGAGGCTGAACCCCGTGTCGATCACGACGTACTCCGCGCGTGCGCCGATGGCTCGGATCGCGGCCGTCACGCGATCGTGCGCCAGCTCGGGCCAGCGGCTCGGACCGACGAGGCCGGTGAACACGTCGAACGAGGCCCTCGGAGCGGAGTAGCGCTGCGCGATGCGCTCGAGCTCGGCACGGTCGAGCGCGTCGCCCCCGGCGAGGCGGCAGGCCGAGGCGAGGCCGGGCGCCTCGTCGAGCAGTCCGAGGGCGGGGGCGATCGCGCCGCCGTACGGATCGGCGTCGACGAGGGCGACCGAGTGCCCGGCCGCCGCGATCTCGGCGGCGAGGTTCACGGCGAGCGTGGTGCGACCGGGCGCCCCGGCCGGGCCCCACACCGCGAGGACCTCTGCGGCCCGGCGTGCCCTCGGCTCGCGGTCGCCGAGCCGCGACGGCACGGGCACCCCGCCCCGGACGAGCGCATCGATCGCCGTCCAGGGCGCGGATCGGTCGAGCACCTCGTGGAGTCCGAGCTGTGCGGCGTGCGCGCGATCGGCATCGGCGGCGGCGAGGGCGATCAGCCGGATGCCGCGGTCGTCGCATCCGGCGAGGAGCTCGGCGTTCAACGTGGCACGACCCGCGCCGACGAGCACGACGTCGGGTGCGAGCACGTCGAGGCTCTCGAGCACGTCGCGCCACCCGACGAGGCGGGCGACGATCGTGTGGCCGTGCTCGACGGCATCGGCGAGCAGGCGGTCCTCCGTGGCCGGATCCAGGGCGAGGGCGAGCCGAACCATCAGTCTCCGGTCGCCCGAGCCGGGACGAGGTCGATCGCGTCGCCCGCCGTGAGGCCCTCGAGGAGCGCGGCGACCTTCTCGCGAGGGATCAGCAGCTCCACGGATGCGCCTCCGGAATCGACCATTCCCTCGGGCTCCCGGATCGCGGCGACCTCGGCATTCGCGACCAGCACGGCCGGCGGCTCGTATGCGCCGCGCTCGAGTTCGCGCGCCGCCCACACGTCGACCGTCGAGCCTGGGCCGAGGCCGCTCGGCAACGCACCACTGGTCGGAACGACGACACTGGCCAATCCGCTGCGATCGACGTCGTCGACGGCGGAATCGGGGACGAGCTCGCCCGCCTCGACGGTGCGGGCCACGACGAGTCCGCCGTCGGGCACCTCGCCCGGCACGAGGTAGCGGTCGATCGTCGCGCCGAGGCGCACCGACTCGACCACCAGGTCGCCGGCCTCGATGCGGGTGCCGGGCGTCGCCGTCTCGCGCACCGTGTAGGCCTCGACGGTGTCGTCGAGGCCGGACACGAGCGCCCAGACGCCCGTCGTCGAAGCGGCGACGAGCAGGATGCCGATGACCAGGCGCGGGTCGAGACGGAGCGCGCCGCGCTCCGAACGTTCCGGTCGACGGGCCATCGGGTTCCTTCCTGACACGGGCGCGAGCGCGCCGGGCACCATCGTCGCCCGATTCCGAGAGGACGCCTCGAAGTTATCCACATCCGCGGCCGCTTCCGCGCGCCGGGTCGATACTGGAGTCATGACCTCTCCCGGTTCAGGCGACGAGATCGGCCGGTTCCTCACCGTCGCCGACGCGGCGGAGCTCCTCGCCGTCGACGTGCCGACCGTCGACGCGCTGATCCGATCGGGCGAGCTCCCGGCGATCCGGGTCGGCAGCGCCGGACCGTGGCGCGTGGAGCGCACGCAGCTCGAGGTCTGGATCGAGGAGCAGTACGAGGCGACCCGTCGCCATTCGCTCTGGAACCAGGGCGAGTTCGCGAACGTTGCCGAGCTCTCGGGGGCTCGCGCCGGCCGCCTGCGCCCCGTCGACTGAACGCGACGGCTAGGCGAACGAGACCAGCACGATCCGCTCGAGCGGGACGATGCGGATGCCGTGGACCACGCGGTCGCGGCGGGCGGTGCCGGGCTCGTGCAGGGCGAGGTCGAGATGGTCGCGCGCCACGCGATCGATCGTGCCGTGCACGCGGCCGTCGTCGGTGGTGAGGTGCACGGGGGTTCGCCGGCGGCAGAGGTCGCGCAGCACGAACGAGATGCCGATGCGCTCGGCGAGCCGCGCGGATGACTCCGGCACCGGCTGGAGGCTCGGTTCCAGCTGCGGGCGGGTCGGCAGCACCGCGGCGATCGCCGCGAGCGGCACGATGCACTGGCCACTCCCTCGGCCCGGCGCGTCCAGCGCGGCGCTCATCCAGTCGCGCCCGAATGCGAGTGGGCGCACCTCGAGCACCTGGGCGTCGCGGAGCTCGATCCGGATGCCCGAGGAGGGGTCGTGGTCGGCGCCGCGGGCCATCGAGGTGAGCCGATCGCGGAGCGTGAGCCGACCCAGCCGGAGCCGCTCCTCCTCGAGTGCGAGCGCGCGCTCCTCGTCGCGCTGCTCCTGGTCGAGCTGCGACTCGAGGTCGTCGAACAGCAGGTCCCAGCGCATGCACGCACGTTACTCCGGACGTCCCCGCACGCCCATTCGTTCTCCACAGGTGCCGGAATCCCTTGACACGGCTCGGGGCGGCTCAATACCGTTCAGTCAAGGATCACCCGACGTCCCCCGATCGGGGGTGATTCCGCAGTGGGCCGACAGGCCGACGACATCCCCTCATGGAGCCGACATGACCGCACGCCCTGCCGCCGGCCGCGCCCCGGCGCGAGGTTCTGCCCTGCAGTTCCTCGACGATGACGACGAGTACTTCGCCCGTCAGCCCGCGCGACGCAGCGAACTCCCCGATCCCGAGCCCCTGCTGCGGAATCTCACCCACTGCGTCATCGAGGTGCTCGCCGGCGCGCGCGACCTCGACCAGCTCGCACGCTGGGTGACCGACGACGTCTACCGCAACCTGTCGAAGCGCGTCGTGCTCGCCGCTCGTGCGCGACGCGTCAAGGGCCAGGCGCTGCAGCGACCGGCGTTCAGCCTGGGCACGGTCATCACCTGCGAGCCGGCCGACGGCGTCGTCGAGGCCGTCGTGATGGTGCACCAGCGGGCACGTTCGCGTGCGGTCGCCATCCGCCTCGAGGGGCTCGACCAACGCTGGCGGGCGAGCGCGATCAGCGTGCTCTGACGCCGGCGCTCGTCACTCCGCGGCAGCGGCGTCGACGGTCGACGGCGCATGCTCCTCGATCCGCTGCACCGATGCCCGTGGCACGCGTGCAGCGGATCGAGGACGGGGATCAGCGTCCCTTGCGCTCCTGTGCCCGACGCTCGGCACGGTTCTGCGGTGCGACCTCGCCGCCGCCGCCTTCGGTGCGCTGTCCGAACGCGCCGCGCGCCGCCTCGGGCTCGGGGGCCTGCGCCTGCGCGACCGCTCGACGCGCGCGCTGGGTGGCCGCCTGCTGCACCTGGCCGCGCTGGTTGCGCACCTCGACGCCGCCGGAGTCGCTCGGCGCGGAGTAGCTCAGCTTGTCGTCGGACGCACCCTGCCGGCCGAGGCCCTTCGCCTCGATGGTCGCCCCGCCGACGCCGGCCTGCGGCGCCACCTCGACCTCGAGGTTGAACAGGAAGCCGACCGTCTCCTCGCGGATGGAGCCCATCATCTGCTGGAACATCGCGTAGCCCTCGCGCTGGTACTCGACCAGCGGGTCGCGCTGCGCCATGGCGCGCAGGCCGATGCCGTCCTTCAGGTAGTCCATCTCGTAGAGGTGGTCGCGCCAACGGCGGTCGATCACCGAGAGCACCACGCGGCGCTCGAGCTCGCGCATCGCCGGGCTGCCCAGCTGCTGCTCACGGCGCTGGTAGGCGAGCTTCGCGTCGGAGAGGATCTCGCGGCGGATGAAGTCGCGGTTCACGCGCCCCTTCTCGCCGGCCTCGGCGACGACCTCGTCGATCGTGATGCCGATCGGGTAGAGCGTCTTCAGCTCGGTCCAGAGTGCGTCGAAGTCCCACTCGTCGGGGTTTCCCTCGGCCGTGTGCGCGTCGAGCACCTCGTCGATGACGTTCTCGAGGAACGTCTGGGTGCGCTCGTGCAGGTCGTCGCCCTCGAGGATGTGCCGGCGGTCGCTGTAGATGGCTTCGCGCTGGCGGTTGAGCACGTCGTCGTACTTCAGCACGTTCTTGCGGATCTCGGCGTTGCGCGCCTCGACCTGCGACTGCGCCGAGCGGATGGCGCGCGTGACGACCTTCGACTCGATGGCCACGTCGTCGGGCACGCCGCGCGACATGAGGCTCTCGGCCGCGCCGGCGTTGAAGAGCCGCATCAGGTCGTCGGTGAGCGACAGGTAGAACCGGCTCTCGCCGGGGTCGCCCTGACGGCCGGAACGACCGCGCAGCTGGTTGTCGATGCGGCGGGACTCGTGCCGCTCGGTGCCGAGCACGTAGAGTCCACCGGCGGCCAGCACCTTCTCGGCCTCCTTCGCGACCTCGGCCTTCACCGACGCGAAGACGTCGTCCCACGCGGCCTCGTACTCGTCGGGCGTGTCGACGGGGCTGAGCCCGCGCTCGTGCATCTGCTGCACGGCGATGAACTCGGCGTTGCCGCCGAGCATGACGTCGGTGCCGCGTCCGGCCATGTTCGTGGCGACGGTGACCGCCCCATGACGGCCGGCCTGTGCGACGATCGCCGCCTCGCGGGCGTGGTTCTTCGCGTTCAGGACCTCGTGCCGCACGCCCTTCTTCGCGAGGAGCCGCGAGAGGTACTCGCTCTTCTCGACGCTCGTCGTGCCGACGAGCACCGGCTGGCCCTTGCCGTGACGCTCGACGATGTCCTCGACGACCTGCGCGAACTTGGACTCCTCGTTCTTGTAGACGAGGTCGGGCTGGTCGAGGCGCACCATCGGCTTGTTGGTGGGGATCGCGACCACGCCGAGCTTGTACGTGGACTGGAACTCGGCGGCCTCGGTCTCGGCGGTGCCGGTCATGCCCGAGAGCTTGCCGTAGAGGCGGAAGTAGTTCTGCAGCGTGACGGTGGCGAGGGTCTGGTTCTCGGCCTTGACCTGCACGCCCTCCTTCGCCTCGATCGCCTGGTGGATGCCCTCGTTGTAGCGGCGGCCGACGAGGATGCGCCCGGTGTGCTCGTCGACGATGAGGACCTCGCCGTTCATCACGACGTAGTCCTTGTCGCGCTTGAAGAGCGACTTGGCCTTGATGGAGTTGTTGAGGAACGAGATCAGCGGGGTGTTCGCCGACTCGTAGAGGTTGTCGATGCCGAGGTAGTCCTCGACCTTCTCGATGCCGGGCTCGAGCACGCCGACGGTGCGCTTCTTCTCGTCGACCTCGTAGTCCTCGCCGGGGGCGAGGCGCTTCGCGAGGTTCGCGAACTCGTTGAACCAGCGGTTGGCCTCGCCCGATGCCGGGCCGGAGATGATGAGCGGCGTGCGCGCCTCGTCGATGAGGATCGAGTCCACCTCGTCGACGATCGCGAAGTGGTGGCCTCGCTGCACCATGTCGCTCGACTGCCACGCCATGTTGTCGCGCAGGTAGTCGAAGCCGAACTCGTTGTTCGTGCCGTAGGTGATGTCGGCGGCGTACTGCTCACGTCGCACCGCAGGGTTCTGGCCGGCGACGATGCATCCGGTCGTCATGCCCAGCGCGCGGAACACGCGGCCCATGAGCTCGGACTGGTAGCTCGCGAGGAAGTCGTTGACCGTGACGATGTGCACGCCGCGGCTCGTGAGCGCGTTGAGGTAGGCCGCCGTCGTCGCGACGAGCGTCTTGCCCTCACCGGTCTTCATCTCGGCGATGTTGCCGAGGTGCAGTGCCGCGCCGCCCATGAGCTGCACGTCGAAGTGACGGAGGCCGAGCGTACGACGGCTCGCCTCGCGCACCGCCGCGAACGCCTCGGGCAGCAGGTCGTCGAGCGACTCGCCGTTCGTGTAGCGCTCCCGGAGCTCGACGGTCTCGTGCTTCAGCTCCTCGTCGCTGAGTGCCTGGAAGTCGTCTTCGAGGGCGTTGATCGCCGCCGCGTAGTTCTCCAGTCGCTTGAGGGTTCGGCCCTCGCCGACGCGGAGGACCTTTTCCAGAATCGAAGCCACGAATGTTCTCCTGTACTCGTCGGGCGCCGTGTTCCTCGAGTGGAACTCCCGGGCACGCCCATTGCCGCCGTGCAGACGGTCATCATAGCCATGCTAGCGGCCAGCGGGCTGGGCGAAGACGGAGAGCGGGCCGGGTGCGGGCGGTGAGGCCCGCGCCCGGCCCGGGTGCGGAGGACGGCTGCGCGTCAGGCGGACGCGCGCTGCAGTTCGGGTACGGATGCGTCGGACGAGGCATCCGCTCGGTCGTCGAGGCCGATCAGGCCGTAGTCCCATCCCTTGCGGCGGTAGACCACGCTCGGCCGGCCCGTCTCGGAGTCGACGAAGAGGTAGAAGTCGTGGCCGACGAGCTCCATGAAGTAGAGGGCGTCGTCGACGGTCATCGGAGTGGAGGCGAACACCTTTCGGCGGATGACCACGGGGCAGTAGACCTCGTCCTCCTCGGTGTAGGGGGCTTGCTGGCCCTCCTCGATCACCGGAATGCTGCCCGTGCGCACCTGTTCGAGCACCTCGGGCGCTGCGGCCTGCACGCCGACCTCGGCGAAGCCGACATCGGTCGCCTCGCGGAGCGAGGTGGGCCTGCGCTGGCCGCGGTGGACCTTTCGGCGGTCCTTCGCGCGGCGGATGCGTTCGAGGAGCCTCCCGAGGGCGACGTCGAACGCGGCGTACTTGTCTGAACCGTCCGCTTCGGCCCGGACGACGGGCCCCTTTCCGACGAGCGTGAGCTCGACGCGGTCTGGTCCGGTGTTGCCGTTCTTCTCATTGTGACGGCTGAGCTTCACGTCGAGGGAGATGGCTCGTTCGGCGAGATGAGTGACCTTCTCCGACTTCTCCGCCGCGTAGGCGCGGAAACGATCGGTGATCCCCAGGTTTCGTCCGACGATGTTCAGTTCCATTTCGACCTCCATTCACCGGCGTGTCACCCGGATCTGAAGGGTGGATCGACCACGCCTGTCCTGCCACCGTAGTCGCCCCGGCCGTGGATGTCACGGAGTGTTTCCCGAGTTCCTGCCATGTGTCCCGATCGCCGCAACGGGGTCTCCGCCAGCACCGCGATCGCCTCCACCGAGCCGCCGGCGGCGAGCACGGCGCGGCGGGTCTCGGCGAGCGTCGCACCCGTCGTGAGCACGTCGTCGACCAGCAGGAACCGCCGTCCGACGAGCGGCGAACGCGCCTCGAGGCCGCCCGCGGCGTTGGCCAGGCGGGCCGCCACGCCGAGCCCGGCCTGGTCCCGACGCTCACGTGCGAGGCGCAGCACCGGCGACGGTCGGATGCCGCAGCGCGCCAGCATCGCGTCCACGGGCGCGTAGCCCCGGCGCCGTCGCGCGGCAGGGGTCGACGGGACGGTGCACACCTCGACGGAGCCGGTGCGGCGCCCGTCGAGCGCCGCAGCGACCGCCGCGCCCAACGCGTGCGCGAGCGGTGCCGCGGCATCCGTGCGCAGGTCGTCCTTGTAGGCGCGGATGACGTCGGCCGCCACGCCCGCGTACTCGAGCGCCGTCCACACGGCGAGGTCGCCTCGCGCGACCATCCGCGGCGACGGGCTCGAGCGCCGCCGCGCACGATGGGCACACCGAGCGATCCGGCATGCCGCAGCCGGCGCAGGTCACGGGCAGCAGCAGCCCGATCGCGTCGAGGCCCGCGCGTCGCGCCGCGGCCACGAGGGGGCGATCGATGAGCCGCATCGTCCGAGCGTGACGCGTCGCGCGCGATCGCACCCGAAGGCACGGCCGGGCGCGGCCGACGACGCCACCCGGAACACGTCGGGGAGGACGAGTCGGTCAGTCGGGCTGCTGGGACGCCAGGAACCGGATGTTGCCGGCGCGGACCTGCCACCCGACGCCGCTCTGCACGTTGAGCTGGCCGAGGCCGGTGAGGACGCGCGGATCGGCGTTGCCGCCGTCGACCTGGACGCCCCCGCCGGGCCCGTCCCGATCGCGCGCGAAGCCGCCGAGCTCCTGGGTCACGACGTGGGTCACGCCGTCGGCGAGTCCCGTGAGCGAGGCCACCGTGCTGGAGTCGAGCCAGGTCACGTCGAGCGGCGTGCCCGAGATGTCGGCGAGGCGGAGCGCCGTGGGGCTCAGTGCGACCGGCAGCCCGTCGGCGCCGCGCTCGATCGAGGCGGCGACGAAGTGCGTGCGCCCGCCGTCGGCGAGGAGCGCCACGATCCGCGTCGAGTCCCGCGACACCTCGATCGCCGCGATCGACGACCCGCTCCAGGGCACGGCGACCTGCTCCGACACGCTCCCGTCGGGCGCGAACCACACCAGCTGATCGGGGAACGCGGCCGGGACCGACCAGACGACGCCCTCGCCGTCGATCGTCGGCACGACCAGGCCGTCGCGCGGGTCGAGGAGCACGGACTCCTCGCCCGCGCGCACGCTCCACACGCCCTCCGCCGATCGCACCGCAGCGGCCTCGGCCTCGAGTCCGAGTGCGGCGCCGGTGGGGGCGAGCGCCACGACCTGGTCGGACAGGTCCGCGATCGGGTCGATCCCCTCCCCCGAGGTCGCCAGGTAGCCGAAGGACTCGCCGTCGAAGACGACCGATCGCGGATCGACACGCGGGTTCCTCACCGGCGGGTTCGCGATCGGCGGCGCATCGGGGTCGACGCCGTTCAGCGTGAGGTCGACCGCGCTGATGTTGCGCACCCCGATGAGGCTCGCGTCGAGCTGCTCCTGCATCTGCTGCACCGTGGCGAGGTCGTCGAAGGCCGCCCCGGCGAGCGAGACGCTCGCGACGCCGCCGGACACCGGCACGGCGGCGGGTTCGAGCTGCACGCCCTCGGGGAACGCCGACACCACCCCGGGCGCCAGCCACTCGGCGGGCCCCGCGAGCATCGCCTGCACGATGCTGGTCTGCGCCGAGTCCCGCCCGGCGTACCAGCGCACGTCGGGCACGAGGTAGCGGTGCGACGGATCGAAGAAGTACAGCGTGTAGTCGCGGAAGACCTGCGTGAAGCTCACCTGGTCGATCAGGATGCCCGTCGGCGCGCTCGAGATGCGCCACTGCCCCTCGACCTGCTCGAACCGGTAGTCGAGCGGGATGGGCGTTCGCGAATCGGGCTCCTCGTACTGCCCGTTGTCGCGGAGGGACGCGGCGGGCGTGGCGTCGATCCGGATCGTCGGTCTCGTCCACGACCTCCCGCTCCCGATCGGCGAGCACGTCGATCGTGGCGGCCGCATCCGCCTGCCACTCGTCGGCGAAGGTCGGCGTGAGGTACTCGCGGGCCACCTGGTAGTTGTTGCGGGGGCTCTGCGCGGCGTTGAGGAAGCCATCGAGGACCTGCTCCTGCGTCGCGTCGGCGGTCGGTCCCTCCACGACGATGTCGAGGTCGGGCGAGGAGTCGGCCGGCACCGGGTCGCCCTGCTGCACGGGCCCGGAGCTCGGGATGGTCGCGCACCCCGCGAGGAGCATCGAGAGCAGGGCGACGGATGCCGCGGCGGCGGCCAGCCTCCTACGCATCGTGCACCTCCCGCGTTCCGGTGTCGAGGCCGGGCACCGCGCCGACCGCGCCCGTGGGCGGGGGTCCCTCCGCACCGGGGTCGACGGGTTCGAGCGGCAGCGGCGACACGACGGCCGCGGCATCCGGCGTTCGCGGCAGCGTGAGGCGGAACACCGTGCCCTTGCCGGGCTGGGACCAGACGTCGAGCATGCCGCCGTGGGCGACGGCGTCCTCGAGGGAGATCGCGAGGCCGAGGCCCGTGCCGCCGATGGTGCGCGTGCGGCTCGGGTCGGCGCGCCAGAACCGGTCGAAGACGCGCGCCGTCTCCTCCTCGCTCATGCCGAGGCCGTAGTCGCGCACCGAGAGGGCGATGGCGGTCTCGTTGCTGTCGACGGCGACGACGATGGGGCGGCGCTCGCCGTGCTCGATGGCGTTGCCGAGCAGGTTCCGCACGATGCGGCCGATGCGCCGGGGGTCGACCTCGGCGTCGAGGTGGCCGCCGGGCGCGTCGAGCCGCAGCTCGCAGCCCTGCTCGCGGGCGAGCTCGTGCATGGACTCGATCGCGTCGCCCGCGAGGTGCACCAGGTTGGTCGGCTCCGTCGTGAGCTTCACCGAGCCGGCGTCGTAGCGGCTGATCTCGAGGAGGTCGGCGAGCAGCCGCTCGAACCGGTCGGTCTGGGTGTGCAGGAGCTCGACGGTGCGGGAGGTCGGGCCCGGGAAGTCGTCGCGCTGCCCGTAGAGCACGTCGCCCGCGAGCCGGATGGTCGTGAGCGGCGTGCGCAGCTCGTGCGACACGTCGGAGACGAACCGCTGCTGCATCACCGAGAGCTCGGCGAGCTCGCGGATGCGGGCCTGCAGGCTGTCGGCCATGCCGTTGAACGAGGCGGCCAGGGTCGCGAGCTCGTCCTCCCCGCTCTCGGGCATGCGCACGCCGAGGTCGCCCGCGGCGAGGCGACGGCTGGTCGCGGCGGTCGCGCGGATCGGCTCGATCACGCCGCGCACGACCACGAGGGTGATCGCGCTGAGCAGGGCGAGCAGGGCGGCCGCGCCGACGATGCCGGTGACCTGCATGAAGGCGAGCGTCTGCTCGGCCTCGGCGAGGTCGTAGCCGAGGTAGAGCTCGTAGCGGCCGGCCGGCCGGCACCTCGAGGTCGCTGCCCACGACGATGCCCGGGTCGGTGCCGCCGTCGGCGTTCGGCAGGGCCACGGACTGCCAGTACTGCGCGGTCGGGGTGGTCCTGCACCTGCTCGCGCAGCTCGGGCGTGATCACGCCGCCGCCGAGGCGCGGACTCTGCCGATCGGGCGGGGCGATCAGGACGGGATCCTGGCCGGGCTCCCGGAACAGGGCGATGTCGTTGCTGCCGGACACGCTCGAGATGGTCCGGATCGTCGAGGCCATGAGCAGCTGCAGCGACGCGCGGTCGGCGGCATCCGACGAGTCGAGGATGCTCTGCGCGGCCGCGGTGGCGTTGTTCGACGCCTCGAGCACGGCCTCGCGCTGCGCCTGGAACAGGTTGGAGGCGACGCTGAAGGAGATGTAGAGGCCGATCACGAGGATCGCGAGTCCCGAGAGTCCCAGCGTGATGATGACCGTGCGGAACTGCAGCGACCGGCGCCAGAGCGCCGCGAGTCGACGCGGCACCTCCCGCCACGAACGCGCGGCGAGGAGGGGGGAGGCGTCGGCCGCAGACATCCGCGGCCTACGTCGTCGCGCCGGCCCGGTAGCCGACGCCGCGCACGGTCATGACGATGCGCGGGTTGTCGGGGTCGTGCTCGACCTTCGCGCGCAGGCGCTGCACGTGCACGTTCACCAGCCGGGTGTCGGCCTTGTAGTGGTAGCCCCACACCTGCTCGAGGAGCATCTCGCGGGTGAACACCTGCTGGGGCTTGGACGCGAGGGTGAGCAGCAGGTCGAACTCGAGGGGCGTGAGGTTGATGCGCTCGTCGCCGCGCCGCACCTCGTGGCCCGCGGCGTCGATGGTGAGGTCGCCGACCCCGAGCGTCTCGACCACGGGGTCGGGCGCGGGCCGCAGTCGGGTGCGGATGCGGGCGACGAGCTCCTTGGGGTTGAACGGCTTCACCATGTAGTCGTCGGCGCCCGATTCGAGGCCCTTCACGACGTCGGCGGTGTCGGACTTGGCCGTGAGCATGATGATCGGCGTACCGGACTCGGCACGGATGCGACCGCAGACCTCGATGCCGTCCATGCCGGGCAGCATCAGGTCGAGCAGCACGAGGTCGGGCTTCGTCTCGCGGAAGGCGGCGAGCGCGCCCGACCCGTCGGCGCAGAACGACGGGTCGAAGCCCTCGGTGCGCAGCACGATGCCGATCATCTCCGCGAGGGCCGTGTCGTCGTCGACGACGAGTACGCGTGGGGTCATCCGTTCGGTTTCCGTCGGGGCCCGCGAGGCGGGCCGATGGCAGTGGATCCACTGTAGTCGTTCGTTGCCGTGAGCCGCCCGGAAGCGCGCTGGGACGCCGTGCGCGCGCCTGCGATCGGCGGCTCGCGCCGGACGGGTGACGGATGCCTCGCGGTACGCGAAATGTGCGAGCATGGGGACACCCCGCCGGAAGGAGCGCATGCAGGTGTCCGATCACGACTGGCAGGCGCCCGGCGGACCGGCTCCGGCCCCGAACGGCACGCAGCGCGCGGGCACCCCGCCGACCGGCGACGTGACGCCGCCGCCGCTGCCGCCCGATTCGCCCGCCCAGCCCGCGTACGGACAACCCGCCTCCGGGCAACCGGCGTACTCGCCGCCCGCGTATCCGCCGCCCGCGTACGGGCAGCCGGCGTACGGGCCTCCCGGCGCCTACCCGCCGCCCGGCGCGGGCGGCTGGACGCCACCGCCGAAGCCCGGCCTCCTGCCGCTTCGCCCGATGGGCTTCGGCACCCTCCTGTGGGCCCCGTTCCGAACGCTCCGGCGCAATCCCGCCGCCACCTTCGGCAGCGGGCTCGTGGTGCAGCTCGTCACGGCGATCGCGACGGCGGCCGTCGTGGTGCCCTTCCTCACGCTGACGCTGTCCCGTCTCGAGGGCGCGACGACGCGCCGACGCCGACGCGCTGCTCTCCGGCGCGGTCGGCGGCTTCCTGCTCCTCATGCTCGTCCCGGTGGCGCTGTCGGTCGTCGCCGGCGCCTTCCTCCAGGGCGTCATGGTGGTCGACGTGGCGACCGGCACCGTGGGCGACCGGCTCGGGTTCGGCGCGCTCTGGAAGCGCGCCGCGAAGCGGATCTGGCCGCTGATCGGATGGACCCTCATCGTCGGGGCCGCGCTGGTCGTGGCGTTCGCCCTGCTCTTCGGCGTCGTCCTGCTCGCCGCCACCGTCGATTCCTCGCCCTTCGGCATCCTGATCGGCGTCGTCGGGGCCCTGGTCCTCGGGCTCGGCCTGCTCGTGCTCGGCTTCTGGGTCGGCGTGAAGCTCGCCCTGGTGCCGAGCATCATCGTGCTCGAGCACGCCGGCATCCGCACGGCCGTGGCCCGCTCGTGGCGACTCACGAACGGCGCCTACTGGCGCACGCTCGGCGTGCTCCTGCTCGTCGGCGTGATCCTGAACGTGGCCGCCCAGGTCGTCGTGCAGCCGGTCTCGCTGATCGGCACGCTCCTCGCCCTCGTGATCGACCCGACCGGCACGGGCGCCGCCCTCACGATCACGATCATCACGACCGTGGTCACCCTCGTGCTGTCGCTGCTGATCGGCGCGATCACCGCCGTCGTGCAGGCGGCGCTCGTGGCCGTGATCTACATCGACCTGCGCATGCGCAGGGAGGGCCTCGACCTCGAGCTCCAGCGGTTCGTCGAACAGCGGGACGCGGGGCAGCCGGTCGGCGATCCGTACGGTGTCCCCGCCGACACGTCGACCGCGACCGCCGCGTCGGCGCCGGCCGGAAGCGAGCGCCCCGCCACGTGGTCCTGAACCCCCTGCTCGAGACGCCGCCGCTCGATCCCGACGCGCCCGAGGCGCAGCGGTGGCTGCAGGACGAGCTCTCCAAGCCCGAGTACGTGAGCGCGCAGCCCAACGCGTTCGACCTCGCCATGCAGTCGATCCGCGACTGGATCGTCGGGCTCTTCGAGGGCGCTTCGGGCATCCCCGGCCCGCTCCTCGCGCTGCTCGTGCTCGTCGTCGTGGTCGTGCTGGTCGTGGTCGGCCTCCTCGTGTTCGGCCTGCCCCGACTGCGCCGACGGCGCCGGGTCGCCGAACCGCTCTTCGACGACCAGGACCGCCGCGACCTGCGGGCGCTCCGGCGCGCCGCGGCCGCAGCCGCCGAGGCGGGCGACTGGCCGTTGGCCATCGAGGAGCGGTACCGGGCGATCGTGCGCGGCATCGTGGATCGCGACCTCGTGCGCGTGCACCCCGGCACGACCGCCCGCGGCGTCGCGGATGCCGCGGCCGCCCCGTTCCCGGCGCACGCCGAGGCCCTGCGATCCGCCGCCGCGGACTTCGACGCGGTGCGGTACCTCGGCCGATCGGGCTCCCGCGAGGACTACGACGCGCTGACCCGCCTCGAGGGCGAGCTCGCCCGCACGACGCCCGCGACGGCCGTTCACGAGTCCACCGCCGACGGGGTCCCCGTATGACGGCGACCCGGGTCTCCGCCGGTGCTCCGGGCATCGAGGCCGGCACCGAATCCGCCGCCGCGGCGGTCACGCCGACCCTGCGCGAGACGTTCCGGCGCAGGCGTGCGTGGATCGTCATCGCGGCCGTGCTGGTGCTCGGCGCACTCGTCGTGCTCATCGTGCAGGGCGGTGCACGCGCGCCCGGTCCGATCCTCGGCCCCGACAACCCGGCGCCGCCCGGATCGAAGGCGCTCGTCCAGGTGCTCCGCGCACACGGCGTCGACGTGCTCGAGGCGCGGACGGCCGAGGCCGCGATCGACGCGGCGACGGCCGGCGCGACGGTGTTCCTCTACGACGAGGCCGGGATCCTCGGGGCCGACCGCCTCGACGAGCTGGCCGCGGCCGCCGACCGCCTCGTGGTCGCCGAGCCGGGCTTCGGCGCGCTGGAGGCGCTGGCCCCCGGCGTGCGCCTCGCGGGCGCGGCGAGCGGCCCGATCGACGACGTCGCCTGCACGGCCGGGCCTGCGGAGCGTGCGGAGGAACTGTCCGGCGGCCAGCGGCTGCTCACCGTCGACGACGCGGCCGCGGCGGCCGGGTGGCAGGGATGCTTCCGCGACGGCGAGTTCGGCTACGCCCTCGTCACGGGGCCCGGTGCATCCGGCGGCGAGGTCGCGCTCGTGGCCGCGACGACCGTGTTCGAGAACGAGCACGTCGACGAGTCGGGCAACGCGGCGCTCGCGATCGGCCTGCTCGGGGCATCCGACGAGCTCGTCTGGTACCTGCCGGGGCCGGGCGACGCCGACGCCGCCGAGGCCCCGACCCTCGCGGAGCTCACGCCGGGATGGGTGAGCCCGGTCATGGTGCTCGCGATCGCGGTCACCATCGCCGCCGGCGTCTGGCGCGGTCGCCGCTTCGGGCCGCTCGTCGTCGAGCGGCTGCCCGTGCAGGTGCCCGCCGGCGAGACGAGCGAGGGACGGGCACGGCTCTACGCGCGCAGCGCGTCCCGCGGGCACGCACTCGACCAGCTCCGCATCGGCGCGATCGGCCGCATCGCCGCCGTGCTGCGGCTGCCGCGCTCGGCGCCGGTCGAGGCGGTCGCGGATGCCGCGGCGCACGCGACAGGGCGCGACGCGGCATCCGTGGCACGGCTCCTCGTGGGCGCCCGCCCGGCCGGCGACCGCGAGCTCGTCGACCTGGCCGCGGAGCTCGACCGGCTCGAGCACGACGTCGCCGCCTCCGTGCGGCCCCGACCCGATGACCGCACCGACCCGACAGGAAGGCGACCATGACCGACGCGATCGCGACCACCGACGAGGAGCTGCGCGCCGCGCTGAACCGCGTGCGCACCGAGGTGGGCAAGGCCGTCGTCGGCCAGGACGGCGCCGTGACCGGGCTGATCATCGCCCTGCTCACGCGCGGGCACGTGCTGCTCGAGGGCGTGCCGGGCGTCGCGAAGACGCTGCTCGTGCGCACCATGAGCCGCACCCTGCAGCTCGACACGCGGCGCCTGCAGTTCACGCCCGACCTCATGCCCGGCGACGTGACGGGGTCGCTCGCCTACGACCCGCGCTCGGGCGACTTCGCGTTCCGCGAGGGTCCGGTGTTCACGAACATCCTGCTCGCCGACGAGATCAACCGGACGCCGCCGAAGACCCAGTCGGCGCTGCTCGAGGCGATGGAGGAGCGCCAGGTGTCGGCCGACGGCGTGACCCGCCCGCTGCCCGTCCCGTTCATGGTCGCCGCCACCCAGAACCCCATCGAGTACGAGGGCACGTACGCCCTGCCCGAGGCCCAGCTCGACCGGTTCCTGCTGAAGCTCGTGCTCGAGGTGCCGGAACGCGACTCGGAGGTGACGCTGCTGCGGCGCCACGCCGACGGCTTCGACCCGCACGACCTCGCGGCAGCCGGCGTGACCCCGGTGCTCGGCGCCGAGGAGCTCGCGGCGGCGCGAACCGCCGCCGCCGCCGTGCGCGTCTCCGACGACGTGCTCGCGTACGTCGTCGACCTCGCCCGCGCCACCCGGCGCAGCCCGTCGATGCGGCTGGGCGTCAGCCCCCGCGCCACCACGGCGCTCCTCGCGGCGTCGAAGGCCTGGGCATGGCTCACCGGCTACGACTCGCTGACGCCCGACCACGTGCAGGCCATGCTCCTGCCCGTGTGGCGGCATCGGGTGCAGCTGCGCCCCGAGGCCGAGCTCGAGGGCGTGTCGGTGGACGCGGTGCTGCGGTCGATCGTCCAGCAGGTGCAGGTGCCGCTCTGACATGGCGGTCTCCGGTCGGTTCGCCCTCCTGCTCGCGCTCGGCGTCGTCCCCGTCGTCGCGGCGGGCATGCAGGGCGCGGATGCCGCGTGGCTCGCGCTCGTCGGATGGCTCGCCCTCGCGATCGGCGCCGGCGTGCTCGACCTCTCGCTCGCGGCGTCGCCGCGCCGGGTCGCGCTGACGCGCTCGCTTCCCGACCGCGTGCGCCTCGGCGAGACCGTGACGTCGGAGCTCGTCGTGCAGCACCTCGGGCCGCGGGTGCTCCGGGCGGTCGTCAGGGACGGCTGGGAGCCCTCGGCGGGCGTCGCAGGGCCCAACCGCACGCGCCTGCGGATCCCGCCGGGCGAACGGCGGCGGATGTCACTGCAGCTCACGCCGTGGCGCCGCGGCGACCGCCGCGCCGAGCAGGTCACGATCCGCTCGACCGGGCCGCTCGGGCTCTGGTCCCGCCAGGCGACGCTCGCCGCGCCGGGCCGCCTCCGCGTGCTGCCGCCCTTCCACTCGCGCGTGCACCTGCCGTCGCGGCTCACGCGGCTGCGGGAGCTCGACGGGCGCACGCCGCTGCTCATCCGCGGCCAGGGCACCGAGTTCGACTCGATCCGGGAGTACGTCCGAGGCGACGACGTCCGGTCGATCGACTGGCGGGCCACGGCGCGGCACGTCGACCCCGAGGTGCCCGGCAGCATGCGCCTCATGGTGCGCACCTGGCGACCGGAGCGCGACCGGCGCATCGTGATCGTCGCCGACACGTCGCGCACCGCCGCGGCGCGGGTCGACGACGAGCCGAGGCTCGACACGGCCTGGGAGGCGTCGCTGCTGCTCGCCGCGCTCGCGTCGCACGCGGGCGACCGCGTGGACTTCCTCGCCTGGGACCGACGGCTGCGGGGCCGGGTGCACGGCGCTGCGGGCGCCGAGCTCCTCGCCCGCATGGTCGACACCATGGCGGGCATCGACGCGGAGCTCATCGAGGCCGACTGGGCGTCGGTGCCCGGGCACGTGCGCCGGGTGACGAGCCACCACGCCCTCGTCGTGCTGCTCACCGCGGCCGACTCGCCGGGCAGCGCACGCGGGCTGCTCTCGGTGCTGCCCCAGCTCACGGCACGCCACACCGTGGTGGTCGCCTCCGTCGCCGACCCGGCGCTCCTCGCCGCGCGCCACGAGCGGGACACGCTCGACGAGGTCTACGGGGCATCGGCGGCCGAGCGCGGCCTCCTCGACGGGGAGCGGGTGGGCGCGGCCGTCCGGCGCCTGGGCGGGATCACCGTGACCGCGGCGCCGCACGAGCTGCCGCCGGCGCTCGCGGACTGCTACCTCGAGCTGAAGGCGACCGGCCGGCTCTGAGGCCGCGCAGCCCGCGCGCGGCCGGTGACGGCGGAACTCCCCGACGGGGCATCCGCCGTCGTCATCCGGCGACGATGCGGCTCGCGCCCGCGTCGAACTCGACGAGGTCGCCGGTCTCGCCGGCACGCCACGCCCGCCCGCCGAGCACGAGCATGTAGGCCAGGAACCCGCCGAGCGCGAGCACGCCGATGCCGATCTTCACGGGCCACGGCCACGGCGCCGGCGTGACGAAGCCCTCGATCAGGCCCGACACGAAGAGGAAGAACACGAGCCCGATGGCGACGCTGAACAGGGAGCGCGCGTCCTCGGCGAGGGCGACGCCGCGCGGTCGCGACCCGGGCGCGACCCATGCCCAGAAGATCCGGAGGCCCGCCGCCGCGGCGACGAACACGCACGTGAGCTCGAGCAGACCGTGCGGCGCGATGTACAGGAAGAACGTGTCGGCCTCGTCGTAGGCGAACATGACCGCGGCCGTGATCCCGAGGTTCTGCGCGTTCTGCAGGATCACGTAGGGCACCCAGACCCCGAGGATGCCGAACGCCACGCACTGCGCGGCGATCCACGCGTTGTTCGTCCAGACCGCCCCGGCGAAGGACGCCGCCGGGTTCTCGGAGTAGTAGGCGACGAAGCCCTCGTCCGCGAGCTGTCGCAGCTCCTCCTCGGTGCCGAGGGCCGCGAGCACGCGAGGATCGCCGCCGATCCACCAGGCGTACAGCGCCGCCACGACGAACGTGACGACGGCGACCGCGAGCGTGAGCCACCGCAGGCGGTAGAGCGCGGCCGGGAGGCCGACGATCGCGAACCGCGTGAACTGGCGGAGCGGGTTCTCGGGCGCACCGGTGAACCGGAGTCGCGCGCGGGCGAGGCTCACCGAGAGGCGGTCGCCGAGCGCCGTCGACCCCGCGGTCGCCTGTACGAGCGAGAGATCGGATGCCGCCGCCTGGTAGCGCTCGATGAGCTCGTCGGCGCCCGGACCGTCGAGCTGTCGCGACGTCGCGAGCACGTCGAGCCGCTCCCAGTCGTCGTGGCGGGTGGAGGCGAGCGCGTCGAGGTCCATCTGCTTGAATACTACCCATGGCCTCCGCGACCGCCGCCCGGAGCCGGGTCGCCCGGTTCGACGACGAGGGGCTGGTCACGGGCGAGGCCGTCACGCTCGACGTGCGGCCGGCGAGCGCCCTCATCAGGGCCGCCGGCTCGGCGATCGACGTGCTCCTGTCGCTGCTCCTCGTCGTGGCGCTGCTGCTGTCGCTCGCGGGGCTCTCCGTCGACGAGGCCGCCTTCCGCGCGATCATGGTCGCGGGCATCGTGGGCTGCATCGTCGTGCTGCCGACCGCGGTCGAGACCGCCTCCCGCGGGCGATCGCTCGGCAAGCTGGCCCTCGGGCTCCGCGTGGTGCGCGACGACGGCGGTGCGATCGGATTCCGGCACGCGTTCATCCGGGCGCTCACGGGCGTCGTCGAGATCTACCTCACCTTCGGCGGCCTGGCCGTGCTGGTGGGCTTCCTGAACCCCTCGTCGAAGCGCCTGGGCGACCTCCTCGCGGGCACCCACGCGCAGGTCGAGCGGGTGCCGAAGGTGCCGTCGACGGCGTTCGGGGTGCCGGCGGAGCTCGTGGGCTGGGCGGCCACGGCCGACGTGGCACGCCTGCCCGACGTGCTCGCGCGTCGCGTCGCCTCGTTCTTCGGGAACGTCGACCACCTCGTTCCCGAGAGCCGCGCCCGGGTCGCCGCGTCGCTCGCCGCCCAGGTCGCCCCGTTCGTCTCACCCCTGCCGGATGCGCCGCCCGAGCGCTTCCTCGCCGCGGTCGTCGCCCTGCGGCGATCCCGCGACCTCACGGCGCTGCGGCTCGAGGACGCACGCATGGACGCGCTCGCGCCGGTGCTCACGGCCAAGCCGGTGGGGTTCCCCGAGCGTTGACGGTCACCGGATGCCGCGAGCCCGCGGCATCCGTCGCCGTTCAGTACCGGTAGTGGTCGACCTTGTACGGGCCCGTCGACGGAGACCCCGATGTAGGCGGCCTGCTCGGGCGACAGCTCGGTGAGCTCGACGCCGAGCGCGTCGAGGTGCAGGCGGGCGACCTTCTCGTCGAGGTGCTTCGGCAGCACGTAGACGCCGACCGGGTAGGCGTCGGGACGCGTCCACAGCTCGATCTGGGCGAGCACCTGGTTGGTGAACGAGTTCGACATCACGAACGACGGGTGCCCGGTCGCGTTGCCGAGGTTCATCAGGCGGCCCTCGCTGAGCACGAGCACGCTGCGGCCGGTCGGCAGGCGCCACTCGTGCACCTGCGGCTTGATCTCGACGCGCTCGGCACCCTCGAGCGACTCGAGGCCCGGCCATGTCGATCTCGTTGTCGAAGTGGCCGACGTTCGCGACGATCGCGAGGTGCTTGAGGCCGAGCAGGTGCTCGACGCGCACCACGTCCTTGTTGCCGGTGCCCGTCACGAGGATGTCGATCTCGCCGATGACCGACTCGAGGCGCGACACCTGGTAGCCGTCCATCGCCGCCTGCAGCGCGCAGATCGGGTCGACCTCGCTCACGATGACGCGCGCGCCCTGGCCCCGGAGCGCCTCGGCGGCGCCCTTGCCGACATCGCCGTAGCCGGCGACGAACGCGACCTTGCCGCCCATGAGCACGTCGGTGGCGCGGTTCAGGCCGTCGGGCAGCGAGTGCCGGATGCCGTACTTGTTGTCGAACTTCGACTTCGTGACCGAGTCGTTCACGTTGATCGCCGGGAACAGCAGCTCGCCCTTGGCGTGCAGCTCGTAGAGGCGGTGCACGCCCGTCGTCGTCTCCTCGGTGACGCCCCGGAGTTCGGCGGCGATACGGGTCCACCGGTCGGGCGTGAGCTCCAGCGAGCGGCGCAGCGTGTCGAGCACGACGCGGAACTCGTGGCTGGTGCCCTCGGTCGCCTCGGGCACCGCGCCCGCGGCCTCGAACTCGCGGCCCTGGTGCACGAGGAGGGTGGCGTCACCGCCGTCGTCGAGGATCATGTTCGGGCCGATCCAGTCGGCGCCGACCTCGCCGGCCTCGGCGCTCCAGTCGAAGATGCGGTCGGTGCACCACCAGTACTCCTCGAGCGACTCGCCCTTCCAGGCGAAGACCGGGACGCCCGTCGGGGTCGTCGACCGTGCCGTCGGGCCCGACCACCACGGCCGCGGCCGCCTCGTCCTGCGTCGAGAAGATGTTGCAGCTCGCCCAGCGCACCTGTGCGCCGAGGGCGACGAGCGTCTCGATGAGCACCGCGGTCTGCACCGTCATGTGCAGGCTGCCCGCGATGCGAGCACCCGCCAGCGGCTTCGACGCGCCGAACTCGGCGCGGAGGGCCATGAGCCCCGGCATCTCGTTCTCGGCGAGGCGGAGCTGGTGACGTCCCGCTTCGGCGAGGGACAGGTCGGCGACCTTGAAGGGCAGGGCGGTGGTGACAGGCGCATCCATGCCCACCATTGTGTCAGGCGCGACGCCGGTCGCGGGCCCGACGTCGCGACGCCCTGCGCGGCCGAGGACGCTGCGCTACGCGCCCGCGGATCAGCGCGAGCACCTCGTCGCGGACGGCGGCCATGGTGGCGACGTCGGCGCCCTCGACGTTCAGGCGCAGCAGCGGCTCGGTGTTCGACGGCCGCACGTTGAACCACCAGAACGGCTCGCTCTCGGCGGTGATGCCCGTGACCGTGAGCCCGTCGAACTCGTCGAAGTCGGCACGGCCGGTGAACGACTCGACGATGCGGGTGTAGGCGGCGGGCACGTCGTCGACGGTGGAGTTGATCTCGCCCGACAGCGCGTACGGCGTGAACCGCGCGGCGAGCTCCGACAGCGGCGCCTCCTGCGCGCCGAACTCGGCCAGCACGTGCATCGCCGCGAGCATGCCGTTGTCGGCGCCCCAGAAGTCGCGGAAGTAGTAGTGCGCGGAGTGCTCGCCGCCGAACACCGCCCCCGTCTCCCGCATGCGGTCCTTGATGAGGGAGTGGCCGACCCGGGTGCGCACCGGCGTGGCACCGGCCTCCTCGATCGCCTCGGGTACGAAGCGCGAGGTGATCAGGTTGTGGATCACGGCGACGTCGTCCTCGCCGGAGGCCCGGACGCGGGCGATCTCGCGGAGCGCGACGATCGCGGCGACCGCCGAGGGATTCACGGCGCCGCCCTGCTCGTCGACGACGAAGCAGCGGTCGGCGTCGCCGTCGAAGGCCAGGCCGAGGTCGGCGCCGTGCTCGACCACCGCGCGCTGCAGGTCGACGAGGTTCGCGGGCTCGAGCGGATTCGCCTCGTGGTTGGGGAAGGTGCCGTCGAGCTCGAAGTACAGCGGCACGATCTCGAGCGGCAGCGCAGGCAGGCCGGCGGCCTCGCCGAGCACGGCAGGGACGGTGAGCCCGCCCATGCCGTTGCCGGCGTCGACGACGATCTTCAGGGGGCGGATGCCGGAGAGATCGACGAGCGAGCGCAGGTGGGCCGCGTAGTCGGCGAGCACGTCGGCCGCGATGACGGAGCCCGGCGTCGCGACATCCGTGATGCCCTCGTCGAGGTACGTCGCCGGCACGGTCGCGGATGGCGGCGAGGCCGGTGTCGAGCGAGATGCCCTGGGCGCCCGCACGCGAGAACTTGATGCCGTTGTAGGCCGCCGGGTTGTGGCTCGCGGTGAACATCGCCGCCGGGGCGTCCATCGACCCGGAGGCGAAGTAGCTCTCGTCGGTCGAGCAGAGGCCGATGGCCACGACGTCGGCGCCGCGTCGCGTGGCACCGCGCGCGAAGGCCGCGGCGAAGCCGGGCGAGGAGTCGCGCATGTCGTGCCCGACGACGACCTTCGCGCCCGCAGCGCCGACCTCGTCGACGAATGCGGCGCCGAGGGCCTCGACGGACTGCTCGGTGAGTCCGTCGCCCACGATGCCGCGGACGTCGTAGGCCTTCACGATGGCGTCGAGGCGCGCGTGAGCCTCGGAGGGCACTGCCGGATTCATGCCTTGAAACCTACCCCACCGAGCGAGACATGCCGCACGACCTGCCACCCGACCGGTGCGGAGGTGCGCTCGGCATGACGGCTGCAGAGGTCGTAGCCGTTGGGCTCGCGCGTCAGGGCGAGGGGGCCGAGCACCGCCATCGAGTCGGCGTAGTCGAACGTGAGCGTCGCGACCGCCTCGGCGGCGCATGCGGTTCGCGAACAACGTCTCATGGCTCCACCAGAGTAGCGAGCGGTGCGGACATTACGATGGAGGGCATGCCCCGTTCCCGTCGTGTCGCCACGCCTCGCTCCCCCAGGCGGCTCGCCCGGGATCGACACGGCCGCGGCATGCGCTCCGCCGTGACCGGTCCGCACCTCGAACCGATCCGCACCCGCCTCGACGAGTTCGACTTCACGGTCGCGACGACCGCGGCCTACCTGCGCGGGCTCTGGCCCGAGCTCGAGGGCGTCGTGTTCGAGGTGGCGCAGGGTCCCGCGGAGGCGATCCACGGCGACCACGTCGACCGGTGGAAGGTCGTGCACGACGAGCGGCGCATCACGTTCTACCGGCTGCCGATCGTGCGATTCCTGCGCCTCCAGGAGGGCGAGGACCGCGAGGAGAAGCTCCTCGTCGAGAGCTGCGTGTTCCGGGCGGTCGCCGAGCTCCTCGACAAGGACCCGTGGGAGCTCGCTCCCGGCCGCTACCGCCACCTCTGAGCGAGCCTCGACGTCGGCGCCGGCCGGCGCGGGCCGCGTCAGTTCGGGTAGACGCGGATGGGCGAGTCGAGCGCTCCGGGCGGCTGGACGCCGAACGCGGCGAGCTCGTCGTCGCTCGCGAACGACACGGTCGCGTGCAGCCCCGCGGTGCCGGCGAGGCCCACGGATGACGCGTCGCCAGCGAGACGGAGAGGGCCCCCGCTGCCGGCACCTCGACGGTCCGCTCCGCGCCGTCCTCGGCGAGCGTCACCTGCGCCGGAGCACCGCCCGGGTTGACGAGGTGCAGCGTCGGCGACGGACCGGGCGGCACGGCGATCACGGCCGATTCGAGGAGGGGCGCGGTGGCGACCGTCCAGGCGAGGTCCGACGGCGCCGCGGCATCCGTCTGCCCCTCTGCACCGCCGACCGTCGCGCGGGCCGCGGCGACCACCGGCTCGTCGGCCTCGATGCGCACCGTGTAGGAGCCCTCATCGAGCACGCCGAGCGGCACGTCCGTCACGCGGCCGGGCTGGAGCGTGGCCTCGATCGTGCTGCCGCCGCTGCCGGACTCGGGCGCCACGCCGATCGACACGTCGACGGTGGCATCGCCCGGCGCGAACAGGCGGACCGCCGGGAAGTCGTCGCCGTCGGCGTGGTCCTCGGATGCCTCGACGCCGCCGGACTGGGGCACGACGAGCCCTGGGATCACCTGGCTCGTCGCGGGAGCGGCGGTCACGCCGGTGAGCTCGATGCCGGCCGGGGCGAGGCCGACGACGACGGAGGTCTCGAGGCTCGCGGCGATCGCGCCGCCCGTGCTCGTGACGTGCACCACCGGTGAGGTCAGGTTGGGGGCGAGGCCGGCGAGGGAGAGCACCCGCTGGCTGCCGGGCGGCACGATGATGCCGAGCGCCGAGGGCGCCTCGACGGGGCCCGCCTCGCCGCTCACGCGCACGTCGACGGTCGCGGCGACGGCGGTCGGGTTCGAGAGGAGCACGAGTCCGCTGCGGCCGAGGTTGGTCGCCCCGGCCACGAGCCACGCCTCCGCGACGGCCTCGCCGCACGCGGCAGCGGCGAACCCGCCGAGCGTCTCGGTCGACACGCCCTGCGACTGGGCGCCCGCGAGCATGCCGGCGTCGACGCCGCCCGGTTCGGCGGCGATGGCCACCGGTGCACCGTCCTCCGCCGCGTTGGGGTTGCCGGGTGCTGCGAGCGGCACCTCCTCGAGCGCGGCATCGGCCGGTTCCGCGGCGGTCGCGAGGTCGGCCGAGCCGACCGACGAGGCGATCGTCGCGGCGGCCGCATCCTCGCCGAGGACGAGCAGCGGACCGGGGCAGACGCGCTGCTGACGGCTCTCCGCGGGCTGGACGAGCACCGACGGGGCCTCGACGCGGTGATCGGGCCACGGCACGAGCGCGGCGGCGGCGACCGTGCCGACGGCCAGCGCGGCTGCGGCGACGAATCCCGCGGTGCGCCCGCCGATGCGGAGCGCCCGCCTGCGGTCAATGCGCATCGTCGTCCCCCTTCGGGTTCGTCGGCCGTTCGGCGGCGGGTTCGCGTTCGGGTTCGGGTTCGGGTTCGGGTCGTCGGGCTCGGGTTCGGGTTCGGCGTCCGGTTCCGCGTCGTCGTCGTCGACGGATGCGGCGGGCTCGGCGGCATCCGCAGCGCCATCGTCATCGCCCTCCTCGGCGACGTCATCGCCGGTCTCGGCCTCGGCGGTGGCGTCGTCGTCGACGGTCTCGGCCTCGGCAGTGGCGTCGTCGTCGACGGTCTCGACCCCGGCGGCAGCGCCGGCACCGGCAGCGCCGGCACCGCGTCGACGGGTCGTTCGCCGCGGCGACCGCCGATCGGCCTCGCGTCCCGCCCCGGTCGGGATCGACAGCAGCAGGGCCGCGCCGATCACGATGACCTGGATCGTCGTGATGAGCCCGGCGAGCCATCCGCCGGCATCCGCGGGGACCTGGGCCGCTGCGGCATCCGGTTCCGCGGCGGCGAATCGCCAGAGCGTGCCGTAGTCGGTCTCGCCCACCGCGACGAGCGCGGCGTTCCCGTCGAGGGCGGTGCGGGCCCTGGCCTCGGTCTGCATGGCCTCGCCGCCGTCGTCGGGCGCGGGCGCGAGCAGCACGAACGACGCCCCGAACTCGCGCATGGCCGCCTCGGGATCGAATCCGCTGCGCGACGCGAGGTTCCCTGCGACCGTGGCGAGCTGCACCTCCTCGTCGGTCAGGTCCGTCCGGGTCTGCTCGAGGGTCGACTGGTCGTCGAGGGTCATGCCCGTGCCGTGTTCCAGCGTGGCCCGCAGTCCCCCGTCGGGCTCGGGCTCCATGCGAAGGGTCGTCACGCGCGGGTCGGCCTCCGCCTGGGCGACGACGTACGCGGGAAGGGTCCGCTCGCTCGCCGGGGCCAGCGGCACGGCATCCGTCGCGATCGCGAACGAGAGCGGCACCACGGCAACGAGCGACACGACCACGACGAGGGCGCCGACGGCGGCCGCGCCGCGCCGGAGGGCGTCCAGGGCGGACACCGCTGCGAGCACGAGCCCGAGCCACGCGAGGCTCAGCCCGGCGCCGGCCCAGACCGGCACGACCTCCGGTCCGACGGTGGCGACGGAGACGAGCGTCGCCGCGACCGCGGTGGCGTAGCCGAGCAGCACGGCGCCGAGGGCGAGCACGGCGCGGCGCCACCCCGGTGCCAACGTCGACGCGAGCGCGGCGAGCACGAGCGGCACGACGAGCACGGTGGCGACGACTCGCGGATCCAGCGACGTCGCCGCCGTCACGAGCTCGTCCCAGCCGCCCCAGCCGCCGCTGGGCAGGCCGAGGGCGAGCTGCCAGGCGGTCGGCTCCGGGCCGCCGACGGGCAGGCCCGGATCGGCGAGGAGACCGAGGGGCGTGCCACGACCCACCTGCTCGACGATGAGCGGCAGGGCGAGCACGAGCGCGGGGATCGGCAGGCCGACGAGGCGCACCGCGGCGCGGCCGCTCACCGCGAGCGCGACGATCCAGCCGACGATGAGGGCGGGAGCAAGGCTCGGCGCCGCCGCGATGACCGCGGCGAAGAGCAGCGAGGCCGTGGCCGCCGCCGCCCACGACGTGGCGGCGCCGAACACGGCGAACGCCAGCCAGCCGAGCAGGACGTGCGCGATCACGGCACCCGGCCGGCCCTCGGCGAGCGCCGTGAGGAACGGAGGCGAGGCGACCCAGAGGATCGCGGCGACGGCTCGGAGCGATCCGCGCCCGGTCAGCCGGGAGGCGGCGAACCAGACGCCGATGGCGGCGGCCGGCATGGCGACGAGCCAGAGCAGCACCATGGCGAAGGACGGCGCCCAGAACGTGAACGATCCCAGCACCGCGAGCACGCCGTTGAACGGGTCGGCCGCGCCGACGAATCCCGTGCCGATGTCGCGCCAGCCGTAGGCGGCGTTCCGCCAGAGCTCGGCGAAGCCCGACAACGGCAGCAGCCCGCCGCCGCCCACGCCGACCGAGCCGATCAGCCACGAGAACAGCCCGACGGATGCCGCGGCGGTCGCGAGCAGCACCCACCCGCCGCCCGTGCCGATGAACTGCAGCTCGTGCGAGCGTCCTCGTGCCCTGGTGCGACGCGCCTCGGCCGCGGCCTGGCGCCGACGACGCAACTCGTCGGGCTGCAGTCGGAGCGGTGCGATCGCGGACCAGCCCACCGTGCGCGAGGACGTGAGGACGCGACGGGCGCGGGCGACCCGTACGCCCGAGAACATGGTGGCCAGCGCTGCGCCGAACTCCCCGAGGATCGCGCCCGGCTGCTTCACGAGCAGCAGCCGGATGGACCGCAGGATCGCGAGCGGGAGGAAGCTCAGCCAGTGGAACGGCACCGCCGCGGCCGGCGCGTACGCCAGTCGGCGGTGCAGGGCCGCGGCCCGCGCGGCGCGGGTGCGGCGCCGACGCGTGCGCGCCCGCCCGTCGTCGGGCGGCCCTGCGACGCCGGCGGCGGCGAACCGCACGCGCGCCGCGGGCACGACGGCGACGCGGTGCCCGGCCAAGCGGGCGCGGACGCCGAGGTCGAGGCCGTCGTCGACGGTCGGAAGCGCGGGATCGAGCCCGTCGAGCGACTGCCAGACGGCGTGCCGGACGAGGATGGCGGCCGGATCGAGGCCGAGCACGTCGCTGAGTCCGTCGTGCTGGCCCTGGTCGAGCTCGTCGGCGACGATCGGGACGCTCCGCCCGAGGCGCGTCATGGTGCGGCCGAATCCGGCGATCCGGCCCGGCTCGTCCCATTCCATGAGCTTCGGACCCGCCGCCGCGACGGACTTGGCCGTCTCGAGCGTGGCGAGCAGCGCTTCCAGCGCCTCCGGCTCCGGCGCGGAGTCCTCGGCGAGCAGCCAGAGCGCGTCCGCGTCCGACGAGGGCGCGTCGAGCACCCGCTCGCCCGCCCGCACGGCCTCGCCGAACGAGAGGGGCTCCTGCAGCGACACGACATGGGTGGCGCCGGCGGCGGCGCTCTGCGCGCGGGCCTCGGCGTCCGCCTGCGCGAGCACGACCACGAGCGCGTCGGGTGTGCGCACCTGCGCACGGATCGCGTCGAGGGTGCGCCGGAGATGGTCGCCGCCGTGACGAACGACGAGGACGGCGGTGACTCTGGGGAACATCGGGGCCAGCCTAAGCGGCCCCCGGCGCGGCATCCGCAACCCAGCCGGGCGCGCCACGAAACGATCAGATCGCCCTCATGACCGGCGCGCCGGTCCGACGCGACGTCGGCGTCGCGTCGGACGAAGGCTCAGACCGCGCGCTTGCGCAGCTTGCGGCGTTCGCGCTCGGAGAGTCCGCCCCAGATGCCGAAGCGCTCGTCGTTGGCGAGGGCGTACTCGAGGCACTCGCCGCGCACTTCGCATCCCGTGCAGATCTTCTTCGCGTCCCGCGTGGAGCCGCCCTTCTCGGGGAAGAACGCCTCCGGATCGGTCTGCGCACACAGTGCATCGCTCTGCCATGCCAGCGGATTGTCGTCGCCGGCCCCCTGCCGAACCCCCGGAACGCCCAGCCTTACCGGATCGACGAACCAATCGTCAGGTACTCCAGAACGATATTCAGGATTGCCCATATCGTCTCCCACCCAGTTGTACCGACCACCCAGAGGGTGTGTCACGACCAATTACACCGGTGTAATTCGCGAGAGTCAAGTCGCAGATCGTAAACCCTCAAGCGGCCGTCGAGGCTTCATCGCGCTCGCGACACGCCGACGGCGTGCTGCAGACGTTACCTTCGGGTCGCCGATCCCGCTCGCGGACGGACGCGTGGACCGGTTCAGGCGTCGGGCGCAGCGCGGCGCGCCTCCCATGCGCTCTCCACCATCTGGGCGAGCGAGTGGCGCATGCGCCAGTCGAGGTCGCGCGCGGCGAGTTCGCCCGAGGCGACGATCCGGGCCGGGTCGCCTGGACGGCGCGGCCCGATCTCGGGTGCGAACTCGATGCCGGTGACGGCCGCCACCGCGCGCATGATCTCGCCGACCGAGACGCCGTCGCCGGAGCCGAGGTTGTAGACGGACTCGAGCGGCTCGCCCGCGTCGAGGCGGCGGGCGGCCACGACGTGCGCGGCGGCCAGGTCGGCGACGTGGATGTAGTCGCGCACGCAGGTGCCGTCGGGCGTCGGGTAGTCGTCGCCGTAGATGGTCGGGGTGCGACCCTCGATCAGCGCGTCGAAGACGAGCGGGAAGAGGTTGTGCGGGCTGGGGTCGAACACCCGCGTGGTGCCGGAACCGACGACGTTGAAGTAGCGCAGGCTCGTGTGGCGCAGCCCGGTGGCGCGCGCCTGGTCGGCGAGCAGCCACTCGCCGATGAGCTTGGACTCGCCGTAGGGCGACTCGGGGTGCTGCGGCGTCTCCTCGGTCACGAGGTCGACGTCGGGCGTGCCGTACACCGCCGCGCTCGACGAGAACACGATGCGGTCGACGCCCGTGGCCTCCATCGCGGCCAGGAGGGTCGCGGTGCCCGTGACGTTCTGCTGGTAGGTGTGCAGCGGGCGGCTGACGGAGACGCCCGCGTACTTGAATCCGGCGAGGTGCACGACGCCCTGCACGTCGTGCTGCCGGATCGTGGCCTCGAGCGCCGGTCCGTCGAGGATCGTCCCCTGGACGAACGGGGTGCCCTGCGGGAGGAAGCCGTGCCGGCCCGATGACAGGTCGTCGACCACGACGGTGTCGATGCCCTGCTCGGCGAACGCCCGCACGACGTGCGACCCGATGTATCCGGCGCCTCCGGTGACCAGCCAGCTCATGTTCCCGCCTCCCGCACGCGGCAGGTCCGCACGCTCAACCCGATGGTATCGGGGAGGCGAGGAGCGCCGTCGCGGGAGGTCACGCGCCGATCCCGGCGGTCACGCGGACGGTCGCCCGCAGGCGTGCGACGGCGCGCGCCATCGACGTGCGCGACTCGGCGCCCGGGGTCAGACGGTGCGGGTCGGCAGGTTCTCGGCGTGCCGGTTGCGGTCCCGGATCTCGGGGCGACCGTAGCCGTCGGTGTCGAGGCGGAGCACCGTGGCGAGGACGCCCCAGATGGCGAGGCCCGCGATGACGAGGAACACGATGGTGGTCATGGCAGTAAATGTACTCCTTGCGACATCCTGCCGATAGTGGCAGAGTAGCCACCAAACGATCTATTCCTGCCATTCGGAGGACCCCGTGCTCCAGACCATCGCCTGCATCGCCCTCCCGCAGATGGCGCCGTTCGAATTCGGCGTGATCTGCGAGGTCTTCGGCATCGATCGCCGGGAGCACGGCGGGCCGATCTTCGACTTCCACGTCGTGGCCGCCGACCCCGGTCCGATCCCGACGAAGCTCGGATTCGACGTCGTCGTGAAGGAGGGCCTCGACTTCGCATACGAGGCGGACCTCGTCGCGGTGCCCGCCTCGCTCGTCGGCTCCCCCGCCGACGAGCGCGTGCTCGACGTCATCCGCCACGCCGTCGACCGCGGCGCCTGGGTGCTCTCGGTGTGCTCGGGCGCGTTCACCCTCGGCTATGCCGGCGTGCTCGACGGCCGCCGCTCGACCACCCACTGGATGTACACCGACCGCATGGCCGAGCTGTTCCCGAAGACCGAGGTCGACCCCGACGTGCTCTTCGTGCAGGACGGCAAGGTCGTCACGGGCGCCGGTACGGCAGCGGGCATCGACGCCGCCCTCCACATCGTCCGCACGGAGCTCGGCGCGAGCGCGGCCAACATCGTCGCCCGACGCATGGTGGTGCCGCCGCAGCGCGACGGCGGCCAGTCGCAGTTCATCCAGACGCCGGTGCCCGAGTGCCACAGCGACTCGTTCGCCAAGGTCACCGAGTGGATGCTCGAGCACCTCGACCACGACCTCACGGTCGACCTGCTCGCCCGCAAGGCGCTCATGTCGCCCCGCACGTTCGCCCGCAGGTTCCGCGCCGAGACCGGCACCACGCCGAACGCCTGGCTCAACCGCCAGCGGCTCCTGCGCGCCCAGCAGCTCCTCGAGGAGACCTCGCTGACGCTCGAGGAGATCGCCCGCGAGACCGGCTTCGGCGCCGCGGCCGTCATGCGGCACCACTTCCTGAAGGTGCTGCAGACCACGCCGACCCAGTACCGCCGCCTGTTCGGCCTGCGCGCCGCGAGCTGACCCGCACGCCGGCACGCCCGCCGGCCCGCACGCCGCCCGCGTCGTCAGTCGACGGATGCCGCGGGCGCGCCGGTCGTGGCGATCCAGGCGATCCCGTCTCCCGCGACCGCCAGCCCGCCCTCGTCGGGCGTGACGTAGGCGGCGTCGCCGCGCGCGACGGACGCGACGCCACGTTCGCCGCGGAGTCGCACCTCGCCGCCCTCGGCGAGCACGATGGCCGGTCCGTCGAGCGGCACGACCGGGGCGTCGGCCCCGGCGGCATCCGCCTCGACGCGGTAGAGCACGAAGTCGGGCACGTCGGGCCGGAACGCGACGACGCCGGGCGCCACCGGCTCGGGCTCGAGCCTCGGCGGTGCGATCGGGGTGAAGTCGAGCACGTCGAGCAGCTCGGTCACGTCGATGTGCTTCGGGGTGAGCCCGCCGCGGAGCACGTTGTCGCTCGCCGCCATCAACTCGATGCCGAGCCCCGCGAGGTAGGCGTGGACGTTGCCGGCTGCGAGGTACAGCGCCTCCCCACGGTGCAGCCGCACCCGGTTGAGCAGGAGCGAGATCACGATCCCGGGGTCGCCGGGGTAGGCGTCGGCGAGCGCGCCGACGGTCTCGAAGGACAGTGCGTACGGCGAGGTGCAGGGCGATCTCGGATGCCGCGAGCGCGGTGACCCGCTCCGTGACCCACACGGCCTCGCCCGTGTCGCCGCCCCGGCCGTCGCGGAGGAGCCACTCGACCGTGTCGCGCAGCGGATCCGGGGTGCCGAGCCGGGCCGCCAGCAGGTCGAGCGCCCCCGGCTCGGGCTCGGGCTCGGCGGCATCCGCGGCGCGCAGCACCGCGAGCACGCCCGACACCTCCTCGAGCGGGCGGAAGCCCGACAGCGCGTCGAACGTGTCGCTCACGGCGACGATGAGTTCGGGCTTGTGGAACGGATCGCGGTAGTTGCGGTCGTACGCGCCGACGGGAACGCCCTCGGCCTCCTCGCGCGCGAACCCGGCGCGCGCCTGCTCAGGCGTGGGATGCGCCTGCAGCGAGAGCGGCTCGGCCGCCGCGAGGAGCTTCAGCAGGAAGGGCAGGCGCGGGCCTGCCTCGGCGAGTCGAGCACCGAGCGCCTGCTCGGGCGCCGCGGCGATCCACGAGGCGAGGTCGGCATGGCCGACGGATGCCGCGTCGACGATCGTTGCGGGAGATCCTGCGTGCGCACCGAGCCACAGCTCCGCCTCGGGGGCACCCGAGGGCGCGACACCGCGGAACTCCGCGATCGCGCTCGTGGATCCCCACGCGTAGTCGCGCGGGGTGTTGCCGATCGTCACAAACATCCTCGGTGGTCCCTTCCCAGACTTTGGGTCCAAGCTACCAACGCCTACGACCGGCCCCGGGCGCCCGCCTAGGCTCGTGGCTTCCGACGATGCATTGGAGCAGTCATGACCTTCGAGACGCTCGCGAGCGACTTCTACGCCTACGAGTCACTCCTGACCGACCCCGAGAAGGAGGCGCTCGCGAACCTCCGATCCTGGCTCGAGGCCGAGGTCGCGCCGATCGCCGCCGACTACTGGGACCGGGCGGAGTTCCCGATGCAGGTCGTGAAGCCCCTCGCGGAGCTCGGCACCCTCTCGTTCGCGTGGGACGAGACGAGGCCGTTCGAGAACTCGTCGGTGTTCCGCGGGTTCGTGCAGCTCGAGCTCGCCCGCGTCGACGCTTCCGTGGCAACGTTCGTCGGCGTGCAGAACGGCCTCGCGACGGGCTCGATCAGCGTCTGCGGCTCGAAGGAGCAGCGCGACGAGTGGATCCCGAAGATCGCGCGCGGCGAGGTGCTCGGCGCGTTCGGCCTCACCGAGCCGCTCTCCGGCTCGGACTCCGCCCAGGGCC